>NZ_JBIATP010000003.1:4096-574565 GCF_042891915.1 Streptomyces sp. NPDC001848 | reverse complement strand
CGGTTACATTCCGAACCCGGAAGCTAAGCCTTACAGCGCCGATGGTACTGCAGGGGGGACCCTGTGGGAGAGTAGGACACCGCCGAACAATTCTTGAGGAAACCCCCGTGCTTTTCGGCACGGGGGTTTTCTGCGTTGAAGAGCTCCTGAGTCGGACCGCAAGGGAACCCCTCCGCACTCCGGCCGGAACTCGCCGGGTAAGGTCAGGGAGCATCATCGTTGGTTCGTTCCCGCAGGAGGCCCCCGGGTGGAGGTCCAGGAGACCCGTGTCCAGACGGACCGCGTCCTCACCATCCCGAACATCCTCAGCATGGCGCGGCTCGTCGGCGTGCCCGTCTTCCTGTGGCTGATCCTCAGGCCGGAGTTCGGCGGGCCGAAGAGCGACGGCTGGGCGCTGCTGGTGCTGGTGTTCAGCGGTGTCAGTGACTATCTCGACGGCAAGCTCGCCCGGCGCTGGAACCAGATCAGCAGTCTCGGCCGGCTGCTCGACCCCGCCGCCGACCGGCTGTACATCGCCTCGACGTTGCTCGGTCTCACCTGGCGCGGGATTCTGCCTCTTTGGCTGACCTCCGTACTCGTGGCGCGAGAGCTGGTTCTGCTGGTGATGGTGGGCATCCTCAGGCGTCACGGCTATCCGCCGCCTCAGGTGAACTTCCTCGGGAAGGCCGCCACCTTCAACCTGATGTACGCTTTCCCGCTGCTCCTCCTCAGTGACGGAACTGGATGGATCGCGTCACTCGCTGCTATTTTCGGATGGGCGTTCGCCGGATGGGGTACAACGCTCTATTGGTGGGCAGGAGTCCTCTACGTGGTCCAAGTCCGCCGACTTGTCAGGGCGGACGCCATGGCCGATTCAGCCCCCTGATTGGCCGCCGCCCGCGGCTCGATGGCCCGCCCGGGGAAACTGCGGGACAATCTAGACGGGTGAAGTCGGCTGGACCGTCGTCTCTTGGAGGAGGACGCTTCCGACATGAAGGCCGTCGTGATGGCCGGAGGCGAGGGCACGCGCCTTCGCCCCATGACCTCGAGCATGCCCAAGCCGCTCCTGCCGGTGGCCAACCGGCCGATCATGGAGCACGTACTGCGGCTGCTCAAAAGGCATGGGCTCAACGAGACCGTCGTAACCGTGCAGTTCCTGGCTTCACTGGTCAAAAACTACTTCGGTGACGGCGAAGAGCTCGGTATGGAGCTCACATATGCCAACGAGGAGAAGCCACTCGGTACCGCCGGGAGCGTCAAGAACGCCGAGGAAGCACTCAAGGACGACGCGTTCCTCGTGATCTCCGGTGATGCGCTGACCGACTTCGACCTCACCGATCTGATCAATTTCCACAAGGAAAAGGGCGCCCTGGTCACCGTCTGTCTGACGCGTGTGCCCAACCCGCTGGAATTCGGCATCACCATCGTCGACGAAGAGGGAAAGGTCGAGCGCTTCCTGGAGAAGCCGACCTGGGGCCAGGTCTTCTCCGACACCGTGAACACGGGCATCTACGTCATGGAGCCCGAGGTCTTCGACTACGTCGAACCCGACGTTCCCGTCGACTGGTCCGGCGATGTCTTCCCCCAGCTGATGAAGGAGGGCAAGCCGATCTACGGCTATGTCGCCGAGGGTTACTGGGAGGACGTCGGCACCCACGAGAGCTATGTCAAGGCGCAGGCCGACGTCCTGGAGGGCAAGGTCGACGTCGATATCGACGGCTTCGAGATCTCCCCCGGCGTCTGGGTCGCGGAGGGCGCGGAGGTGCACCCGGACGCGGTGCTGCGGGGGCCGCTGTACATCGGTGACTACGCCAAGGTCGAGGCCGGTGCCGAAATACGGGAACACACCGTCGTGGGCTCGAACGTCGTCGTGAAGAGCGGGGCGTTTCTGCACAAGGCCGTCGTCCACGACAACGTGTACATCGGCCAGCACAGCAATCTGCGGGGCTGTGTGGTCGGCAAGAACACCGACATCATGCGCGCGGCCCGGATCGAGGACGGCGCGGTGATCGGCGATGAGTGCCTCATCGGCGAGGAATCCATCGTCCAGGGCAATGTGCGGGTGTACCCGTTCAAGACGATCGAGGCCGGTGCCTTCGTCAACACCTCGGTCATCTGGGAGTCCCGCGGACAGGCCCATCTCTTCGGCGCCCGCGGTGTGTCCGGCATCCTGAACGTGGAGATCACGCCCGAACTGGCCGTACGGCTGGCCGGCGCGTATGCCACCACCCTGAAGAAGGGGTCCACGGTCACCACCGCACGTGACCACTCCCGGGGCGCTCGTGCGCTGAAGCGTGCGGTCATCTCGGCGCTGCAGGCCAGCGCCATCGACGTACGGGACCTGGAGAATGTACCGCTGCCGGTGGCCCGGCAGCAGACCGCGCGGGGCAGTGCCGGCGGCATCATGATCCGGACGTCGCCCGGGGTGCCGGACTCCGTCGACATCATGTTCTTCGACGGGCAGGGCGCAGATCTGTCACAGGCGGGCCAGCGCAAGCTGGACCGGATCTTCGCGCGCCAGGAGTACCGGCGAGCGTTCCCGGGTGAGATCGGCGACCTCTACTTCCCGTCCAGCGTCTTCGACTCGTACACCGGTTCGCTGCTGCGGAGCGTCGACACCACGGGGATCGCCGAGTCGGGCCTCAAGGTCGTCGTGGATGCCTCGAACGGTAGTGCGGGACTGGTTCTCCCCAGCCTGCTCGGCAAGCTCGGCGTGGACTCGCTGACGATCAACCCCGGTCTGGACGAGTCCCGGCCCACCGAGTCCGCCGAGGCGCGGCGGGCGGGGCTGGTGCGGCTCGGTGAGATCGTCGCGTCGTCGGGCGCCGCGTTCGGCGTGAGGTTCGACCCCGTCGGTGAGCGGTTGTCGCTCGTCGACGAGAAGGGGCGCATCGTCGAGGACGACCGGGCGCTGCTGGTGATGCTCGACCTCGTGGCCGCCGAGCGGCGCAGCGGGCGGGTGGCGCTGCCGGTGACGACGACGAGGATCGCCGAGCAGGTGGCGGCGTACCACGGGACACAGGTCGAGTGGACGACCACCTCGCCGGACGACCTCACCCGCGTAGGCCGCGAAGAGTCGACGATCTTCGGCGGCGACGGGCGTGGCGGGTTCATCGTGCCGGAGTTCAGCAGCGTCTTCGACGGCACGGCCGCCTTCGTACGGCTGATCGGGCTGGTGGCGCGGACGCAGCTCACTCTCAGCCAGATCGACGCGCGGATTCCGCGGGCGCACGTCCTCAAGCGGGATCTCGCGACTCCGTGGGCGGTCAAGGGGCTCGTGATGCGTCGGGTCGTGGAGGCCGCCGGGGACCGGTTCGTGGACACGACCGACGGCGTGCGGGTCGTGGAGACCGATGGCCGCTGGGTGCTGGTGCTGCCCGACCCGGCCGAGGCCGTCACCCATCTGTGGGCCGAGGGACCCGACGACGCCTCCGCGCAGGCGCTGCTGGACGAGTGGTCGGCCGTCGTGGACAGCGCCGGGCGGTAGAACGCGCAAGGCACGCGCGCGTGCCGGACAAGTGTCCCCAAGGGGGCCTGTCCGGCACGCGGGTGGGGCCATTCGGAGGTAGCGCGCGCGACGTGCGACGATGTGCGGCATGCCGCAGCCGCCCCCCGTTCGGAGCACACCGACGCGCCCCCCGCGCCCGGACGCGTCCATGTCGTTGCTGACCAACGTCATGGACCACAGCCTCGACGACGGATACGCCGAGGCCGCCGCCCGGAAGAGGTCCGAGGGCGCTGCCGGTATGCCCAGGACGGTTCGGGCCAAGCTCGGCCTCGCGGCCGGCCTGGTGCTCGCCGCCCTGGTGGTGACCGTGGGCGCCGCGCAGGCGCGGATCGCCGCGCCGACGGTCGCCAAGGAGCGTCAGGAACTCATCGACCGCATCCAGCGTGAGACCGCCGCCGCGGACAAGCTCGAGGGCACGGTGGACAAGCTGCGCGACGACGTGAGCGCACGGCAGCGCGCGGCCCTGCGGCAGGACGGGGGCGGCGACCCGGCCGACCTGGTGGGGATCCTGTCCGGTGCGGTCGCGGTGCACGGACCCGGGGTGAAGCTCGTCGTCGACGACGCCAAGGAAGCCACCACCGGTGGTGACGGCAACCCGCGCGAGACCTCGGGGTTCTCCGACACGGGGCGCGTCCGCGACCGGGACCTGCAGCGTGTCGTCAACGGGCTGTGGGAGTCGGGTGCCGAGGCGATCGCGATCAACGGGCAGCGGCTGACCGCCCTGTCGGCGATCAGGGCCGCGGGTGACGCGATACTGGTGGACAACAGGCCGCTGGTGCCGCCGTACACCGTGCTCGCGGTGGGGGACGGGGAAAGGCTGAGCGCGCGGTTCCAGAACAGCGCCGACGGGCTCTACCTGCACGCACTGCAGGAGAACTACGGGATCCGGACCGGCATCTCCACCGAGGGTGACGTCCGGCTGCCCGCCGCACCCAGTGTGATTGTACGAACAGCACAACCAAGCACAGAGAAGGGCACATCGTGATCGCGGTACTGGGCCTCGTCGTCGGAGTGGTGGTCGGCCTGTTGGTTCGGCCCGAGGTCCCGGCGGTCGTCGAGCCTTACCTTCCGATCGCCGTCGTGGCAGCGCTCGACGCCGTGTTCGGTGGTCTGCGGGCCATGCTCGACGGCATCTTCGACGACAAGGTCTTCGTGGTGTCGTTCCTGTCCAATGTGGTGGTGGCGGCGCTGATCGTGTTCCTGGGCGACAAGTTGGGCGTCGGCGCGCAGCTGTCCACCGGTGTGGTGGTCGTCCTCGGCATCCGCATCTTCTCCAACGCCGCGGCGATCCGCCGGCATGTGTTCCGGGCGTGAGGCACGATGAGCAACGAGGAAGAGACCAACGAGCCGCCGGGGACCTCCGAGCACCGGCTGCGCAGGGAACTGCCCGAGGAGGTTCCGGTCGCGGCCCCCGAGCCGCCGGGGACGACGGACGACGAGCACGCCACAGCACTGACCGGCCGTCAGCGCCTGGTGCAGGGGCTGTGGCCGCCGCGCGTCAGCCGTGCCCAACTCATCGTGGCCGTCCTGCTGTTCGGCCTCGGCTTCGGTCTGGCGATCCAGGTCGCCTCCAACAGCGACGGCGGCGGTGCCCTGCGCGGCGCCCGCCAAGAGGATCTTGTACGCATCCTCGATGAACTGGACGACCGTACGCAGCGTCTTCAGGACGAGAAGCAGGGTCTCGAGGATCAGCGGGCCGAGTTGGAGAACAGTTCGGACCGGGCCGAGGAGGCCCGCAGGCAGACCGCCGAGAAGGAGAAGCAACTCGGCATCCTTGCGGGCACGGTGGCCGCCGAGGGACCCGGGATCACGCTGACGGTCCGGGACACGAAGGGGACGGTCCAGGCGGACATGCTGCTCGACGCGATCCAGGAGCTGCGCGCGGCCGGTGCGGAGGCGATAGAGGTGAACGGCGTACGGGTCGTCGCCGGCACCTACCTGTCGGACTCCGGGAAAGGTGTCAGTGTCGACGGGAACAAGATCACTCAGCCCTATAGTTTCAAGGTCATCGGCAAACCGCAGGACCTCGAGCCGGCGCTCAACATCCCCGGAGGCGTGGTGCAGACCCTCGAGAAGGAGCAGGCCACGGTTACCGTGGAGCGCTCCACGAAGATCGTCGTGGACGCCTTGCGAGCGGCGAAGCGCCCTGACTACGCTCGGTCGTCCTCCCCGTGAACCGGGGGTGCATGGAGGCCGTCCGGCAGGGGCATGAGGTTGCGGGGGGTCGGCGCACCGAATGGGTGGTGCGTGGTGGAAACTGTCTGGTGGAAACGGACGTTGTGAGGATGTCCGGGTCGGCCGGTGTACGCAGTCAGGGTTCGTCCTGCCCCACGGGCGGGTCTGTTTCGGTCAAGGGGAATCGCCCGTGAAGTTGTTTGCGAAGTTGTTCGGCAAGAGCGCGCGAGAGGGCAGCGACAACGCGACCGCCCGCCATCGCGCACAGCCGGGAGACGCGGAGGGCCAGCGGCCGCTCTTCCGCGATCAGGTCGCTGGTCCGGGTGGTGACATTTCCGGAGGTCAGGGCGCGCCGTCGGTTGACCCTGCCGCGTCCGGCGGCATAGGTTTCGGGGGCATGTCGGCCCTGGTGTGTACGCGGTGCGGTCACCGCAACGCGGAGAACAGCCGCTTCTGCTCCAACTGCGGTGCGCCGCTGCGGGCCGGGGCGGTCCCGGAGCGCGCGTCGGAGACGACGTCCACGATCTCCATCTCGGGCCTGGAGGCCTACGACGCGGAGGCCACCGGCCAGACGCCGGTGCCGACGCTGTCTCCCGAGGCACAGGCGGCCGTGGAGGCGTTGCCGTTCGGCTCGGCGCTCCTGGTGGTGCGCCGGGGCCCGAACTCGGGCAGCCGCTTTCTGCTGGACAGCGACCTGACCACGGCGGGGCGCCATCCGCAGAGCGACATCTTCCTGGACGATGTGACGGTCTCGCGCCGCCACGTCGAGTTCCGCCGGGGCGCGGACGGCACGTTCACGGTCGCCGACGTCGGCAGCCTCAACGGCACGTACGTCAACCGTGAGCGGATCGACCAGGTCGCGCTCCACAACGGCGACGAGGTGCAGATCGGCAAGTACAGGCTGGTCTTCTACGCGAGCCAGCGGGGCATCTGACCCGCGCGGGGAAGGGTCCATGCTTCACACACCGAGCGGCGGTGCCGACAGCGGCGCCGCCGCCGCGGACGGCCGGCTGATGAGCATCGGCACAGTGCTGAACGTGCTGCGCGAGGAGTTCCCGGAAGTCACCATCTCCAAGATCCGTTTCCTGGAGTCGGAGGGGCTCATCGAGCCGCAGCGGACCCCCTCGGGGTACCGCAAGTTCAGCACCCATGACGTCGAGCGGCTCGGCCAGGTGCTGAGGATGCAGCGGGACCACTATCTGCCGCTGAAGGTGATCCGCGAGCACCTGGACGCCCTGGAGCGGGGCGAGGAGGTGCGGCTGCCGTCCCTGGGCCGACCGGGGGAGACCGGCGAGGGCGAGCTCCTCGGAGACCTCCTGGGCGAGCCCGAGAGCCCCGCGCCCGCCCGGATCGGCCGCGAGGAGCTGCTGACGGCCACCGGGATCGGTGCCGAGCAGCTTCAGGAGTGGGAGTCCTACGGGCTGCTCACGCCGCTGCCGGACGGCACGTACGACGCCGAGGCGATCACCGTGGCCACTCTCGTGGTGGAACTGGGCCGGCACGGCATCGAGCCACGCCATCTGCGGGTGATGAAGGCCGCCGCGGACCGCGAGGCCGGCCTGGTGGACCAGGTGGTGGCCCCCCTGCGACGCCACCGCAACCCGCAGACCAGGGCGCATGCCGAGGCCCGTACGAGGGAGCTGGCGGGGCTCGCGGTGAAGCTGCACGCGGCGCTGGTGCAGTCCGCGCTGGGCGTGCGGCTGCCCTGATCCGGGCGTTCGCCGTGGGCGGATCGGCCAGGCGTTCTGTGCCCGACTACCCAAACATCCCGAGCACGGCCTAGGGTTGCTGTGTGAACGAGCTCGATGTCGTAGGTGTCCGGGTCGAGATGCCCTCCAACCAACCGATCGTGCTCCTGCGTGAAGTGGGTGGCGACCGCTACCTCCCCATCTGGATCGGCCCCGGGGAGGCGACGGCGATCGCGTTCGCCCAGCAGGGCATGGCCCCCGCGCGACCTCTGACCCACGACCTGTTCAAGGACGTGCTGGAGGCCGTCGGGCAGGAGCTCACGGAAGTACGCATCACGGATCTGCGTGAAGGCGTCTTCTACGCGGAGCTGGTCTTCGCCAGCGGCGTCGAGGTGAGCGCCCGCCCGTCCGACGCCATAGCGCTGGCGCTGCGCACCGGCACGCCGATCTACGGCAGTGACGGCGTGCTGGACGACGCGGGGATCGCCATCCCGGACGAGCAGGAGGACGAGGTCGAGAAGTTCCGCGAGTTCCTCGACCAGATCTCACCGGAGGACTTCGGGACCAGCAGCCAGTGACGGTCCCTCCGGGGGTTGGGCCGGCGGGCGACGCGGCGCCCGCGGCTTCACCGCGCCATGTCGCCTGCGAGGCCCTTGCCGGGCCCGGCCCGAGCGCGCCGACCGCAGTGTCCGCCTGCATCCCGCGCTGAAGGAGATGGCCCGCATCAGGAGACCGTTTGCCGGGGCCCGACCGCCCTCGACGCCGGGAGCCGCCGTCGGGTGACGGAGAGGCGGACGGCCGGAGCAGCGGTCTCCGAGGGCCCGCCAGGGCATTCGGCTAGCCTTTCCCCGCGGGAGGGCACGGGAAACCACTCCTAGGGTGATTATCACTCGGCGTGCCGAGTGTGGCGATCGTTGACGCACCCCTGGTGACTGCCTACCGTCGAGAAGGCAGGTCAAGGACGGAGGTCGGCGTGAGAAGCAGCGGCGGCGGTACGGCTGGGGGTGCCCCTGGACGCAGTCTGGGGGAGAGCGGTCCGTACCGGCTTCACGGCAACGCGGCCGGCTCCGCCCCTCAGCGGCCTACGCCCGTGCCGGGCGGCCCGGGGGCGGCTTCCGACCACATCGGCTACCGCGGGCCCACGGCGTGTGCCGCAGCGGGCATCACCTACCGGCAGCTGGACTACTGGGCCAGAACCGGTCTCGTCGAACCGAGCGTCCGCCCCGCGTACGGGTCGGGGACGCAGCGGCTGTACAGCTTCCGCGATGTCGTCGTTCTGAAGATCGTCAAGCGTTTCCTCGACACCGGAGTGTCGCTGCAGAACATCCGCACCGCCGTCCAGCACCTCAGGGAGCGAGGCTTCCGCGACCTGGAGCGGATGACGCTGATGAGCGACGGCGCGACGGTCTACGAGTGCACGTCCCCGGACGAGGTCCACGCCCTGCTCCAGGGCGGGCAGGGCGTCTTCGGCATCGCCGTGGGCGTCGTATGGCGGGACGTGGAGAACGCGCTGTCGCAGTTGCACGGTGAACGTGTCGACACGGGCGAGACCATCGTGGGCCACAACGCGGCGGACGAGCTGGCACGGCGGCGCAACCGGGCCGTCTGAGCGCGCGGCCCGCGGCAGGGCCGCATTGTCAGTGGCGTAGGGCAGCATCGGAGTTGTGAGAACCGCGCCGACCATCCTGCACCTCGACATGGATGCCTTCTACGCCTCGGTGGAGCAGGCAGCCAAGCCGAGCCTGCGCGGGAAGGCCGTGATCGTGGGCGGGCTGGGACCCCGCGGAGTGGTGGCCACGGCCTCGTACGAGGCACGGGTCTTCGGGGTGCACTCGGCGATGCCCATGGCCCAGGCACGCCGGCTCGCGCCCAACGCCGCGTATCTGGTGCCTCGCTTCGGGCTCTACCGAAGGATCAGCGAGCAGGTGATGACACTGCTGCGGGGCCTGTCGCCGTTGGTGGAGCCGTTGAGCCTGGACGAGGCGTTCGTGGATCTGGAAGCCGGGGGAGCCGCCTGGGACGAGGAGTCGGCGCGGCTGACCGGGGTGAAGCTGCGCGCCGACATCCGGGCCGTCACCGGGCTGACGGGGTCCGTGGGGCTCGCCGCCTCCAAGATGCTCGCCAAGATCGCCTCGGAGCAGGCCAAGCCGGACGGCCTGGTGCTGATACGGCCGGGTACCGAGCGCGCGCTGCTCGGTCCGTTGCCGGTGCGCACGCTGCCGGGCGTCGGCCCGGCGACCGGTGACCACCTGCGGCGGGCCGGGATCACCACGATCGACGAGATCGCCGAGGCGGGCCAGGACGAGCTCGTACGGCTGCTGGGCAAGGCGCACGGGCAGGCGCTGTACGCGATGGCGCTGGCGCACGACGAGCGACCGGTGGTGGCCGAGCGGGAGGCAAAGTCGGTGTCCGTCGAGGACACCTACGACGTCGACATCCACGACCGGCTGCGGATCGGGCTGGAGGTGCAGCGGCTGGCGGACCGGTGTGTGCGCAGGCTGCGGGACGCCGGGCTGTCGGGGCGGACCATCGTGCTGAAGGTGCGCAGGTACGACTTCTCCACCCTGACCCGGTCCGAGACCCTGCGGGGGCCCACGGACGATCCCGCGGTGGTGCGGGAGGCGGCGGCGCGGCTGCTGGAGTCCGTGGACACGACCGGTGGCGTACGGCTGCTGGGCGTCGGGGTCAGCGGACTCGCCGACTACACACAGGAGGACCTGTTCGCGCAGGCGCACCTGGCGGCGGGGGAGGCCACGGCGGAGGAGCGGCCGGACACGGAGGAGCCCCTCACCGAGGAGCCGGCGGCGTCGCCCGAGCGGATCTGGCTCGCTGGGCATGACGTCCGTCACGCCGAGTACGGGCCTGGGTGGGTGCAGGGCAGCGGGCTGGGCAGGGTGACCGTACGGTTCGAGACACCGCAGTCCGAGCCGGGCCGGGTCCGCACGTTCGGCGTCGACGACCCTCAGCTGGAACCGGCGGAGCCGCTGCCGCTGGTCCCCGAGCTCCCCGACGTCGTGGGGCACCCGGCCCCCACCGGCACGGGCGCCTGACACCGCTCGACAGGCACGGACATCCGCCCGCCTGCCCCGTCACGTCTCGTCCGAGCCCGCCAGGTGGCCGAAGTCGCGGTCGGGCGGCGGTGGTGCCGAGACGTCCAGGCCGTAGTGGTGGTAGAGCTGCAGTTCCTGTTCGGGGGACAGGTGGCGGCCGACGCCGAAGTCCGGGGCCTCCTTGATCAGGGAGCGTTCGAAGGGGACGTACAGCGCGCCCTCGACCAGCTCGCTGGGCTCCAGGGGGACGAACGCGTCCCTGCCGAACAGGCCTGTTCGTATGGCCGCCCACTCCGGCACACCCGTCGCGTCGTCGAGGTACACCTCGTCGATCGTGCCGATCTTGTGGCCGTTGCGGTCGTACGCCTTGCGGCCGATCAGATTCCGCGGATCGATGTCGGTCTGCACGGTCCCTCCAACTGGTCGCACCCCATCCGTAGGCACTACGAAAGAGCACATTCGGGAAGGCGGCCACTTGAAGGTTGCCGCGCAGACTGCCGACTCGTCCTCGCTGGTAGTCTGGCAATCGGCCGTTGACCCCGTGCGGGAGAGTCCTCCGGAGCGATCCGGAGGCGCCGAAGGAGCAAATCCTCCCCGGAATCTCTCAGGCCCAGGTACCGCACGGACGAGGTCACTCTGGAAAGCAGGGCGGGTGTCGACGGCTTCCGCTCTCACCGACGGTGAAAGCCGGCCCGCCTTCGGGCGGACCGGTGAAGCTCTCAGGTCGAGATGACAGAGGGGGAGGCCGTCGGGGTACCCGCGCCGTGGTGCCCCTCGAAGGTCGCGTCAGACCAGGAGGCCTCCGCAATGACCGCCCAGCGCATCCCGCTCTCCGAGCTCGAACAGGGCACTCCGTTCGAGCACCGCCACATCGGGCCCGACCAGGAGGCGCGGGCCAAGATGCTCGCGCAGGTCGGCTACGGCTCGCTCGACGAGCTCACCGCCGCCGCGGTGCCCGATGTGATCAAGAACGCCGACGCCCTGGACCTGCCGGGTGCGCGCACCGAGGCCGAGGTGCTGGCCGAGCTGCGCTCCCTCGCCGACCGCAACCAGGTCCTGGACTCCATGATCGGTCTTGGGTACTACGGCACCTTCACGCCGCCGGTCATCCTGCGGAACGTCATGGAGAACCCGGCCTGGTACACCGCGTACACGCCGTACCAGCCGGAGATCTCCCAGGGTCGGCTGGAGGCGCTGCTCAACTTCCAGACCATGGTCGCCGACCTCACCGGTCTGCCGACCTCGGGCGCCTCCCTGCTCGACGAGGGCACCGCCGCCGCCGAGGCGATGGCGCTGTCCCGGCGCATGGGCAAGAACAAGAACGGCCTGTTCCTGGTCGACGCGGACGCGCTGCCGCAGACCATCGCCGTGATCCAGACCCGCGCCGAGCCCACCGGTGTCGAGGTCGTCGTCGCCGACCTCAGCGACGGCATCCCGGCCGAGGTCGCCGAGCGGGAGATCAACGGCGTGCTGGTCCAGTACCCGGGCGCCTCCGGTGCCGTACGCGACCTCAAGCCCCTCATCGACCAGGCCCACCAGCTGGGCGCCCTGGTCACCGTCGCCGCCGACCTGCTCGCGCTCACGCTCCTGACGTCCCCCGGTGAGCTGGGCGCCGACATCGCCGTGGGCACCACGCAGCGCTTCGGCGTCCCGATGGGCTTCGGCGGTCCGCACGCGGGTTACATGGCGGTCCACGAGAAGTTCGCCCGCAGTCTGCCCGGCCGGCTCGTGGGGGTCTCCGTGGACGCCGACGGCCACAAGGCGTACCGGCTCGCCCTGCAGACACGGGAACAGCACATCCGCCGCGAGAAGGCGACCAGTAACATCTGCACCGCCCAGGTGCTGCTCGCCGTGATGGCCGGGATGTACGCCGTCTACCACGGGCCCGAGGGTCTGCGGAACATCGCCCGGCGAACCCACCGGTACGCCGTGGTCCTCGCAGCGGGCCTGACGGGCGGCGGGATCGAGGTCGTGCACGGCGCCTACTTCGACACCGTCACCGCGCGGGTCCCGGGGCGGGCCGCCGAGGTCGTCGCCGCCGCCCGGGACAACGGCGTCAACCTGCGCCTCGTCGACCCCGACCACGTCTCGGTCGCCTGCGACGAGACCACCGGTCGGGCCCAGCTGCGCGCGGTGTGGAGCGCGTTCGGCGTCGGGGGCGACATCGACGCGCTGGACGCGACCACCGAGGAGACGCTTCCGCAGTCCCTGCTGCGCAGCGACGACTACCTCACCCACCCGGTCTTCCACCAGCACCGCTCGGAGACCGCGATGCTGCGCTACCTGCGCAGGCTGGCCGACCGGGACTACGCGCTCGACCGCGGCATGATCCCGCTGGGCTCGTGCACCATGAAGCTCAACGCGACCACCGAGATGGAGCCGGTGACCTGGCCGGAGTTCGGTCAGCTGCACCCGTTCGCGCCCGCCGAGCAGGCGCAGGGCTATCTCACGCTCATCCACGAGCTGGAGGAACGTCTCGCCGAGGTCACCGGCTACGACAAGGTCTCCCTCCAGCCCAACGCCGGCTCCCAGGGCGAGCTGGCCGGTCTGCTGGCCGTGCGCGGCTACCACCGCGCCAACGGCGACGACCAGCGGACCGTCTGCCTCATCCCGTCCTCCGCGCACGGCACCAACGCCGCCAGCGCCGTCATGGCCGGGATGAAGGTCGTCGTCGTGAAGACCGCCGAGGACGGCGAGATCGACGTGGAGGACCTGCGTGCCAAGATCGAGCAGTACCGTGACGAGCTGTCGGTGCTGATGATCACGTACCCGTCCACGCACGGCGTGTTCGAGGAGCACGTCGCCGACATCTGCGCGGCCGTGCACGAGGCGGGCGGGCAGGTCTACGTCGACGGCGCCAACCTCAACGCGCTGGTCGGCCTCGCCAAGCCGGGACACTTCGGCGGGGACGTCTCGCACCTGAACCTGCACAAGACGTTCTGCATCCCGCACGGCGGTGGTGGTCCGGGCGTCGGCCCGGTGGCGGTCCGCGAGCACCTGGCGCCCTACCTGCCGAACCACCCGCTGCAGCCCGAGGCCGGTCCGCAGACGGGCGTGGGCCCGATCTCGGCCGCCCCCTGGGGCTCCGCGGGCATCCTGCCGATCTCGTGGGCGTACGTCCGGCTCATGGGCGGCGAGGGCCTCAAGCGCGCCACCCAGGTGGCCGTGCTGTCCGCCAACTACATCGCCAGGCGTCTGGAGCCGCACTACCCGGTCCTCTACACCGGCCCCGGAGGCCTGGTCGCGCACGAGTGCATCATCGACCTGCGGCCGCTGACCAAGGCGACCGGTGTGACCGTGGACGACGTGGCCAAGCGGCTGATCGACTACGGCTTCCACGCGCCGACGATGTCGTTCCCGGTGGCCGGCACGCTGATGATCGAGCCCACCGAGTCCGAGGACCTGGCCGAGCTGGACCGGTTCTGCGACGCGATGATCGCCATCCGCGCGGAGATCGAGAAGGTCGGCTCGGGCGAGTGGCCGGCGGACAACCCGCTGAGCAACGCGCCGCACACCGCCGCGGCGCTGGGCGGCGAGTGGAAGCACGCCTACACCCGTGAGGAGGCCGTCTTCCCGGCGGGCGTGTCGGCCGCCGACAAGTACTGGCCGCCGGTGCGCCGCATCGACCAGGCCTTCGGCGACCGGAACCTGGTCTGCTCCTGCCCGCCGCTGGACGCCTACGAGGACTGATCGCCCTGGGACGTGCGTCGGGGCCGGTGCGGAGCGTGTGTCTCCGGCCGGCCCCTCGTGTGTCAGGGCGGTCGATGCCCTGGTGTGCGCTCAGGCGGCCGTCATCACCTGGTCGATGCCCAGCGGGCGGTGCGGGGCGATGATCTGACCGTCGGGCAGAAGCTCACCGGTGTCCTCGAACAGGAGCACGCCGTTGCACAGCAGGCTCCATCCCTGCTCCGGGTGGTGCGCCACGAGTCGGGCGGACTCCCGGTCGGCGGATTCGGCGGTCGGGCACGGTGGCTGGTGCTGGCACATGGTGGTGGGGATCTTTCGCTCTGTCGGTATGTGTGGGATGGCTGTCGTGTCTGTCCTGCGGCTCGTCGTGTCGCTCATCGCCGCCCCCCGTCGGTGATACGTCGGTCAGGAACCCAGTGTTGCCCCACGGGCGTCGATCCGCAGGGATTTCGCAGCACCGCTTCTCACAGGTTCATGACGCATCCCCCGCCGGGACGGTTCAGCCCAACCGCACGGTCACTTCGGGTGGTTCGCGGGGGCCGGAAAGGGCTAGTCCGTGCGGGCGGAAGCCCACGTCGCTCCTCGTACGAGCGTGATCGAGCACGAACGAGCGAGGGTGGCGAGAGGTGTTCGATGACCCGAACATGTGACGTGCCCCGCGGCCGTCTCCGGCGGCGGGGCACGGTGTGTGGGAGGGGACCTGGAATCTATGCGGGCTGGCCGAGCAGCGGGGTGCGGGTGATCCGGTGGGTCAGTACCGGCAGGAGGTCGGCGACGCGGTGCGGGCGGTGCGCCGCTATGCCGGGCGGTGCGGGGGCGAGCGGTACCAGGAGGTCGTTCGCGGCCGGGTGGCCCGTCGCGCCGTCGGCGGTGCAGTCGCCGTGCAGCCACAGGGTGAGCATGTACAGCTCCGGCACGGACAGCAGCCGGGCCTGGTAGGGCTCGGTCAGCGAGGTCTCCGCCTGGAGCACGGCGCGCTCGGTGGCGGCGACGTACGGGCCCTCGAAGAAGTGCGAGAAGGCCCAGCCGTCGGGGGTCAGCATGGTCTCGGCGGCGGCCACGGCGCGGCCCCCGGAGCGGATGAGGAACCGCCACCCGGCGAGCCGGGTGGCCGCGGTGCCGGCCGGGGTGATCCGGTCCAGGACATGGACGGGCAGCGGAAGTTCGGGGGTCGCGGGTCCCTGAGCCGCGCGCAGGGAGGGGGTGGGGGCCTCCCGGACCGCGGTGGGGGAACCGAGGGCCGTGAGGACGGAGCGGAGAGCGGGCGCGGGAGCCGGGGGGACATGCAACTGCATGGTGGGTCGCCTCTCATTCGACAGGCGCAGGGGCGCGAGGGCGTGTGGGCGGGCGGACGGCACTGTCAGCTCTCGGGGTCAGAGGGAGGGATGGGGGTAACCGAGCCCGGACGGATGGCGGCGCTTGACGACAGGGCCCAGAACCGTGAGCGCCAACTCTCTGCCCCGTGCGCAAAGTTTATACGACCCGTGTTCATACGCTGTTTCGTCGGAGCGACGCACTTATGTCGGCAAGGTGATATCCGGTCGACGGCAAGCGTGGTTCGTCCTGGTCCTGCGCAGGCGTCAGGGCGGCGACCTCGGAATACTTGTCCGTAGCGGTCGGCCGATTCTTGTCGGCGTTTTTCACTAGACGGTTGCACAGTGAAACTGCGTCCTGCCCCATGCCTCGCGAATGTGCCCGGCGACAGCGTAGCGGGTGACGGTCGCCACCGGGACGTTATCGATCGCGTTGCCTGGGCATCATCCCCCGTGACCCCGGACAGCAGCGGCCGTAACGTCGGCCTGCCCATCTCAGGAGGGACGCTTCGATGGGAGAGAAGGTCGTGGCAGGGCCGTTCGACCTGTCCGATCGCCAGCACTACCGCGATAAGCTCAGGCAGTGCCTCGCGGGACTCGCGCGACTGCTGGAGGAGAAGCGGTTCGATCGCCCCAAGAACCTGATGGGTCTCGAGATCGAGTTGAATCTCGTCGGGCATGACGGGACTCCGAGAATGATGAACGCCCAAGTTCTGGAAAGGATTGCCAGCCGAGATTTCCAAACAGAACTCGCCAGGTTCAACCTCGAAGTCAACATAGCTCCACACAGGTTGGGCGGCCGCGTTTTCGACCGGCTCGCCGAGGAGCTGCGGATCTCGCTCGCTTATGCCGACCGCAAAGCGAACGAGCTGGATGCCTCGATCCTGATGATTGGGATTCTGCCGACGCTCGACCGGGACGACCTGGTCTCCTCGAACCTCTCCGCGGTCGACCGCTACACCCTGCTCAACGACCAGATCGTGGCCGCGCGCGGCGAGGACTTCCGGCTCGACATCGAGGGCGTCGAACGGCTCGAGTGCAGCGCGCGGTCCATCACGCCCGAGGCCGCCTGCACCTCCGTCCAGCTGCACCTCCAGGTCACCCCGAACCGTTTCGCCGACCTGTGGAACGCGGCCCAGGCGATCGCGGCGGCGCAGGTCGCACTCGGTGCCAACTCCCCGTTCCTGTTCGGACGTGAGCTGTGGCGCGAGTCCCGGCCGCCACTGTTCCAGCAGTCCACCGACACCCGGCCGCCGGAACTCCAGGCTCAGGGTGTGCGGCCGCGCACCTGGTTCGGGGAGCGCTGGATCACCTCGGCCCAGGACCTGTTCGAGGAGAACCTGCGCTACTTCCCCGCCCTGCTGCCGATCTGCGACGAAGAGGAACCCCTGCGCGTCCTGGACGACGGAGGCGTCCCGAAGCTCTCCGAACTCGTCCTGCACAACGGCACCATCTACCGCTGGAACCGCCCCGTCTACGGCATCGCGGACGGCGTCCCGCATCTGCGGGTGGAGAACCGGGTGCTGCCCGCGGGACCCACCGTCACCGATGTGATCGCCAACGCGGCCTTCTACTACGGCGTGGTGCGCGCCCTCGCCGAGGAGTCGCGGCCGGTGTGGACCAGGCTGCCGTTCGAGGCCGCCGCCGCCAACTTCGACGCGGCCTGCCGGTACGGCATCGAGGCACGCCTGCGGTGGCCGAAGCGCGGTCGGTACGGCGGAATCACCGAGGTGGCGGCCGTGGACCTGGTGCGGGAGGAACTGCTGCCGCTCGCCGAGGCGGGGCTGGACGCGTGGGGAGTCGAACCCGCCGACCGGGACTTCTACCTGGGAGTGATCGAGGAGCGCTGCCGGCGGCGGGTCAACGGCGCGAGCTGGCAGGCCGCCATGTTCCACCGGGCCCTGGAGCGGGGGCTCGACCGGGACGCCGCGCTGGCCGCGACGACCGTGCGGTACCGCGAGCTGATGCACGCCGGAGAACCGGTCCACACCTGGCCGGTCGGCTTACCGGAACCGGCGGGCGTGAGCTGAGGAGTCCGTTGCGGCCGGACCGACCGGCCGCACGGTCACCCTTCTCCGTCTCCCCACCACCAGGTCCCCGTGTTGAGCCCGTGCCGAGAGACAGCCGTATGGCAGAAGATGGGGACGAGGCGGGATCGCTCAACTGGAGGCGGAGTGCGGGTGGAGGCAGGGTCGGTGGCCGATTCCTATACGGCGGAACGGCCGACGCGATGGATGTTCCGTGCCGAGACGCTGCTGGTGCTGGGGCTCTCGCTCGGCGCGAGCGGGGTCTCCGCGCTGATCAGCTTTGTCGGATCGGTCACCAAACCGGGCGGGCTCAAGGACCAGGCGGCCACCATGAACGCCTCCGCCGCGCCCGGCCGCCCCTGGCTCGATCTCGCCTGGCAGCTCTTCGGGATCGCCACCGCGCTGGTCCCGGTCGCGCTGGTGGCGCACTTCCTGCTGCGGGAGGGCGCGTCCCTGCGCACGCTCGGCTTCGACCGCAGAAGGCCCTGGCCGGACCTCGGGCGCGGGGCTGCGATCGCAGCGGTGATCGGCTCGACGGGCATCGCTTTCTACCTGGCCGCGCGAGGGCTCGGCGCCAACCTCACGGTGGTGCCCGAGGCGCTGCCGAACGTGTGGTGGAAGTTCCCCGTACTGATCCTGTCGGCGATCCAGAACGCCGTCCTGGAGGAGGTCATCGTCGTCGGCTACCTGCTGCGCCGGCTGGGCCAGTTGGGCTGGACCCCCGGCACCGCCCTGGTGGCCAGCTCGGTGCTGCGCGGCTCCTACCACCTCTACCAGGGCATCGGCGGGTTCCTCGGCAACATGGTGATGGGCGTTGTCTTCGTCCATCTGTACCGCCGTTGGGGGCGGGTCGGCCCCCTGGTGGTGGCCCACTCACTGCTCGACATCGGGGCGTTCGTGGGCTACGCGCTGCTGGCGGGGAAGGTGGGATGGCTGCCGACGGCGTGAAAGGGCGGGGCAGGGGCGTACGAGGGCGTCGTACGCCCCTGGCGTGCCGTTACGCGAGCAGCTCGCCCTCGATGACGATGACCGCGTGGCCCGTGAGCAGCGTGCGGTCGCCGCGGAGTTCGGTGCGCACGCGGCCGGAGCGCGGGGAGGCCTGCAGACCGGTGAGGTCGGGGCGGCCGAGGCGCTCGGACCAGTAGGGGGCCAGAGCGGTGTGGGCGCTGCCGGTGACCGGGTCCTCGTCGATGCCGACGTTCGGGAAGAAGCAGCGCGAGACGAAGTCGTACCCGCGGGAGGGATCCTCGGCGCGGGCGGTGGCGATGACGCCGCGTGGTGAGTGGCGGGCGAGCGCCCGGACATCCGGGGCGAGGCCGAGGACGGTCTTCTCGTCGGCGAGCTCCAGGACCAGGTCACCGACGCTCGGGCCGGTGTCGACGGCGGCGTGGGGCTGCGCGCCGAGGGCCTCGGCCACGCCGTCGGGGATCTCGACGGGGGTGAGCGGCGCGGTGGGGAAGTCCAGTGTGATCGAGCCGTCGTCGCGTGGCGCGGCGCTGAGGACACCGCTGCGGGTGGCGAACCGTACCGGGCCCTCGTGCGCGCCCGTGGTGTGCAGGACGTGTGCGGTGGCCAGGGTCGCGTGGCCGCACAGGGCGACCTCGGTGGTGGGGGTGAACCAGCGCAGCGCCCAGTGGGCCTTTCCTCCCTCGGGCAGACGGTGTGCGAAGGCGGTCTCGGCGTGGTTGACCTCGCGGGCCACCTTCTGCAGCCAGTCGTCGTCCGGGAACGAGTCGAGGAGGAGGACCCCG
This sequence comes from Streptomyces sp. NPDC001848, assembly GCF_042891915.1. Taxonomy (NCBI): domain Bacteria; kingdom Bacillati; phylum Actinomycetota; class Actinomycetes; order Kitasatosporales; family Streptomycetaceae; genus Streptomyces; species Streptomyces sp. NPDC001848. Next base: position 555,387 of record NZ_JBIATP010000003.1, on the reverse strand, counting down.
GCCGGGTTGCCGGCGAACGGGCGGTCGGTGAAGGCGTCGACGATACGAATCCGCATGGGCCGACGTTAGAGGCGTGCGGCCCGGGCGGGACAAGGCCAATTCGGGGTGGCTGGACTGGTGTCGGCGGGCGGCGGGCGGCGGCCCGGATCCGGATTCCGGTTCCTGTCCTGTCTCAGCGAAGTTGGTCGTGCTCCGTCCGGTGACCTGCACGGACTGGAACGGCTGGATGCGTGGACCGGGTTCGCCGAGACGAAACGGCAGATCTTCGGCGGGTGCTGGCCGTCGAGGCCCTCGGGCAGCTGTACGCCGACAAGTTCGGTCTGTCAGTGATCTGCCTTCGCATCGGCAGCTTCGAGCCCATCCCTACCGAACCCCGGCACCTGGCGACCTGGCTGAGCCCGCGCGACGCCGTCGGCTACATCCGGGCCGCGCTGGCTGCACCGTCCTCCACCCGCTTCGTCACGGTGTACGCCGTCTCCGCCAATACCCGCCGCTTCTGGAAACTCCCCGACGTGACAGAACTGGCCTACGTGCCCGTCGACAACGCGGAAGTCCACGCTGCGGACATCCCCGGGGACCTTCCGGGCAGCCCGACCGCAGCCCAGTCCGGCCCCTGCGCCGAGCCCGAGTTCACCCTCAAGGACCTTCGGCCCTGACGCAGCAACCGTCATTCACCCCGCCCGGGGCCACACCACCTGGGATTCCAGGCGTCTCCGCCGAACTGGTCGCCGCAGGTCAGGGCCCCGCGAACACCTTCACAATGCGGTACTGGCTGCCGTCATCGAGCCGACGCAGCGCTGCCGGGATCGGCAGGTTCGCGAGGACTTCCTCGTATGCGGCTGCGGCTGGGCCGTCGTCGATGAAGATCGCTTCGCCGCCCGGCGCGAGTGCGGCCGATCGTGCTGAGCCTGCGGAGCCCCTATCCCTCACAGGTCGCGCGATGGCTCACCGACGAGATCATCAGGCCCGTGCGCAGCGCGACCGGAGCATCCTGCTGACGCGGCCGTCTGCAACCCGGGAACGCGCTCCTCCCTGCACAAGCGACCTTCACTGACTCCCTCAACCGACCCACAACTCTTGACTGTTCCTCCTTCCTCGGTGCCGTCGGGGACCTGGGCGCGAGCGCGGTCCCAGGCCTGCTCACCGAAGGGGACGCCGACGCGGTGCAGATGCTTCCGGAACGCTCGGTCAGCAACTCGGCGTAGCCCTCCGCGTCGAGCGGTACTGGGACGTATCCGCCGGCAGTGTCAACAGCCGGTCCCGGTCCCGTGCGCCCCAGCCACAAGCTGTGCCGGGTGGATCGACATCCTCGAACCGGCCCGTCACGCACTCCCGCAGCGGACGCCGACGGCGGCTGTGTACGGCGGCGGCGTACGACGGCTCTACGCAGGGCCCTGCCCGACTCACCCCAGCCCGTACGGCCGTTCAGCAACCCGGCGCCCACGGTCGCGCGACTGGGTTCGCTGAGACGGAAGCCGGAACGACTGGGTTCGCTGAGAGGACGACTGATCGGGTGAGGCGGGACATCCCGGGCTTCGGTAGGGGCTTGTCACACGAACAGTTCCGATATATCGTCGAGGCATCGCGACAGATCAACGATGGAATGGAGTGGTCGTGATGCGTTCCCGTGGACAGGACTTCGGATATGAGCGACACGGACACCACGGCGGCCCCGGACACCCCATGAGGGGCGGCTTCGACGGCCGGCGCGGAGCTTTCGGGCCCTTCGGGCCGGGTGGACCCGGTGGTCCCGGTGGTCCCGGCTTCGGCGGACCGGGCTTCTTCGGCCCGGGCGGCCCCTGGGGAGGGCGCGGCCGGGGTGGCCCCAGGGGCAGGGCGCGGCGCGGCGACGTACGCGCGTCGATCCTGGCCCTGCTCAAGGACCGCCCCATGCACGGCTACGAGATGATCCAGGAGATCGCCGAGCGTAGCGGCGGGGCGTGGAAGCCCAGTCCGGGCTCCGTGTACCCCACCCTTCAGCTGCTGGAGGACGAGGGCCTGATCACCAGTGAGAGCGAGGGCGGCAAGAAGCTCTTCTCGCTCACCGAGTCGGGTCGCGCCGCGGCCGACGAGGGCCCGGACGCCCCCTGGGAGGAGGCCTCGCGCGGCGTCGACTGGGAGGCGCTGCACGAGATCCGGCAGGCCGGCGTCGGTCTGATGGAGGCGTTCGGCCAGGTCTGGAAGACCGGTGACAAGGACCAGCGTGACAAGGCCCTCGCGGTCATCAACGAGGCCCGCAAGAAGCTGTACCTGATTCTCGCCGACGAGCACTGACGGCGCGATGAGGTGCAGGCGCCCCGCGGCGCGCGTCCGCGGGGCGTCTTCGCGTCGCCGGACGTTCCGTCAGGACACCAGTGCGCCCAGTCTGCGCAGCGACTCGTTCAGCGCGGCCGTCGCCGAGTCCTTCAGCTTGCCCGCCATGAGGGAGACCGCCGCGCCGGTGAACTCCCCGTCGATGCGCACCGCGGTGGCCTCGCCGTCCGGCGTCAGCGTGTAGCGGGTGGCGAGGTCCACGGCCATCGGACCCTTGCCGCGGATGGACAGCAGGCGCCCCGGGCGCAGTTCGTCGATGGTCCAGGTGACCTCGGCCGGGAAGCCCATGAGCTTCATGTTTTCCTGAAAGGTCCCGCCCACCTCGAGGGTTCCGGGGCCGCCCTTCGGAAAGCCGGTGTGGGTCGCGTTCCACTCGCCGTACGCCGACCAGTCCGTGAGCGTGGCCCACACCTTCTCCGCGGGGGCCTCGATGCGAGCTTCCGCGCTGACTTCGGCCATGCGACCACCCCTTCGCCTCGGCTGCTGCGCCGGGCGCAGCTGTGGTGTCGCGGAACGTAGCCGCAGGGTCTGCAACATTCAATACTGATGAACAGTCAGATACGGTGGGCCTCCCTCCCGCACGGCCGCGGGCGGGTTGACGTGCGGCCCGCTGAGGGGGAACGGCGCGATGTCATCCGTGAGGAGGAGGACCGGGTCAGCCATGCCCAACCAGTGTCGGACGCGCACATGCTGCCTGCTGGGGATGACGCGGGCCGCTGGGACTGATGGGGTGGAGGACGTGCCACCCCGTCATGTCCAGCAACCGGCCGCCGAACGCGGCACGCACCGGCCCCACCTCGATGCCAGGGTCACCGCTGAGCTGGCAGCGGTGCTCTCCGGCGCCCGCAGGAGGGCGCTGCGCGACGGGGACCGTCAGATCGACACCGCCCATCTGCTGCACACGCTGCTGGAGTCCGACCCCGAGGTGCGCGCCGTCTTCGACGGGCCGCAGGTGGCCCGGCTGCTCGGCTACCTCGTCCAGCGCGCCATCGGTTACGGCATGCGCTGGCAGACCACGGTCGAGGACTCGGGCGCGGTGCCCATGCTGAAGGAGCCGGACGGCTGGTCGCCCGCCGCTGCCACCGCCCTCGGCGCGGCGTACGGGCACGCTGCAGGTCGCGGCGACGCATGTGCACGAGGCCTCGACCTGCTCGCGGCGATGGTCGCGGACCCCGAGTCACGGGCGGTCGAAGTCCTCGGCCGCGCGGGCGTCGGCGTGAGGGCACTGACGGAGCGGATCGCGGCGGCGGGCGCGGTTCCGTCCAGCCGCTGAGACAGGAGCTATTGGGGGTGACGCTCATGTCGCGGCCTGCCATCATGTGCCGGTGCACAGATCTCGGGGCAGTCAGAGCAATCGCGGCAGAGGCGTCGGGCTGGGGCTCGCGCTCGCGTCGGCCGTCGCCTTCGGTGGATCGGGCGTCGCGGCCAAGCCGCTGATCCAGGCAGGGCTGGACCCCCTGCACGTGGTGTGGCTGCGGGTCACGGGCGCCGCCCTCGTGATGCTCCCGCTCGCCGTACGCCACCGTGACCTGCTGCGCCGCCGCCCCGGCCTGCTCGCCGGGTTCGGGCTGCTCGCCGTGGCCGGCGTCCAGGCCTGCTACTTCGCCGCGCTCTCCCGCATACCCGTAGGTGTCGCCCTGCTCATCGAGTACCTGGCGCCGGCGCTCGTCCTCGGCTGGGTCCGCTTCGTGCAGCGGCGTCCGGTCACGCGCGCCGCGGTGGCCGGCGTGGTCCTCGCGGTCGGCGGACTCGCCTGCGTCGTCGAGGTGTGGTCGGGGCTCGGCTTCGACCCCCTGGGACTGCTGCTCGCGCTCTGCGCCGCCTGCTGCCAGGTCGGCTACTTCGTCCTGTCCGACCAGGGCAGCGAGGCGGGCGACCAGGCCCCCGACCCGCTCGGTGTCATCGCGTACGGACTGCTCGGCGGGGCCGCCGTGCTCACCGTGGTCGCCCGTCCCTGGACCCTGGACTGGTCGGTGCTCGCCGGCACCGCCTACATGAACGGCACCCCCGTTCCGGCCGCCGCCCTCCTGGCCTGGATCATCCTGATCGCCACGGTCCTCGCCTACGTCACCGGCGTGCTGTCCGTGCGCAGGCTCTCGCCCCAGGTCGCGGGCGTCGTGGCCTGCCTCGAAGCGGTCATCGCCACCGTGCTGGCCTGGGTGCTGCTCGGCGAGCACCTCTCCGCCCCGCAGATCATCGGCGGTGCGGTGGTCCTGGTGGGCGCGTTCATCGCCCAGTCATCGGCGCCCGCGCAGGGCTCCGCGGAGCCGGTCGCGAGCGCCGGCTCGGAAAGGGAGTTGTCGGCCCGCAAGGCCGCCGCCTAGGCCGCCTGAGGCGGGCCCTCCGGAAACCGCGCCCGGCCCACCGCCGGGCGCACCCCGGGTGCGGCGGTGCGCGGGCGCAGCGGACGAGCCGCGGTCAGCAGCCCGGCGGCGACGCTCGGCGGCACGGCACTGATGCTCGGCTCGGTAGCGGGGCTCGCGCTCGCGGAGGCTTGCGGGGCCCGGGCGTTGCCGGAGGAACCGGTCCTCGTGTGACGGGGTGGGTGCGGCACCTGGCCGGAGTCCAAGGATTCCGGCCAGGTGCCGCACCCGTACGGCATCCTCAGAGGGCCGCGAGATAGTCCGGCACCTCGGTGCCGGGCGCCAGATCGGCCTCGGCGAGCGGGGCGCCGTACTCCCTGCGGACCGGGACCACGCCGGCCCAGTGGGGGAGCGCGAGGTCCTCGGGCTCGTCGTTCGCGCCGCCGGTGCGCAGCTTGGCGGAGACCTCGTCCAGGTCGAGGCGGATCACGGCGGTGGCGGCCAGCTCCTTCTTGTTGGCGGGCCGGGAGTCGCGTGAGCGGCCGGGCACGACGTGGTCGACCAGCGCGTCCAGGGCGGTCCGCTTCTCCTCCGGGTCCGTGACCTGGCGGGCGATGCCGTGCACCACCACGGAGCGGTAGTTGATCGAGTGGTGGAACGCCGAGCGGGCCAGAACCAGGCCGTCGACGTGCGTCACCGTCAGGCAGACCGGAAGCCCCGGGTCGGCCGCCCCGGTCATCCGCAGCGGGCGCGAGCCGGTCGAACCGTGGACGTACAGCCGCTCGCCGACCCGGCCGTACAACGTGGGCAGCACGACCGGCGCTCCGTCGCGGACGAAGCCGAGATGGCAGACGTAGCCCTCGTCGAGTATCGCGTGCACCAGCTCCTTGTCGTACGACGCCTTGTGCGCGGAGCGTGTGGGGACGGTCCGGTCGGTCGGTGTGTAGGCGGCGGGCGGTGACGGCTGCTGTGTCCCCTGCATGTGCACTCTCCATTGCACTAGTGCATAATCTTCTTTGTGCTAGGAGGATATCGGTTCACAGGGCGCCGTGCAGCGGAGATTGCGGCCGGCGTGGAACGCGCGGTGGGCACCGGGGAGCTGGAGCCGGGGCAACTGCTCCCGCCGCAACGGGAGTTGGCCCTTGAGCTGGGCGTCAATCCGAACACCGTCGCGGCCGCGTACCGCATCCTGCGTGAGCGCGGCGTCATCGAGACCGCCGGACGCCGCGGCAGCCGGGTGCGGCCGGTCCCGGCCACGACGGGCCGGGATCACATCCGCGTGGACGTGCCCGAGGGCGTACGCGACGTGTCGAGCGGCAGCCCGGATCCGGCGCTGCTGCCCCCGCTGACGGAGGTGTTCGCGGCGGCCGCCGCCGAGGGCGACCGGGCACCGGTGCTGTACGGCGACGTCGCCGTGGAACCGGAGCTGGCGCGCCTCGCGCGGGCCGCCCTGGACGCCGACGGGGTACCGGACGGCCCGCTCGCCGTCGTCTCCGGAGCGCTCGACGGCGTCGAACGAGTGCTCGCCGCCCATCTGAGGACCGGGGACGCCGTCGCCGTCGAGGACCCCGGCTGGGGCAGGACCCTCGACCTCGTACCGGCGCTCGGGCTGCGCACGGTTCCCGTCGGCGTCGACGACGAGGGCCCGTTGCCCGACGCGGTACGCGCCGCCCTGGAGGCCGGGGCGCGCGCCCTCGTCGTCACGGACCGGGCGCAGAACCCGACCGGCGCCGCGGTGAGCGCTCCCCGCGCCCGTGCCCTGCGTCGCGTGCTGCGCGAGCATCCGGGGATCCTGCTGATCGAGGACGACCACGGACACGGGATCGTCGACGTGCCCTTCCACCCCCTCGCCGGGGTCACCCGGCACTGGGCCCTCGTCCGCTCGGTCGCCAAGGCGTACGGCCCCGACCTGCGGCTCGCGGTGCTCACCGGGGACACGGTCACCGTGGACCGGGTGCGCGGTCGGCAGCGGCTCGGGCCCGGGTGGGTGAGCCGCCTCCTGCAGCGGGCGGTGGTCCGTCTGTGGACGGACGGCACGGTGGACGCGCGGGCGGTCGCGGCGGAGTACGGGGCGCGCCGCGGCGCGCTGATCGACGCGCTCGCCGAGCGCGGTGTCACGGCCCATGGCGTCACCGGCATGAACGTGTGGGTGCCGGTGCCCGACGAGACCGGCGCGGTCGCCCGGCTGCTGCACGCCGGCTGGGCGGTCGCGCCCGGCGCCCGTTTCCGGCTCAGTGCGCCGCCCGGCATCCGGATCACCGTCTCGACCCTGACCGCGGACGACACCGCGCCCCTGGCGGACGCGGTCGCCTCCGCCCTGGGCCCGGGCCCTGCGCGCAGCTACGTCTAGTGCCGTGACCGGGCCGTTGCCGGGGTTCGGCCGGCTCCCGGGTTCGGCTGGTCCCGGGTCTCCGCCTTCGGGCGGGACTGGGTCAGTGCCGCACCCGCCAGGACGATCACTGCACCGACCGGCGTCGACCAGGTCAGCGACTCGCCCAGGACCGCCACGCCCGCCGCGATGGCGACGACCGGGACGAAGTAGGTGACCATCTGCGCCGTCGTCGGGCCGACCTCGGCGACCATGCCGTACTGGAGCAGCATCGCCACACCCGTGCCGAGCGCGCCCAGCGCGGCGATCGCCAGCAGGGGCGGGATCGCGATGTGCGTCGGCAGGGTGGTGAACAGCGGGGTGACGGCGGCCAGTTGCAGCGTGGCCAGCAGCAACTGGCCGCCTGTGAGCGACAGATGCGAATGGCTGGAACCGGCCAGGGTGCGACGGACGTAGATCCAGCCCACCGGGTAGCTCAGCGAGGCGAGCAGGGCCAGCGCCGTGCCCGTCAGGTCCAGGCCGTGGAAGCCCTGCCAGGCGCCGAGCACCGTCAGCACGCCGAGGAAGCCGATGCCGAGCCCTGCCACCCGGCGCCGCGTCGGCCGGTCCTCCGACAGTGCCACCAGGGACAGGACCATGCCCCACAGCGGCGAGGTCGCGTTGCAGATCCCGGCGAGCGTCGAGGGGATCGTCAGCTCCGCGTAGGCGAAGAGGGAGAACGGCAGTGCGTTCAGGAGGAAGCCGGCCACTGCGAGATGTCCCCAGGTGCGGGCGGAGCGTGGCAGAGGTTCGCGCTTGACCGCCATGGCGACGGCGAGAACCGCCGTGCCGAAGACCAGCCGGCCGAGCGTCACCTGGAACGGGGCGTACGCCTCGGTGCCGACCTTGATGAACAGGAAGCTGAAACCCCAGATCAGCGAGAGGAGGCCGAAGCGGATCCGCCAGTCGAGGGCGGCCCGGCGGCGAGGGGTGGTGGTGGGGGCGGTGACGGTTCGCGGAGTGGAGACGGTGCTCATGTCCCCAACGATGGCGGAGGCAATCTCGTAGCACAATCGAGATTTCGCACCCGATATCTCGTAGCATTGCTTACATGTTGAACTTGGAGCGCCTGCGCACCCTCGACGCCCTCGCCCGGCACGGCTCGGTCAGCGGCGCCGCCGAGGGACTGCACGTGACCACCTCGGCCGTCTCCCAGCAGATGGCCAAACTGGAACGAGAGGTGGGGCAGCAGCTGCTGGCCAGGAACGGGCGTGGGGTGCGGCTCACGGACGCGGGCCGGCTGCTCGCCGAGCACGCGGCGCGGATTCTGTCGCAGGTCGCACTCGCTCATGCCGACCTGGAGGCACAGCGCGGGCGGGTGGCGGGCGAACTGCGCCTGTCGGCCTTTCCCACGGCGGCCCGTGGACTGTTCCCCACCGCGCTGGCCGCGCTGCGCGCCGACCATCCCGCGCTGCGGCTGCGCTCGAGCGAGCTGGAACCCGAGGAGGGGGTGGCCGGTGTGGTGCGCGGCGACCTGGACCTCGCGGTCGTCCTCGACTGGTACAACAAGCCGATGCCGCTGCCCGACGGCCTGGTGAAGGCGGCGATCCTGGACGATCCGGCGGATGTGGCGATGCCGGCCGGGCACCGGCTCGCCGACCGGGCGGAGGTCGGCCTGGAGGAGTTCGCCGACGACGAGTGGATCACCTGGGCCGATGGCGAGTTCTGCCACGAGTGGCTCATGTTCACGCTGCGCTCCAAGGGTATCGAGCCGTGCGTCGGGCACCGCGCCGGGGAGACGCACACCCAGCTCGGGCTGGTCGCCGCCGGGCTCGGGGTCTGCATCGCACCGCGCCTCGGGCGCGACCCGGTGCCGGGCGGAGTGGTGACCGTGCCCGTGCGGCAGCAGGTGCGCCGGCACGTCTACGTGGTCTGGCGGGCCGACGCCGACCGCCGCCCGTCGATCCGGGCGGCGGTGGAGGCGTTGCGCGCGGCAGGCGAAGCCGTGACGGCCGGGTGAGCGGGCAGGGGCCCTACGCGCCCAGCTTGCGGAAGTCCCAGGAGACGATCTTCGTCGGGGTCAGCCGGATCCAGGCATGGCGGCCGTCGTGCGGCATCTCCTCCAAGCCGAAGTTCTTGCGGGCGAACAGCATCTCCGGCACGTCGAGTTCCGCGCACAGCTCCCCGGTGCGCGGTATCTCGCCCACGAACTCCGCCGTGCCGGACAGCTCGGCGCCCCGCAGCTGTTCGTAGTCCTCACCCGTGTCGACCACGACGGCGATGCGCCGATCGCGGCGCAGATCCGCCCAGCGCTTGCTCCGCACGACCGAGTACAGCCACAGCGAGGTGCCGTCCCAGACGTACCACAGGGCGCTGACGTGCGGGGCTCCGTCGGCGGACACGGTCGCCACCCGGCAGGTGCGCTGGGTGGCGAGGAACTCGTCCAGCTCACCCGGCGTCATCATGATCTTCCGGCCCCGGCGCTGCGTGGTGACGGTCATGCGGCCCCCTCTTCTTCTCCCACGTCGTGTCAGAGAGATCCTCTGACATCACGTCAGAAAAGAATGGGTCGTCTTCCGTCCGTCCGCAATGGTCGTTACCCTCGCCGCCTCGGACCGTCGACGCCTGGGGGAGCCATGCCGTCGCGCCAGGACCTCAGGGACCTCCTGGACCTTCCGGCCACGGTGCTGCTCACCGTGGAGTGCCAGCAGGGTGTCGTGGGCCCGGACAGCGCCCTGCCCGAGCTGGCCCGCGAGGCGCGCTCCTCGGGGGTGCTCGCGAATGTCGCCCGGCTGGTCGCCGCAGCGCACGAGGGCGGGGTGCAGGTGATCCACGCGATCGCCGAACGCCGTCCGGACGGGCGCGGTGCCGGCCGCAACGCCCGCCTCTTCCGCGCGGCCGAACGGCTCCCCGTCCAGCAGCTGACCGGCACCACGGCGGTACGGGTCGCGGCGCCCATCGACGTGCGGGAGGAGGACCTCGTCGTGCGCCGGCTGCACGGACTGTCGCCCCTCGCGGGCACCGAGGTCGACGCACTGCTGCGCAACCTGGGCTGCCGCACCCTGATCGTCACCGGGGTCTCGGCCAACGTCGCGATCCCCAACACGGTGTTCGACGCCGTGAACCGCGGCTACACCGCCGTGGTGCCCGCGGATGCCATCGCGGGGGTGCCCTCCGACTACACCCCCGCGATGATCCGCAACACCCTCTCCCTGGTCGCCACCATCACGACCACCGGGGAACTGCTGACCTGCCTCGCACCACCGCGCCGGGCGGTCCGGGGCGATTGAGGGGCGTCAGGCCAGCTTGATCTCGTCGCCGGAGACGGCGATCTTCGCGGCGGGCAGGGGCTGGGTCGCCGGGCCCTTCTTCACGCTGCCGTCGGTCGCCGAGAACTGGCTGCCGTGGCATGGGCAGCTGATCACGCCGTTCGAGATGTCCTTCACGGCGCAACCCGCATGGGTGCACTTGGAGGAGAACGCCTTGAACGTGCCCGCCGACGGCTGGGTCACCACCACGCCCTGGTCGGCGAAGACCTTGCCGCCGCCCTCGGGGATGTCCGAGGTCTTCGCCAGGGCCGTGCCGCCGGAACCGGCCGCGGCGCCGCCGCCCCCGCCCGTGGTGGCGGTGCTCGCACTGCTGTTGCTGTTGTCCTGTGAACCGGACGGACTCGACGACGACTTGTCGTCCGAGCCTCCGCACGCGGTCAGCGCGACGGCGAGCCCCGTCACACCGACCGCCGCCACGACACTGCGGCGGGCAGGCGCCGAGACGGGCTGAAGCGATTCGCTGGTCATGCTGACGTTCCCTTCCACGGACGTTCCGTAAATCTGTACGGAGGTACGGTCGGCGGGCACCGCCCGTTCAGACCCCGACGAGATCCTGACCTGTCCGGGATGAGGTAGGCGTAAAACACGCCTGTCGTTCCGCTGTCAGATGGACACACGGCCCGGACCGCCGCCCCCGGCCGGCGCCGGGGCCGATACGGGGCGGGGGTGAGAGGGTTCCCGACGAGACCGGCCAGGCGGGTGGTCTCGTCCGTGAGGTCCAGCCCCAGGTCGTCCGCGGCATCGGTCAGTGCCCTGAGTGCCAGGACCAGGCCGGCGCGCTGCTGTGCGGGCAGGCGCTCCACCAGGGTGCGGATCTCGGCACGTCGGTGACTGAGGACCCGGTCGACCAGCTCAGCTCCCACGGGCGTCAGCCGCAGGACGACCTGGCGGCGGTTGTCGGGGTTGACGCGTCGGTCGATGAGATCGAGGGATTCCAGGCGTTCGACCATGCGGAGCGCGGTGGAGGAGTTGACGCGATCCCTCCGACCGCACTCCGCTCGGACACCTGGCCGTCCCGGCGGTGACCGCCCACCCCGACGAGACCCCGCGCGCCCTGGCCAACCGCATGGCCCGGCACGACGTCACCCGTCTGCTCGTCGTCACCCGCGACGAGCGGCCCCGGGTGGAGGGCATCATCAGCCTGCGCCATCTGCTCACCGCCCGGCTCATCGACCTCCACGAGGAACACCACGCCGAACGTGTCCTCACCCTGAGGCCCCGGCGCGTCCCTGCACCAGCCACGAACTGACCCGTTCCGCCTCACTGAGCCCGAGTGGTCTCCACGGTCCGCCTGGTCGTCGTGGCGGGTTCCTTCCTCGAAAAAACTGCTCACGCTGCCGGTCGACTTCGACTAGCCACGGACCGTTCGCGGCACAGCTGCTGCTCAACGGACCGGGCCAGGGCGTGTTCTGCTCGCCGAACACGCCCTCGACCACGGGTGCCTCCGGTGTACCGGGGCGTCGTGGCGGGCATGGCACTGGTCTCGGCACGCGCCCCGGCCCTGCGCGGCGGCCGTCGTTCCGCATACGACGGCTCTGCGCCGGTTCGGCCGGCCGCCACGGCCGAACCCCGGGAGACGGCACAGCACGGCACAACGCGTCCTCGCAACGTCGGCGCGTCCTCGTGACGTCGACCGGAGTTGCACCTGGCCCGGAGTCACTGACGGCCGCGGCGTGTCACGAGGTCGCGCAGACGGTCCCAGGGGCCCCGAACCTGTGCGGTCGCCTTGACCAGGAGGGCCGGTTCCGGTGCGCCCGGCCGTGGCCGGGTGGGTGCGGCAGCCTCCGTGTCGCCGGCCTTCGCGCCGAGATCCCGCAGGACTTCAGCGGGACACACCGCTTGCAGGCGTGGGAAGAGAAGCTGCTCCTCCTGGACGACGTGTTCGGTCACCCGGCTGATCACGGACAGCAGGAGGTGCCCGAACTCCACACTGTCCGCTTCCTGAGCCTCCAGGGAGCTCAGCAACTCCTCGATCCGGCGGTGTTCGGCGAGTTCGCGGTCCGCCCAGGCATCGCCGTCCACCACGAACCGGCGCACCGCGGGATACAAATGCTCCCGCTCCGCCACCGCGTGGCGGACCAGACTCATGCCGACCTGCTCGACGAGGGTCTTCCGTTCGTCGCTGCCGGGCGCCGAGGAACGGATGCGGTCGAATAGTCGCTGGATCCGCCGGTGGTCCGCCGTCAGTACCTCGATGATGCCGCTGCGACTGCCCACTCCCACTCCCTGTGGCGTCCTGCCCCGTTCGGTGTCGTGCGCCAGGACCGAGCCGCGGGACCACGGCCGCAGTGCTTGGCGCGACGGTCACTGCCCGGCCCTGAGGCCCGGCATGCCGGCGGCGTACTCGAAGGGACGTGTCATCCTGTGGCCGGGCAGGTTGCCCCGCAGGCTCCACCGGCCCAGCGGCAGGATGACCCGGCCGCCGAAGGACTCCTCGAGCATCATCGCGCCCGCGGTGTAGAACGCGGCGGCCGAGGAGGCGACCAGCACCCAGCCTCCGGCGGTGATCACACTGCTCGTGGTGGCCAGGATGCCGGCAGCCTGCAACGCCGATCCGGCGGCGAGGAGAGCCAGGGTGAGGAACATCCCCAGGTTCCTGCCCAGCGCTCCCAGCGCCCCGAAGAGGGTGGTCAGGGACAGCCCGATCCACCAGAAGCCGAACGCCTCGGTGAGAGTGGTGTCGAGCGGCAGCAGACCGCCGGCCACCATCAGTTGCATCACGCCCCACGCGAGCCAGAAGGCCCCCCAGGTGCCGTGCATGGCCGTGGCGACGGCGTCACGCGCCCGGTAGGCCCACATGCCGGCGGCGAGCTGGGCCACACCGCCGAAGAAGATGACCAGCGGCGCCAGGATGATCGGCGAGATGATCTTGTCGCCCCACCATCCGGCCAGGTTCGACGCCACCATGAAGGTGGCGGTGGCGTAGCCGAAAAGGCCCAGGATCGACGGGGCGGCGATGGGGGTGAGCATCACGCGGCTGCGAGCGAGCCACGCCTCGTATTCCGCGGCGTCGTTCGTCGTGGGTCCCGGAGGCGCCTCGGACGTCGGTCCCTGCCCGCCGGGAGTGGAGGCTCCGGGACGCGGCTCCTGTCCCTGGTGTTCGGCCATGGCGATTCACTCCTTCCGGTCTGCCTGCGGGGTCGTTCGCTCGGCAGACGGCGAAGCAGGCACAGCCTGCCCTCACCTCCAGCAAAACCCGGACGCGCCGAGCGCGCACGGCGGGGCGCCGGTGCCTCGCACATCGGCGACGCGCCTGCCGCTCCGCCCGGCACCCGGTCGCCGCTGAAACGCGTGTGCCCACGGCACGCCTGCGCCCTGTGCCTCGGGGTCACGATCAAGATGGGATGACGCGGCACTCGGGGCTCGTGGCGTGCCGTGCGGCCGGCCGAGCCGCGCGGCACGCCGGTGCGGCGACGGGACGTGGAGGAGCGTGGTACGGCGTGCTGGTGCGGCGACACAGGGCGAGGCTGGAGGCGAAGGCCAGGCAGGCGGCGTTCCAGGCCTACGTGGTGATGGACCGTCGTGCACCCGTCTCGGAGCTGGCCGGACAACTGCTGCGCAAGGCGTTCCCCGACCACTGGTCGTTCCTCCTCGGTGAGATCGCGCTCTACAGCTTCGTCGTGCTGGTCCTGACCGGCAGTTACCTGACGCTCTTCTTCGATCCGAGCCTGGCCCAAGTGACCTACGCCGGTTCGTACAAGCCCTTGCGGGGCCTGCTGGTCACGAAGGCGTACGAGTCGACGCTCCATGTGAGCTTCGACGTGCGCGGTGGCTTGCTGATCCGTCAGATGCACCACTGGTCCGCCCTCGTGTTCGTCGCGGCCATCGGCGTCCACATGCTCAGGATCTTCTTCACCGGCGCGTTCCGCCGGCCGCGAGAGCTGAACTGGGTCATCGGCGTGACCCTGTTCCTGCTCGCCCTCCTGGAGGGCTTCTGCGGTTACTCCCTCCCGGACGACCTGCTGTCCGGCACGGGGCTGCGCACCGCCCACACCATCGTGCTGTCGATCCCGGTCGTCGGGACGTATCTGGCCTTCTTCGCATGGGGTGGCTCCTACCCCGGGCAGGTGCTCGGTCAGCGGCTCTACATCGTGCACGTGCTGTTCGCGCCCGGCCTGCTGATCGCCCTCATCGCCGTGCATCTGGTCATGGTGGTCTACCTGAAGCACACCCAGTGGGCGGCACCCGGGAAGACCAACCGGAACGCGGTGGGACAGCCGATGTATCCCTCGTTCGTCGCCAGGTCGACCGGCCTCTTCCTGATCGTCTTCGGCGTCACCGCGCTGCTGGCCGCGGTCGCACAGATCAATCCCGTGTGGGCCTACGGCCCCTACCGGGCCGACCAGGTCTCCACCGACGCCCAGCCGGACTGGTACGTCGGTTTCCTGGAGGGGGCGTTGAGGCTCATGCCGGGCGTGGAGACGAACGTCGCCGGCCACACCTTCATGTGGAACGTCCTGCTGCCTGCGGTCGTCCTGCCCGCGCTGCTGTTCGTCGTGCTGTACCTGTACCCCGTCTTCGAGCGATGGGTGACCGGGGACCTCGTGGAGCACCATCTGTGCGACCGGCCGCGCGACCGGCCGGTACGGACCGGGCTCGGTGTGGCGGGCATCGTCTTCTACGCCGTCCTGCTGATGGCCGGCGGCAACGACGTGATGGCCTATGAGTTCGGTGTCTCCGTCAACGGCCTCACCTGGCTTTTCCGTATCGCCGTCATCGTCGGCCCGGTTCTCGCCCACCTCCTCACCAGGCGCCTGTGTCTGGCGCTGCAGCTTCATGAGCGGCGGCTGTACCGGGAGGGTGAGGAGACGGGTGTGGTGCGTCAGGACCTCGCGGGCGGCATGGGGGAGCGCCATGTTCGTCTCGACCGGGAGCGGCGCTACCGCCTGCTGGTGAGGGAACTTCCCCGGCCGCTCGAGCACCCTGGCCGTCAGGCACCGATGCGCCGTCGCCTCAAGGCGTCGCTGAGCTCGTGGTACTACCGGGACCGGGTGGAACTGCCCACCACGGCGGAGGAACGTCTGCAGATCACGGGTCGCACAGCGGATCCGGTGTCGGGCGGAGTCGAGGGACAGGAGTGAACGGTCCGACTCGGGGGACCGCAGGGAGTGCATCTGCCTCAAGGGCTCTCTCGAGTCCCGAACTGGAAGACCATGCCGAAGACGCCGGGCCATAGGAGACCGAAGCCGACGAGGATGATCCACACGCCGTAGACGATGCCGATGGCGATCACCGCCGCGCCCAGCGCGGTGACGACCGGGTAGACGCTGTGCGGCGGGAAGAAGTCGATCGTGCCGCTGCGCTCACGGACGTCGGAGTCCGGCCGGTCCTCGGGGCGCGGACCCTTGCGCCGGTAGTTGATCAGGCAGAAGAACGCGATCACCGACGACATGCCGAACGACACGCTCAGCGCGGCGATGCCCGCGGGCTCGCGCGCGAACCAGGTGTACGCGGCGTCGGTGAGCATGAAGAACAGCGCCACACCGGCGAAGAGGTAGCCCTCGGACTTCATTCGCTCTGCTCTCCCAGGGGGTCGGGGGTCGGCTCCACCGTGCCGCGTTCCGGCGCACCGAGTTCCTGACGCACCTCGGGGTGGTGCAGATCGAACGCAGGGGAGTCGGACCGTACGCGGGGCAACGCGGTGAAGTTGTGCCGGGGCGGGGGACACGAGGTCGCCCACTCCAGGGAGCGGCCCCAGCCCCAGGGATCGTCCGCGTCGACCCTGGGGGCGTACCGCGCGGTCTTCCACACGTTGTACAGGAAGGGCAGGGTGGAGACACCGATCAGGAAGGCGCCGATCGTGGAAACGGTGTTCAGGGTGGTGAAGCCGTCGGTGGGCAGATAGTCCGCGTAGCGGCGGGGCATCCCGATCTCACCGAGCCAGTGCTGGACGAGGAAGGTCGCCTGGAAACCGATGAACAGCGTCCAGAAATGGATCTTCCCCAGGCGCTCGTCGAGCAGCTTGCCCGTCATCTTCGGCCACCAGAAGTAGAAGCCGCCGAACATCGCGAAGACGATCGTCCCGAAGAGCACGTAGTGCAGGTGCGCGACGATGAAGTAGCTGTCGGTCAGGTGGAAGTCCAGGGCCGGTGAGGCGATGATCACGCCGCTGAGACCGCCGAGCAGGAAGGTCACCAGGAAGCCGGCCGACCACAGCATCGGCGTCTCGAAGGACACGCTGCCCCGCCACATGGTGCCGATCCAGTTGAAGAACTTGACCCCCGTCGGCACACCGATCAGGAACGACAACAAGGAGAAGAACGGCAGCAACACTGCCCCGGTGGCGAACATATGGTGAGCCCACACGGTGGCCGACAGCACCGTGATGGTGATCGTCGCGCCCACCATCCCGACGTACCCGAATACCGGCTTTCGGCTGAACACGGGGATGATCTCCGTGACCACGCCGAAGAACGGCAGCGCCACGATGTAGACCTCCGGATGGCCGAAGAACCAGAACAGGTGCTGCCACAGCAGTGCCCCGCCGGTGGCGGAGTCGAAGATGTGGGCGCCATAGGCTCGATCGGCCACCAGGGCCAGCAGGATCGCGGTGAACACCGGGAAGGCCAGCAACACGAGGATCGACGTGAACAGGATGTTCCAGGTGAAGATCGGCATCCGGAACAGGGTCATCCCCGGGACCCGCAGGGACAGGATGGTCGCGATGAAGTTGACGGCGCCGAGTGTGGTGCTCACGCCCGCGACCGCCAGGCCCATGGCCCACAGGTCGCCGCCGTGACCGGGGGAGTGGACCGCGTCGTTCAGCGGTGAGTAGGCGAACCAGCCGAACGCCGCCGGACCCTGATCGACGAAGAACCCGGAGACGACGATCAGCCCACCGAACAGGAACAGCCAGTACGACAGTGCGTTCAGGCGGGGGAAGGCGACATCGGGGGCGCCGATCTGCAGCGGCATGACAGCGTTCGCGAACCCGGCGAACGTGGGGGTCGCGAACAGCAGCATCATGATCGCGCCATGGATCGTGAACAGCTCGTTGTACTGCTGATTGGTGACGATCTGCAGTCCGGGGCGGGCCAGCTCGGCACGCATGATCATCGCCAGCACGCCGGCGAACAGGAAGAACCCGAACGAGGTGAAGAAGTACAGGTGGGCGATCTTCTTGTGATCGGTGGTCGTCAGGTAGTCCCTGATGCGCTCCGCTGCAGGGACCCGAGGCTCACGGGTGGCGACCTGCGGCTCGCCCGGCCCTGGCCGTGTCTGTGACATGAGCGCCCTCCACGCGCTGAACCAGTCCGCCGGTCATCACCGGGTCGGTCGTTCCGCCGAGAGAGGCGGTAGGTCTGGATCGGCCGGGCGGCCTGGCGCGGATGTACCGACTGCGGCCGCCGACATCGGCGTACTGGGAGCATCAACATGCCAGAGATGACCGCTGACAGCGTGTGACGCGGCGGCGCCATCCGGGTTCACCCACCGTCCGGCGGAGGGTGACGGCAGTGCACGCCGTTCTCCTGCAACTCGCCACCCCGGCCACGGCCAGGTCGTGACGGCGGTGGCAACACCACGACGGCTCGGCGATCCCGTTCGGCAGCGCACCGTCCTCCACGTCTGCTCGTCGGCTGTCACGCTCGGTTACTATGCTCACTTCGTACCGGAGGTCGGAAGTACCGGAAGCAAGGGGCGCACAGCCGTTGATGGGCTGCTCGGAGGCAAGAAGAGTCGTGGGGCCGGGGACAATGCTGAGGCGGATCACTGTGACCCGCTACATCACACCCCTGCGTGAGGGCGGTTCCCTGCCGGGGCTCGTCGAGGGCGACGATCTCGGGACCTACGTCATGAAGTTCACCGGCGCCGGACAGGGCCGCAAGACGCTCGTCGCCGAGGTCGTCAGCGGCGAACTCGCACGCCGGCTCGGCCTGCGCGTGCCCGGTCTGGTGACGCTCGGCCTCGACCCGGTGCTGGGCCTCGGCGAACCCGACCAGGAGGTGCAGGACCTGCTCAAGGCGAGCGGCGGGCTCAACCTCGGCATGGACTTCCTGAGCGGCGCGATCGGCTTCGACCCGCTCGCGTTCGGGGTCGGGCCGAAGGAGGCCGGGAGGATCGTCTGGTTCGACGCACTGGTGGGCAACGTCGACCGCTCCTGGCGCAATCCGAACCTGCTGATGTGGCAGGGCGACCTGTGGCTCATCGACCACGGCGCCACCATGATCTGGCACCACAACTGGCCCGGCGCCGAGGCCTCCGCCGCGCGCCCCTACGACGCCTCCGACCACGCCCTCGCCCCCTTCGCGCCGGACGTCGCGGCTGCCGCCGCCGACCTCGCGCCCCTCGTCACCGAGGAGCTGCTGGCCGAGGTGACCGCCCGGATCCCGGACGACTGGCTGACCGGCGAGCCCGGCTTCGACTCCCCGGAGGAGCTGCGCCGCGCCTACGCACGGCCGCTGCTCGCCCGCGCCGCCGTCATCCACGAGCGCATCCAGGGCCTTCGGACCCGGCAGGGGGACAAGTGAGCGAGCGGGACGTCTTCGAGTACGCGCTGCTGCGGGTCGTACCGCGGATCGAGCGCGGCGAGTGCATCAACGCGGGCGTACTGGTCTACTGCCGCGCCAAGTCGTTCGTGGCCGCCCGCACACACCTCGACGAGAGGAAACTGTTCGCCCTCGACCCGGACGCGGACGTGGCGGGCGTGCGGGCCGCGCTCAGTGCCGTCGAGGGCGTGTGCGCGGGGGGCGCCGCGGCCGGGCAGGCGGCAGGTGACGACGCCGGGCGGCGTTTCCGCTGGCTGATCGCGCCCCGCTCCACGGTCGTGCAGCCCGGGCCCGTGCACACCGGGCTGACCGCCGACCCGGCGGCCGAGACGGAGCGGTTGCTGGACCTCCTGGTGAGGTAATGGATCACACGCGCCGGGTGTGCCGTTGACACCGGGTGCCAGGGCTTCTAGCGTCACGTCTGCTGAAGGTACTAAGCGGTCGCTCACTGAAGGCGTACCGTGAGCCGCAGACGCTTTTCAGCAGACGTTCCCAAGGTGTTCCAGGCTTTCCAAGGGCGAGGAGAAGCAGCAATGTCCACCACCGATCAGCGGGTCGCCGTCGTCACCGGCGCCGCGCGCGGCATCGGCGCCGCCACCGCCGTACGACTGGCCGCGGAAGGCCGTGCCGTCGCGGCGATCGACCTCGACGAGGCCGCGTGCAAGGACACCGTCGAGAAGATCACCGCCGCCGGTGGCAAGGCCATCGCCGTCGGCTGCGACGTCTCGGACGAGGCCCAGGTCGAGGCGGCCGTCACGCGGATCGCCGAGGAACTCGGCGCGCCGACCATCCTCGTCAACAACGCGGGCGTGCTGCGCGACAACCTGCTGTTCAAGATGAGTGTCTCCGACTGGGACACCGTCATGAACGTCCACCTGCGCGGCGCCTTCCTGATGTCCCGGGCCTGCCAGAAGTACATGGTCGACGCGAACTTCGGGCGCATCGTCAACCTCTCCTCGTCCTCCGCGCTGGGCAACCGCGGCCAGGTGAACTACTCCGCCGCCAAGGCCGGTCTGCAGGGCTTCACCAAGACCCTGGCCAAGGAGCTCGGCAAGTTCGGCATCACCGCGAACGCCGTCGCCCCGGGCTTCATCGCCACCGAGATGACCAAGGCCACCGCCGAACGCGTCGGCATGGGCTTCGAGGACTTCAAGGCCGCGGCCGCCACCCAGATCCCGGTGGCGCGCGTGGGCGAGCCCGAGGACATCGCCAACGCGATCGCCTTCTTCACGGGTGAGGCCGCCGGATTCGTCTCCGGCCAGGTGTTGTACGTGGCCGGCGGACCGCTCGACTAGGGCCGGGGAGACGCACCCATGACTGAACTGCCCGCACTCTCCGGCAAGGTCGCCCTCATCACGGGCGCCAGCCGCGGCATCGGCTACGGCATCGCCGAGGCGTTCGTCGCCCGCGGCGACCGCGTCTGCATCACCGGGCGCACAGAGGAGGCCCTGAAGGAGGCCGCCGAGAAGCTCGGCGCCGACCGCGTCATCGCCGTCGCCGGCAAGGCGCACGACGAGGACCACCAGGCGATCGCCGTGGAACGCACGATGGAGGCCTTCGGCCGGGTCGACTTCCTGGTCAACAACGCCGGGACCAACCCGGTGTTCGGCCCCATCGCCGACCTCGACCTGAACGTGGCCCGCAAGGTGTTCGAGACCAACGTCGTCTCGGCGCTCGGCTTCGCCCAGAGGACCTGGCACGCCTGGCAGAAGGACAACGGCGGCGCCATCGTCAACATCGCCTCCGTGGCCGGCCTGAACGCCTCGCCGTTCATAGGGGCGTACGGCATCAGCAAGGCCGCGATGATCAACCTGACCCTGCAGCTCGCGCACGAGTTCGCACCCAAGGTGCGGGTCAACACCATCGCGCCGGCCGTGGTGAAGACGAAGTTCGCGCAGGCCCTGTACGAGGGCCGCGAGGAGGAGGCCGCCGCGTCCTACCCGCTGGGCCGGCTCGGCGTGCCCTCCGACATCGGTGGCGCCGCCGCGTTCCTGACCTCGGACCAGTCCGACTGGATCACCGGCCAGACGCTGGTGCTCGACGGCGGTCACTACCTGAACGCCGCGGTCTGACGGGACGGGGCCCTCGACACGGGCCCTCGACACGGGTCTGCGACACGGGTCTGCGACACGGGTCTGCGACACGGGCGCCCCTTGACACAAGGGGCGCCCGTGTCGAAGTACACGAGGCACTCGGACCGATGACAACGTCGTCATGAAACGCGCAGGTCACAGCCGTCGCCGAACCGGTTCCGCCGGCGGGGTGCTGCGGTATGGTCTGCCGCCGACCCCTGGTACGGCGGATCGAGGAGTGTGCGCGTGTTCAACCGGAACCGTCTGCGTCGGCTGGCGGCGATCACGTCCCTGTCCCTGGTGGCCGGCTGCGGTGCGCTCTCCTCGGAGTCCTCCGGCGACAAGGGGCCGATCGTCGTGGGCACCACCAGCGCGCCGAGCACCCTCGATCCCGCCGCGTCCTGGGACAGCTCCTGGGAACTGTTCCGCAACGTCTACCAGACCCTGCTGAACTACCCCGACGGCGCGGTTCTGCCGGGACCCGACGCCGCCCAGAGCTGCGGGTTCACCGACCGGACGAACCTTGCCTACCGCTGCGTCCTGCGCCAGGGGCTGACGTTCTCCAACGGGGACAAGCTCGACGCCCGGGCCGTGAAGTACTCGATCGACCGGATCAAGCGCATCAATGTGTCCGGCGGTCCGGCGGGCCTGCTCGGCAGCCTGCAAGGGGTCGAGGTGAGAGGCGACCGGGAGGTCGTCTTCCACCTCAACGAACCGGACGCCACCTTCCCGTTCGTCCTCGCCACCCCGGCCATGTCGATCGTCGACCCGGCCGACTACCCCGCCACGCGGGTGCGCGAGGACGGCGGGATCACCGGGTCGGGGCCGTACGCGCTGCAGTCCTACGAGGAGGGCAAGGAGGCCCGGCTCGTCGGGAACAGTCGCTACAAGGGCTACGCCGACCGCAAGAACGACGCCGTCACCATCCGCTACTTCCAGGACTCCGCCGGCATGGTCGACGCCCTGAAGAACCACAGGATCGACATCACCTACCGTGGTCTCGCCTCCTCCGACATCGTGGCCCTCCAGCGCCACGGGTCGACGGGCGGCATCCAGCTCGTCGAGAACCCCGGCATCGAGATCAGCTACCTGGTGTTCAACCCGAAGGACCCGTGGGCCGGCAAGCTCGCCGTCCGCAAGGCCGTCGCCCAGGTGGTGGACCGGGCCGCGATCGCCCACAACGTCTACAAGGACACCGTCGAACCCCTCTACTCCATGGTCCCGGCGGGCCTCACCGGGCACACCACGCCCTTCTTCGACGACTACGGGGACCCCAGCACCGCCAAGGCCCGCGAGATCCTCTCCGCAGCGGGCATCACCGGGCGGGTCCCGCTGACCCTGTGGTACACCACCGACCGGTACGGCTCCGAGACGGGCCCGGAGTTCCAGGCGCTCAAGCAGCAGCTCGAGGCTTCCGGCCTGTTCCAGGTCACTCTCAGGAGCCGCCCCTGGAAGACGTACGTGTACGGCTACCAGAAGGGCGAGTACCCGGTGTTCGGCCGGGGGTGGTTCCCCGACTTCCCGGACCCCGACAACTACATCGCGCCCTTCGTCGGTCAGCAGAACGCGCTGGGCACGCCCTACCCGTCGCCGGAGATCACCAAGGTGCTGCTGCCGCAGTCGCGGCGCGAGAGCGACCGTGCCAACGTGGTCAAGGAGTTCGAGCAGGCCCAGCAGATCCTGGTGGACGACGCCCGGCTGCTGCCGCTGTGGCAGGGCAAACAGTTCCTGGCGGCGAGCGAGGACATCTCCGGCGGGGAGCGGGCGCTGGACCCGTCGACGATCATGATGATGTGGGAGTTGTCCCGGAAGACCAGCTGGTAGCGCGCCCCCGGTAGGGGGCCGGAAGCCGGTTGTCAGTGGTCGCCTGTAGGTTCCGTACCTGGAAGTGACCGCACATCGGAGGAAGTTGACGTGACCGACATCGCCATGCTGCCGGAGTCCTGGCGGGGCGTTCTGGGCGACGAACTGCAGCAGCCCTACTTCAAGGAGCTCATGGAGTTCGTCGAGGACGAGCGTGCCAAGGGTCCCGTCCACCCTCCGCGCGAGGAGGTCTTCGCCGCGCTCGACGCCACGCCGTACGAGAAGGTGAAGGTGCTCATCCTCGGCCAGGACCCGTACCACGGCGAGGGCCAGGGCCACGGTCTGTGCTTTTCCGTGCGGCCCGGCGTGAAGACCCCGCCCTCGCTGCGCAACATCTACAAGGAGATGCACGAGGAGCTGGGCACGCCGATCCCGGACAACGGCTATCTGATGCCGTGGGCGGAGCAGGGCGTGCTGCTGCTGAACGCGGTGCTGACGGTGCGCGGCGGAGAGGCGAACTCGCACAAGGGCAGGGGTTGGGAGAAGTTCACCGACGCGGTGATCCGTGCGGTGGCCGGGCGGCCGGACCCGGCGGTGTTCGTGCTGTGGGGCAACTACGCGCAGAAGAAGCTGCCGCTGATCGACGAGACGCGGCACGCGGTGGTCAAGGGTGCCCACCCCTCGCCGCTGTCGGCGAAGAAGTTCTTCGGCTCCCGCCCGTTCACGCAGATCAACGAGGCGGTGGCCCGGCAGGGACACGAGCCGATCGACTGGACGATCCCGAACCTGGGCTGATGGCCCGGGCGGCGGGGCAGGGCGGCCGGCGCGCAGGCGGAGAGTGCGGCGGTGACCTCCGCCTGCGGGCGGTACGGGGACACATGCGGCGATCGCCCACCACGGTCCCGCCCGGTGCGATGCGGCCGCCGCATTCGCCCGCGCCACATCGGGCCGGGGCGCGGCCGAGCCGTTCGCGGGCCGCCCCCTGGCGTCACCGGCTTGGCCCAGTGCCGTACGGAGCTGCCTGAGCCTCATTGCCCGTGGCGGCGGTTAGCGTCGTGACGACGGTGACGAGCGTGGAGGGCGCGGTGGCGAAGCGACAGGAACAGGCGGCGCCGGACGCCGTCATGACCCGCATCGGACAGGTCGTCATGCTGCACCACGCCGGCGACCGTGAGGAGGCTCGGGACCGCTTCCTGGGGCTGTGGGCGGAGATCGGCGAGGACGGCGACCCGCTGCACCGCTGCACCCTGGCGCACTACTTGGCGGACACCCAGGACGACCCGGCCGACGAGCTCGCCTGGGACCTCAGAGCGCTGTCCGCCGCCGAGGAGCTCACCGAGGAGCGCCCCGCCGACCAGGAGGGCGCTCTCGCCGCACACGCGTTGTACCCCTCGCTCCAGCTCAACCTGGCCGCCGACTATGTCAAGCTCGGCCGCCGCGAGGCTGCCCGCGCCCATCTGCGCCTGGCCCGAAGCGCGGTCGGCGCGCTCGGCGACGACGGCTATGGCGACGGCATCAGGGCGGCGATCGGCCGCCTGGAGCGACGGCTCGCGGCGGAGCAGGCGGAGCTGGCGGAGGAGGCGGAGGAGCCGCCACCCGGCCGACCCTGCAACGGTCCAGGGCCAGGTCCCGGGGACGCCCCCCGAGAACCCCCGGGGCCGCCGAGACAGCGGCCCTAGGGTTCACCGCCCGTAGGTGTCCCGGCAGATGGTCGCCTCGGGGCTGTCCGGTTTCCATCCCCCGTACGTGCGGCCGAGCGCGCACACGCCCGTGCCCTTGGGGAACGCGTCCGAGACGGCCGGCGGTACCTCGACGTGGGGCGCCGGGCTCTGCTGCGCAGGCGGGGCGGCCGCGGTGCGGTGCGGGGCTGCCGGTGCCGGACGGTCCGCGCGGTGCGGGGTGGCCGCGGTGGCCGGGGGCGGTGACGGGTGGGGGGAGGGGCCGACCAGCTCCAGCGCCTCCCGCGCCGGCGCCTGGACGACGCGTGGTTCCCCGCTGCCGTCCGGGCGCGGCGATGAGGGACGCGAGGACGCGGGCGGCGGGCCGGGATCCGGTGGCCGCTGGACGGTCACACAGCCGGCGAGGGCCGAGACGGCCACGGAGACCAGGAGCGTTGCGGTCGTCGTCGTTCGGTGCACCCACGCAACTCTGCTGCGTCCGCGCCGCTTTGGGGAGCGTACGGGCCCAGGTTGCCCCGCACGGGTGATCCGAGTCCCCGTACGGAGGGGCCCGCGCTCGCCGCGGGTGACGTCAGTCGCCGGTGGCTCCGTCGATCCGCTCGCGGATCAGGTCGGCGTGGCCGTTGTGGCGGGCGTACTCCTCGATCATGTGGGTGTAGATCCAGCGCAGGCTGAAGCGTTCCTCGGTGAACCTGCTCGTGCCCTGTGAGAGGTCGTCCAGGCCGAAGCCGGCCGCGTTGCGCCGGGCGATCCCGATCTCGGCCTGCCAGGTGGCGTACGCCTCCTGCCAGGTGTCGGCCTCGGTCAGGTGGAACTCGCCGTCGCGGTCCTCGTCGCTGTAGTAGATCGGCCCGGGGTCGTCACCGACGAGGACCTTGCGGAACCAGCCCCGCTCCACCTCCGCCATGTGCCGCACCAACCCCAGCAGGGAGAGCTCGGAGGGCTCGACGGAGGCGGTCCTGAGCTGCGCGTCGGTGAGGCCCTCGCACTTCCACGCAAGCGTCCGGCGGTGGTAGTCGAGCCAGCCTTCCAGCATGGTGCGTTCGTCGGCGTTCAGGGCGGGTTCACGGCGCTCGGCAGTCATGCCGCCCATCCTGACCCAGGTCGCCCGCCCCTCTCCATCACATTTTTCGGCGGGGCCGGCCGGGTCAGCCACCGAGCATCCCGTCGAGCAGTTCCCGCAGCCCGGCGCGCACCTCGTCCAGGCTGGGCACCTCCGCGGTGAAGGTCCCGGCCACGCACGAGAACATCAGCCCGTCCAGCCAGGCCACCAGCGACAGCATGTGCCGGGCCGGGTCGGCCGAGCCCAGAGCCGCGAGGAGAGCGGCGAGCTGGTCGCGGAATCGGGCCCCGGCCGCGTCGAAGTACCGACGCAACTCGGGGCGGCGGGTGGCCTCCAGGGCCAGTTCGTACCGGGCGAGTGTCAGATCGCGGTTGCGGGTCAGGGAGCGGTGGGCCGCCAGTGCAAGGCCGTCGACGAGCGCGCCGAGCTCGTCCTCCGGGTCGGGCATCTCCTCCGGGGCGAGCACTCGGGCCTCCCGTTCCGCGAGGCGCCGCACCGCGAGTTCCAGGAGCGCCAGACGGGTCCGCGCCAGGTTCGAGGTGGAGCCCTGGGGCAGCTGAGCCGCCTCGTCGACGGCCCGGTGGGTCAGGCCCCGCATCCCGCGCTCGGCGAGCAGGGCGAGCGCGGTGTCGGCGACGAGGTCGGCGCGGGGGGCGCCCGTGGTGCGGGGGGACATGAAGGCCAACCTACCCGGCGCACTACTTCTGTAGTACGCTCGACACGCCCGGGAACTACGCCTGTAGTGACGGGGAGGGGCACCGTGGACTTGAGGAGGAGCCATGGCACAGCAGCCGCGTGCGATCGTGATCGGCGGCGGCATCGGTGGCCTCACCGCCGCGGCGGCCCTGCACCTGCGCGGGCTGCGGGTCACCGTGCTGGAGCGCGCTGCCTCGCTCGAACCGGTCGGCGCGGCCATCTCGCTGGCCCCGAACGCCCTGCGCGCCCTGGACGTCATCGGTATCGGCGACGCGCTCCGCGACCTGGCCGCCTGGCAGGGCGACGGCGGGCTGCGCACCCCCGGTGGCCGCTGGCTCACCCGGACCAGCGCCGCTGCCGCCGCCGAGCGCTTCGGCGGCCCCCTCGTACTGCTGCCCCGGGCCACCCTCATCGACGGCCTGGCCGCCCTGCTTCCGCCGGACGCCATCCGCACGGCCACCGCGGCGAGCCTCGCAGACCCCGGCGAAACCGACCGCCCGGCCCGGGTCACCACCTCCGACGGAGACCTGGAAGCAGAACTGGTCGTGGCCGCCGATGGCATCCACTCCGGCGTACGCCGGATCCTGTTCCCGCACCACCCTGTGCCCGTCTACTCCGGATTCACCACCTGGCGCGTCATGATCCCTGTGCCGGGGCCCGAGTTCGCCTCCCACGAGACCTGGGGCCGAGGCCGCATCTGGGGCACGCATCCCCTGAAGGACGGCCGGGTATACGCCTACGCGGCGGCCGTCGTGCCCGCCGGGCAACGCGCGCCCGACGACGAGAAGGCAGAACTCCTGCGGCGGTTCGGCGACTGGCACGAACCGATCCCCGCCGTCCTCGCCGCCGCCCGTCCCGAGGACGTCCTGCGCCACGACGTCCACCACCTCGCCGAGCCGCTGCCCGCCCATCACCGCGGCAGGGTCGCCCTCCTCGGCGACGCCGCGCACGCCATGCCCCCGACGCTGGGCCAGGGCGGCAACCAGGCCATCGAGGACGCGATCGTGCTCGCCCACCACCGCGACGACCTGGCCGCGTACACGGCCGCCCGACTGCCCCGGACCACCGCCCTCACCCGCCAGGCCGTCCGGACCGCCCGCCTGAACATGATGAGCGGCCGCGCCGGGATCGCCGTACGCAACGCCGCGATCGCCGCGCTGTCGAAGGCCGCACCCGCCCTGCTCCTGCGCGGCTTCGAGGGCATCGCCGACTGGCGGCCGCCGCAGCCGCCGTATGCTTCGGACCAGGCACCCGTCGGCAACCCCCAGGAGCGCCCGTGAAGGTCGGCTGCATCGGACTCGGCGACATCGCGCAGAAGGCCTATCTGCCGGTGCTCGCACTGCAGCCGGGGGTCGACCTGCACCTGCAGACCCGCACCCCCGCCACCCTCCACCGCGTCGCCGACAGCCTGCACCTCCCGCACGAGCAGAGGCACGCCGACCTCGACGCGCTGCTCGCACGGGACCTCGACGCCGCGTTCGTGCACACACCCACCACCACCCACCCCGAGATCGTCACCCGCCTCCTCCGGGCGGGCATACCGACGTACGTCGACAAGCCGCTCGCCTACGAACTCGCCGACTCCGAGCGGCTGGTACGGCTCGCGGAGGAGCGGAACGTGAGCCTCGCGGTCGGCTTCAACCGGCGTTACGCCCCCGGATACGTGCAGTGCGCGGACCATCCGCGCGAGCTGATCCTGATGCAGAAGAACCGCGTCGGACTGCCCGAGGAGCCGCGCACGATGATCCTCGACGACTTCATCCATGTCGTCGACACGCTGCGGTTCCTGGTGCCCGGCACGGTCGACGACGTGACCGTGCGGGGCCGCGTGGAGGGCGGGCTGCTGCACCACGTGGTGCTCCAGCTGTCCGGCGACGGATTCACCGCGCTGGGCGTGATGAACCGGCTGAGCGGTTCGGCCGAGGAGATCCTGGAGGTCTCCGGACAGGACACCAAGCGGCAGGTGCTCAACCTCGCCGAGATCGTCGACCACAAGGGCCAGCCGACCGTGCGCCGGCGCGGCGACTGGGTGCCGGTGGCCCGTCAGCGCGGCATCGAGCAGGCGGCGCTCGCCTTCCTCGACGCCGTCCGCGCCGGCAAGGTGCTCAGCGCCAGGGACGCACTGGCGACACACGAACTGTGCGAGCGGGTCGTGACCGCGGTGCGGGAGCGCGCCGTCGCGCCCTGAGTGTCCGGAGTCCCTCGGCCACACCCAGTCCGGCGATCACCAGCAGGGCGCCGTGCACCGGCCAGTCGCCGAAACGGACGTACGGGGTGATGCCGTGGGCGGTCGGCACCTCGTACACCGCCCACGTGCTCCGGTCGGTGCCGAGCCAGGAGCCGACCCGTTCCCCGCTCGGACCGTAGACGGCGGAAACCCCGGTCAGCGTGGCGTGCACCATCGGGCGGCCGGTCTCCGCGGCCCGCAGCGCGGCCAGCGAGGCGTGCTGCTCGGGCGCCCAGCTGTGCTGGAACGTCGACGTCGACGACTGGGCGAGCAGCACATCCGCACCGTCCTCCGCGAGATGGCGGCTCATGTCCGGGAACGCGGACTCGAAGCAGACCATCGGGCCGACGCGCAGCCCGTTCCCCACGTTCATCACCACCTGCTCGGTGCCGCGCCTGCGGTCCTCGCCGGCCGCCTTGCCGACCGAGGTGGCCCAGCCGAGCACGGACCGCGCCGGTATGTACTCGCCGAACGGGACGAGCCGCATCTTGTCGTAGCGGTCGCCGGTCGGACCGTCCGGGCCGATGAGCACGGAACTCTTGTAGATGCCGGGGCGGTCGGAGCGGCGGGCGTCGACGTTGACGAGAACGTCGGCCTTCACCTGCCGGGACAGAGCCGCGACCCGGCGAGCCAGATCAGGCCGCTGCCCGAGGTCGAAGCCGACGCTGCTCTCACCCCAGACGACCAGGTCCACGTGCTGCCCGGTGAGTTCGCGGGTCAGCCGCTCCTCCACGGCGAAGCGTTTCATGCCGCTTCCGGTGCCGTCCACGATTCCGGGCTGCACGACCGCGATCCGCACCCGACCGTCGATGTCGGGCCGCGGCGACCAGACCCAGGCCGCCGAGGTCACGGCGGCCGTCGCGACCAGCCCGGCCAGGGCCGGCAGGCGCGACTCCCGCACGGACACCAGCACCGCCAGGGCGACGTTGACGGCCACCACCAGGAAGCTCAGCAGCCACACCCCGCCGACCGAGGCGAGCCGCAGCGCGGGCTGCACCTGCCACTGGCTCGACCCGAGCAGCCCCCATGGGCCGCCGAGCCCCTGCCAGGAACGGACGAGCTCCACCATCAGCCAGCCCGATGGCAGGACGACCAGAGCGGCGCCGATCCGCCCTGGCGAGGGCAGTTCCGCCAGGAACCGCCGCACCAGCCAGCCCCAGGGTGCCCACAACGCTCCGAGCAGCGCCGCGATGACGAACGTGAACACGTTCAGGCTCGGTAGCAGCCAGTGGTGCACGGCCGTCATGAACCCGAAGCCGCCGAGCCAGCCGTCGTACGCGGCCCGCTTGCCGGTCGGCGCCGTACGGATGAGCAGGATCCACGGGACCAGGCAGACGTATGCGAACCACCACCACGACGGCGCCGGAAAGGCGAGCATCGGCAGGGCACCGGCGACCACGGCCGCGGCACCGCGCCACCACCGGGAGGTGAGCCAGTCGCTGAGCCTCCGGATGCGGCGCTTCCCTCCCCAGATCATGTCTCCAGTGTGCGCGCCCCGGAGGAATCTTCGACAGGGGGCCTCTGCGTGCGGCGCGGGCTGCCCGTTTGCCGATCAGGTGGACGGACGTGGGGTGCGGCGCCACTTCTCCTGGACGACCACCGCGCGCAGCCGCCAGCCGTCGTCCGTGCGCAGGAACGTGAACGCGTACCGTCCTCCGCAGACGAAGTCCGGCTCCGGCGCCCCGTCGTCCTCGTCCCCGCCCCCGCTCGCCAAGCGCATCGGATTGACGTAGTCCGCCCACACCCGGGCCGTGTCGCCGACGTCCCGCTCCAGCACCCCGAACCGGATGCGCCGGTTGACGATCAGGTGCTGGCGCATCGGGAACAGCCGCATGGTCTGCTCCAGCCACCCGGCGACCTGCCGGACATCCCCCTCGATCCCGCCGGCCGAGCGGTAGTCGGCGCGCCCGTCCCCGGTGAACAGCTCCCGGTACGCCTCCCAGTCCCCGTCGTCCACGGCCGCCGCGTACTCGGTGACGAGTCCGTCGACGGCCAGCCGGTCCATCACGGTCGCGAGCTCCACGCGCTGGGTCATCGGCTCAGTGTCGGGGACGGGAGAGGCATGGCCAAGGGGTGTGCGGGGGCGGGTTCGGACGTGGGCCCGTGCGAACCCGCCCCCGGCCGGTGCTTGAGTCGGGTATTCCGGGCTGTGCCGTCACCACTCGTCGTCGTGGTGGCCGACCACCCGGAAGCTGCCCACGACACCGTCGTCCGGGAACCCGAAGCCGCCGTAGCCCCCATGGCCCCCGAATCCGCCGAAGCCCTCGTGGTCCTCCTGGTCACCGTAGCCCTCGTGCGTGGTGCGGGTCACCACCCCGAAGGTGTCGCCGTGGGGGCCGACGACGGCGACCGGGGGCCCGTTGTCACAGGTGAACCCGCGGAAGACCTCGACGGTCTTGTCGCTGTCGTTGAAGATGCTGAAGCTGCTGGAGCCGAGCCCGCTGGCCGCGACGATGCAGCCGTCCTCGGCGGCGGGGAACGTCCGCTCGTTGAACTCGATTCTGCCCTCGTGCCTGCGTTCGTGGCCGCGGCCCTCGCCGCGCTCGTGGCCCTCGCCGCGCTCGTGGCCGCCGTCGCGGCCCTCGTGCCGCTTCTCGTCCGCCTTGCCCTTCTCGACGGGAGCCGGTGCGGCGGGAGCGGGGTGCTGGACCGGCGGGGCCGCCCGGTGGACGTGCGCGACGGCCGGTTTGGCGGCCGGTTTGGTGGCCAGGGTGGGCTCGTCGGGTCCGGCGGCCGATGCATAGGTGATGCCGGTGGTGGCGAGGGCG
The DNA here is from genome assembly GCF_042891915.1 of Streptomyces sp. NPDC001848. Taxonomy (NCBI): domain Bacteria; kingdom Bacillati; phylum Actinomycetota; class Actinomycetes; order Kitasatosporales; family Streptomycetaceae; genus Streptomyces; species Streptomyces sp. NPDC001848. The sequence goes on along the minus strand of NZ_JBIATP010000003.1, from coordinate 524,340 downwards.
GTCGCGCCTACTAGGGCGGCGGCCACGGCGAAGGTACGCGTGGGCATGTCATTTCCTTCTGTCGCAGAGACGCCGGCCGGGCAGCCGAACTGCGACGAACGTATAGACACTGCACATAACTGTCATATCGGACAAGCGCAAGGTGTGATCCGACGGGGCCGGTCGGGTGTAAACGCGGCACCAGGCGCATACCGGTGGCCGTCTGCCTGTCTTTCCGTCAAAGGCGGGGTGCATGGGCAGAACTGACCGCCAGGCAGGTGGGAGTCGGACGTAGGGGGGGCGCGCGTAGGATGATCCACTCCGGCACGGCTCGGCAGGGGGAGGCGACAGATGACACGTCCCGTGACGGTGGTCACGGGCGGCAGCCGCGGGATCGGCGCCGCCACCTGCGTGCGGCTCGCGACGGACGGGCACGATGTGGCACTCGGGTATGTCCGTGACGCCGAGGCCGCGGAGCGGACCGCGCAGGCCGTACGGGCGGCCGGGGCGCGGTGTGTCACCGTGCGCGTGGACACGTCCGACGAGGCCGACGTCGACCGGCTCTTCGAGACGGCCGCCGACACTCTCGGGCCGGTTACCGGTCTGGTGAACAACGCCGGGGTGACAGGGCCGTTGGGTCGGTTGGTGGACACCGACACGGCTGTTCTGCGGCGGGTGGTGGAGGTCAACCTCCTGGGCGCGCTGCTGTGTTCGCGCCGGGCCGCGCGGGAGATGGCGGCACGCCGGAGCGGTGTCATCGTCAACGTCTCGTCGGGAGCGGCGACGCTGGGAAGTCCCGGTGAGTACGTCCACTACGCGGCGGCCAAGGCGGCGGTGGACGCCCTGACGATGGGCCTCTCCAAGGAACTGGGACCGGACGGCATCCGCGTCAACGCGGTGGCGCCCGGGGTGGTCGACACCGAGATCCACGCGGCGATGGGCGACCCGGACCGGCCCCGGCGGATGGCGGCGGCGATCCCGCTGGGCCGAGCCGGCCGCGCGGAGGAGATCGCTGCGGCGATCGCCTGGCTGATGTCCCCGGAGTCCTCGTACACGACGGGCGCCGTGCTGAGGGTGGCCGGCGGGCGGTGACGTCTCGACCGGCGTCCGTCTCCGCGCGGCGGCGGCGGCCCGCGTCAGGCCGCCTCTATGACCTGGCCGCGTATCGCCGCCGCCCACTCGACGACCAACAGCTCGTACTCCGCGCGCTCCTCGGCCGACAGGGAGCCACCCGCACGCATCCACAGCGCGCGGATCCGCTCGTTCAAGTCCTCGGCAGAGCGCGTGGAACCAGGGCTCATGGGTTCGGGGGACATGCCGACAAGCCTAGGGGCAGGGACTGACAGCGCGCTACCGTCCGGCTACGCGTGCGGTATGTGGTTGGTCACGGTCCTTTCCGTGGTGGGGGATTGGGGGATTCTGTCGTCTTCCACGCCTTGCAATGCTCGATCAATCCGCGGCGACCTTCCATGGACAATGGTGCGTTCGCGTGGGTCATGGTGTGGTCGAGGCCATACGGGACGCCTGGTGTCGTGCGCTGGTGACGATGAGTGAGACATTCTGCCCACCGAAGCCGAAGGAGTTGCTGAGTACGGCCTCTTGGGAGACGTCTCGTCGCTCTGCGACGACATCGAGATCGATGTCGGAACCGACGCCGGCCGCGGTGATGTTGCGGGTCGGCGGGATGACGCCGTGCTCCACGCTGAGGATGGCGATGAGCGCTTCGATCGCACCCGCCGCGCCGAAGAGATGGCCGAGGGCCGCCTTGGGGGCCGTCACGGTGGCGCGGCCGAAGACCTCCCTGATCGCGTGCGCCTCGGCGACGTCGCCGACCGGAGTTCCGGTGGCGTGGGCGTTGATGTGGCTGATCTGTTCGGGAGCCAAGCCGGCTTGTGCCAGGGCCTTCCGCATGGCCGAGATCTGACCGGAGCCGTCGGGAGCGGGCGCCGTGATGTGGTGAGCGTCGGCGGCGATGCCGGCGCCCGCGAGTACCGCGTGGACGCGCGCGCCTCGGGTGCTTGCGTGCTCGGCGCTTTCGAGCACCACGACAGCGGCGCCTTCACTGAGGACGAATCCGCTGCGGTCCGCGGCGAACGGCCGTGACGCTGAGGCGGGTTCGGCGGTGTGCCGTGACAGTGCTTGTGCCTGGGCGAATCCGGCGACGGTGATCGGGGTGATCGCTGCCTCGGTTCCGCCAGCGATGACCACGTCCGCCTCGCCGGCGCGGATGAGCCTGGCTCCCAGGGCGATCGCCTCGGCCCCGGAGGAGCATGCCGAGACGGGCGTGTGGACCCCGGCCCGTGCGCCGTATTCGATACTGATCAGCGCCGCCGCTGCATTCGGCATGAGCATCGGGACCGTACGTGGCGAGACCCGCCGCGTCCCGGCCGCCTCCAGTACGTCGTCCTGCTGCAACAGCGTCTGCACGCCACCGATGCCTGTGCCGATCGCTGATGCGAGCCGGTCCGGGTCGATCCGCGGGGCACCGGCATCGGCCCAGGCTTCGGCCGCCGCGGCGAGGGCTGCCTGCTGCGAGCGGTCGAGCCGCCTGGCCTGCACCGGCGGCAGCGCCTCGGCGGGGTCGACCGCCATCGTCCCCGCGACGGTGTCGGGCAGGCCGGCGTCCTCGTGGCCTCGCAGGGCGCCGCCGCGGATGCCGGACTCGCCGGCAAGCAGGGCCTTCCAGGTGGACTCCACGTCTGCACCGAGTGGTGTGATCGCGCCGAGTCCGGTCACGACGACTTCTGTCCGTTGCATGCGCTTCGACCTTTCTTGTATGCGATACAAGCGGGCAGACATTGTTGTATCACATACAATTTGCGCGTGGAGAAGAAGCGAACCGAAGCTCGATCAACGTCGGCTCGATCGCGTGACCGCGGTCGCGCGACGAGGCGCCGGCTGATTGAGGCAACTGCACGGCTCTGCAAGGAGCGGCCCGGCGCCGAGGTGAGCGTCGCGGAGATCGCGAACGCGGCAGGCGTCTTCCCCAATCAGGTCACGTACTACTTCGGCTCCAAGGACTCGCTGCTCGTGCACGCCGCCTTTCTCGGCTTGCTGCACGACGCCCGACGGATTGAGCGCATCGGTCGCCAAGCCCCCGATGCGGCGACATTTCGGCGCAACATCGCCCGCGCCGTGCTGGCCATGCCCTCGCTCCCATCGGTCGCGCGAGCACTCGCCGCCGGGATCTCCAAGCCTGAACTCGCCCCCGTGGTCGACCGGCACCTCCAGTTGCTGTTCCGGCAATCCGAGCGCTTCGTGCGCCAGCTCATCGACGGTCGCGGCTGGAGGGCCCGTCGACCGCTGGACGTGGAGGCCAGGACGTTCTGGAGCACCGCGCTCGGCGCAGTGCTGCTCGTCCGCGCCGGGGCACACGGCACTGTCGCCGACCTCGACCTCGCCGGAGCATTGACCATCCACGACGAACCCGAGCGCGGCTAGGGACTTTCGTTTGGATCAGGCCGGATCAGGAGCGGGGCCATGGGGGTGCCCCGTCCGCGCGAGCGTGTTCGAGCGTGGGGGAGTCGGCGAGTGACGACAACGCCGCGCTGGGGTCCCCCACACCCTCAAGGCGGTGGGGGAGCGCCTGCCAGGCCCCGCGAGCCCGGCATGAGGAAGTCGGCCGCACGGGCGGCTGGATACCGCGATTGACCTCTCGCGGCAACCAGAGATCAACTGCCCTCCTCACCCCGCGGATTCGGCGGCAAGCGGACTGAGAAAACCCCCACTGACCAGCGCAGTGATGGCCACACCGAGGACGATGCGGTACCAGACGAACGGCATGAACGACTTCGACGAGATGAACTTCATGAACCACGTGATGACCGCGTACCCCGACACGAACGCGATCACCGTCGCGAACAGCGTCGGCCCCCAACTCACACGCCCCGCCTCCGCCGCGTCCTTGAGCTCGAAGGCCCCCGAGGCCAGCACCGCGGGAATGGCGAGCAGGAAGGAGTAGCGGGCGGCGGCCTCGCGTCGGTAGCCCAGGAAGAGGCCGCCGCTGATCGTGGCACCGGAGCGCGACACGCCGGGGACCAGGGCCATCGCCTGGCAGGCGCCGTAGATCAGGCCGTCCTTGATGCCGAGGTCCTGCAGCGTCTTGCGCTGCTTGGGCGCCCGATGCCGACCGCCCGTCTCGTCGCGTGCCGCTGGGCGGTCCGCGATGCCGAGGACCAGGCCCATGACGATCAGCATCGTCGCAGTGAGCCGCAGATCGCGGAACGGACCCTCGATCTGGTCCTTGAGCGTGACGCCCAGCACGCCGATGGGTATGGAGCCGACGATCACCAGCCAGCCCGTCCGCGCGTCCTGGTTCTGCCGCATCTTCTTGTCGAACAGGGAGCGGAACCAGGCCGAGAGAATGTTCGCGATGTCCTTGCGGAAGTAGATCAGCACCGCGGACTCCGTGCCGATCTGCGTGATCGCGGTGAAGGCCGCCCCCGGGTCCTTCCAGCCCGCGAAGGCCGCGGTCAGCCGCAGGTGCGCGCTGGAGGAGACGGGGAGGAACTCGGTCAGCCCCTGGACGAGCCCGAGGATGAGGGATTCAAGCCAAGACATGACGTGATGCGGTCCAAGAGCTGATCGTTGAGGCGACGACGGGCACACCGAGCCGCGGCATGCCGCAGGACCTGGGCACAGCCGGTGAGCGAGTGTGGTGGGCAGCGTAGCGTCCCGACATGACGATGCCATCACCGGGGCTTTGCCTGCGCTTGGTGCGGACCGGTGGATCGCCGCGCGGGCAGGCCTCGTGTCCTGGGTGAACGTCACACGTCCGTGGTGTTGACCGGCCAGTCGGGCGCCGCTTACGTTCAAGCGCAGGGAAAGCGCTTGCTGCCCCCCGGGTCCTCGGGAGTCAACACGCGTTGGCCAACGTCAGACGTCACGTCCGATGGAGCGCTGATCACGTTCATGCCCACAGACCACCACGCGTCCGCCACCGACGATGCCACAAGTCCACAGAGCACGCCCGACCCGAACCCGCACCGAGCCGTGATCCCCAAGCCCCGCGCGGACCGCCCGTTGCCCCCGTACGCAGGCCGCCGTATCAAGGCCGCGATCGTCGGCACGGGCGGCATCGCGCGTTCCCACCTGTCCGCGCTGGCCGGTCTCGCCGAGGAGGGCGAGACCGAGATCGTGGCCGCGGTCGACATCGACGCCGAGGCGGTCGAGCGCTTCTGCGCGGAGGGCGGCATCCCGCACGCGTACACCGACCTCCACCAGATGCTGGAGGAGCAGCGGCCCGACCTGGTCAGCATCTGTACGCCGCCGACCCTGCACCGGGAGCAGACCATCGCCGCGTTGCGGGCCGGCGCCTGGGTGTGGTGCGAAAAGCCGCCGGTGCCGACGCTGGCCGACTTCGACGCCGTGGAGGCGGAGGAGGGCACGGACGGCGGCCCGTACGCGGCGATCGTCTTCCAACACCGCTTCGGCTCCGGCTCCCGGCACGTGCGGCGGCTGCTCGCGGAGCAGGCCCTGGGCCGCCCGCTGGTCGCGCACTGTCAGACGACCTGGTACCGCAACGCCGCCTACTACGCCGTGCCCTGGCGCGGCCGCTGGCATACCGAGGGCGGAGGCCCGGCCATGGGCCACGGGATCCACCAGATGGACCTCCTGCTCGACCTGCTCGGGCCGTGGAGCGAGGTGCGGGCCATGGCCGGGCGCCTGGTCCACGACGTGGAGACGGAGGACGTGTCGACGGCGCTCGTGCGGTTCGAGAACGGCGCTCTCGCGACGATCGTGAACAGCGTGCTCAGCCCGGACGAGGTCAGCCGCATCCGCATCGACTGCGAGCGCGCGACCGTGGAACTCAAGCACCTGTACGGGCACAGCAACGACAACTGGCGCATCACCCCGGCCCCCGACGTGCCCGAGAAGGAGGCCGAGGCCTGGCGGGACTTCGGCGAGGACGTGCCGAGCTCGCACCTGGAGCAGCTGCGCGAGCTGGTCGCGAGCATGCGCGCGGGCGAGCGGCCGCGCAGCAGCGGCGCCGACGGGCGGACCAGCCTGGAGCTGATCACCGCGCTGTACAAGTCGGCGTTCACCGACACGACCGTCCGCGCCGGGGAGATCGGCCCCGGGGACCCGTACTACACGGCCCTGCACGGAGGGGCGCCCGGCTGGGCGCCGGTGGTGGCGGAGGCGTCCTCGGTGACGCCGAGCGAGGAGGTGTCCGCATGACCGCGACCCTGCGCATCGTGCACGCGCACGGCGACCGCATCACGCTCACCGAACCGACGACCGGTGTCGAACTCCTCTCCTACGTGTACGGCCCCGAGGCGGCCTGGGAGGCGCCCAAGCCGTATCTGCACCCGATCCGTACGCTCGCCGGTGACGTCGTCACCGACTACCGGCCCAACGACCACCGCTGGCACAAGGGCCTGCAGCTGACCGCCTCACACCTGTCCGGGCAGAACCTGTGGGGCGGCAACACCTATGTGCCCGGCGAGGGCTACCTGGAGCTGCCGGAGCGCGTCGGCTCCATGGCGCACGTCGCCTTCGACGACGTCGACGCGGACGGCGACCGAGCGGTGATCGCCGAGCGGCTCACCTGGCACCCGTACACCGGCGAGCTGTGGGCCGAGGAGGAGCGCCGTATCGAGGTGCACGACGTCGACCTCCCCTCCCGGAGCTGGGCGCTGACCTGGACCTCCGCGATCACCAACCGCCGCGACGAGCCACTGTTCTTCGGCAGCCCGACGACGGCCGGCCGGGAGATGGCCGGCTACACGGGCCTGTTCTGGCGCGGGCCGCGCGCCTTCCGCGACGGACGGGTCGTCGCGCCCGACGTGGAAGGCCCAGGGCTGATGGGGCGCCAGGCCCCCTGGCTCGCGTACTCGGGCGAGCACGACGGCACCGACGGGCACGCCACCCTGGTCTTCGCGCACGCCCCCGAGAACGACCACCTCGGCGAGCGGGGCGCCCACCCCGCCCACTGGTTCGTCCGCAACGACCCCTTCGCCGCCGTCGCCCCCTCCTGGGCGTTCTACGACGAGCTGGAGCTGGCCCCGGGCGACACGCTGCGGCGCCGCTACCGGGTCGTGGTCGCGGACGGCGCGTGGGAGCGTGAAGAGGTCGCCAAGTACCTCGAGGAGCATCCGTGGTGAGCGCAGCAGAGTTCACGGGGCTGCCGGGCGCCGTCGCCGTCTCGCACCTGTCCGTCTACGACTGGCCGGCGAGCGACGGGGTGTGCGGCGGCACCCCCCACATGCACCTGACCTGCTCGGAGGCGTACGTGGTCACGGGCGGGCGCGGTGCCGTGCAGACGCTGACGACGTCCGGGTACGAGGTCACCCCGCTGGAGCCCGGCACCGTCGCCTGGTTCACTCCGGGCACCATCCACCGGCTGGTCAACGAGGACGATCTGCGCATCACCGTCCTCATGCAGAACAACGGGCTGCCGGAGGCGGGTGACGCCGTCCTGACCCTGCCCCCGCGGTACCTGACCGACCCGGAGACGTACGCCGCCGCGACCGTGATCCCGGCCGACGCCCCCGAGGAGGAGCAGGAGCGGATCGCCCGGGCCCGTCGCGACCTTGCCCTGGAGGGCTACCGGACGCTGCGCGACGCGGCCGGCCCGGAGCCGCTCGCCGCCTTCCACCGGGCCGCCGCCGCGCTCGTCCGGCCGCGGCTTGCCGAGTGGCGCGAGCGCTGGGAACGGGGTGCGCGGGCCGCCGCCGCGGCCACCGGTGACCAGCTCGACCGCCTGGAGCACGGCGACGCCTCCCACCTCGCCGACGCCGTCGCACGCGCCGAACAGCCGTCCGCCTACGGGAAGTTCGGGATGTGCGGGCGGCTCGACGTGTACAAGGGGACCGTGTAGGCAGGTCTACGCAGCGGCGGGGCCGGACACCGTCCAGCCCGGCGCCTGCGGGTGCGCCGTGAGGTCCTCGTGGCGGACTTCCTCCCCGCAGGCGGAGCAGGTGACGACCGGGACGAGTTCGTTGCCGCAGCTGTGTTCGATCACCATGGGGCGATCGCCGTCTTCCCTCAGATGGCGGTCGCCCCATTCCTTGAGGGTCATCAGGACCGGCTCCAGTTCCAGGCCGGCCGGCGTGGCCCGGTACTCGTAGCGCTGGGGGCGCTCGCTGTACAGCTTCTTCGTCAGGATCCCCGCCTCCACCAGACGCTTCAGCCGTGCGGCCAGGATGTCGCGCGGTGCGCCGATGTTGCGCACGAGCTGGTCGAAGCGTCGGTTGCCGAGGCACACCTCGCGCAGGACCAGCAGGGAGTACTTCTCGCCGACCAGGGCCAGGGTGTCGGCGATCGAGCAGGGGCGCGGGTCTCTGGAAGCGGCCATACGCACAGTCTAGGGCAGGGTTTGATTTCCCAACCCCGCGCGTTATGGTGGGTCCAGATTTCCTACTCACCGGTAATCGCCGCACCGGCACCCGCCGGGCAAGGAGGCCCGCACCATGCGTGACGCCGTCATCGTCGAAGCCGTACGCACCCCGGTGGGCAAGGGCAAGCCGAACGGCGCCCTCGCCCACGTCCATCCCGTGGAGCTCCTCGCGCACACCCTGCGCACCCTCGTCGAGCGCTCCGGCGTCGACCCGGCGCTCATCGACGACGTCATCGGCGGCACCGTCGACCAGGTCGGCGAGCAGGCCATGAACACCACCCGGTACGCCGTCCTGTCCGCCGGTTTCCCGGAGACGGTGCCCGCGACCACCGTGGACCGCCAGTGCGGTTCGTCCCAGCAGGCCGTGCACTTCGCCGCCCAGGGCGTGATGTCGGGCGCGTACGACATCGTCGTGGCCTGTGGCGTGGAGTCCATGAGCCGCGTCCCGATGTGGTCCAACGTGCCCGCCGGGAAGGATCCCTTCGGCCCCGGGGTCGCCGAGCGCTACCCGGAAGGCCTGGTTCCGCAGGGCGTCAGCGCCGAGCTGATCGCCGCCAAGTGGTCGATCGGGCGGGAGCAGATGGACGCTTTCGCCGTCTCCTCGCACCGCAAGGCGGCGGCGGCCTGGGACGCCGGGCTGTTCGACGCGGAGACGGCTCCCCTGGAGGGCCTCACGCGTGATGAGTGCATCCGCCCCGGCAGCACGACCGAGATCCTCGCCGGGCTCAAACCCGCCTACTACGACCCGGCGTTCGCCGAACGGTTCCCGCAGATCGAGTGGAACGTCACCGCCGGCAACGCGAGCCCCATCAACGACGGCGCCTCCGCCGTACTGATCACCTCCAGCGAGACCGCGGCCCGCCTCGGACTGCGCCCGCTCGCCCGCCTGCACAGCTTCGCGGTCACCGGATCCGACCCCGTGCTGATGCTCACCGGGGTCATCCCGGCCACCGAGAAGGTGCTGCGCAGGGCGGGGCTCACGCTCGACGACATCGACCTGTTCGAGGTGAACGAGGCCTTCTCCTCGGTGGTTCTGGCCTGGCAGCAGGAGACGGGCGCCGATCCGGCGAAAGTCAACGTGCACGGCGGGGCCATCGCCGTCGGCCACCCGTTGGGCGCGAGCGGCACCCGCCTCACGACGACGCTCGTGCACGCACTCCGCGCGCGCGGCGCCCGTTACGGCCTGCAGACGATGTGCGAGGCGGGCGGCCTCGCCAACGCGATGATCCTCGAAGCGGTCTAGAAGCGATCTAGAAGCGGGCCGGCGGCGGTCTACAAGCGGTCCAGAGGCGTCTAGACGCGCCTGAGGTGGTGGCGCTTCCGCCAGGCCACCACCGCGCCCGCCACCGCCGGTACGGCGATGAAGCCGAGCGCGATCAGGAAGGCAGGGGAGGTCGGCCTCGCGGCGCGGGCGCCGGCGACGACGTACGCGGCGGTGTTCGGGACCGACCCCAGAGCCGTCGCGAGGAGGAACGGCGCCCAGCGCATCCGGGAGACGGCCGCACAGTAGTTGGCCGCCGAGAACGGCACCCCCGGGAACAGCCGGGCCGCCATCATCGAGCGGAAGCCGTGTCGGCTGAGCTGTCCGTCCGCCGCCCTCAGCCAGCGCCCGCGCAGCAGCGGGCGCAGCGCGTCCTGCCCGAGCACCCGGCCCAGCCCGAACGCGATCCCGGCCCCGAGCACGGTGCCCGCGAGGGCCGCGCCCGTGCCGAGCTGCGAGCCGAACACAGTGCCCGCCGCCAGGTTCAACAACGGGCGCGGCACGAACGCGACCGTGCACAACCCGTACGCCACCGCGAAGACGACGGCCGCCGCGGCACCTCCGAGCTGCGGTGGCCGGCCGTGCGCCAGCAGTCTTTGCGGCTCGAACGCCAGCACACACGAAGCCGCCGCCGTGAGCAGCACGACGAGCAGGAACAGGCGCGCCCAGGGCGACAGCAGCAGTCTGGTGCAGCGGGCCGTGAATCCGAGCGGTGCGACGGCGGCGGCCGGTGGCGCGGTGAGCTCCGTTGCGGCGGCCCGGGGAGAGGCCGTGGCGGTGGCGGTGCCCCCAGAGCGGGTGGTGGCATCGAGCATCCGTCGACAGTAACCGGACCATGTGTGTGATCGCCGTATGGTTCGTCTCGCGGGGTCACTGGTTCCGGCAGCCGTCGTCCCGCCGAACTCGCCCCGCCCGGAAAACCATTCGACGTGAGTGGGCCCTTCGGCGATGCTCTACGACATGTTCCGGTACGCCTTCGTCCTCGCAGCATCCGCCGCAGCGGATGCCCCGAAGGCTGCCGTCCTCATCCTCGTGGCCGCTGTCGACGGCGCCCGAAGCTGACCCTTCCCGGATCGTCCGGCGGACCCCGCAGGGGGAGGGTCGGCGAGTCCTTGGGGGTCCCCGCTTTCTTTCGAGAGGCTACGAGGTACAGCCATGCCCAAGACGGCATACGTGCGCACCAAACCGCACCTGAACATCGGCACCATGGGCCACGTCGACCACGGCAAGACCACTTTGACCGCCGCCATCACCAAGGTCCTCGCCGAGCGCGGCAACGGCGGCAGCACCCGATACGTGCCGTTCGACCGGATCGACCGCGCCCCGGAGGAGGCGGCGCGCGGCATCACCATCAACATCGCGCACGTCGAGTACGAGACCGACACCCGGCACTACGCGCACGTGGACATGCCGGGCCACGCCGACTACGTCAAGAACATGGTCACCGGGGCCGCGCAGCTCGACGGGGCGATCCTCGTCGTCTCCGCGCTCGACGGAATCATGCCGCAGACCGCCGAACACGTGCTGCTCGCCCGGCAGGTGGGCGTCGACCACATCGTGGTCGCGCTCAACAAGGCCGACGCGGGCGACGACGAGCTCACCGACCTCGTCGAGTTGGAGGTCCGCGACCTGCTCACCGAGCAGGGCTATCCGGGGGAATCCGTACCGGTCGTGCGCGTCTCCGGACTCAAGGCCCTTGAGGGCGACCCGCGGTGGACCGCGGCGATCGACGCGCTGCTCGACGCGGTGGACACGTATGTGCCCATGCCCGAGCGGTACGTGGACGCGCCGTTCCTCCTGCCGGTGGAGAACGTGCTCACCATCACCGGCCGCGGCACGGTCGTCACCGGCGCCGTCGAGCGCGGCCGGATCCGGGTCGGCGACCGGGTCGAGGTGCTCGGCGCCGAGGTGGAGACGGTGGTCACCGGTCTGGAGACCTTCGGCAAGCCCATGGACGAGGCACAGGCGGGGGACAACGTGGCGCTGCTGCTGCGCGGGGTGCCGCGCGACGGGGTACGTCGCGGGCACGTCGTCGCGGCGCCCGGCAGCGTGGTGCCGAGTCGGCGTTTCACGGCGCGGGTGTACGTGCTGTCGGCCCGCGAGGGCGGTCGTACGACGCCGGTGTCGACCGGTTACCGACCGCAGTTCTACATCCGTACCGCCGATGTCGTCGGGGATGTCGACCTCGGGGAGACGGCCGTCGCCCGCCCCGGTGACACGGTCACGATGACGGTGGAGCTGGGCCGTGAGGTCCCGCTGGAGCCGGGGCTCGGGTTCGCGATCCGCGAGGGTGGCCGGACGATCGGTGCCGGCACGGTGACGTCCGTCGTCTGACGGTGCCGGCCGAGCGGGTGCGGGGAGGCCGCGCTCTTCCCGCACCCGCACAATGGAGCCGTGAGCGAGCCCATACCCGTCACCCGTACCACCGACCACGGCACCGCCAAGCTGATGCCCGATGTCGATCGCGAGCGGGCCTGGCTCCTCACGGTCGACGGGGCGCCGCAGTCGTACGTCGATCTGGACGCCCCGACACACCTGGAGTTCGAGTACGCGCGACGGCTCGGCCATGTGCTGGACACGGTCGCGGAACCCGGGCGGGCGCTGGACGTGGTCCATCTCGGCGGGGGCGCGCTCACCTTGCCGCGCTACGTCGCGGCGACCAGACCCGGCTCACGGCAGGACGTGGTCGAGGCCGACCGGGGCCTGCTGGACCTCGTCGTGGAGCACCTGCCGCTGCCCGCCGGTTCCGGCGTCACCCTGCACGCGGCCGACGCCCGTGCCTGGCTGGAGGCCGCCCCTCCGTCCTCGGCCGACATCGTGATCGCGGACGTCTTCGGCGGCTCCCGCGTCCCCGCCCACCTCACGACGGTGGCGTACGCGCGCGCCGCCGAGCGGGCGCTGCGCCCGGACGGCGTCTATCTGGCGAACCTCGCCGATGCCGCGCCCTTCGCCTTCCTGCGCTCCCAACTCGCCACGTTCGCCACGGTGTTCCAGGAACTCGTGCTGATCGCCGAGCCTGCGGTGCTGCGCGGCCGCCGCTTCGGCAACGCCGTGCTCATCGGTGCGCACCGGCCGCTGGACACGGCCCCGCTCGCCCGCCGATCCGCTGCCGACGCGTTCCCGGCCCGCGTCGAACACGGCGCGGCGCTACGGGCCTTCATGGCCGGCGCCGGGCCGGTGCACGACGAGAACGCCGTCCCGTCGCCAGAACCTCCCGACGGAGCCTTCAGCATCGGCTGACCGGGCGCTGCGCCCGGTGTCGCGGGCCAGGACCGGAAGGTGTGGGGCCGGCCTCCTTCCCGCCGTCGCTACTCATGGGTAACATGCCGCTCATGAGCGCAGACCAGATGTCGATCGGCGAGATGCTCGCCGCCACGGTGCCGATGGCCAGGACTCTGAACCTGGAGTTCCTGGAGACCACCCCGGAGAAGGCCGTGGTGGCCCTGCCGGACCGGAGCGACTTCCACAACCACGTCGGCGGGCCGCACGCCGGAGCGATGTTCACGCTCGGGGAGTCGGCGAGTGGCGCGATCGTGCTGGCCGCGTTCGGGGAGCAGCTGTCGCGGGCCGTGCCGCTCGCCGTGAGCGCCGAGATCGCCTACAAGAAGCTGGCGATGGGGCCGGTCACCGCGACCGCCACCCTCGGCCGCCCCGTCGCCGAGATCGTCGCCGAGCTGGACGCCGGTCTACGCCCCGAGTTCCCCGTCTCCATCGCCATCCAGCGCGAGGACGGCGCCGTCACCGGCGAGATGACGGTCGTCTGGACCCTGCGCCCCAACGGCTGACGCCGCACGCCGCCGTACCGCGAAGCGCCCCGGCCGGCCCCGCACCCCTGGCGGGGCCCTTCCTTCCGCGTCACCTGACACACGGGAACACCCTGAGCGCCACATTCGCACACGACCACCGGTGCGATCTCCGGGACGGCGGCACATCCGGTCGAGCCGGTAGGCTTCACGGCGTGTGCCGTGCCCGCCGGGTGGGCGCACGCCGTGGAAGGCAAGGACGCGAATCGGGAGGAACCGGCGGTGCACGTCCAGGAGTGGCTCGACACGGTCCCCGCGGGCGCCGTCTACGCCGTAGTGGCCCTGGTCATCGGTCTGGAGAGCCTGGGCATCCCGCTGCCGGGCGAAATCGTCCTGGTGTCGGCGGCCCTGCTGTCCTCCCAGCACGGCTCCGTCAACCCGGTGGTCCTGGCGGCCTGCGCGAGCCTCGGCGCCGTCGTCGGCGACTCCATCGGCTATGCGATCGGCCGCAAGGGCGGCCGACCACTGCTCGCCTGGCTCGGGAGGAAGTTCCCCAAGCACTTCGGCGAAGGCCATGTCGCGACCGCCGAGCGGTCCTTCGAGAAGTGGGGCATGTGGGCGGTCTTCTTCGGCCGGTTCGTCGCCCTGCTGCGGATCTTCGCCGGTCCGCTCGCCGGGGTGCTGCGGATGCCGTACTGGAAGTTCCTGACCGCGAACCTCCTGGGCGGCGTGGTCTGGGCGGGCGGCACGACCGCGGTCATCTACTACGTGGGTGTCGTCGCCGAGTCCTGGCTGAAGAAGTTCTCCTACCTCGGGCTGGTGGCCGCGGTGCTGATCGGCCTCGTCTCGATGCTGATCGTGAAGCGCAAGGCGGGCAAGGCGAGCAGGGCGGCGGCGGGGACGCAGGAGACGGAACCGGAGACCGTGCCGGCCTCCGAGTGAGCCTCACCTCTCCTCGTGCACCTCGCGGTGCGCCCGCGCCAGGTCCGCGTACATCGTGCCGTTCAGTGTGACGACCTCCCGCTCCTCGGCGGTCAGCTCCCGCTTGACCTTCGCGGGGACGCCCGCCACCAGTGAGCCCGGGGGCACCCGCATGCCCTGCGGGACCAGGGCCTGGGCGGCGACCAGGGAGCCCGCGCCGATCACCGCGCCGTTGAGGACGGTGGCGCCCATGCCGATCAGGCAGTCGTCCTCCACGGTCGCGCCGTGGACCACCGCGTTGTGCCCGATGGAGACCCGTTCGCCGACGGTGACCGGGAAGCCCGGGTCGGCGTGCAGGGTGCAGTTGTCCTGGACGTTGCTGCTCGCGCCGACGGTGATCCGCTCGACGTCGCCGCGCAGAACCGCGCCGTACCAGACGCTCGCGCCCGCGTGCAGCGTGACGTCCCCGAGCACCACCGACGTGGGGGACACGAACGCCTCCTGATCCACCTCGGGATCCCTGCCGCCGATCCCCGTTATCAGCGCCTTCCGCGTCATGGCCGCCTCCTCGTGGTCGGTACACCGGCACGGTACGCCATCGGTGGGGCGAAGATCACAGGTGCCCGGACGTACGGCCGCACTCCTGGCCGATTACGGTAAGCGGGTGCTCAGGAGCAGGAACACGTTCTCATCATGGCGTCGTGGCCTCGGCCAGCGCGCCGTCCACGCGGCCTGGGCCTGGGTGCAGCGCATCGGGTCGGTGACCGCGGAGCACCCCGGGCGCTTCCGGTTCGGCGCGATGGGAACCGGTACCAGACTCGCCTTCCCGCTCGGCACCGTCTTCGGCGAGCCCTGGATCCACCTGGGCGCCCACTGCATCATCGGCGAGCAGGTGACGCTGACCGCCGGGCTCATGCCCGACCTCGACCTCGGACCGGACCCGATCCTGCGCATCGGTGACGGTGTGGTCCTCGGCCGGGGCAGCCATGTCATCGCCGACACCTCGGTCACGATCGGCCGCGACTGCTACTTCGGGCCGTACGTCTATGTGACCTCCACCAACCACTCCTACGACGATCCCCATGAGCCGATCGGGAAGCAGTGGCCCCGGATGGAACCGGTGGAGATCGGGCCGGGCTGCTGGATCGGCACCGGCGCGGTGATCCTGCCGGGCGCGCGGATCGGGCGGAACGTGGTGGTGGCGGCCGGGGCGGTGGTACGGGGCGCCGTACCCGACCATGCGGTGGTGGCGGGGGCCCCGGCGCGGGTCGTACGACGCTGGACGCCCGATGCCGGCTGGCAGCCGCCGCTCAGGACCCCGGCCCCGGTCCCCATCCCGGACGGTGTCACGCCCGAGCAGCTGCAGGCGCTGGCCCAGCTGGACGAGGAGGCCGTCGCCCGGCTCGCCGAACTGGAGGCCGAGTCCTGAGCCGGAGCGCCGGACCTTCGGGGCTCTCAGCCGGCTGCGAGGAGTACCGTGCCCACCAGGGCCAGGCCCGCGCCCGCCGCCTGCACGGCCCGCAGCCGTTCGCTGAGGAAGCCGCGCGCGGCGAGCGCCGTGACCACCGGATAGAGCGAGGCGAGCACCGCCGCCACGGTGACCGGGCCGTGCTGGGCGGCGATCGCGTACGTGCCGTTGGCCGCCACGTCGGCCAGCCCGACGAAGGCGAGCGCGGGCAGGGAACGCCAGGGGAGACTGTCGTCGGGAAGCGCCGGGGTGCCCCGGCGCAGGGCGGCGTACAGGGCGGCTCCGCCTCCGGCGACGTTGGCCGCGCGCTGCACGAACAGTGCCAGGAACAGTCCCGTGACCGTGGTCGACGCCTCCGCGATCAGCGCGAACACCGTGCCGAAGCCGAGCGCGGCCACCAGTGTCAGCCAGATCGCCTTCCGCTGCACCGGGGCACCCCTGAGCTGGGGGCCGCCCGCGAGCACGACTCCGGCGACGGCGACCAGGATGCCCGCCACCTGCAGCACCCCGGGGCGCTCGCCGAGGAGGAGACCCACGCCGACGGGGACCGCCACGCTCAGGGTGGCGAGCGGGGAGACCACGCCCATCGGGCCGAGGGCGAGCGCCTGGTAGAAGGAGAGCAGGGCGATCGGGCCGATCAGGCCGGCGGCGAGCGCGAACCACAGCCGTGGCCCCGCCTCGCTCCAGCCGCCCGTGGCCACCACGATCGCCCCCAGTACGGCTGCGGCGATCGTCTGCGAGACGACGACGACGGTCAGCGCCGGCATCCTCCGCGTCAGCAGCCCGCCGCCGAAGTCGGCCAGGCCCCACAGAAGGCTCGTGGCCAGGGCGAAGAGTGCTGTCATGGGCGGCCTCGCAGTACAGTTCAGTGAACGATCAGGTGCACCCCATCATAGTTCAATCAAGTCAACTCTGTCATACAGAATATTGGACGGAATGTGTCGGACCTCGACCTGCTGACCCAGTCCCTGGCGCGCAACGTCAAGCGGTGGCGCACCGAGCGGGGCTTCACGCTGGACGCGCTGGCCGCCCGCGCCGGGGTCAGCCGCGGCATGCTCATCCAGATCGAGCAGGCCCGCACCAATCCGAGCATCGGCACGGTCGTCAAGATCGGCGACGCGCTGGGCGTCAGCATCACCACGCTGCTCGACTACGAGCAGGGCCCCAGGGTCCGCATCGTCCCGGCCGACCAGGCCGTACGCCTGTGGCACACCGATGCCGGCAGCTACAACCGCCTCCTCGCCGGCACCGAGGCGCCCGGTCCGCTGGAGATGTGGGACTGGCGGCTGATGCCCGGCGACCGCAGCCCCTCGGACCCGCACCCCGTCGGCACGGTCGAACTCGTCCACGTCACCGCGGGCGAGCTGACCCTCACCGTCGACGGCGTCGCGTACCGCGTCCCCACCGGAGCCAGCGCCTCCTTCGAGGCCGGCACGCCGCACACGTACGCCAACGACGGTGACGTCCCGATGGAGATGGTGATGGCGGTCTCGGTGCCGCCCGTGCGCTGAGACGCCCGGCGGGCCGGTGGCGTCCCGGCTGTTAACGTGCCGTCATGCGCGCGCCCATCGGAGACTTCGACCACGCCACCCCGGCCCCCGACTGCCTCGACGAGCTCACCGCCCCCGTCGCCGACGCCGTACGACACTGGAGCGGCAGCGTGCCCGCCGAACGGATCGTGTACGTCGACACCGAGCCCGACCGGGCCGACACGACGACCTTCGTCGAGCACTACGGCAAGGAACTGCTCGACCAGTCCGCCAACTGCGTCGTGGTCACGGGCAAGCGCGGCGGCGAAGCGACGCTGGCCGCCTGCGTGGTCCTCTCCGCCACCCGGGTCGACGTCAATGGTGTGGTGCGCCGCCAACTCGGCGCCCGCAAGGCCTCGTTCGCGCCCATGGACGTGGCTACGGGCGAGACCGGCATGGAGTACGGCGGTATCACCCCGATCGGACTGCCGGACAGCTGGCCGGTGTTGGTGGACTCCAGGGTCGTCGACCTGCCGTACGTCCTGGTCGGCAGCGGCCGGCGCCGCGGCAAGCTGCTGGTGCCGGGCAAGGCGTTCGCCGAACTGCCGCACGCGGTGGTGCTGGAGGGCCTGGGCGTCTGACCGGCGCCGCGATCAACTCGGGGTGTGGTGGGCCAGGGCCAGATGCGGGTCCGCCTCGCCAGGGGCCGGGGCCGGGTCCGCGTGCACCAGGGCCGCGGTGAGCCTCGGAACCGCGTGCAGCAGGGCGTGTTCGGCCTCGACCGCGATGGCGTGCGCCCGCCGTACGCTCACCTCGCCGTCGACCACGACCGCCACTTCGGCGCGCAACCGGTGTCCGATCCAGCGCAGTCGCAGCTCACCCACTTCCCGCACACCCGGCACCTCCTTCAGCGCCCGCTCCGCGCGGTCCACCAGGGCCGGGTCGACGGCGTCCAGCACCCGCCGGAACACCTCGCGCGCCGCGTCCCGCAGCACCAGCACGATCGCAGCCGTGATCGCCAGCCCCACCACCGGGTCGGCGAGCTGCCACCCGAGCGCCGCCCCGCCCGCGCCCACCAGCACCGCCAGCGAGGTGAAGCCGTCGGTACGCGCGTGGAGTCCGTCCGCGACCAGCGCGGCCGAACCGATCGCGCGGCCCACCCGGATGCGGTGACGGGCGACCCACTCGTTGCCCGCGAAACCGATGACGGCCGCGACGGCGACGACCGGGATGTGATGCATGGGGCGGGGGTCCAGCAGCCGCTCCACCGCCGTCCAGGCGGCGAACGCGGCGGAGGCGGCGATCGTCAGCACGACCACGAGGCCGGCGAGGTCCTCCGCGCGGCCGTACCCGTAGGTGAAGCGGCGCGTGGCCGCACGCCGGCCGAGGACGAACGCGATGCCGAGCGGCACCGCGGTCAGCGCGTCGGCCGCGTTGTGCACGGAGTCCCCCAGCAGCGCCACCGAACCGGAGAGCACGACCACCACCGCCTGCGCCAGCGCGGTCGCCCCCAGCACGGCCAGTGAGACCCACAGCGCCCGCAGCCCGCGCGCGGAGGACTCCAGCGCCGCGTCGAGCTTGTCGGCGGTTTCGTGGGAGTGCGGTGCGAGGAGGTGGCGGAGGCGGGAGAGCGGGCCGTGCGGATGCTCGTGGTCGTGCCGATGGGGGTGCGGATGCGGGTGGTCGTGAGGATGGGCCTGGTGGCTGTGCGCATGTGCCGGGCCGTGCTCATGCCGCACGTGGTCGTGCCTCAAGTGGCTGTGACCCTCGTTGTCGTGCCCCATGTGCGCGTATTCCACATGGTCGTGCCCCATGTGCGCATGCCCCATGTGCCCGTTCCCCATGTGCTCGTGTCTCATCCAAGGCCCCTTCCGCCGCGCGGCAGTGGACGAGTACCCGTCCAGGGAGCCATTATGTGCGTATGAGCGCACGCATGCACCTATCATCTGCACAGGGTGCGCAGCCGCGCACGGGCGGCACCGCGGGCGACCACCCCCGCACGCCCGGCGAGGAGCAGTTCGCGTTGGCCGCCGAGCTGCTGGCGCTGCTGGGCGATCGCACCCGGCTGGCCCTGCTGCACGCCCTGAGCGGCGGCGAGGCGGACGTCTCGACGCTCACTGAGGCGTGCGGCGCGGCCCGGCCCGCCGTCAGCCAGCACCTGGCGCGGCTGCGGCTGGCCGGTCTGGTGGACACCCGCAAGCAAGGCCGCCGCGTGATCTACTCCCTGCGCGACGGGCATCTGCGCCGGGTCGTGAACGAGGCGCTCAGCCTGGCCGACCATCGGCTCACCGACCGTCCGGCGCACGACTGAGGTGCCGGTTCGGCGCACACGTGTACGGCTGTGGGCCAGGACCCCTCGGTCGTGGCCCACAGCCGTGTCACCGTGCGCGGGCCGGTGTTCGGCCCGGAGCGCGGGAGGTCAGGCGGCGACCGGCTTGGCCTCCGAGAGCTGCTCGATGACCTTGGTCAGGCCCTCGACGACCTCGGCGTCGTCCGCGGGGTGGGTCTCGGCGAAGCGGGTCACGGAGCCGGGGATGGACAGCTTGGCGTCCTCGACGACGTGGGCACCGGCGATGCCCACGGCCTTGCGGGTCTCGTCCTGCGCCCACACGCCGCCGTACTGGCCGAAGGCGGTGCCCACGACGGCGACCGGCTTGCCGGTCAGGGCGCCGGCACCGTACGGACGGGACAGCCAGTCGATCGCGTTCTTCAGGACGGCGGGGATGGTGCCGTTGTACTCGGGCGAGAACAGCAGCAGCGCGTCCGCCTGGGCGGCGGCGTTGCGCAGCGCGGTCGCAGCCTCGGGGACGGTGCCCTCGACGTCGATGTCCTCGTTGTAGAAGGGCACCTGGCCCAGACCCTCGTGCAGCGCCACCTCGACGCCCTCGGGAGCGTGCTTCACGGCGGCTTCGGCGAGCTGACGGTTGTGGGAACCGGCACGAAGGCTGCCGACGAGGGCGAGGATGCGTACGGACATGGCATAACTCCCGGAATGTGTGTTCAGTACAGGCGGACCGAGGAAGTCCGTTGAACGTTGTACCACTTTAACCGGACCGCGGTCCAGTTCCTCCGACACCATAAACGGACCTCGGTCCGATTGTCTTCCCCGAGCGTTACGCTTGGCCCATGACCGAGCCGCTCGCGCCCCTTCCTCCGCCTCCGGGTGGCATTGCCAGCCCGACCGACCTCGCCCTCATGCCCACCGGTGAGACCGCCCGGCTGCGTGCCGACGCCGCGCGCAACCGCACCCGCCTGCTGGAGGTCGCCGCCCGCCTGGCCGCCGAGCGCGGCATCGCGAACGTCACGATGGAAGACATCGCCTCCGGCGCGGGTGTCGGCAAGGGCACCGTCTTCCGGCGGTTCGGCGATCGGATCGGCCTGATGGTGGAGCTGCTCAGTCACCACGAGGAGGGGCTCCAGGCCGCCTTCCTCTCCGGGCCGCCGCCGCTCGGCCCCGGCGCGCCCGCCCGGGAGCGGCTGCACGCGTTCGGTTCGGCCGTCATCCGCCATGAGCACGTCCACCGGGACCTGTATCTGGCCGCCCACACGGACGCGAGCCGCCGGCGTGCCAACCCGGCGTACCAGCTCCGGCTGGCTCACGTCTGCATGCTGCTGCGCGAGGCGCGGGCGGAGGGCGACACGGAACTCGTGGCGCACACGTTGCTCGGCTATCTGGAGACGGCGCTCGTCGACCACCTGCTGACCCGTCGCGGGATGTCCCCGGAGCGGGTCGAGGCCGGCTGGTGCGACCTCGTGGACCGGTACACGGGCCGATGTACCGGCGGCTGCACCGACTGACCGGCCATAACGTTTGCGCAGGTCAGCCGCTTGTTATCGGAGATGACAACGGTCACCGGTGCAGCCTTTGCCCTGGGGCGTGGCGATGGGTTTCACTGCGGTCGAGGCACCTGATGCGAGGGGGAAGGCGGACCACATGAGCGGCCACGGTCATGAGCATGGCCCAGGGAGCCATTCCGGGCACTCCCACGGTGTGTCGGCGGATGCCGACCGCCGCTGGCTGGCCCTCGCGCTCGGCCTGATCGCGGTGTTCATGGCGGCCGAGGTGGCCGTCGGCATCGTCGCCGGCTCCCTCGCGCTGATCTCCGACGCGGCCCACATGCTCACCGACGCCGCGTCCATCGTGCTCGCCCTCATCGCGATGCGGCTGGCCGCCCGCCCGGCCCGCGGCGGCTTCACCTACGGCCTCAAGCGCGCGGAGATCCTCTCCGCCCAGGCGAACGGCCTGACCCTACTGCTGCTGGGCGCCTGGCTGGCGTACGAGGCCGTGCGGCGCCTGATCGTGCCGCCCCAGGTGGAAGGCGGCCTGATGCTGGCCACCGCGCTCACCGGGATCGTCGTGAACGTGGCCGCGACCTACTGCATCTCCAAGGCCAACCGCACCTCGTTGAACGTCGAGGGTGCCTATCAGCACGTGCTGAACGACCTGTTCGCCTTCATCGGCACCGCGATCGCCGCGCTCGTCGTCGTCCTGACGGGCTTCCGGCGCGCCGACCCGATCGCCACGCTGGTGGTCGTCGCGCTGATGGTCAAGGCCGCCTACGGGCTGCTGCGCGACTCCGGCCGCATCTTCCTGGAGGCCGCGCCCGCCGACGTCGATCCGGACGCGTTGGGCGACCGGCTCGTCACCCGGCCGGACGTCGTCGAGGTGCACGACCTCCACGTCTGGCAGATCACCTCCGGTCAGGCCGCCCTGTCCGCCCACGTCCTGGTCGAACCCGGGGGCGACTGTCACGCCGTGCGCCGCGACCTCGAGGAGGTGCTGCGCCACGACTACCGCATCACCCACACCACCCTCCAGGTCGACCACGCCCCCGAACAGGTCCTGCAGGTGGCCCTGCCCGGCGACCGAAGCGCCACGGACGACCCCGCGCACTGCGACGCCCCGCACGGCCCCGTGCACCGGGAAGAGCCTCACCACCACTGACGGCGGCGCGCAGGAGTCGTATGGCGCCCTTTTTTGACCCCTTCTTTCCCCAAATACCTCTGAAGCAGAGCTAATCTCATAGGCGTGGAACCGGAGAGGCTCGCCGACGACCTGGCCGCCGCGCTGATCGGAGTGCAGCGGCTGATCCGCCGGCGCGTGCGCGGCAAAATGGCCGCGCCGCCGCTGCGCGGAGCGGAGGTCGAACTGCTGCGCCTGGTCGTGGACCGGCCGGGCGTGGGGGTGTCGGACGCGGCCAAGGAGCTCTACCTGGCGGGCAACTCGGTCTCCACACTCGTCAAGCACCTGGTCCGCGACGGCTATGTGATCCGTGAAACGGATCCGGCCGATCGGCGGGCCGTGCGCCTGCTGCCCACCGAGGCGGCCAAGACGCGGCTGCACGACTGGCGCGAGCGGCGCGGGGCACTCGTACGCGGCCAGGTGGCCCGCCTCGACGAGGCGGACCGCAAGGCGCTCGAGGCGGCCCTCCCGGCCCTGCGCCGACTGGCGGAGAACCTGCGTGAGGAGGCCGAGGAGACATGACGCGGAACGCGACGGACGGCGAGGCTCCGGCAGCCGACGCCGTCACCTGTGCCGGACTGCGCTACTCCTTCGGGGAGACCACCGCGGTCGACGGGCTCGACCTCTCCGTCCGCGACGGCGAGGTCTTCGGACTGCTCGGCCCCAACGGCGCCGGCAAGACCACCGCCATCCGTTGCATGACCACGCTCCTTCCGGTCCCGGCCGGCATGGTGCGCGTCTTCGGCCACGACGCGACGCGCGAACGCATGGCCGTACGGCGCCTGCTGGGCTACGTACCGCAGCAGCTCTCCGCCGACGCCGGACTCACCGGCCGGGAGAACGTGGCCCTGTTCGCCCGCGTCTTCGACGTCTCCCGCCGCGAGCGCGCCCGCCGCGTGGACCAGGCCCTCGCCGCCGTCGACCTCACCGCCGCGGCCGACCGGCTCGCCAAGACGTACTCCGGCGGCATGGTCCGCCGGCTGGAGCTCGCCCAGGCACTGGTGAGCGCGCCCCGGCTACTGATCCTCGACGAGCCCACCATCGGCCTGGACCCCATTGCCCGGACCAACGTGTGGGAGCACATCAACGCCGTACGCGCCGCCACCGGCATGACCGTCCTCGTCACCACCCACTACATGGACGAGGCCGACCAGTACTGCGACCGCGTCGCCCTGATGCACCGCGGGCGGGTCCGCGCCCTCGGCACCCCCGAGGAGCTGCGGAACGGCCTCGCGCAGCGGCTCGGCACCGAAGGCCCGCTGCCGACGCTGGAGGACGTCTTCCGGGACGTCGCCGGCAGCGGACTCGACGACCAGTCAGGAGACTTCCGCGATGTCCGAAGCACCCGCCGCACCGCGTCCCGCGTCGGCTGACCGCGCCCACCCGGCGGACCTCGACCTGCTGGTGGCCCCACCACGGGCTCGCACCGGGTGGCGGGTGCTGCCCGCCCGGGTCGTCGCGATGTGCGCGGTCGAGCTGCAGAAGCTGCGCCACGACCGCACCGAGCTGTACACCCGGGCGGTCCAGCCGGCGCTGTGGCTGCTGATCTTCGGCGAGACGTTCACCCGGATCAGGGCGATCCCCACCGGCGGCATCCCCTACCTGGACTACCTCGCGCCCGGGATCATCGCCCAGTCCGCGATGTTCATCGCGATCTTCTACGGCATCATGATCATCTGGGAGCGGGACTCCGGGATCCTCACCAAGCTGCTGGTCACCCCGACCCCACGGGCCGCGCTGATCGCCGGCAAGGCCTTCGCCGCCGGGGTGAAGGCGCTGGTGCAGGCGATCGTGGTGGTCCTGATCGCGGCCCTGCTCGGTGTGGCGCTGACCTGGAACCCGCTGCGGCTGCTGGGTGTAGCGGTGGCCGTCGTCCTCGGTTCGGCCTTCTTCTCCTGCCTGTCCATGACGATCGCGGGCATCGTCCTGACCCGGGACCGCCTCATGGGCATCGGCCAGGCCATCACGATGCCGCTGTTCTTCGGCTCCAACGCCCTCTACCCGGTGCACGTCATGCCCGGCTGGCTCCAGGCCATCAGCAAGGTCAACCCGCTGAGCTACCAGGTCGACGCCCTGCGCGGCCTCCTCCTCGGCACACCCTCCCACCTGCTCACCGACTTCCTGGTGCTGCTGGTGGCGGCGGCCGTGGGCATCACGTCGGCGTCGTCGCTGCTGGGACGGCTGGCCCGCTGAGGCGGGGCAGGGCCGGCGGGTCGGCTCACCTCTTCTTCCAGAACGCCATCAGGTCCGCGAGCGCCCTGATGATCTCGGGCCGCTGCGACGCCTCCGCCTGCCGCAGACTGATGGCGAGCGACAGCAGGATCATGGCGACGAAGAGGCCGACGGCGTAGACGAAGAGGTGAGGGGCGGCCACGGCCACCTGCTCCAGTACGGACCACATAGCGCCTCCCGGACATTCCCAGCCGCTGCGTCCGAGAGACTCCGGCAGGGCGCGAAGCCCCTCGACGAAGGCAGGTCGATCGATCTCCGTGGTGCGTAGAGCTCCGAACAAAAGCTCTGGGTGGGGTCGGCGGCGCCGGGTCGCTGTCGCCCGTGCGTCGGTCCCGGTCGAAGGTGTGGGGCCCGTACGTCGAGCGGCTCGGCGCCCTGAGCGGTTCGGTCTCGTCGACGTCGGCGGAGGCGGGGCGGATACTCCTCGCCGCCGCCCGACCAGTTACTTCGTCGTCTCAAGATATCCGAGAGGGCAGCACGAACCCGGGTGACCCGCGCGCCGGTTCACTCTCACGGCCCCGTCGGCTCCTCGTCCGGTTGTCGCAACCTCAGCGCAGGGAGGGGATCTCGATCGCGGGGCAGCGGTCCATCACCATCTCCAGGCCGGCGGCGCGGGTGCGCTCGTACGCCTGCTCGTCGATGACGCCCAGCTGGAACCAGACGGCCTTGGCGCCGATCGCGACCGCCTCGTCGGCGACCGGACCCGCCAGGTCGCTGTTGACGAAGACGTCGACGACGTCGACCGGGAACGGAATCGCGTCCAGCGACGGGTAGCCCTGCTCGCCGTGGACCGTCTCGGCCTTGGGATGGACCGGCACGATGCGCTTGCCGAAGCGCTGCAGGACGGCGGCGACCCCGTAGGCCGGCCGGCGCTGGTTGGTGGACAGCCCCACGACCGCCCAGGTGTCGCCCAGCTCGGTGAGGATCTTGCGGATCGTTGCTGAGTCGCCGTACACGCCCGGTTCCCTTCGACGTCCCACGGCCCGGCAGTCCCGCGCCGCCTGCTGTGGGCGCCAACAGCTGGTGGGAGGCGCTGATTCCCGGTCCGCGGCCGGGCCGCCAGGGCCGTCCGGAACGGGATGCGATCGGCTGCGCCGGGGGCCTCGCCCGCCTACGCTCGCCTCGTGCTCCGAATCATCGACGCCCGCAGCGGCGAGCCCACCGACGTCCGCCCGGGCCTGGTCCGGGTCCACGCGCACCCCGCCGGGGACGACATTTCCGCGCTGCGGGTGCTGCTGGTGGCCGATGTGCTGGCCAGGGCCCTGGAGCTGGGCGGAACACCCGTCGTCACAGTGGGGGCGCCGCTCGCCCCCCTCCGGGCACGCGCCGACGCCCTCGGCATCCGCCCCGCGGAGCCGGACGCACCGGGCTTCGGGCAGGTGCTGCACGTGGTCGGAGCGCAGGGCGCCGCACCCGACGGGGTGTGCGTCGAGGTCGCCCCGGCAACCGGCCCCGCCGACACCACGGCCCCGCCGTCTGCCGTGCGCCTCGCCCTGCTCGCCCAGCCCCGCCGACAGCCCGCCGGCCTCGACACGGCCACCCTCACCGAGGCGCGCGACACCCTCGTCCGCTGGCGCAAGGCCGTCGCCGGCTGGGCGACCCGCCCCTCCAGGCCGATCCCCGAACAGGTTCGGCAGGCACTGCGCACCGCCTGGGAGGACGATCTCGACGTCCTCGCCGTCCTGGACGTCCTCAGGTGCGTGGAGAGCGCCGACGACGTGCCGGACGGGGCGCGCTTCGAGACGTACGCCTACGCCGACCGGCTGCTCGGGCTCGACCTCACCCGCGAGATCGGTACCTGGAAATGAGCACCCCGGCCGGGAAGGGCCCGCTGCGCAGGCTCGTCGTGCTGCGGCACGCCAAGTCCGCCTGGCCCGAGGGCGTATCCGACCACGAACGTCCACTCGCCGGGCGCGGCCTCCGGGACGCCCCGGCCGCCGGGCGTGCGCTCGCCGAGGCCGACTGGCTGCCCGACCTCGCCCTGTGTTCGACCGCCGTCCGCGCCCGCCAGACCTGGGAGCTGGCCTCGGCCCAGTGGGGCACGCCGCCGCCCGTACGGCTCCAGCGACGGCTCTACGCCGCCGACGTACCCGATCTGCTGGACGCCGTACACGAAGTGCCCGCCGCCGTGCGGACGCTGCTGCTGATCGGGCACAACCCAGGGCTCGCCGAGCTGGTGCTGGAACTCGCCGGGGACGGCCTGGACGACACGCTCGACCGGGTCCGCACCAAGTTCCCCACCGCGGCCGTCGCCGTCCTCGCCTGGCACGGCACCGCCTGGGAGGCACTGGCCCCCGGCGCGGCGCTCCTCACGGACGTGGTCGTGGCGCGCGGGAGGAAGCCGAAGTAGGGCACGCTCAGCCGACGTGGATCCGGGGGCGCCGCTCCGGGTCCGGCTCGGCACGGCGCAGCACCTCACGCGTGACCGGGGCGACCTCGCCGTCCCCGAACACCAGGAAGCGCAGCAGGTGGCTGAACGGGGCGCCCTCGGTCCAGTTGAAGTAGGCGTGCGGCACCCGGCCGGTGCGGTCGCGCAGCTCCATCAGGACCGCCGCGATGGTGTTGGGCACGGTCGCGCCCGCGACGCGCAGCCTGCGGATGCCGTGCTTCTCGTCGCCGTGGACGGTCAGATCGGCGGTGAAGTCCGAGGAGTCGGTGACGAAGACCTCCAGGAAGAGCACCGGCCGCCCGTCCGGGATGTGCGTCTGCTCCCGCTGGCTGGACTCCTTCGCGCGGTACTCCCCGCTGGTGTGCTCCTGCGGCTCGTTGGCGATCAGCAGCAGCGGCCCGCTCGCTGCGGCCTCGTCGATCAACCGGGCGGCCGCCTCGTCGAAGGTGACCGTCGCCGCCCGGAGTTCGAACGCGCGGTGGACGCGCGAGGCGAACGAGGTGACAAGGATCGCCACGATGAAGATCAACGCGATCTTGATGCCGTCGGGCCGCTCGATCACATTGGTGACCAGCGTGTACGCGAGGACGGCGGTGATCGTGCCGAAGCCGAGCGCGGCGGCCCGGTGACCGCGCCGGTGCACGGCGACCGTCGAGGCGAACGCAGCGGAGAGCATCAGCACCAGCACCCCGGTCGCATACGCGCCGCTCTGGTCGTCGACGTTCGCGTGGAACCACAGCGTGATCAGGACCGCGGCCGCCATGAAGACCAGCACGAGGGGCCGGACGGCGCGGGTCCACTCGGGGGCCATGCCGTAGCGCGGCAGATAGCGCGGCACCAGGTTGAGCAGCCCGGCCATCGCGGAGGCGCCCGCGAACCACAGGATCGCGATCGTCGAGATGTCGTACACCGTGCCGAAGGCCCCGCCCAGGTGCTCGTGCGCGAGATAGGCGAGCGCGCGCCCGTTGGCCGGGCCGCCGCTCTTGAAGGCGTCCTGCGGGATCAGGATCGTCGTCGCCAGGCTGGAGAGCAGCAGCAGACAGCTCATGATCACGGCGGCCGTGGTGAGCAGTTTGCGGGTGTCGCGCACCCTGCCGGCCGGATCCGCGTAGGTGTCCGTCGGGTCGCCCTTGACCTGCGGCATCACCGCCACGCCCGTCTCGAAGCCGGACATACCGAGTGCCAGTTTCGGGAAGACGAGCAGCGCCACCCCGATCATCGCGAGCGGCGAGGAGCGCTCGGTGGTCATCGCGTGCGTCCAGTCGCCGATCCGCACCGGGTGGCTGAGCACCTCCCAGGCCGAGACCGCGATCACGACGACGTTGAGCGCGAGGTACGTGGCCACCAGCGCGACCGCGATGCCGATGGCCTCCTTGAAGCCCTTCAGGAACACGGCGCCGAGCGCGGCGACCAGGAGCAGCGTGATCCAGGTGTTGCCGCCCTCCGTCCAGTGCGGGGCGAAGGGGTTCTCCACGACGTGGGCCGCGGCGTCCGCCGCCGACAGCGTCATCGTGATCAGGAAGTCGGTGGCCGCGAAGCCGAGGAGCACGAGGACCAGGACCTTCCCCGCCCACCACGGCAGCAGCCGCTCCAGCATGGCGATCGAGCCCTCGCCGTGCGGGCTCTCGTGGGCCACGCGGCGGTACACCGGGAGTGCGCCGAACAGGGTCAGCGCGATCAGCACGAGCGTGGCGAGCGGCGACAGGAGTCCGGCCGCGAGCGCGGCGATCCCGGGCTGATAGCCGAGGGTGGAGAAGTAGTCCACGCCGGTCAGGCACATCACCCGCCACCAGGCGTGGCCCTCGTGCCCGTCGTCCCGGGTGGCGTGTGGGCCCGGGTGGCGGGCCGCGCGCTCGCTCAGGCCCTCCAGGAGCCAGGCCCGGCAGCGGGCCGCGGCGGTGGAGGGCCGCGAATGGGCGGGCTCTGCGGCGTCCGGGCTCTCCACCTGGGTGCCGGTCATGCGGTGCTCTCCTTGCGATCGTCGGACGGTCGGACAACGACGAGCGAGTATCCACTACGGGGTGATGTGCCCGGATGTCGGGGGCGAACGCCTGGACACGCCCATGCAGGTGACCGGGAGGCGGCCACACGCGCGTGGCGTTCGAGCGTTCGTGACGAGCGCCACGCGCGCGTGGCAATGGGCATTGCGGCACCGGCCCACCTGCGGAGCCCGGGCGGATGCCGCATACGCTGGCGTGATGCAGGACGAGTACCGCACAGTCGCCCGCGCGGGCGTGCACGAGACCGAGGTCAACCGCTCCCGTTTCCTGTGCGCGCTCGCCCCGGCCGCCACCGAGGAAGAGGCGCAGGACTTCATCGCGGGCGTCCGCAAGGAGCACGCCGCCGCCACCCACAACTGCTACGCGTACGTCATCGGCGCCGACGCCACGATCCAGAAGGCGAGCGACGACGGCGAACCGGGCGGCACCGCGGGCGTCCCCATGCTCCAGATGCTGCTGCGCCGCGACATGCGGTACGTCGTCGCCGTCGTCACCCGCTACTACGGCGGGGTGAAGCTGGGGGCGGGCGGGCTCATCAGGGCGTACGGGGGCGCCGTCGGCGAGGCCCTGGACGCGCTCGGCACCCTCACCCGCCGCCGTTTCCGGCTCGCCACGGTCACGGTCGACCACCAGCGCGCGGGCAAGGTGCAGAACGACCTGCGGGCCACCGGGCGCGAGGTGCGGGACGTGCGCTACGGCGAGCACGTCACCATCGAGGTGGGGCTGCCGGACGCCGACGTCGAGGCGTTCCGGGCGTGGCTCGCCGATGTGACGGCGGGTACGGCCCGGTTGGAGCTCGGTGGAGAGGCGTACGGGGACGCGGACTCAGGACGGTGACGGTTCCGCTGTGAGCTTCCTCTCCGGAATGGACCGTCAAATTACTGGTGCATGCGGAACAGGTGCGTGGCAGGGTGAAGGGCGTGAGGCCGCCCACGTCGGCACACGCCCTTCACTCGGAGAGCAGCATGTCCCTTGCCGAGCCAGTTGTCCAAGCGGCCGCGCAGGGATGCGCGGAGGCGACCGCACAACGTCCGTTTCGCCACGACCTCGGTCCGGTCGAGGGGCGTGGGGCCGTCGACAGCGTGCGGGACGCCGACGTCCCGGTTGCGGACGCCCGGGACGGCCCAGCAGGGCGGCGAATCCCTCCGCGCTGTGCTGCATTCCTGAGCCGTGTGATGTGTTCCTCCGATTCTTCCCGGGCCGTCGCGAGCCGGGACCGCCAGTCGATCACGACTCAAGGGGGCCAGGTGTCCGTCACCCTTTCCACCACGTCGCTGTCCTCAGCCGACCGAACGGAACTCTGGCACGAAGCAGTGTCACAGGCCTTCATTCCGCTCGATGTTCATCTCCTGGAGAAAGATCCGTCGCCAGGAAGAATCGTCAGTCACCAATTGGGTGCAGTGCAGGTGTCGCACGTCCAGGCCGGGCCGCAAACGGTGACGCGCAGCAGGCGTCTGATAGCCCGGGACGACAAAGAATTCCTCATCCTCACGTTTCAACGCACAGGTACGGCGATCAAGGAGCAGGATGGGAGGCAGGCCCTGATAGGGCCGGGCGAATTCTCCATCTCCGACTCGTCCCGATCGTTCCGAAAGAACGTGCAAAGTGAATTCCGTTTCACCTCGTTCCAGTTCCCTCGCAAGGATCTTCGCGTACGGGACGAGGACGTGCAGGCGCTGACTGCGACAGCATTCTCGGGGCGAGCGGGCAGTGCCGCACTGGTGGCGACCTATTTCGGGCGCATAGCACGTGAAGCAGCGAGCTTCGACGACTTCTTCGGTCGTCAGCTCGTCACCGTCGGGCTCGACCTGCTCGCGCTGTTCATCAACGAGCGGCGCGGTCACTTCACTGCCAAGGCCCAGGAAACCACCGCAGTCACGATCGTGCGAGTGAAGGACCACATCCTGCGCAACCTCTCCGACCCCGACCTGTCACCAACCACGATCGCCGCTGCGCATTACATGTCGGTTCGGTACCTGCACAAGTTGTTCCAGTCGGAGGGAACCACCGTCGGGGAGTGGATCCGGATGCAGCGGCTGGAGCGGTGCCGTCGGGATCTTCTGCGGTCCCCGGCCCGCGGGGGCGGGGTGGCGGGCACCGCCCGACGTTGGGGTTTCGTGAGCCCCAGCCATTTCAGTCGTGCTTTCCGCGCGGCTTACGGTGTGACGCCTCGCGAATGGCAGGTTCTCGGCCTGTCAGGTGAACGACGCACGGCTGCCGGAGTGTGAGGCGTCCTTTTGGCGGGGCAGGGTGAGGCGGCTCCACCCGACAGGCCGACGAATCGCCACAAGTTGTTGGGGTGGTTCCCGACGCGCGCCACGGCCCTCGAAGCAAGGGACACTCGGCGCCGGTGGCACATGGTCTTCAGGTGCTGGCCTTCACCGCATCGGGGCCACCTTGTTCCCGCACTTCACCGGGGAGGTGTTCCTCAGCTTCCTGGAACTGTCCTGCACCTTCCTCGCCGAGGTGCACTCCGGGGACACCCTGTACCCCGCTCTCACCATCACCGGACTGGAGCCCCAGGGCGACAACGGCATCCTGGTCACGGCAGCCACCATCCACAACCAGCGAGGCGAACTCGTGCTGTCGGGACAGCACAAGCATCTGCTCCGGCGCCAGTAGGCAAGATGCGGGTGCACACCGAGGTCCGTGATGGATCAGGTGCCGACAGGCGTTAGCGTGGTCGGTGCTGACAAGGCGGACCGTGGTGGTCCGGTGCTGGTTCCGGGGGGCGGAGTGAGGGAAGACATGCGGGTCGGAGTGGCGTCTTGAGGATTCTGCACACTTCCGACTGGCATCTGGGCCGGGCGTTCCACCGCGTGAGCATGCTCGACGCCCAGGCCGCGTTCATCGCCCACCTCGTCGCCACGGTGCGCGAGCGCGGTGTGGACGCGGTCGTGGTGTCGGGAGACGTGTACGACCGGGCGGTGCCGCCGCTCGCCGCGGTGGAGCTGTTCGACGACGCCCTGCACCGCCTCGCCGACCTCGGCGTGCCCACGGTGATGATCTCCGGGAACCACGACTCGGCGCGCCGCCTGGGCGTCGGCGCCGGCCTCATCGGCCGCGCGGGCATCCATCTGCGGACGGAGCCCGCGGCCTGCGGAACCCCGGTCGTGCTGGGAGACGCGCACGGGGACGTGGCCTTCTACGGCCTGCCGTATCTCGAACCGGCCCTGGTCAAGGACGAGTTCGCGGTCGAGAAGGCGGGCCATGAGGCGGTGCTCGCGGCAGCCATGGACCGGGTCCGCGCCGACCTCGCCACGCGCGCCCCCGGCACCCGCTCCGTCGTCCTCGCCCACGCCTTCGTCACCGGAGGCGAACCCAGCGACAGCGAGCGGGACATCACGGTCGGCGGGGTCGCCGCGGTACCGGCCGGTGTCTTCGACGGCGTGGACTACGTGGCGCTGGGCCATCTGCACGGCAGCCAGACCATCACCGAACGGGTGCGCTACTCGGGCTCCCCGCTGCCGTACTCCTTCTCGGAGGCCGCCCACCGCAAGAGCATGTGGCTCGTCGACATCGGCGCCGACGGCTCGGTCGCGGCGGAGCGCGTCGACTGCCCGGTGCCGCGCCCCCTCGCCCGACTCCGCGGGCACCTGGAGGACCTGCTCGCGGACCCGGAGCTGGCGCGGCACGAGGAGGCGTGGGTGGAGGCCACGCTCACCGACCCGGTGCGGCCCGCCGAGCCCATGGCCCGGCTGACCGAGCGCTTCCCGCACACCCTCAGCCTCGTCTTCGACCCCGAGCGCGCCCCCGAGGAGTCCGGCGTGTCGTACGCGCACAGGCTGGCGGGCCGCTCCGACCAGCAGATCGCGGAGGACTTCGTCGCCCATGTCCGCGGGGCGGGGCCCGACGCACGCGAACGGGCCGTGCTGCGGGAGGCGTTCGACGCGGTGCGCGCCGACCAGGCGGTCCAGGAGGGCGCCCGGTGACCTCGCACACGCGTGGAACGGAGGGGGCCCGGTGAGGCTGCACCGACTCGACATCACCGCCTTCGGCCCGTTCGGCGGCACCCAGAAGGTCGACTTCGACGCCCTGTCGGCGGCCGGGCTCTTCCTGCTGCACGGGCCGACCGGCGCAGGCAAGACATCCGTCCTGGACGCCGTGTGCTACGCCCTGTACGGAGCCGTGCCCGGCGCCCGGCAGAGCGGTCAGGGCACGACCCTGCGCAGCGACCACGCCGCGCCGGGGACGCGTACCGAGGTCCGCCTCGAACTCACGGTCGCCCGACGGCGGCTGGAGATCACCCGACAGCCGCCCTGGGAGCGTGCGAAGAAGCGCGGCAGCGGTACCACCACCGACAAGGCCCAGACCTGGCTGCGCGAGTACGACAGTGCCGCCCGCGCCTGGAAGGACCTCAGCCGCTCCCACCAGGAGATCGGCGAGGAGATCACCCAGCTGCTCGGCATGAGCCGCGAGCAGTTCTGCCAGGTCGTGCTGTTGCCCCAGGGCGACTTCGCCCGCTTCCTGCGCGCCGACGCCGAGGCTCGCGGCAAACTGCTCGGTCGCCTCTTCGACACGCACCGCTTCGCCGAGGCCGAAAAGCGCCTCGCGGAGCGGCGCCGGACCACGGAGGCCGAAGTACGGAACGGGGACGCGGAGTTGCTTGCCGATGCCCACCGTATGCAGCAGGCGGCCGGTGACTCCCTGCCCCTGCCGGACCTCGCCCCGGGCGACCCCGGGCTCGCCGAAGCCGTCCTGGGCTGGGCCGCCGTGGCCCGTAGCACGGCCCGTGAGCGGCTGGCCGTCGCTCGGTGCGCGCGCACCGCGGCCGAGTCGGCGCGGGCCGCCGCCGTGCGCGCCCTGGAGGACGTACGCGAACTGGCGCGGCTGCAGCGCAGGTTCGCCGAGGCCCGGGAGCGCGCGGCCCTCCTGGAGCAGCGGGCCGACGCCCATCGGGAGGCACAGGCGCGCATGGAACGCGCCCGCAAGGCCGAGGCCGTGGCGCCCGCCCTGGACCTGCGCGAGTCCGCCGAGGCCGAGCACCGGCGCGCCGCCGACGCCGAGGCACGCGTGCGTGCCCGCCTCCCGGAGACCTACGCGGACGCCGGGGCGGCGGGGCTCGCCTCAGCGGCCCGTCGGGCGGCCGAGGAGCTGGGCGGTCTTCAATCCGCCCGCCGCGCCGAGCGGCGACTGGGCGAACTCCTCGCCGAGCGGGCCGAGATGGACCGGCAGGAGCGCGACGACGAAGAGGTCCTGCAGGACGCCGAGGGCTGGCTCGCCGAGTGGGAGGAGACGCGGGCGGCCCTGCAGGAACGGATCGACTCCGCCCAGGAGGCCGCCACCCGCGCCGAGCAACTCGCGGTACAGCGCGAACCGGCCCGGAAGCGGCTGAAGGCGGCCCGTGAGCGCGACCGGCTCGCCCAGGACACCGAAGCGGCCCAGGCCCGCGCCCTCGCCTCCCGCGAGCGTGCGCTGAAGGCCCACGAACGCTGGCTCGACCTCAAGGAACAGCGGCTGAAGGGCATCGCCGCGGAACTGGCCGCAGGGCTCGTCGACGGCGAACCCTGCGCCGTCTGCGGAGCCACCGACCACCCCGCGCCCGCCCGGAAGGCCGCCGGACATGTCGACCGGGAGGCGGAGGAGCGGGCGCTCGCCGCTCACCGGCGCGCCGAGGAGGAGCGAGCCGAGGACGAACGGCGACTCGCCTCCGTACGCGAGGCGCTGGCCGCAGCGATCGCCGAGGCGGGCGACGCACCGACCGGGGAACTCGCCGCGCAGGCGGACGAGCTGGAACGGCTCCACAGTGCCGCACGCGCGGGCGCCTCGCGACTGCACCCAGCGCAGGAGGAGCTGCGGCGGGCCGAGCAGGAGCGGGAGCGGCGCAGCGCGGCCCGGCAGGAAGCCGCCCTGCGTGTGGCGGCACGTGTCTCCCGCCGGGAGGGGCTGGAGCGTGAACGGGCGGCGCTTGAGGAGGAGTTGGGCCGGGCGCGCGGCGACGCCGTGAGCGTGGCCGCGCGCGCCGCGCAACTGGAGCGCCGGGCCGCCCTCCTGACCGAGGCCGCCGACGCCGCCCGCGCCGCCGAGGACAGCGCGCAGCGCCTCAAGGAGGCCGACGCACGCCTGGCCGACGCGGCCTTCCGTGCCGGCTTCGACACCCCGGGGGCCGCTGCCTCCGCCCTCCTCGACGACACCGCCCACCGCGAGCTGCAGCGACGCCTGGACGCCTGGCAGCAGGAGGAGGCCGCCGTCCGCGCGATGCTCGCCGAGGCAGGCACCGCCGCGGCGGCCCAGCAGCCGCCGGCCGACCTCCCCGGCGCGGAACAGGCCGCCGAGGCCGCGGCCCGCCGGCTGCAGGCGGCGGTCTCCGCCGAGGACGAGGCGGCCCGCCGCTGCGCCGAACTCGACCGGCTGTCCGCGCGCGCCACCGCGTCCGTACGGCGCCTCGCCCCGCTGCGCGACGAGTACGACCGGGTGGCCCGGCTGGCGTCCCTCGCCGCCGGCACCTCCGCCGAGAACGAACGCAGGATGCGCCTGGAGTCGTACGTGCTCGCCGCCCGCCTCGAACAGGTGGCGGCCGCCGCGACCGTCCGTCTGCAGCGCATGTCCTCGGGCCGCTACACCCTCGTCCACTCCGACGACCGGTCCGGACGCGGCCGCAGCGGGCTCGGGCTGCACGTCGTCGACGCGTGGACCGGACGGGAGCGCGACACCGCGACCCTGTCCGGCGGGGAGACGTTCTTCGCCTCCCTCGCCCTCGCCCTCGGCCTCGCGGACGTCGTCACCGACGAGGCGGGCGGGGTGCGCCTGGACACGCTGTTCATCGACGAGGGGTTCGGCAGCCTGGACGACCAGACCCTCGACGAGGTCCTCGACGTGCTCGACTCGCTGCGGGAGCGGGACCGCAGCGTGGGCATCGTCAGCCATGTCGCGGACCTGCGACGGCGTATCCACGCGCAGCTGGAGGTCGTCAAGGGCCGGACCGGGTCGCTCGTACGGCAGCGGGGAGTCGGCTGAGCGCGGTCAGTGGCCGAGGGGACGGCGGGGGAGCGGCGAGGAGTACACGACGCTCGTCGTCACCGAGCCCAGCGCGCCGATCCTGCCCGACACCTCCTCCAGGTGGCGCATCGAGCGCGCCGCGACCTTGATGACGAAGCAGTCGTCGCCGGTGACGTGGTGCGCCTCCAGGATCTCGGGTGTCGCGGCCACGAGGTCGCGGAAGGGCTTGTAGTTGCCGTTCGGATAGCGCAGCCGGACGAACGCCAGGATCGGCAGGCCCAGCCGCTCCTGGTCGACGACCGCCGCGTACCCCTGGATGACACCGGCCTCCTCCAGCCGCCGCACCCGTTCGGTGACCGCGCTCGCGGACATGGAGACGGCACGGGCCAGCTCGGCGTAGGTGGCGCGGCCGTCGCGCTGGAGGACATCGAGGATGCGCCAGTCGGTGGCGTCCGGGGAATACGCGGTCATTCCTGAAGGAAAGCAGGGGAATCCCCGGCCGATCAAGACGTACGCCGTTGATCGACCGTTCAGAGAAGTGATCGGCGGCCATAGGTTTCTGGTCAGTGAACTCCACCAGGGAAAGGTCACCCCCGTGAGCATCAGCACGACCGCCGAGAACCCCGTCCTGCGCGTGCCCCCGGCCGCCCCGGCCATCGCCGCCGCCCACTTCCGGGCGAGCCTGGCCTTCCACGCCGACGTGTCCGACGTCGCCGCCGCGCTCGCCGCCGGGGACCCCGGGTTCGTCCTCCTCGACTCGCGCTCCACCGCTGCCTGGGACCAGGGCCACATCCCCGGCGCGGTCCACCTGCCCACCGCGCTCATCCCCGAACAGGCCGGGCAACTCCTCGACAGGTCCGTTCCGGTGGTCACCTACTGCTGGGGCCCGGGCTGCAACGGCGCGACCCGCGCCGCCCTCGCCCTGGCCGAACTGGGCTTCCAGGTCAAGGAGATGCTGGGCGGCTTCGAGTACTGGGTGCGCGAGGGCTTCGCCTACGAGACCTGGCAGGGCCCCGAGCAGCGCACCGCCGACCCGCTGACGGCTCCCGCCCAGGACGCGGACTGCGGCTGCTGAGCGGGGCGAGCCACGGCTGGCGCGCGGGAAATCCGAGTGCGGGCGCCGTCCGCCGTTCCGCATCATGGCCACCGTGCCCCGACTCCCGCATCCCACGCCCGAAGAGCTCCGCCGCGACCCGCTGCCCCTGCGCGGCCGCACCGCCCTCGTCACCGGCGCCGGCCGGCGCGCCGGCATCGGGTACGCGGTGGCCCGGAGGCTGGCGGCGTACGGCGCCGGCGTCTATCTGCATCACCATGTGCCGCACGACGCGGAGATGCCCTGGGGCGCCGACCATGTCGAGGACGTCGTCGCCGGGGTGCGCGCGGTACTCGGCGACCCGGACGCGGCGGTGGCGGACGGCCCCATGGACCTGTCCGATCCGGCGGCCCCCGCCGAACTGATCGCGCGGGCCGCCGAAGCGCTGGGCGGACGGATCGACATCCTCGTCGCCAACCACGCGCTCAGCGGCAGCGACGGCACACTCGACACGATCGACGCCGCCATGCTGGACGCCCACTGGGCCGTGGACACCCGCTCGGTGCTCCTCCTGGTGCAGGCGTACGCCCGGCTGCGCAGCGGGCTGCCGCCGGGCACCGAGGGCGGGCGGGTGGTGATGATGACCTCGGGGCAGGACCTCGGGAACGGCATGCCCGGCGAGATCGCGTACGCGCTGCAGAAGGGAGCCCTCGCCTCGATCACGCGCTCGCTGTCCACGGCCCTCGCCGAGCACGCCGTCACCGTCAACACGGTCAACCCCGGTCCCGTGGACACGGACTACCTGACCGGTGACGCGTACGAGGCCGTCGCCGCGGCGTTCCCGTCCGGACGCTGGGGCATGCCCGATGATCCGGCCCGGCTCATCGCCTGGCTCGCCACGGACGAGGCGGCCTGGATCACCGGCCAGGTGATCGCCTCGGAGGGCGGCTTCCGCCGCTGACGGCCGGACTCCGGTGGAGGTCCGGCCGTCCACGGGCGATCAGAGGCGGGACAGTTCGTCCACCAGGTCGTCCAGGCCCAGTGAGCCCTGCGAGAGCGCCGCCATGTGCCAGGCCTTCGCGTCGAACGCGTCGCCATGGCGCTCCCGGGCCTTCTCGCGGCCCAGCAGCCAGGCCCGCTCGCCCAGCTTGTAGCCGATCGCCTGACCCGGCATCGACAGGTAGCGGGTCAGCTCGCTCTCCACGAAGTCCGCAGGCCGGCTGCTGTGGGAGCCGAAGAACTCCTGCGCCAGCTCCGGCGTCCAGCGCTCGCCCGGGTGGAACGGCGAGTCCGACGGGATCCGAAGCTCCAGGTGCATGCCGATGTCGATGATCACCCGCACGGCCCGCATCATCTGGGCGTCCAGGTAGCCGAGGCGCCGCTCCGGGTCCGTGAGGAAGCCCAGCTCGTCCATGAGACGTTCCGCGTACAGGGCCCAGCCCTCGGCGTTGGCGCTGACGCCGCCCACCGTGGCCTGGTAGCGCGAGAGGTTCTCCGCCACGTGCACCCACTGGGCGAGCTGGAGGTGGTGCCCGGGGACGCCCTCGTG
Source organism: Streptomyces sp. NPDC001848 (assembly GCF_042891915.1). Taxonomy (NCBI): domain Bacteria; kingdom Bacillati; phylum Actinomycetota; class Actinomycetes; order Kitasatosporales; family Streptomycetaceae; genus Streptomyces; species Streptomyces sp. NPDC001848. The sequence goes on along the minus strand of NZ_JBIATP010000003.1, from coordinate 486,053 downwards.
GTACCAGGTCGAGACCAGGTCGTAGACCGGGAAGCGGGTCTGCCCCATGGTCGGCAGCCAGGTCCGGCCCGGGCGGGAGAAGTCGGCGGACGGGGCCGTGTAGTAAGGGGCCGCCGCGCTGCCGGGCGGCGCGATGCACGACTCCACCTTCCGCACCGGCTCCGCGAGTTCGAAGTGCGTGCCGTCCAGCGCCTCGATCGCCTCGTCCATCAGGCCCTGCAGCCATGCGCGGACCTCGTCGACGCCCTCGATGTGGGTGCCGTGCTCGTCGAGGTGCGCGAGCGCCACCCACGGGGTGGCGGCCCCGGGCAGGACCTTCTCGGCCTCCTTCTTCATCTCGCCGAGGATGCGGTGGTACTCCGACCAGCCGTACGCGTATGCCTCGTCGAGGTCCAGGTCCGCACCGTTGTAGTAGCGCACGAAGCGGGCGTAGCGCTCACGGCCGACCGTGTCCGGCGCGCCCTGGACCGTCGGCGCGTACACGTCGCGCATCCAGTCCCGCAGCTCGACGACGGCCGCGGTCGCCGTCCGGGCGGCCGCGTCCAGTTCCGTACGCAACGCCTCGGGACCCTGCGCGGCGAAGTCCTCGAACCAGCCGCGGCCCCGGCCGTCCGTGTCCGACCACGCGGTGAGCTGCTGGACGAACGTCGCGGTCGGACGGGGCCCGCCGTACAGCTTGCGGTCCAGACCGAGGGCGAGGGACTCACGGTAGCCGCGCAGGGCGGCCGGCACGGCGCGCAGCCGCTCGGCAATCGCCGCCCAGTCCTCCTCCGTCTCGGTGGGCGTGATCGTGAAGGCCTCGCGCACCAAGTGCACCGGGCTGTGGATGTTGCTCACCGCCCTGAGCCCTTCGTCGGCCTCGTGCACGGCGAGTTCGGCGGTGAGCCGCTCGCGCAGCAGGCGCCCGCACCGACGCTCGATGTCACTGTCCGCGCCTGGTCGGCGCTCGGCCTCGTCGAGCCGGGCGAGGGTCTCCCGCGCCAGCGTGGCGAGCGCCTCCTGGCCCGCCGGCGAGGTGTCGGGCAGTCTGCTCGAACTCTCCTTCACACCGAGGTACGTACCGGTGAGCGGGTCGAGGGCGACGAGGTCGTCGACGTAGGCGTCGGCGACCTCCCGGGGCAGAGGGCTTCTGGTCGTGTCAGACATGCGGACAATCCTCATACGGCCGCGTGGCGCGCGTCACGCGGATTCCGCCCTCGGCTTATCCCCGCCCAGCGAGTTTCGGCACGATTCACGCAGAGCCCTGCCCGGGAGGCAGCAGCGGGCCGCAGTCCCACTGCTGGAAGATCAGCCGGGTCTCCACCCGTGCCACTTCCCGCCGTGCCGTGAACTCGTCGAGCACCAGCCGCTGCAGATCCGCCATGTCAGCCACCGCGACATGCACGAGGTAGTCGTCCGGGCCGGTCAGGTGGAAGACCGTCCGGGACTCCGGCAGCGCCCGGATGCGCTCCACGAACGGCCCCACCAACTCCCGCCGGTGCGGTCTGACCTGCACCGACAGCAGCGCTTCGAGGCCGCGCCCCAACTTGGCCGGGTCCAGACGCAGCTGATGGCCGAGGATCACGCCCGAGCGGCGCAGCCGGGTCACCCGGTCCAGACACGTCGAGGGCGCGACCCCGACCTGCGCGGCGAGGTCCCGGTAGGTGGTCCGGGCGTCGTTCTGCAAAAGCCGCAGCAGATGCAGGTCCACCGGGTCCAGTACGACGGATTCGGCCATGCGCCGAACGTAACACGGGTTTCGCCATCGGGACCCCGGCTGGTGTTCAGTCTGCCATCCATGGATTCCCGTACTCACGACACGCGGAGCGGATTCCCCGCCGGTGGTCCGTCCGGCGGCCGGGCGCTCGCCACCGAGGCCGTGCACGCCGGGCGCGAGGACCTCGTCGCCCTGGGGCTGCACGCGCCGCCCCTCGACCTGTCCACCACCTACCCCTCCCCGGACAGCAGGGGCGAGGCCGAGCGCCTCGACGCCTTCGCGGCCGACGGCGCCGAACTGGTGGGCCCACCCGTCTACGGGCGGCTCGGCAACCCGACCGTCGCCCGCTTCGAGACGGCACTCGCCCGGCTGGAGGGCACCGAGAGCGCGGTCGCGTTCGCCAGTGGCATGGCCGCGCTGAGCGCCGTGCTGCTCGCCCGGGGCGCGCTGGGCCTGCGGCATGTCGTCGCCGTACGGCCGCTGTACGGCTGCAGCGACCACCTGCTGACCGCCGGGCTGCTGGGCTCCGAGGTGACCTGGACCGACCCCGCGGGCATCGAGGAGGCGCTGCGTCCCGACACCGGCCTGGTCATGGTCGAGTCCCCGGCCAACCCGACGCTCGCGGAGGTCGATCTGCGGGCGGTCGCGCACGCCTGCGGCTCGGTTCCGCTGCTGGTGGACAACACCTTCGCCACGCCCGTGCTGCAGCGGCCCGCCGAGCAGGGCGCGCGCCTGGTGCTGCACAGCGCCACCAAGTACCTCGGCGGGCACGGCGACGTGATGGGTGGGGTGGTGGCCTGCGACGAGGAACTGGCACGCCGGCTGCGCCAGGTGCGCTTCGCCACCGGCGGCGTGCTGCACCCGCTCGCCGGATACCTGCTGCTGCGCGGTCTGGCGACGCTGCCGGTACGGGTGCGGGCGGCCTCCGCGACCGCCGCCGAACTGGCCCGCCGTCTCGCCGCCGACCCGCGGGTCGCCCGCGTCCACTATCCGCGCATCGGGGGCGCGATGGTCGCCTTCGAGGTGCACGGGGATCCACACGCGGTGATCGCCGGGGTGCGGCTGATCACGCCCGCGGTGAGCCTCGGCAGCGTCGACACCCTCATCCAGCACCCGGCGTCCATCAGCCACCGCATCGTCGACGCCGAGGACCGCCGCGGCGCCGGGGTGAGCGACCGGTTGCTGCGGCTGTCGGTGGGTCTGGAGGACGTCGAGGACCTGTGGGCCGACCTGGAGCAAGCCCTTGGCTCGGAACAGGGCGAGGGCGAGCGGCGCCGGGAGGAGACGGCGAGCCGGTAGCGGGCCGGTGGGGGCTCGGCCCCGGCATGCGGAACGGCCCGGCGGGGTGCGCCGGGCCGTTCCCAGGTCGTACGGGTCCCACGGGTCCCACGGGTCCTACGGGTCCTACGGGTCCTACGTCGTCAGTCGCGCGTGCCACGCGAGCCGGGCCGCTCGTACGCCTCGCCGTACGGCAGTCGGGACGCCACCGGGGTCGCGTCCAGGCGGGCCGTGATGACGAGGGTGCCCTCCTCGATCTGGTAGTCGAGGGGCAGTCCGAGGCCGCGCATCGCGGCGACCATGCCCGTGTTGGACGCCTGCGTCACCGCGTAGACGTTCTCGCAGCCCGCCTCGACCGCCATCGACACCAGCCGGCCGAGGAGTTCGCCGCCGATGCCGCGCCGCTGCCACTCGTCCTCGACGAGCAGCGCGACCTCCGTCTCGTCGCCGTCCCACAGCAGATGGCCGAGGCCGACGATGCGGCCCGAATCCGTCTGCACCGCCAGGGTGCGGCCGAAGCGCGGGCTGAGCAGGTGGCCCAGGTAGCGGTCGGCGTCGCGGACCGGCCCGTGGTAGCGCATGCCGAGGGTGCGCGCCGAGCACCGGGCGTGCATCTCCTTCGCCGCCTGAAGGTCGGAGGCGTCGGCGCGCCGCACCGTGATCGCGTCGCCCTCCGGCAGCGTCAGCACGTCCTGACCGCGGGGAAAGCGCGGACCGAGCCGCGTGTCCAGCTCCACCAGCGCGCGTGCCCGCGCGAACTCCGTCGGCGTGAACGGCAGATACGGCCGCTCCACCGTGATCATCCCGCCTTCCGGCGCCCGCAGCCGCATCACCGTGTCCTCCAGGGCGCCCTCCACGGGAGCCTCCTCCTCGGCCCGGCCGGAGCCGGGGGAGACGGCGGGCAGGGAGCGGATGGTGCACCGGCCGAGCAACTGCCTGAGCGCGAGCGGAAGTTCGGCCGAGTCCAGGGCAGTGCGCGCCGCGAGTCCCAGTACCCGGGTCGGGACGTCCACCAGGTCGTGCGCGTCGGCCCGCTCGATCCAGGTCCCGTCGCCGCCGGCCTGCGACACGGCCCGGGTGACCTCACCCGCCTCCACGTCGGCGGGCGCCCGCAGCAGGAACTCGTCGACGGTGCCCTGCGCCAGCGGGTGTGTCTGCAGGCTGAGGATGTCGATGCGCAGCCGCGCCAGTGCGGTGCACAGCGCGGCCAGCGAGCCCGGCTGGTCCTTCACCGTCGTCCGCATCCGCCACAGCGCGCTCCCCCCGTCGGCCGCGTCGGTCCCGGACGGCCCGGCCTGCTCCGCCTCGGGGAGCGGCCGGGCGCCGGTATCGGCCGAGGGCGGCGCATGGCCGTGGCGACGTGACCACCATGCGTGGAACGCTGCCGTCGCGACCAGCGCCACCGCCGAGATCACGAGGAGGGCGGGGCCGTCGGGCCCGTGCCCGACCAGGTTGGCCGTCACGTCCGCCACCGCGACCGCCGTGAACAGGGCGGCGAGCTCGACCAGGTCGCGTCGCCAGTGGTGCACCGGGCGGCCGTTCCTGGCGCGCCTCACATCAGACATGTCTGGAGTCATGCAAGTACTGTGCAGGAAGGGTGTTGCGTGATCACGAACGCTTTGTGACTGATCGGTTAAGTATAGATCTGTCCCTTTTGTTTCCTGATGTACGAGATGCCCAGGCGGCGTGCGACCGCTATGCCGCGCACCGGGGGATGACGCCGGTGCGCGGCGCGGTGATCGAGGGTAGCCGAAGCGGCGGCTCGTTACTGGCCCACGCGACCCGGCTGCAGCACCTGGGTGAACAGCACAGTACCGTCCTGCTCGCGCAGACGGACCGTCAACTCACCGCTGTCACCGTCGATGTCGACCTCACCGAAGAACTGGTACCCCCCGGCGGGGGAGACGTTCGAGGCGGTCGGCGCCTTCACGAAGACCCGCTCCGGACCGAACGTGCCGTCGAGCGCGTTCGCCGGGAACGCACCGGCGTTGAGCGGGCCCGAGACGAACTCCCAGAACGGCTCGAAGTCGGTGAAGGCCGCCCGTGAGGGGTGGTAATGCTGCGCCGAGGTGTGGTGCACATCGGCCGTCAGCCACAGCGTGCCCGTGATCCTCCGGTGCTTGATGAACCGCAGCAGCTCCGCGATCTGCAGCTCCCGCCCCAGCGGCACGCCCGGATCGCCCTGCGCCACGGCCTCGAAGTTCGGCTTGTTCTCCATGGGGTCCGGCACGACCAGGCCGAGCGGCATGTCAGCGGCGATCACCTTCCATACCGCGCGGGATGCGGCCAACTCCCGCTTGAGCCATTCCAGTTGCTCGGCACCGAGGATGCCCTGCGGGTCGACCGTCTGGTTGTCGGGAGAGTTGGGGTCGCGGTAGGTGCGCATGTCGAGCACGAACACGTCCAGCAGGGGGCCGTGCCGCATGACCCGGTAGACCCGGCCGTGCCTGTCACCCGGCTGCAGCGTCGAGATCGGGAAGTACTCGCTGAACGCACGCCGCGCCCGGGCGGCGAGCACGTCGATGCTCTTCTCGGTGTAACGGGTGTCGGAGGAGGCGATGACCTCGCCCGGGTACCAGTTGTTGCGGACCTCGTGGTCGTCCCACTGGATGATCGACGGCACCTGGGCGTTGAACCGCCTGAGGTTCTCGTCGAGCAGGTTGTAGCGGAAGTTGCCGCGGTACTCGGCGAGGGTCTCGGCGACCTTGGACTTCTCCTCGGTGGTGATGTTCCGCCAGGTGCCGCCGTCGGGCAGGGCCTGGGTGGCCGAGATGGGACCGTCGGCGTAGATGTTGTCACCGCTGCACAGGAAGAAGTCCGGGTCCAGCTTCGCCATCGCGTCGTAGATCCGGTAGCCGCCGAGGTCGGGGTTGATGCCCCAGCCCTGCCCGGCCAGGTCGCCCGACCAGAGGAACCGCACACCGCGCCGCCGCTGCAGAGGCGTCGTACGGAAGGTGCCGGTCACCGGCTCGCCGGTGCGGCGCGGGTCGTCCGGGTCGGCCAGCAGCACCCGGTAGTGGATCTGCTCGCCCGCCGGCAGCCCGTGCAGCCGCGTGGTGCCGGTGAAGTCGGTGTCCGGGCCCACCAGCGGCCCCTGCCATCTGCGCGGATTGCTGAACGACTCCGTCGCGGCGGTCTCGACGATCACCCGCGCCGGGCGGTCGGATCGCACCCAGACCAGACCGGAGTGCGCGGTCACGTCGCCGGCCTGGACGCCCCATCCCGCCTTCGGGCGTCCCGACAGGGAGAACGCCGGAGCCGCGCCGAGCGCGGTGGGCAGAGTGAGGGCCGCCGACGCGGCCAGGGAGCCGCGCAGGACGCTGCGGCGGCCGGGGAAGGGACGGTGGGACATGGGACGCGCCTCCAGGGACGGGTTCCGGCCAATGGACACCGCAACACCTACTGGTGCGCCGCAGCGTGCACGGAAACCGCAAGTGAACAACGAACCCCGGCCGCACGGTGGCGGACACGTGTCACGCGCGCGTGGCGTCCGCCAACGCCCGTACGCCCTCCCGGACGCGCACGGGTGACAGGTGCGCGTATCCCAGCACCAGCCGTACGACGTCGCCGCGCGCCGTCCCGTACGCGGACAACGGGCGCACCGCCACGCCGGCCGCCGCCGCCCGCTCCAGGAAGAGGTCCTGCGGCCCCCACCGGTCCGGCAGCCGGGCGATGACGTGCAGACCCGCCGCGATCCCGGACACCTCGACCCCGGGGAAGTGCTCCCGCAGGGCGGACACCAGCGCGTCACGGCGCTCCTGGTACGCGCGCCGGCAGCGGCGCAGATGACGGTCGTGGTCGCCGCGCTCCATGAACCGGGCGAGCAGCGCCTGGTCGACGACCGGGTGCCCGAGGTCCATGGTCCGCTTGCGCTCGACGACCTCCTCGGCGAACGCCCGGGGAACGAGCAGCCAGCCGAGCCGCAGCCCGGGAGCCAGCGCCTTGCTGACCGACCCCGTGTACGCCACACGCTCGGGGTCGAGCCCCTGCAACGCTCCGACGGGAGCACGGTCGTAGCGGAAGTCCCCGTCGTAGTCGTCCTCGACGACGAGGCCGTCCACCGAGCGCGCCCAGTGGAGGAGTTCGGCGCGGCGCCGCGCCGAGTAGGCGATCCCGGAGGGGAACTGGTGGGCCGGTGTGGTCACGACCGCCCGTACACCAGCCCCGTACAACGCCTCCAGGGCCAGTCCCTCCTCGTCCAGCGGCAGCGGTACGGCTTCCAGTCCGGCGGCGGCGTACAGGGTGCCGTGCTCGGGGCTTCCCGGGTCCTCGACGCCGACGGTGCGCATCCCGCGCGCGTGGAGGACGGAACCGAGCAGGGTGATCGCCTGGGCCACGCCGGAGACGACCACGATCCGCTCCGGGTCGGCGACCACACCCCTGCGCCGCGCCAGCAGTTCGGCGAGAACGGTCCGCAGGCGGGGCAGCCCGCGCGGGTCGGGGTAGCCCAGCGTGTGGTGGGGGAGTTCGGCCAGGGCCGCCCGGTGCGCGGCCGCCCAGGCGGCGCGCGGGAAGAGCGACAGATCCGGGGTGCCGGGCAGGAAGTCGGCGCGGGCACCGGGAGAGCGCGGGGCGAGGTCCCGCGCCGGTGCGTGCGCCGCCCGCACGGCGTCGCTCACCCATGTTCCCGCGCCCCGGCCGCTGCGGAGGTACCCCTCGGAGGTCAGCTGCTCGTACGCCTCCGTCACCAGCCCCCGGGACACGCCGAGGTCGGCGGCGAGTTCACGACTCGACGGCAGTCGGGTGCCCGCAGCGAGCCGTCCGGAGCGCACCGCCTCCCGCAGCGCCGCCCGCAGAGTCCGCCCCCGCGCGCGTGCCGGCGCGGCCGCGGTGGGAAGCAGCACCTCCCAGGCGGCGGTCCAGGGCGCCGGTCCCTCCGAGGCGGTCGGCCCCGAATTGGTCCCCGATGCAGTCATGGAAATGGACCTTAAACCGGACCGCCGCGGTCCCTAGCGTCGCCCGCATGAACCCCGCCACGGCCCGCGGTGCCCTGCTCGCCGCCCTCGCCTGCGTCCTCGTCGGAGCCTCCTTCACCGCCAACAGCGTCCTTGGCCACTACCCGTACGCGGGCGGCCAGTTCCTGCGCTACGGAGGGGCCTGTCTGCTGCTCCTGCCCCTGGCCGGCCGGGGCGCCACCGCCGCGCTGCGCCGCCTCGGCCCGCGCGCGTGGGTGCGTCTCGCCCTGCTCGCCGCCGTCGGGATGGTGGGGTTCAACCTCGCGGTGATCGCCGCCGAACGCTCCGCGGAGCCGGCGGTCCCGGGCGTGTTCGTCGGGTGCGCCCCCGTCGTGGTCGCGGTGGTCGTGCCCCTGCTGGACGGGCGACGGCCCGAGCGGCGCGTCCTGTACGGGGCGTCACTGGTCGCGGTCGGCGCCTGCACGGTCCAGGGGTGGGGCCGTACGGACGCCGCCGGGATCCTCTTCTCGCTGTGCGCGCTCGCCGGTGAGGTCGGCTTCGCGGTACTCGCGGTGCCCGTGCTGCGCCCCCTCGGGCCGAAACTGCTGTCGACCACCGTGTGCGGGATCGCCGCGGCCGGGTCGGCGGTGGCCGGGCCGCTGCTGGACGGTGCGGCCTGGCTGCCCGCGCCGGACCGCACGGAGGCCGCCGCGCTGCTGTGGCAGGCGGCGGTCGTCACCGTCGTCGGCTTCGTGTGCTGGTACACGGGCATGCAACGCATCGGCGCGGAGCGCGCCACGCTCTTCTCCGGGCTCATCCCGGTCGCCGCCGCCTGCACCGCGCCGCTCGTCGGCACCGGCTCCTACGGGGTCGCGCAGGGCGCCGGAAGCGCGCTGGTCGGTGCCGGAGTGGTCCTGGGTTCCGGGGCGTTGCGGCTCGGCCGTATCACCGCCGGCCGCCCGGCACGGTCAACGGCTGCCGTCCAGGATGACCCGGGCGACCAGCGCCGGGTCGTCGTTCATCGGGACGTGCCCACAGCCGGGCAGCCGCACCAGCCGGGCCTCGGGGATGATCCGCTTGGCACGCACGCCCTGACGGTGCAGCAGCAACCGGTCCCTGGTGCCCCACGCCACGGTGACCGGCAGCCCGGGCACGTCCTCGGTGAACTGGACGGACGTGCCCGCCCGGAGCGTCTCGGCGAACCCCTCGGCGCGGGCCAGCGCCAGGGTCTCGGCGACGACGGCCTCGGGTGAACGGCGGCCGGGGCGGGCGTAGATGGTGCTCGTCAGGACCGTCCGCCCGGCCGCCGTGCGCGACAGCCGCTCCACCACCGGCAGCGGCGTGTTCCGTGCGGCCTGCCGCATCGCGGTGAGGACCGTGAACGCGTACCGGCGCTCGACGGGGGTCCAGAACCCGGCGGGGGCGAGGGCGGTGACGGACCGTACGAGCTTCTCCCGGCCCAGCTCCAGGGCCAGCAGACCGCCCAGGGAGTTGCCCGCCACATGCGGACGCTCGATCCCCAGCGCCTCGCACAGGGAGCCCAGCGCGGGCACCACGGTGGCCAGGTCGTAGGCGAGTCCCTTCGGCAGGGCCGGGGACGCGCCGAAGCCCGGGAGATCGACCGCGATCACGTCCCGCTCGGTCGCCAGGATGTCCACGACCGGGTCCCAGGCCTGCCGGTGGTGGCCGATGCCGTGCAGCAGCAGGAGCGGTTCGCCCGCGCCCACACGCGCGTAGGAGACGGTCACGGTCCGCGGGCCGTGCGGGGAGGGGACGTCGAAGGAGACCGTGGCCGGCATGGTGCTGCTCCTCGTCTGGGGGGCACGGACGACAGTGGTAGACAGCTTGTCAGCAATTGCTACCCATGGGTAGCCCTCGGGTCGATGCCGTCGGCCACAGGCGGTCCGCCGGCCATTGTCCGCGTACAACCCCGTTGTCTCCTGGACACGGTGGGAGCGGGTCGGATGGGATGGGACGGTGACGACCGACACCACGACCGAGGTCTTCGAAGAGCACCGCCCTGTCCTGATGGGAGTGGCCTACCGCATGCTCGGCCGGGTCGCCGACGCCGAGGACGTCGTCCAGGAGGCCTGGCTGCGCTGGTCCGGCGCCGACCGCGACGCGGTGCGCGAACCGCGTGCCTACCTCGTCCGTGTCACCACCCGGCTGGCCGTCGACCGGCTGCGCCAGGCGCAGGCCCGCAAGGAGGCCTACGTCGGGCCCTGGCTGCCCGAGCCCTACGTCACCGACTTCGGCGACACGGCGCCGGACGCGGCGGACCGGGCGGTGCTCGCCGACTCCGTCTCGCTCGCCGTGCTCGTCGTCCTGGAGTCCCTGTCGCCACTGGAACGCGCGGTGTTCGTGCTCAGGGAAGCCTTCGGGTTCCCCTTCGGGGAGATCGCCGCCACCCTCGACCGCAGCGAGGCCGCGGTGCGCCAGCTCGCCGCACGCGCCCGCAAGCACGTCGACGAACGGCGGCCCCGCTACGACGTCGACCCGGCCGAACGCCGTGACCTGACCGAGCGTTTCCTCGCCGCCGCCGTCGAGGGCGACCTCAAGGGGCTGATGGAGCTGCTCGCCCCGGACGTCCGGCTGGTCGGCGACAGCGGCGGCCGCGCCAAGGCGCCGCTGCGCGTCCTGCAGACCGCGGACAAGGTCGGCCGGTTCCTCGCCGCCGTGGCCGGGCAGCGCCCGGCGGACATGTCGCTGCGCCTCCTGGATCTCAACGGCGGTCCCGCCCTGCTCATCCTGGCCGACGGCAAGCCCGACACCGTGTTCCAGGTGGACGTGAAGGACGGACGGGTGCAGTGCGTCTACGTCATCCGCAACCCGGAGAAGCTGGCCTTCCTGCCCGTCGACCAGCAGCCGGAACCCTGAGATCCCTACGGCGACGACCGTGAACGGAGGCTTTGCCGACATGTCGTCCGTGTCGCCCACCGCGAACAGTCCGTGAACGCCCCGTGACGGACCGCCAGGGCGCCGCGTCACCCGAGGAGGATTGGTCTTGACCAAGGGTGAGGGCCGCCCTATGGTCGCAGAGAAGTGCAACAACCTTTAAAAAACAAGGGCGCTTAAACGCCGCCGGGCCACGGCGATCGCGGAGGACAGGGTGGGGACCACGCAGCTGGAATCGGTGCCGGAGCCCAAGTACTGGCACCTCAGGACCGTGCTCAGCGAAGCACTCGACTCCGAGTTCTCCGTGGGCGAGATCCTGCCCAACGAACGGGACCTCGCCGCCCGGTTCGGCGTCGCCCGCGCCACGCTCCGCCAGGCGCTGGATCAGCTCGAGCTGGAAGGCCGCCTGCAGCGCCGCCGCGGGGTGGGCACCACCGTCGCCCCGCCGCGCGTCGGGGTGGCCGTGGCCGCCGAGGGGCACACCTGGCCGGGGGCGGCCGGCGACGACTGGCAGCCCACCGACTGCACGGACACCGTGCCGCCCGCCGCGGTGGCCGGCCTCCTGGAGACCGACCAGGGCGAGCAGGTGCACACCGTACGCCGCTCCCGCGTGTCGCACGGCCGGCCCGTGGCCGCCGAACTTCTCTACATCCCGCACTCCTCGGTGCCCGACCTCTCGGCGATCGACGCCCCCTCCGGTGCGGCACGCGCGCGTGCCGTGCTGCGCGAGCTGCAGCACCTGGAGCTGGAGGGCCGGGACCAGGCGGTCGAGCTGGGCTCGGTCAGCGCCGAGGACGCCAAGGAACTCGACCGGCTGCCGGGTGCGCCCGTTCTCGTCGTCACCACCCGCTTCCACGCCGGCGGACGTACCGCGGCCGTCTCCGTCGCAACCTACCGAGCCGACACCTGCCGCCTGACCTTCGGTGGCGACATAGAGATCCACCACGGCCCGGAGCGCCGCGCCTCCTGACCGCACGGCCGCTCCCGGCAGCCGCCATCCCAAGCGCACCCGTCGCACCCCGGCCACCCGGGGCGCGAGGCCTTTCGGACAGGACACGAACGGGGTCCGGGCGCGGATTCAGCGCCGCGCCGTGACCGTCCCCTCCACGGCGAACAACTGCTCCTCCACATGGTCCAGCGCCAGCCGCAGCGCACCCGTCGCCACCGCCGCCTCGCCCAGTTGCGACAACGCCACCCTCGGCGGACGCAGGCAGTAGCGGGCCAGCTCGTGGCGCAGGGGGTCCAGTACGCCGTCGAGGCCGGCCGCCCAGCCCCCGATCACGACCAGTTCGGGGTCGAGTGCCAGGACGAGGGCCGCCACGTCGTGCACCAGCCGCTGCAGAAAGCGGTCCACGGCGGCGCGGGCCCGCTGGTCGCCCTCGCGGGCCAGCGCGAAGACATCGGCCACCTGCTGCTCGTCCAGCGGCTGCAGCGGCTCGTCCGTGGTCGACAACAACGTCTCGGGTGGCGCCTCCCGGCCCAGCAGATGCAGTGCGCCGATCTCCCCGGCCGCCCCGCCGTAGCCGCGGTGCAGCCGTCCGCCGATCAGCGAACCGGCGCCCGGGCTCAGCCCGGCCAGCACGAACACCACGTCGTCGGACTCGGTGGCGGCGCCCTTCCAATGCTCGGCGACGGTCGCCGCGTTGGCGTCGTTCTCGACGAGGACCGGGCACCTGAAGGAGCGGCTGAGCCGTTCGCCCAGCTTCAGACCGGTCCACTCGGGCAGGGCCGTGCCCAGGCGCACCGTGCCGTCCGCCTCCACGATCCCGGGGCTGGCCACTCCCACCGCGCGCAGCGAAGCACGGGACACGCCCGACCGGCGCAGCAACTCGGCGACCGTGCTCCGCAGCCGCTCCAGCCGCTCGTCGGCCGGCGCCGTCTCGGCGACCTCCTTGGACAGGCTGCCCAGCTCACGGCCGTCAAGGTCGGCGAGCAGCGCGGTCACCCGGTGCGCGCCGACGTCCAGCCCCAGCAGATGGCCCGCCTCCGCCCGAAACCGGAACCTGCGCGCGGGCCTGCCCTGCCGCCGGGCCACGCCCTCCTCGGCCGCCGCCTCCACCACCAGCCCGGCCTCGATCAGCCCCTCGACGACTCCCTCGACGGTCGGCCGGGACAGGCCGGTCACCCGGGTGATCTCGGTGAGCGTCGCGCAGTCCGTCGCGCGCAGCGCGTGCAGCACCACCGCGGAGTTGATCCGCCGCAGCAGCGAGGGATCCCCGCCGGTCAGCCCCACCGTCGTCCTCCCAGGTCGTGCGCGTGTTGGCCGGATCGTACTCGGCACCGGGCGCACCCGCGAGGGCCGGGCACCGCCGGCGCCCGCGCCCGCGCGCGGCGCCTGACGGACGCACTCGTCGCTCGCGAAAGCCGTCACGACGACACGACGTCCCCGACGTCACGATCCCGCGCTGCCACCCAGCTCTTGACACCACGCCAATTGTCAGTGGGGGCCGCTTTACTGGATCGCATGGACATCGCGACGTACCTCGCCGTCATCGACCTGCTGTGCGCCCGGGAGTTTCCGGCGGCGCGCGGCAGGACGGAGCACGGTGAGAGCGGTCCCGGGTATCACATGGCCGAATTAGCGACGAGCGGCGAGTTCTGGGAGGGCGACGGCACGGAGCGGGAGGAGACGGAGGCGCAGTACGAGGCCGACCGCGAGGGCCTTGGCGAGCGGCTCGTGGAGCGGTGGGGGCCGCCGCAGGAGTTCAGCCTGTACAGCGTTCTCGAGCGGAGAGTGAACGGCGAGGACATCGAGGAGCCATGGGCCGGCCTCAGCGGACACGTCCCGGATGTCCACCTGTGGAAGTCGGCGGAGACGGGGCGGTGGGTCGCCCTCTGCGTGTCGCAGTGGGACAAAGAACTGCCGTTCCAACTGCTCGCGGTCGTCACGGACATAGATCCGCCCTGACCTGACCTGACCTGACCTGACCTGACCTGACCTGACCCGACCTGACCCGACCTGAGCCGAGCTGACTTGACCTCAGCTCCGCGCAGCCCCCCCGCAGCCGTGCGAACTCGGCCGCCATCGTCGCCGCCGTCCAGTGCGCGTTGAGCCCACTGGGGTTGGGTGGCACCCAGACGCGGCTCGAGCCGATCGTCCGCTCCTGCGGGCCCACACCGGCCGAACGGTCCTCGAAGGCCGCCCGGTACGCGGTCACACCGACCACCGCGAGCCATTTCGGCCGCAGCCGCTCCACCTTCGCGCGGAGAATCCGTCCGCCTTCGCGGTACTCGTCGGCGGTCAGCTCGTCGGCCCGCGCGGTCGCCCGCGCCACCACGTTCGTGATCCCGAGCCCGTACGCGAGCAACTCGGTCTGCTCGGACGGCTGGAGCAGTCGCGGGGTGAAGCCCGACAGATGCAGCACGGGCCAGAAGCGGTTGCCGGGGCGCGCGAAGTGGTGGCCCGTTGCCGCCGTCATCAACCCCGGGTTGATACCACGCAACCCCCTCCAGGGGCATAGACTCGAAAAACGTCGCTGGGGGAGGGGAAGTCGCCTCTCGATGAACGCGCAGTCCGGATCAAGGAAGCACAAGCAAGCATGATCCGCACTGCTGTCGAGCGCGCGCTACGGGAGGCAGGCATGGAAGGTGACGCACTGGAACGTGGCAGGCAGGCCGTAGGCAGGCACTTGCGCGTGATCACCAGTGGAGCGCGGGGCGCGGCATAGAGACACACTGGCGCGCCCCCGGTCGGTCTGCCCTACCCACCTACAGACAGCCCCGCACAGCCTCCCCCCGGCACCCTTCCACGAACCGCACGCCCCCGTGCCTGGCAGGCGTACCGACGTGCACGCATGCGGGGCGCGGTGCAGCCGCTCATGATCGATGGGCCCGCCATCCGCACCCCACAACGTCACACCCCTGCACACCCCCACACCCCAAGCCCAGCACTGCATGCCCAGCACTGCACACCCCATCCGACCAGGGTATATGGCACTGTGCACGCCCCTTTGCCCACTGCCCGCGCGCACTGCGCCCCGCACACCTTCTGAGCTGGGCCGATGGCGTATCGCCGCAGCTCACAGCCCCGTACCCTGGACTGCGGGCGCGCACCTACGCACTAGCGGGGGCACAACCGGATACAGCGGATGTCGATCATGGGTCCCATCCGGGCCGGCTACGCACCGGGCACTGTGCGAATTTCCGGGCGCCCTCTCTCCAAATTTTCGCGCGGTTACGCTTCGCCATAGGGGTTGACCTGGGTATCCCTTGATCCATCCCTCCCTCGCCCCAGGGCCGGTATCCGGGTCTGACGCGGATTCGGCCCGGATTGGTCACTGTGTGTCGACGTGGGGCTGGATCTCCACCGTGAAGGCGGCGTCGTCCGGGCCGGTGCCTTC
This sequence comes from Streptomyces sp. NPDC001848, assembly GCF_042891915.1. Classification (NCBI taxonomy): domain Bacteria; kingdom Bacillati; phylum Actinomycetota; class Actinomycetes; order Kitasatosporales; family Streptomycetaceae; genus Streptomyces; species Streptomyces sp. NPDC001848. The sequence continues at coordinate 470,949 of NZ_JBIATP010000003.1, read as the reverse complement.
TTCCTCCGCCCACACGATCACGCGCACGTGCTGCTCGCAGATGCCGTTCACCTTCCACTCGGTCAACAGGTCGGTGACGACGAGCGCAGCGACGTACTTGGCGCCCTGCCTGAGGGTGCTGGTGGTGATCTTTCCCCGCCGGCGATGGGGGTGGCCGGCGAGGGGGCGCCAGCCGGCGGAGCCGTGCGGTTCCTCCACCCGGTACGCCCACGTCCTCTCGGTGCCCATGGAACCGATCCTGTCACCGTGAGGAGCCTGCGGCGCCGGGGGATCACGTCACGTCGAAATCCGACCGGGGCCGTACCTCCACGATGAAGTCAGGTGCCTCGGTGCTGTCCTCCTCGTCGTGCCAGAGGAAGACCCGCACGTGCATCGCGTGGTGGAGGCCGCTCTGCTCCCACTCGGTCATCAGGTCGCCGACGATCCGGCCGATGGCGTACCGCGCGCCTTCGTCCGAGTCGGCGGCGGTGATCGCACCGTGCCATCGCTCGGGGCCGCCGTAGGGGCGCCATCCCTCGGAGCCGTGCGGCTCGAACACCCGGTACACCCAGTCGGTCTCGGTGTCCATAGCACCGATCCTGTCACCAAGGAGTCCCATGCGTCGCATCGGCTCGACCCCCGCTCAGCGCGGGTGCGGAGCGAACAACAGCTGTCCCGACGTGATCGACCTGGACGACGGATCCTACTTCGTCATCGGGAAAGGACCGCTCGCCGACGGCTCGTCCGAGGCGTAGCGGCGGCGCGACTCGATGAGCCGTGCCGGGGGCCGCGAGTGATTGCAGAGGAAGAGCATCCAGACGGCACCCTGGTCGTCGACACCCAGAGCAACAAGCTGGGATACGTCATGGGCCACGAGGGCCCCTACCTCCAGCTCCGGCCGGTGGCCGGCGGACGGGAGCGGGACGCCGACCCTGCTCGCGTCCGCCCCGCCACGGACACCGAGCGGTTGACGGCGATGCGCGAGCGGAACCGTGCGCTGAACTCGGTCAGCAGCGGGGGGATCTTCCGATGAGCCCGACCGTCGACACCTCGACCATGTCCGCCGAGTGCGCCCTGGCTCAGCGGCCGGGCTACGCGGACCTGCACCGGGACTGCCGTCAGACCGAGGACGTTCCGCTGCCTCACGGCGACGGGATCCTGCTCGTCCGGCGCTGCTCCTGCTTCCACCACGCTTGCAACCGCAAGCCCGCAGACGCCCGTTCCGGTCAGTAGCCCCGAGCGCTCTGACCGAGCGGGTCCACCCGGCCCCGTCCGTCTGCTCTCCCCCCGTGGCAGATGGGCGGGGCCTTTGACGTGCTGGCATCACTCAGCGGAGTGTTGCTACTGGGGATTCAGCCCGCAGAAGAGGATGTCGAGGCCGTCCGCGACCACGTCCGGAACCAGACGGTCGCGGGCGGCCTCCAGCTCCGCCGGGGTGAACCGGGTCAGAGGATCGCCCCCGGGGTGTAGCCGGCGGCCTCCGGGTGCTGCTTCACGATCTCCTCGATGCGGCCGACGACCGAGGCGACCTGGGCGGAGGCGGCGCCCGTGAAGGACAGCTTGTCCGCCATCAGCGCGTCCAGTTCCGTGCGGTCCAGCGGGATGCGCTTGTCGGCGGCCAGCCGGTCCAGCAGCTCGTTGCGCTCGGCACCCTGCTCGCGCATCGCGAGGGCGCAGGCGACGGCGTTCTCCTTGATCGCCTCGTGGGCGACCTCGCGGCCCACGCCCGCGCGCACGGACGCCATCAGCACCTTGGTGGTGGCGAGGAACGGCAGGTAGCGGTCCAGCTCGCGGGCGACGACCGCCGGGAAGGCGCCGAACTCGTCGAGGACGGTCAGGAACGTCTCCAGCAGCCCGTCCAGCGCGAAGAACGCGTCCGGCAGCGCGACCCGGCGCACCACCGAGCAGGACACGTCGCCCTCGTTCCACTGGTCGCCCGCCAGCTCGCCGGTCATCGAGGCGTAGCCGCGCAGGATCACCATCAGGCCGTTGACGCGCTCGCAGGAGCGGGTGTTCATCTTGTGCGGCATCGCGGAGGAGCCGACCTGCCCCGGCTTGAAGCCCTCGGTCACCAGCTCGTGCCCGGCCATCAGCCGGATCGTCTTCGCCAGCGAGGACGGCGCGGCGGCCAGCTGCACCAGCGCGGTGACGACCTCGTAGTCGAGGGAGCGCGGGTAGACCTGGCCGACGGAGGTGAAGGCCTGCGAGAAGCCCAGGTGCTCGGCGATCCGGCGCTCCAGCTCGGCGAGCTTGCCCGCGTCGCCGCCGAGCAGGTCGAGCATGTCCTGTGCCGTGCCGACGGGGCCCTTGATGCCGCGCAGCGGGTAGCGGCCGAGCAGCTCCTCCACGCGGACGTAGGCGACGAGCAGCTCGTCGGCGGCCGTGGCGAAACGCTTGCCGAGGGTGGTGGCCTGCGCGGCCACGTTGTGGGAGCGGCCGGCCATGACCAGCTCGCCGTACTCGCCCGCCAGCTTGGCGAGGCGCGCCAGGACCGCCACCGTGCGGTCGCGCATCAGCTCCAGGGAGAGCCGGATCTGCAGCTGCTCGACGTTCTCCGTCAGGTCGCGGGACGTCATGCCCTTGTGCACCTGTTCGTGCCCGGCGAGCGCGTTGAACTCCTCGATCCGCGCCTTCACGTCGTGCCGGGTGACCTTCTCGCGCTCCGCGATCGAGGCGAGGTCGACCTGGTCGAGGACGCGCTCGTAGTCGGCGATCGCCTGGTCCGGTACCTCGATCCCCAGGTCCTTCTGGGCCCGCAGTACGGCGAGCCAGAGCTGCCGCTCCAGCCTCACCTTCTGTTCGGGGGACCAGAGCGTGGCGAGCTCGGCTGAGGCGTAGCGTCCGGCGAGGACGTTCGGGATTCGGGGCTTTGCGGGCGCAGCAGTCACGTGTACGGAGTTTACCCGGCGTCCACGGGGCTCAGGCGTGCCCATACAGTCCTTGGCGCCCAGGTCAGAGGCGCGCAGGACACGGCATCCGCATGCGAACCGCCCCACTGCCGGTGAGTCGACCTGGAGTCGGGCGGTTCACAGTGAGCAGGCGGGGCCTACGGCACGAACACGCTTTGCCCGTACTGGTCGAGGCTGGTCTGGCTGGGCGCCACGACCTGAATCACGAACTGCGTGCAGTTGGGGCCGCTGTAGATGTACGCGTACTGGTTGGTGTGATTCTGCACCCAGACCGGGAGACTCCCGACCGGGTAGCAGCCGCTGGGGTTGTTGTAGGTCGTGCTACCGATGATCAACTGTCCTTGCGCTGCGGACGCGGACTGTGTGATGCCGAGCGCAAGCACGGCACCGGCACCGACCGCCCCGAGGACGCGGGCAATGGATCGCATGTCGTTCTCCCCTACTCGAGCGGGAGCCGCCACTCGACTCCCAGCCCCTATAACTCTACGTATGCAGATGACTCCGCAAAGTCACACGCGCGGGTGGAATTGAGTGCCCCTCTTTTGGCGAGGCTTTCGAGTTGGGGTTCGGCTGGGGGCCTACGAGCGCCCGTCACACGAGGTCAGCTGCGGCCGGCCCCTCGTACGGCAGCAGTTCCGGACGCTTGGCCGGGCGGCCGTCGCCCGAGGAGCGGCCGGTCAGCCGCCGCCCTATCCACGGCAGCAGATGCTGCCGGGTGAAGCGGACGTCCGCGGTCCGGCGGGCGAGCCAGCTCGGTGGCGCGGTCGGGGGCGGCGGTGTGCGCCACTCCGTATCCTCCGCCTCGTACCCGAGCGCCTGCCACACGGCTTCCGCCACCCGGCGGTGTCCCTCGGCCGTCAGGTGCAGCCGGTCCACGTCCCACAGGCGTGGGTCGGCGAGCGACGGCGCGCCGTACAGGTCGACGACGAGCGCGCCGTGCCGCGCGGCGAGGTCGTCGACGCAGGCGAACAGCTCCTCCATACGGGGCCGGAAGCGCTCGAGGACCGGGCCTTGCCGGCCGGGGCTGCGCATCAGGACGAGCTGTTTGCACGTCGGGGCGAGCCGCTCCACGGCTTCCGTCAGCAGCCCCCGTACGCGCCCCATGTCGCACTTGGGGCGCAGCGTGTCGTTGAGCCCGCCGACCAGCGTGACCACGTCGGCCCCCATCGCCGCGGCGAGGTCGACCTGCTCGTCGACGATCTGAGCGATCAGCTTGCCGCGTACGGCGAGGTTGGCGTACCGGAATCCGGGGGTCAGTGCGGCCATCCGCCCCGCGAGGACGTCGGCCCAGCCGCGGTAGGAGCCGTCGGGCAACAGGTCCGACATGCCCTCGGTGAAGGAGTCGCCGAGGGCGACCAGGCTGGAGTAGGTGGGGTTCGTCTGCATGGCGCCGTAGATGCTATCCCGACCGTCCCAGCTCCATACCCACCGGTCGGTCAGCGTGCTTCGGGCCGTCACCATCGGCTCCCCGACCGCTCAGGGCGGACGCCCGGCGTCAGGCCGGCCGGCCGAACAGCTGGCGCAGCACGTCCTCCATGGTCATCAGGCCCGCCAGGCGGCCGTCCGTGCCCAGGACCGCGGCCAGGTGGGTGCGGCTGCGGCGCATGGCCGTGAGGACGTCGTCCAGCGGGGTGGTCTCGCGCACCCGGGCGATGGGCCGCATGTCCCGCAGCCGGAACGGCAGGTCCCGTGGTGAGGCGTCCAGGGCGTCCTTGACGTGGAGGTAGCCGATGATCCGCCGGCCCTCGTCCACCACCGGGAAGCGCGAGAAGCCGGACTGGGCCGACAACTGCTCCAGCTGTTCCGGAGTGACGCCCATGCGCGCGTAGACGACGCGCTCCAGCGGCACCACCACATCCCGTACCGGCCGCCGGCCGAGGACCAGCGCGTCGTGCAGCCGCTCCTGCGCACGGTCGTCGATGAGCCCGGCCGCGCTGGAGTCCTTGACGAGCCGCACCAGTTCGTCGTCCGAGAAGGTGGCCGCGACCTCGTCCCGCGTCTGCACCCGCAGCAGCCGGAGCAGTGCGTTGGCGAACGTGTTCACCGCGAAGATGACCGGGCGCAGTGCCCGGGACATGGCCACCAGCGGCGGGCCGAGCAGCAGTGCCAGCCGCACCGGCTCCGCGAGCGCGATGTTCTTCGGCACCATCTCGCCGAGCAGCATGTGCAGATACGTCGCCAGCGTCAGCGCGATCACGAAGGACACCACACGCCCCGCGCTCTGCGGCACACCGGCCGCGTGGAACACCGGCTCCAGCAGGTGCTCGATCGCCGGCTCGGCGACCACACCGAGAACCAGGGTGCACAGGGTGATGCCGAGCTGGGCCGCGGCGAGCAGCGCCGACACGTGCTCCAACCCCCACAGCACGCTGCGCGCCCGCCGCTCGCCCGCCTCGGCGCGCGGCTCGACCTGGCTGCGCCGCACCGAGATCAGCGAGAACTCGGCGCCGACGAAGAAGGCGTTCGCGACCAGTGTCAACAGACCGATCAGCAACTGGACGACGGTCACCGCTCCCCCTCCTCCAGGGTGCGCGGCGCGTGCATGAGCACCCGCGCGGCCCTGCGTCCCGACGCGTCCACCACGTCCAGCCGCCAGCCGGCCACCTCGACACGGTCACCCTTGACCGGTATGCGGCCCAGTTCGGTGGCGACGAGTCCGGCCAGCGTCTCGTACGGCCCCTCCGGCACACGGAGTCCCACGCGTGCGAGCTGGTCGACGCGGGCCGAACCGTCGGCCGAGTACAGGGCCCGGCCGACGGCGTCGACTCCGGCCGAGGCCAGGTCGGGCGTCTCGTGCGGATCGTGCTCGTCGCGCACCTCGCCGACGACCTCCTCGACGATGTCCTCCAGCGTGGCGACCCCGGCGGTGCCGCCGTACTCGTCGATGACGACGGCGATGGTGTTCTTGCCGGAGAGCCGGTCCAGCAGCCGATCGACGGTGAGGGATTCGGGGACGAACAGCGGCTCGCGTATCAGCTGTGCGACGGACCGCAGCGGCCGCTCCTCGGCGGGCACCGTCAGGATGTCCTTGATATGGGCGGTGCCGATGACCGAGTCCAGGCTGCCGCGGTAGACGGGGAACCGTGACAGGCCCGTCGCGCGGGTCGCGTTCGCCACGTCCTCGCAGGTCGCCTGGGCGTCCAGGGCGACGACCTGGACGCGCGGGGTCATCACGTTCTCCGCGGTCAGGTCGGCGAGGTTCAGGGTGCGGACGAACAGCTCGGCGGTGTCCGCCTCCAGAGCGCCCTCCTTGGCCGAGTGCTGGGCGAGCGCCACCAGTTCCTGGGGTCCGCGCGCGGAGGCCAGCTCCTCGGCCGGTTCGAGGCCGAAGCGGCGCACGACGTGGTTGGCCGTGTTGTTCAGATGCGTGATGAAGGGGCGGAACGCACGGCTGAACCAGCGCAGCGGCCCGCCCACCCGCTTGGCCACGGCCAGCGGCGAGGAGATCGCCCAGTTCTTGGGCACCAGCTCGCCGACCACCATCAGGAACACCGTCGACAGGGCCGTGCCGATGACCAGGGCCACGGACGGCGCCGCGGAGCGGGGCACACCCAGCGCCTCCAGCGGGCCCGCGATCAGCTTGGCGATCGACGGCTCGGAGAGCATGCCGACCACCAGGTTGGTGACCGTGATCCCGAGCTGTGCGCCGGAGAGCTGGAACGTCAGGCTCCGAACGGCCTTGAGGGCGCCCGTCGCGCCGCGCTCACCGCGCTGCGCGGCATGCTCCAGCTCGCTGCGCTCGACCGTGGTGAGGGAGAACTCCGCCGCGACGAAGACACCGCAGGCCAGCGAGAGCAGAACCGCCACCAGCAGGAGGAGCACTTCGATCATCGGGTCACCTCCGTCCCAGGATCGGCCAGGGGCGCGGGGACCGCGCGATCACGGGTACTGGGAGGCTCGCCCATGGACGGACGCTCACACCTTTCATGGTGGGACGGGTTGACCCCGAGGGGCCGCCAGCTCGACCCCTTCATGGTAAAGGATCGGTAAAGTAGCTCCCGTCGCTCAGCCGGCGAGCGGCTTGACCCACCTCCGCCAGTGCTCCTCGGGCGCGTACCCGGCGGCCCGCCACGCGTGGTGCGCGGTCTCGTTGCGCTGCAGGACCATCGCGTCCCCGCGGCGCCCCCCGAGCCGTAGGAACCGCTCCTCCGCCGCGGAGAGCAGGGCCGAACCGATGCCCTGCCGACGCCGCTCCGGATGCACCGCGAGCCGGTACAGATGGCAGCGCCAGCCGTCGAAGCCCGCGATCACCGTGCCGACCAGCTCGCCGCCCCGCTCGGCGAGGATCAGGGCCTCAGGGTCGCGGTCGACGAGCCGCGCCACCCCGTCCCGGTCGTCGCTGATGCTCGTGCCCTCCGCGGCCACCCTCCAGAAGGCCAGCACGGTGTCCAGGTCCTCGGGGCCGGCGGCGCGTATCCGCAGATCACTCATGCGGCGATCCCATCACGCCGACCGCCGGCGGATCTTGGAATTCCGGCATGCGGACGGAACAGGGCGGGGCGGCACCCCGGAGGGCTAGAAGGCGGCGCGCAGCGCCTCGATGACCGGCGCGAACGCCTCCATCGACGGCTCCAGGACGGTCAGGTACGTGAAGCCGTACCGCTCGCGCTGCGCCCGCACCTGCTCGACGATCTGCTCCAGCGTGCCGATCAGGAAGATGGGCAGTTCAAGGGCCTGTTCCGGCGTCAGGTTCGGCACATGCTCCAGCAGGGGCCGCACGGCGGCCTCACGGTCCTCGGTGACGACGACCCTCTGGATGAGCACGTTCAGCTCGGCGGGCTCGCCGCGGCCCGCCGCGAGCTTGCGGTACAGGGCGACTCGCTCGTCGAGCTGCTCGGCCGAGATCGGCTCCAGCTGCCCTGTCGTGCTGCCCGGCACCGAGCGCGCCCCCGTGAAGGCGGCGATGTCGGCGTGCTCGGCGGTGAGCTTCAGCATCCGGTCACCGTTGGCGCCGATCAGCAGCGGCACCCTCGGCCGCTGCACGGGCTGCGGCCGGTGCTCCTCGGAGCCCAGCAGCCGGTCCAACTCCTCCACGGTGCGCCGCAGGTGGTCCACTCGCTCACGCGGTGAGCCGTACGGCAGCCCCGCCTGCTCGTGCTCCGCCCGGACGTAGCCGGTGCCGAGCCCCAGCTCCAGCCGGCCACCGGTCAGCGCGTCCGTCGTCGCCACCTCACGCGCCAGCAGGGCGGGGTTCCAGAAGCCGGCGTTGAGCACGAACGTCCCCACCCTGGGACGCTCGGTCGCCTCCGCCGCCGCGACCAGCGCCGGGAACGGAGCGGGCCACCCGAGGTGGTCCGGGACCAGGATCACGTCGTAGCCGAGTCCCTCCGCCCGCCGGCACTTGGCGCGCCATTCCGCGGCCGGTGCGGGTTCGAGCATGTTGACGCCGAAACGGAACGGACGTGGCATGAACTCTCCCAGTTCATAGGTGACTTGAGTACCCCGGGCGATTCCATCACTCGTGCGCGATCGCCGCCAGCACATTCATGCGGGATGCACGCAACGCCGGCAGCAGCGCCGCCGCGACGCCCACGACCGCCGAACCCACCATGACGGCGACGATGGTGCTCCACGGGATCGCCAGTGCCTTCATGCCCTGCAGTGCCAGCACCCGCTGCGTGCACAGACCCCACACCAGCCCCAGCGCCAGCCCGAGCACGGCGCCGAACACCGCGATCACCACCGACTCCAGCCGGATCATGCGCCGCAACTGCCTCCGGGCCAGCCCGATCGCGCGCAGCAGACCGATCTCCCGGGTGCGCTCCACCACGGACAGGGCCAGGGTGTTGACCACCCCGAGCACCGCGATGACGATCGCGAGGCCCAGCAGCGCGTACACCAGGTACAGCAGCACCGCGATCTGGCTGTGCACCAGCTTCTTGTAGTCGGCCTGGTCGCGGGCCTGGACCTGCGGGTAGGGGGAAAGGGCCCGCTCAAGCCGGGCGCGCAACCGGTCCTTGGAGGTGCCGGGTGCCGCGTTCACGAACAGCGCCATGTCCTGGCCCTGCGGCACGTACCTCTGGAGCGTCCCCATGCCGAAGATCAGCCCGCCCCGCGTACTGAAGTTGTTCGAACCGGCCTGGTTGGTGAGCGCGCCGACCCTCAGGCCGGTGCGGCGTTCGCCCGGGAACTGGACGGGGAGCGTGGAGCCGAGGCGGACGCCGTGTTCCTTGGCGAACGCCGCGTCCATGGCGAGGGCGCCGTCCGCGAGTGCGGTGGACGTGTCGCCCCGGACGTAGGTGAGGTGGGCGACCTCGTCGAGCCGCCGGTCGAAGGCCGTGGCCGTGGTCGCGATCCGCCGGCCGCCCGGCAGCACGATCGCGACGGGCGTATACCGCTGCCGTACGACGAGTCCGGCACCGTCCGCGGCACGGACCCGGTCGGTGATCTCCTGGGGGAAGGGCCGCGGCGTGCCCGATCTGCTCTGCACCACGAAGTCGGCGCCCAGCGTCTTGTCGATCTGCTGGTCGAACGACCTCGACATGGACGTACTCGCCACCGACATCCCGGCCACCAGGGCGAGCCCGACCATCAGAGCGGACGCGGTGGCCCCGGTGCGACGCGGATTGCGCAGGGCGTTGCGCTGGCTCATCCGGCCGATGGAGCCGAACAGGGCGGGGAAGGCGGCCCCCAGCACCCGGATCAGCGGACGCACCAGCAGCGGGCCCGCGATCACGGTCGCGACGAGGGTGAGCACCACGCCGACCCCGAGCAGCGCGGTGGCGGGTGCCGTCCGCGTCGCCCGGGCGCAGCCCACCAGTGCCGCCGCGCCGAGCACGCCGACGATCGCCCCCGCCACCGCCCGCAGCGTCAACGGCCGCCCCATACCGGCGACCTCGGCGTCCGCGAGGGCCGCCATGGGGGAGACACGGGCCGCGCGGCGGGCGGGGAGGTAGGCGGCGACGAAGGTGACGCCGACCCCGACCGCGTAGGCGGCGACGGGAGTGACCCAGCCGATCACCATCTCGGTGGACCTGATGTTCATGCCGAACAGGCTCATCAGCCGGATCAGCCCGGCCGCGAGCCCGATCCCCGCGGCCAGCCCCAGCGTCGAGCCGACCAGGCCGAGCAGCAGCGCCTCGGTCAGCACGGACCGGCGCACCTGCCGCCGTTCGGCGCCCAGGGCGCGCAGCAGCCCCAGCTCGCGGGTGCGCTGGGCGATCAGCATCGAGAACGTGTTGACGATGAGGAAGACGCCCACGAGCACGGCGATCCCGGCGAAGCCCACCATCACGTACTTGATCACGTCGAGGAACGCGCCGAGCCGGTCGGTGTCGGACTTGGCCTGTTCGCCGGCGGTCCTCAGGTCGTAGGCGCTCGTGCCGATCGCCTCGGCGATCCGCTGCTTGAGCCGTGCGTCCCCCACGCCCGGTGCCGCGTCGACGGAGACGCTCGTGGCCACGTCCGGCCGGCCCAGCAGCCTGGTCTGCGCGGTCGGGGTGTCGAGGAAGACCAGGGCGGCACCCGGGTTGGTGGTGGTGAAGGTGGCGATCCCGGCGACGCGCACCCTGAACGACCCCGGACGGGCGACCACGGTCAGCGTGTCTCCGATCCGGACGTGCTTGTGCCGGGCGGTGTCCGCGTCCAGCAGGGCCTCCCCGGGACCGTGCGGGGCGTGCCCGGACGTGAGCCGGACCGGGCTGTGCCTGGTGACGGACCAGTTCCTGGCGATGGTGGGAGCGCCGGTGGTCGGTCCCACCGGATCGTTCCTGCGGTCGACGACCGTGATGTCCTCGACGGCGACATCGGCGTGCGCGGCGGCGACGCCGTCGACCCGGGCCACCCGGGCGGCCAGCGAGGCCGGGAGGGTCGGCGTCGCCCCCGACGCGATCCCGGACGGCAGGTCCTCCCGGGGGCTCACGGTCACGTCGGCCGCCGTGGAGGCGAACAGCCGGTCGAAGGTCCGGGAGACCGTGTCCGAGAAGATCAGGCTGCCCGCGACGAACGCCACCGACAGGAGCACGGCCAGCGCGGACAGCGCGAGCCGCCCCTTGTGTGCGAGGAAGCTGCGCAGCGTCGCCCTCAGCACGGTCGCCTCAGTTCTCGCGGCGGGAGGTGTCGTCGATGGCCGCCCGGACGGTGTCCGAACCGGGGGCGTGGGGGCTTCCCCCGGCAAAGAGGCGCATACGCTCCAGCACGTCCTCGGCCGTGGGCCGCTCCATCTCGTCCACGATCCGCCCGTCCGCCAGGAACAGCACCAGATCGGAGTGGGCCGCCGCGCCCGGATCGTGGGTGACCATGACGACGCTCTGCCCCAGCTCGTCGACGGCCCTGCGCAGGAACCCCAGCACCTCGAGCCCGGCCCGCGAGTCCAGATTGCCCGTCGGCTCGTCCGCGAAGATCAGCTCGGGGCGGGAGACCAGCGCCCGGGCGCAGGCGACGCGCTGCTGCTGCCCGCCGGACAGCTGGGAGGGCCGGTGCCCGAGCCGGTCCCGAAGCCCCAGTGTGTCGATCACCTGGTCGAGCCACTCCGGGTCGGGCTTCCTGCCCGCGATGTCCATGGGCAGCGTGATGTTCTCGGCCGCGTTCAGCGTCGGGATCAGATTGAACGACTGGAACATAAAACCGATCCGGTCCCGGCGCAGCCGGGTCAGCTCGCGGTCCTTCAGGCCCGTGATCTCGGTGTCGCCGAGCCACACCCGGCCCGCCGACACGGTGTCCAGCCCCGCCAGGCAGTGCATCAGCGTGGACTTGCCGGAGCCGGAGGGGCCCATCACCGCGGTGAAGCGGCCGCGTGCGATGTCCACGTCGACCGCGTCCAGGGCGAGCACCGCCGTCTCACCCGTGCCGTAGGCCTTCGTCAGGCCACGGGCGCGGGCGGCGAACCCGTCCGCCTCCGAGCGGCCGGGAGCGTGCTCCGCTGCAGCAGTGGACAAGACCGCCTCCTTCGTCGTGGACGTCCCGACCGTCGTGGACATCCCGACGTTCTGGTCTTCCCCGTCCCGGCCGAGCGTAATGTGATGCACCACACACCGGGTATACCCCCGGGGGCCGGCCGCTCGCCAGGGCCGTCCTCTTGCCGGTGCTAGCACCCCGGCGCTAGCGTCGAGGCATGGCGAAGACCCAGCTGAACGTGAGGGTGGACGAGGACACCGCCCGAGCCGCCCGCGAACGTGCCCTGGAGCGCGGTATGAGCGTCAACCGGTACATAGAAGAGCTGGTGCGACAGGACACCGGGGAGGCCGGCCACACGTTCGTCGAGGCCGCCGCCGACTTCATGAAGCAGTACGAGTCCGTCTTCGCCGAGGAGTTCGGCACCACCAGCGAGGGCTCCCCCGAGCACCGCAGCGAAGGTCGTCGCTGACCGTTGAGCCAGCTGAGAATCGACCTCGCCTGGCTGCTGATGGTCGCCGAACAGAAGACGCCCGGAGACCCCCAGGTCACCGACTGGGGGGCGCTCGTCGCCGCGGTGTGCCGGCACGACGCGGAGATATTCGGCGTCCCCGTCTACGACACCCCGCACGCCCGCGCCGCCGCCCTCCTCCAGCTGCTGCTGCACGTTCCGGCGCTGGAGCGCTCCAACGCACTGTTCGCCTCCGCGGTCGCCTACGCCTATCTCGTCGCCAGCGGCGTCAAGGTCGTCACCACGCCGGAACAGGTGCGGGATCTGGCCCGACTGGTCAAGAGCGGGGACGCCTCCGTGCACGACATCGCGCAGGAGCTGCGCCAGTGGAGCCTGTGACGCCTACTCCGTGAGGTCGGGCCGCCAGGCGGTGCCCAGCACGCAGTACGAGGTGGGCAGGCGCGGCCCCTTCTCCGGCATCAGCAGCCGTTGGTACGGGCCCAGTTCGAATCCGGCGGCGCGCAGGGCCGCCACCGGGTCCCGGGAGAGGTGGCAGCCACCGCTGAGCGGTGGCCACACCGTGCGGTCCAGGGCGCGCTGGGCGTACCGCATCACGGGCCCGCCGCCCACGCCGTGCTCGTAGAACCGCAGCGTGCCGCCGGGCCGCAGCACCCTGCGCAGCTCGCCGAGGGCCCGGGACACGTCCCGCACGCTGCACAGCACCAGCGACAGGACCGCGGCGTCGAAGGCCTCGCTCTTGACCGGCAGCGCCTCCGCCGCGCCCGGCACCACGTCCACGGGGACGTCGGCCCGCAGGGCCGCCTCGACCGCCTTCCGCCGCAGCAGTCGCTCGGGTTCGATCGCGACCACCTCGGAGACGGTGCTCGGGTAGTGGGCGAAGTTCAGGCCGTTGCCGGCGCCGATCTCGATGACCCGGCCGGACAGCCCGGCGAGCAACCGGTCCCGTACGGCCCCCATGCCGAGGCGAGTCTCGGCTGCGACGCTGAGCCGGGCGTAGGAGCGGGCGAAGATCGGATGGTGCACGGAGTCCCGCGGCACCGCGCGGGGGCGAACGGACCGCAGCGGCATGGAGCACCTCCCGGACGAGGACGGGCGTCAACGGCATTCTGCCCTGCGCACGTCCCGCGCATCCGCGTCCGTCCGGACGGTATACCTGCGGGCGTGGCCGGCCGGTCACGGGCGGACGCCGACGTGAGCGTCTCCTGGGTATGCGGACGGGTGCGCCGGGCGCTACGCCGCGAACCTCGACGTGAAGGTCCCTGCGTCCCACGTCCCGCCCAGCCGTGGCGCCAGCCAGCCGGCGGCCTCGGCCCGGAAGGCCGCGGGTGCGTGGGAACCCGCGCCCGCGGGCAGCGCACCGAGGAGCGGGACTTCGGTCACCACCGGGAGGTCCGCCAGGTTGCAGCGGGAGGCGAGGTCCGGGGACTTCGGCCAGCTGCCGATGACCACGCCCGCCGGCTCCAGCTGCCGGCGCCGCAGTTCACGTGCCGTCAGCTCCGTCGCGTTCAGCGTGCCGAGGCCCGCCGACGCCACCACCAGCACCGGTGCCCCCAGCAGCCGTGCCGCGTCCGCCAGGGTGCCGCCCTCGTCGTCGAACCGCACGAGCAGCCCGCCGGCCCCCTCCACGAGGACCAGGTCGTGCTCGACGTCCAGTTTCGCGGCGGCCTCCGCCACCTCGTGCGGCCGCACGGGCGCCATCCCGGCCCGCCGGGCGGCGGTCGCCGGCGCCAACGGTTCGGGATAACGGGCGAGTTCACGTACCGTCACGGCGCCCGAGAGGCGGGCCACCTCGTCGGCGTCCCCGCGTTCGTCCGCCCGTACCCCTGTCTGCGCGGGTTTGAGCACCGCCACGGACCGCCCGGCGGCGACGGCCACCGCAGCGACGGCGGCCGTCGTGACCGTCTTGCCGACTTCCGTGCCGGTCCCCGTGATCACCAGTACCGTCATGTCATCCTTCCCGTGCCGCCGCGCACACCGCGCGCGCGATCCGTGCCACGTCCGCGTCCCCGGTCACATACGGCGGCATCGTGTAGACGAGGTCCCGGAACGGCCGCAGCCACACACCCTCGCGCACCGCCGCCCGCGTGGCCGCCGCCATGTCCACCTCGTGGTCGAGCTGGACGACCCCGATGGCGCCGAGCACCCGCACGTCCCGCACCCCCGGCAGGTCCGCGGCCTCGGCCAGCCCCTCACCGAGGCCCGCCTCGATCCGCTTGACCTCCGAGTGCCAGTCCTGCCCCAGCAGCAGCCCGACGGACGCGCAGGCCACGGCCGCCGCCAGCGGATTGCCCATGAACGTCGGGCCGTGTGCGAGCACCGGCACCTCGCCGCGCGAGATGCCGTCGGCGACCCGCGCGGTGCACAGCGTGGCCGCCAGCGTCATGTAGCCGCCGGTCAACGCCTTGCCCACACACATCACATCCGGGCTGACGGCCGCGTGTTCCGCCGCGAACAGCGCTCCCGTGCGGCCGAAGCCGGTGGCGATCTCGTCGAACACCAGCAGCACGTCGTGCGCGTCGCACGCCTCGCGCAGCACCCGCAGGTAGGCGGGGGAGTGGAAGCGCATGCCGCCCGCTCCCTGCACCACCGGCTCCACGATCACCGCGGCCAGCTCGTCCGCGTGCCGGGCGATCAGCTCGCGCAGATGCTCCGCGTACGACTCCTCGTACTCGGTGGGCGGTGCGTCCGCGAACACCTGGCGTGGCAGCACGCCGGACCACAGCCCGTGCATCCCGCCCTCGGGGTCGCACACCGACATCGGGTTCCAGGTGTCGCCGTGGTAGCCGCCCCGCCAGGTCAACAGCCGTTGCTTCCCGGGCCGGCCGAGCGAGCGCCAGTACTGCAGGCACATCTTGATCGCCACCTCGACCGACACCGAGCCGGAGTCGGCCAGGAACACGTGCTCCAGGCCGTCCGGCGACATGTCGACAAGGAGCTTCGCGAGCCGGACGGCGGGCTCGTGGGTGAGCCCGCCGAACATGACGTGGCTCATCCGCCCCAGCTGCTCGCGCGCCGCCTCGTTGAGCACCGGGTGGTTGTAGCCGTGGATGGCCGACCACCACGACGACATCCCGTCGACCAGCTCGCCCGAGCCGTCCGCGAGCCGCAGCCGGACCCCGCTCGCCGACTCCACGACGAGCGGTTCGACGCGCCCGGGCATCGGGCCGTACGGATGCCACACGTGCCTGCGGTCCAGCTCCAGCAGCTCGGGAACGCTCAGGCCGGCCGGCTCAGGCATTGGGCGCGAGGTCCGTTCCGGCGCCGCGGCGGCGCACGGCGACGAGGTCGGTACGGGGCTCCTTCGCCGACGGAGCGGGAGCCGAACCGCAGACTCCGCCGCCGTCGTGGCAGCCGGTGGAGCCGGCGTCATGGCAGCCGCCGCCCGCCCGGTGCTCCGGCAGGGTCACCTGGTCGGTGCCCTCCACCTCGAAGCCGGCGTCCGCGATCATCTCCAGGTCGGCCTTGCCCGCCTGGCCCTCGCTGGTCAGGTAGTCGCCGAGGAAGATGGAGTTGGCCAGGTGCAGCGCGAGGGGCTGCATCGTGCGCAGGTGCACCTCGCGGCCGCCCGCGATGCGCACCTCGACATCCGGACACACGAACCGCACCATCGCCAGGATCCGCAGACACCGCTGCGGGGTGAGGTTCCACTCCTTGGCCAGCGGGGTGCCCTCGAACGGGATCAGGAAGTTCACCGGCACGGAGTCCGGGTCCAGCTCGCGCAGCGCGAAGACCACGTCCACCAGGTCCTCGTCGCTCTCGCCCATGCCCGCGATGAGCCCGGAGCAGGCGGACAGACCGGCGGCGTGCGCCTTCTGCACGGTGTCGACGCGGTCGTCGTAGGTGTGGGTGGTGGTGATGTCGCCGTACGTCGCCTCGGAGGTGTTGAGGTTGTGGTTGTACGCGTCGGCGCCCGCAGCGCGCAGCCGCTCGGCCTGGCCGTCGGAGAGCAGGCCGAGGCAGGCGCAGACCTCCACGCCCTCGTTCTGCTCCTTGATCGTCCTGATGGTGTCGGACACCCGCTCCACGTCCCGGTCGGTCGGCCCACGTCCGCTCGCCACCAGACAGACCCGCTTGGCGCCGCCCGCGACCCCCGCCGCGGCGGCCTGGGACGCCTCGTCCGGCTTCAGCCAGGTGTACTTGAGAATGTCCGCCTTCGAACCGAGCCGCTGGGAGCAGTAGGAGCAGTCCTCGGGGCACAGGCCGGACTTGAGGTTGACGAGATAGTTGAGTTTCACCCGTCGGCCGAACCAGTGGCGGCGTACCTTCCCGGCCGCGGCCACCACATCGAGCACGTCGTCGTCGGAAGTGGCGAGAACGGCAAGAGCCTCCTCGCGGGTCGGCAGCTCGCGCCGCAACCCCTTGTCCACCAGCGTGTTCAGCAGGTCCATGAGAGCCGATCCTGTCCTACCGGAGGGCCCCGGGCCAAGGAGAGTTTGCACAACAGAGACGGTTCGACGTGTGGGTATTGCCACATCCTGGGCGGCTGATCGTCCCGCTAGGGTCTGTGCACTGCCTACAAAACCGCGGAGGAGCCATGGCGTTCGGGTGGATCGACGAGCAGGCACAGGTGCGCCGCCGGGCCGGACTGGTCCGCACCCTGCGCCCCCGCGCCGCCGACTCCCCGCTCCTGGACCTCGCGAGCAACGACTACCTGGGCCTCGCCCGCCATCCGGAGGTCGTCGAGGGCGCCGCGCAGGCGGCCCGGCGGTGGGGCGGCGGTTCCACCGGCTCGCGGCTCGTCACCGGCACCACCGAGCTGCACGCCGAGCTGGAACGCGAACTGGCGGACTTCTGCGGCTTCGAGGCGGCCCTCGTCTTCTCCTCCGGGTACGCGGCCAATCTCGCGGCCGTCACCGCGCTCGCCCCGCACGGCTCCCTGATCGTCTCGGACGCGGGCAACCACGCCTCGCTCATCGACGGCTGCCGACTGGCGCGCGGCACCACCCAGGTCGTCGCCCACGCCGACCCCGACGCCGTGCGCAAGGCGCTCGGCACCCATGAAGGGCCCGCGGTCGCGGTCTGCGACACGGTCTTCTCGGTGGACGGCGACGCGGCTCCGCTGGCCGAACTGGCCTCCGCGTGCCGCGCACACGGCGCCGGGCTGGTCGTCGATGACGCGCACGGACTCGGCGTCCTCGGGCCCGGCGGCCGGGGCGCCCCGCACGCGGCCGGGCTCGCGGGCGCGCCGGACGTGGTGGCGACGGTGACGCTGTCGAAGTCGCTGGGCAGCCAGGGCGGCGCCGTCCTCGGACCGGCGCATGTGATCGACCACCTGGTCAACGCCGCCCGGACGTTCATCTTCGACACCGGGCTCGCCCCGGCCGCGGCGGGCGCGGCACTCGCGGCGCTGCGTCTGCTGCGCCGCGAGCCGGAGCGCGCCGAGCGGGCCCGCACGGTGGCGGCGGCCCTGCACGCCCGTCTCACGGCCGAGGGCCATGAGACGGTACGGCCGGACGCCGCCGTGATCTCCGTGCGGGCGCCTTCCCCGGAGCAGGCCGTACGGTGGGCGGCCGACTGCCGGGCGGCCGGGGTCGTCGTCGGCTGCTTCCGCCCGCCGTCCGTGCCGGACGGCATCTCACGGCTGCGGCTGACCGCCCGTGCCGATCTCACCGACGGGCAGGTCGAGGACGCCGTGCGCGTGATCGGCGAGACGCGACCGTGAGTCGGCGGAACGGCCGTGCATCGCGCGTCATGGGGACCTGAGCCGTACGCCGCCGTACGGAAGCGGTCCCACGGAAGCGGCTTCGGCGAAGCGACCCGGAAATTGGCTCGAAATCGGCTCACTCACCGCCGATTTCCGGGGTGGACGGGGTCAGTTCAGCCCGCTCAGGAACTCCTTCCACGCCTCGGGGCTGAACGTCAGGGCCGGTCCGGTCACGTTCTTGGAGTCGCGTACCGCCACCAGTCCGGCCCAGGGACCGGTGCCCGGACGGGCGGTCTCGACGCAATTGTTCATTCCCGTACTACGACTGCTGCGCACCCAGCGCACACCGTCGAGCGAGGTGCTGGAAGGGATGTGGGGGGTTGACATGGTGCCTCCTTACGCGTCGCCGGCCAACGCGGCGATGTAATCCAACGATTCCTCGGGCGAAAGGGCGTGGATCTGAAGGGACGTGAAGGCCTCGCTGTAGGCCTGGAGGTCTTCTTTCCGTTCGAGATAGAGGCTACTCGTCAAGTGGTCGAGAACGACCACATCCAGATCGGATCTGCTCGGAAATGAGAAGATAACGAAAGGGCCAGTGATACCGATGTGGGCCCCCGCGGTGAACGGCAGGACCTGCAGCCGTACTTGGGGCAGCCGGGCGGCCTCCAGCAACCGCCTGAGCTGCCGCGCCATGACCTCGGGCCCGCCGACCTCCCGCCGCAGCACCGCCTCGTCCAGGACCGCGCTCAGCTCCAGCGGCGGGTCCGCGCGCAGCACGTCCTGCCGGGCCAGCCGCACCTCCACCAGGGCATCCAGCTTGGCGTCCTCCAGGGTGCCGACGGCGGCCCGGGTCACCGCCCGGGCGTACTCGGGCGTCTGCAACAGGCCCGGCACCACGGAGGTCTCCAGCGTGCGCATGCCGCTCGCCTGGGACTCCAGGCTGATGAAATCCCGGTAGGTCGGCGGCAGCACCCCGCGGTAGGCGTGCCACCAGTTCTGCCGGCCGCCGCCGTCCTCGGAGCCGGCCAGCACCAGCAGCAGGTCCCGCAGCTCCGGCTCCTGAACGCCGTAGGCGTCCAGCAGCAGGCGTACGTCCGCCGGCTTGACCCCGCTGGAGCCCGTCTCGATCCGGCTCACCTTCGACTGGTGCCAGCCGACGAGACCGGCCGCCTCCCCGCTGGTGAGGCCCGCCCGGGCGCGCAGGGCGCGCAGTTCGGCGCCGAGCTTGCGGCGGCGCACCGCTGGTCCGTACTGCATGGCCGACTCCTTCCGCACGGCGCGCGATTTCACAGCGAGACGGTAGAGGATGAGCCCGAGGGCACCCCAAACTCGGTCGGTCGTCGCAGAGTTCACCGCTTCGGGCGACAGATATATGCATATCTCGGGGGATCGGGCCCGACAGGGCCCAGGTGGTGGCAGGCTGGCGCGCAGCACCAAGTCCGGGACCGTTACTCGAACCAACCGCTCCGTGTCGGACTCCGGTCCCGTGGGAAAGGGACGACGTCGCCATGGCAGACCACCAGGAAGCATCCGTCACTCTGCCGAGCGATCCCGCCTCGGTCTCCGCCGCCAGAAAATACGTCTCGAGTGTCCTCGTCGAATGGGGGATGCCCGGCGACGCCGAAGTCGCCGACACCGTCCGCCTGATCGTCTCCGAACTCGCCACCAACGCCGTGCAGCACACCCTCGGGCAGTCGCCCACGTTCACGGTCGACATCGCGCTCGACCGGGACGAGTTACTGCGCATCGGGGTCACCGACAGCCATCCGCGCTTCCCCAAGCGCCTGCCCGCCGCCGTGCAGCAGGACAACGGGCGCGGGATGGTGATCATCCGGTGTCTGACCGCCGAGTGCGGCGGGAAGCTGACCGTGCGGCCCACGCGCGAGGGCGGCAAGACGGTCGCGATCGAACTGCCGTGGACGAAGCCGATGCAGCCGGTCGCGGCGTCACAGGGGCCGGGAGAAGCGTGAACGGTGCTCGCGCCCGCCCGCCGTGCGTACCGCTGCCGAAGGCCGGCGGTCGCGGGTCACCGAGGCCCTTCGGGCGGCTCCCGGTCGTCCGGCCCTCCGGAGGTCTGCCGCGGTAGGAGGACCGTGCGCCGCACCACCCAGGGCAGGACGCGCCACAGCCCCACACAGACGAGCAGCGTTCCCGCCCCGGCCGCGATCCCGGCCACGCGGCCCAGGGACACGTCCACCACCAGCAGGACCGATCCGGTGAACGCCAGCATCAGCACGCCCATCCCGATCGTGGCCAGACGGGAGGAGACCTTCACGATGGCGGGCTTGGCGTTCTGCTGGAACAGCGACCGGTGCAGCGCGGCGGGCGCCGTGAACAGGGCCGCGGCCAGCATGGCGAGCAGGAGCGTCGTCACGTAGGTGGCGCGCTGGACCGTGTCCAGGGTGGGGAAGCGCTGGGTGAAGGCCAGGGTCAGCAGGAACGCGAACAGGATCTGCACCCCTGTCTGGGTGACCCGCAGCTCCTGCAGCAACTCGGCGAAGTTGCGGTCGGCACGCTCCAGGGGGGTCTCGCGTCGTGCCTGCTCGGGAGGTCGGTCGGCCATGGTCAACGAGTATCCGCTCAGCCCTCTCCTCACGCCCTCTCCGGTGGGTGGGTTGTGGGGCTGCTGAGCCCGGTGAGCTTGCTGCGTGAGTTGTCGCAGGTGTTCGCCGAGCGGCGGGTCGCGGGGTGACGGCAGGCAGCCGCCGTCACCCCCCGTACGGCCTCAGCGGACGCGGCCGTACCAGACGCTCTTCGTCCAGATCGTCTCCAGCCTGACCACCGACCCGGTCTTCGGGGAGTGCCAGATCTTGCCCTTCCCGGCGTAGATGCCCACGTGGTAGACGTTGCTGCCCGAGTGGAAGAACACCAGGTCCCCGGCCTGCCGCTGGGAGGCGGAGATGTGCCGCGTCTTGTTGTACTGCGCCGCCGCGGTCCGGGGCAGGGTCTTGCCCGCCTTCTTGAACGCGTACAGCGTCAGCCCGGAGCAGTCGAAACGGCGCGGTCCCGCGGCGCCGTACTGGTAGGGGGAACCCTTCTTGGACGCCGCGATCTGCAGTGCCTTCGTCGCCGGGGTCGCGGCGGACGCGTCGGAGGCGATGCCGGGGACCACGATGCCGCCGCCGACGGCGGCGATGGTGAGGGCGGAGGCCGTTCCGGCCCGGCCCAGCAGCGACGGGACTCGATTGAGCGCAGTCATGCGCAACCCTTCGTCAGCCGCCTGTGAAGGATGACCTGTCGGATTCGGGCTGGCGAAGTAGCCCGGCCGCTGACGCGGCTTCACCCCAAGGACCGCCCGGATCTCTCCGGCGGCCCGCCTTGCTGGGTCCTCCACTCCTGCCGATCCACTCCTGTCGACCGGTCATCCGGGCGGCGGCAGGACTCGGCGTCCGCCCGGACCGCCCCGCCGCGGTGGCGGGGGCTTGTCGTCAGGAAGGGATCTTCACCTAAAGGCGTCGGAAAATCACAACGGAATCGGGGGTTTGTGGCATTACTCACCACTCACCCGTTCGGGTGGACAACCCTTCGTTCGAACGGGGTTGAGGGGATGGACGAGGCCCCGGACCTGCACCGGAGCAGATCATTTCGCCCTGGGGCCACGCATGTTGTGCGACTTCCCCGGGCCTCCGGAAGGAGAGGAATCTACTCGGATGGCGGTACCCCGTTCGGCCGGTTTCAGCAACCGCGCGACACGCGGGGTCGGCTCACTCTCCGTCAGCCGGGGTCCGGTGGCACCGTGACGCGGGCCGCGCGGCGTTCGCCGTCGAGGACGCGGAGGGCCCGGGCGAGGGTGGGCCCGTGCAGCTCGTGCTCCCCTCGCTGGTGCATCAGCGTCAGCGCCTCGCGCAGCGCCATCGCCTTGCTCACCAGGGCCTGGGCGGCGCGCAGTCCACGGTAGGTGTCCCCGGAGTGCGCCGGATTGATACGGCCGAGCAGGTCGATCACATCGAGGTAACGGTCGATCAGCTCCGCCTCGGCGCGGGTCAGCGCGGGCAGTGGGGGCAGTTCCGGCGGCAGCATCCGCGCCTCACCTCGCGCCGGGCGTGGTGCGCGAGGCCCTGCGGCTGGGGATGACGCGGTCGATCAGGCCGTACTCCACCGCCGCCGGCGCGTCGAAGATCGCGTCGCGCTCGATGTCGGCGGCGATCCGCTCCCGGCTCTGCCCGGTGTGCCGGACGAGCATCTCCTCCAGCCGGCCGCGGATCCGCGTCAACTCCTCGGCCTGGATGGACAGGTCACTGGCCTGGCCCTCGACGGGCTCCGGCAGGGAGGGTTGGTGGATGACCATGCGGGCGCCGGGCAGTGCGAACCGCTTGCCCGGCGTGCCCCCGGCGAGCAGTACGGCCGCGGCGGACGCCGCCTGCCCGAGGCAGATCGTCTCCACGTCGCAGCCGACGTACTGCATCGTGTCGTAGATGGCGGCCATCGCGCTGAACGAGCCGCCGGGGGAGTTGATGTACAGGGAGATGTCCCGGTCCGGATCCAGGTACTCGAGGTGCATGAACTGCGCCATCACGTCGTTGGCCGACGTGTCGTCGACGGGCGTGCCCAGGAACACGATCCGCTCCTCGAGGAGCTTGGCGTACGGATCGAGGGTTCGATGTCCGTAGCCGGTGCGTTCGGTGAACTCGGGCAGGACATGACGGGCGGACGGTCGGTTCATGGCATGTGCCTCCTCGGGCCGGATCCTGTAAAAAATGTACAGGACGTACGTTCAGTCGAGTGGGAAGCATGCTGTCAGCGAAAACGGCTGCGCGGGCCGTGCGAGCCCTCCCGGAGCCCCCTCGGATCCCAGGGGTCCGGTCGAGGGCTCGGTCTAAGCTGGACGGCATGGCCTACGAGATTCCGGTGACGCAAGCCAGGGCTGAGCTCGCCGATCTGATCAACCGCGTGGTGTACGGCGGCGAGCGCGTCGTCGTGACGCGGCACGGAAAGCCTCTCGTCGCCCTGGTCTCGGCCGCCGACCTCGAACGGCTCGCCGCTCTGGACGCGGCGGAGGAACAGGTGATCAGCTCGGTCTCCAGCGTCCGCGAGGCCGGCTCGGCCCCCCGCGAACGCCACCGCTTCGGCATCGCCGCGGAACACCGGCGGCCGGACGCCTCCTGACCGCGGTCAAACGCCCGGCAGGTCGGCTCCCGGGTGCCGGACGGCGTGCTGGACCCGCGCTCGGCGCAGCGGCCACAGTCCACGGTTAACGTGCTCGAAACCCGGTGCAATTAGCCTGCCCCTCCACGCCACCAGGCACTTTGCCCGGTGGCTGCGGCAACCGGGCCCCGCACGGCCCGGAGCGAGGACTGTGAGGTGGGACGTGCAACTGACCCCGCACGAGCAAGAGAGGCTGCTGATCCACGTGGCGGCCGACGTCGCCGAGAAGCGCCGGGCCCGGGGGCTGAAGCTCAACCATCCCGAGGCGGTCGCGCTGATCACGTCGCACATCCTCGAAGGCGCACGGGACGGACGTACCGTCGCCGAGCTCATGGCCTCCGGACGCAAGCTGCTCACCCGGGACGACGTCATGGAGGGCGTCCCCGAGATGATCCACGACGTCCAGGTCGAGGCGACCTTCCCGGACGGCACCAAGCTCGTCACCGTCCACGACCCGATCGTCTGACGGGGGAGGCCGCATGATTCCCGGAGAGATCCTGTTCGACGACGACCCGATCGTCTACAACGAGGGCCGCGAGGTCACCCGGCTCACCGTCCTCAACGCCGCCGACCGGCCCGTCCAGGTCGGCTCCCACTACCACTTCGCCGAGGCCAACCCCGGTCTGGACTTCGACCGCGCCGCCGCGCGCGGCAAGCGGCTGAACATCGCCGCCGGGACCGCCGTGCGCTTCGAGCCCGGCATCCCCGTGGACGTCGAACTCGTCCCGCTCACCGGCGCCCGTGTCGTGCCGGGTCTGCGCGGGGAAACCGGAGGGGCCCTCGATGCCTGAGATCTCGCGCGCCGCGTACGCCGACCTGTTCGGCCCGACCACCGGGGACCGTATCCGGCTCGCCGACACCGACCTCCTGATCGAGATCGAGGAGGATCGTTCCGGCGGCCCCGGGCTCGCCGGTGACGAGGCCGTGTTCGGCGGCGGCAAGGTCATCCGCGAATCCATGGGCCAGTCCCGCGCCACCCGCGCGGACGGCACCCCCGACACCGTCATCACCGGCGTCGTCATCGTCGACCACTGGGGCATCGTCAAGGCCGACGTCGGCATCCGCGACGGCCGGATCACCGCCATCGGCAAGGCCGGCAACCCCGACACCATGGACGGCGTCCACCCGGACCTGGTCCTCGGCCCGGAGACGGAGATCATCGCCGGCAACGGCCGCATCCTCACCGCCGGCGCCATCGACGCGCACGTCCACTTCATCTGCCCGCAGGTCGCCGACGAGGCGCTCGCCGCCGGCATCACCACGCTGGTCGGCGGCGGCACCGGACCCGCCGAGGGCTCCAAGGCCACGACGGTTACGCCCGGCCCCTGGCACCTCGCCCGGATGCTGGAGGCCATGGAGGGCTACCCGCTCAACATCGGCCTGCTCGGCAAGGGCAACACCGTCTCCCACGACGCGATGCTCTCCCAGATCCGCGGCGGCGCCCTCGGCCTGAAGCTGCACGAGGACTGGGGGTCCACTCCCGCCGTCATCGACGCCGCCCTGACCGTCGCCGACCGCACCGGCATCCAGGTCGCGATCCACACGGACACCCTCAACGAGGCCGGGTTCGTCGGCGACACGCTCGCCGCGATCAACGGTCGCGGCATCCACGCCTACCACACCGAGGGCGCGGGCGGCGGGCACGCGCCGGACATCATGACCGTGGTGTCCGAGCCCCACGTGCTGCCCAGCTCCACCAACCCGACCCGGCCGTTCACCGTCAACACCGCCGAGGAACACCTCGACATGCTGATGGTGTGCCACCACCTCAACCCCGCGGTGCCGGAGGACCTCGCCTTCGCGGAGTCACGGATCCGGCCGTCGACGATCGGCGCGGAGGACATCCTCCACGACCTGGGCGCGATCTCGATCATCTCCTCCGACTCCCAGGCCATGGGACGCGTCGGCGAGGTCGTCCTGCGGACCTGGCAGACCGCCCATGTGATGAAGCGGAGGCGGGGCGCGCTGCCGGGCGACGGCCGCGCGGACAACCACCGCGTACGTCGCTACGTCGCCAAGTACACGATCAACCCCGCGCTCGCGCAGGGACTCGCCCGGGAGATCGGTTCCGTCGAGGCCGGCAAGCTCGCCGATCTCGTGCTGTGGGAGCCCGCGTTCTTCGGCGTCAAGCCGCACCTCGTGATCAAGGGCGGCCAGATCGCGTACGCGCAGATGGGCGACGCCAACGCCTCCATCCCGACCCCGCAGCCGATCCTGCCGCGCCCGATGTACGGGGCGATCGGGCGCGCGCCCGCCTCGAACTCCTTCAACTTCGTGGCACCGCTCGCGATCGAGGACGGGCTGCCGGAGCGGCTGGCCCTGGGGAAGAGGTTCGTGGCCATCGAGTCGACGCGCGGCGTCACCAAGGCGGACATGCGCGAGAACGACGCCCGGCCGCGGGTCGAGGTCGACCCCGACAGCTTCGCCGTCCACATCGACGGCGAGCTGGTGGAGGCCACACCGGCCGCCGAACTGCCCATGGCCCAGCGCTACTTCCTGTTCTGATGTCCCGGGCAGCACTACTCGTCCTGGCCGACGGCCGCTTCCCCGCCGGAGGTCACGCGCACTCCGGCGGGGCCGAGGCGGCCGTCCGGGCGGGACGGATCACCGGGGCCGCGAGCCTGGAGGACTTCTGTCGCGGGCGGCTGCACATGGCCGGGCTGGTGTCGGCCTCACTGGCCGCGGCTGCCGCGCTCGGCGTCGACCCCGTCCTGCTGGACGCCGCCGCGGACGCACGTACGCCGTCGGCCGCGCTGCGTGGCGCTGCGCGCAGGCTGGGGCGGCAGCTGATGCGGGCCGCTCGGGCCGCCTGGCCTTCCGGGGAACTGGACGCGGTGGCGAGGGAGTTCCCCAAGGGGGCCCATCAGCCGGTCGTGCTGGGGGTGACGGCGCGTGTGGCGGGGCTGGGGGCCGAGGATGCGGCGTACTGCTCGGCGTACGAGAGCGTCAGTGGGCCGGCGACGGCTGTTGTCCGGCTGCTGAGCCTGGATCCCTTCGACGCGTCGGCCGTTCTCGCGCGGCTGGCGCCGGAGCTGGATCGCGTCGTCGATCAGGCCGTGGAAGCGGCTCGGCGGGTGCTCGACGAGGGTGTCGATGCGTTGCCCGCGGCTTCGGCTCCGCTGTTGGAGATCGGGGCCGAGGCCCATGCGGCTTGGCCTGTACGTCTGTTCGCGTCGTAGGAGGTTCGCCCCCGCCCGTTCCCGTCCCCTGGGGCTCCGCCCCCAGACCCCCGATCGGCCTGAACGGCCTCGTCCGCAACCTCCCCCAAGCTCTCGGAGCAGGGGGCCCCAGACGGGCTGGTGATCACCAGCCACGGCTGAACTGGAGCCGCAACCCATGCATCTCGACCACACCCACCACAGCCCCTCCGCCCTCAGCGCCGACGCCCACCGCCCCGACGGCTCCCGCCGCGCCCTCCGGATCGGGCTCGGCGGGCCCGTCGGGTCGGGGAAGACCGCCACCGTGGCCGCGCTCTGCCGGGCCCTGCGCGACGAGTTGTCGCTCGCCGTCGTGACCAACGACATCTACACCCGGGAGGACGCCGAGTTCCTGCTGCGGGAGGCCGTGCTGCCGCCCGAGCGGATCAGCGCCGTCGAGACCGGCGCCTGTCCGCACACCGCCATCCGCGACGACATCTCCGCCAACCTCGAAGCCGTCGAGGACCTTGAGGACGCCGTCGGGCCGCTCGACCTCATCCTCGTCGAGTCCGGCGGGGACAACCTCACCGCCACCTTCTCCAAGGGGCTCGTCGACGCGCAGATCTTCGTCATCGATGTCGCGGGCGGGGACGACATCCCGCGCAAGGGCGGTCCCGGTGTCACCACCGCCGATCTGCTCGTCGTCAACAAGACCGACCTCGCGCCGTACGTCGGATCCGACCTCGCCCGGATGGCCGCCGACGCGAAGGCCCAGCGTGGGGACCTGCCCGTCGTCTTCCAGTCGTTGCGCGGCGAGGCCGGCGTCGGCGCCGTCGCCGAGTGGGTGCGCCGGCGGCTCGCCGCATGGACGGCGTGACCACGGGGGTACGGGCCACCGCGCGGATCGTGGCCCGGGACGACGGCCGGGGCGGTACGTCCCTGCCGGTGCTCGCCGGCGAGGGGCCGCTCGCGCTGCGCCGCACGCGGGCGCGGGGCGACGAGGCGCGCGTGACGCTCGTCGGCGCGATGAGCGGGCCGCTCGGCGGGGACCACTTCACCATCGGGGCCGAGGTGGGAGACGGTGCCCTGCTGCACGTCGGATCGGCCGCCGCGACCATCGCGCTGCCCGGTCAGGCCAAGGGCGAGGCCCGCTACGACGTCCGGCTGGACGTGGCCGCCGGCGGCGAACTGCGCTGGCTGCCCGAGCAGTTGATTTCGGCCAACGGAAGCGAGTTGTACGTCCGCTCGCGCATCGATCTCGCGCCGGGCGCCCACCTCGTCTTCCGCGAGGAGCAGGTCCTCGGGCGCGCCGGTGAGCAGCCCGGGCGGCTCACCAGCCGCCTCACTGTACGGCTGGACGGACGGCCGCTGCTCGACCAGGAGGTGGCCTGCGGGCCGGGGGCGCCGGGGGGCTGGGACGGGCCCGCCGTGCTGGCGGGACATCGGGCGCTCGGGCAACTGGTCGTCGTACGGCCCGAGTTCCAGCGGGCGCCGGTGACGGCACGGCCGCTCGGGGAGTGGGCCGCGCTCACCCCGCTGGCCGGGCCGGGCGTGCTTGTCACCGCGGTCGCGCCCGACGCGCTGAGGCTGCGGCGGACACTGGACGAGGCGTTGCGCGTACTTGGCTGAAACCGGGCTCTCCGCTCAACGGACAGCGCTGTACCGGTTATCGGATTGGTAAAGAAAGTCAAATACCCCCTGTTCTCAGGAAGTGCACAGCCGAAAGGATCCCCCGTACCCATCGCAACGATGTACGGGGAGGTCCCACTTGAGGGGAATCAGACCGACGAGGCGAGCGTCCGCGCTCGGCTCCGCCGGGGCGCTCGTCACGGCGACGCTGATAGCCGGCGCCGTGGCGGCACCGTCGGCCACCGCCGACTCGCGCCACGGCCAGGACCGGGAGGCCCGCGGCGCGGCGATCGCCGCCGAGCGGGCCGCCAAGGACGGGATCGACTGGCAGGACTGCCCGGCCGACTGGGGGCTCGAGAAGCCCATCCAGTGCGGCTGGGTGACCGTTCCGCTCGACTACGCCCATCCGAACGGCAAGCAGATCAAGCTCGCCGTCGACCGCATCGGGAACACGGGCACCAAGCAGGAGCGCCAGGGCGCCCTCGTCTACAACCCGGGCGGCCCCGGCGGCTCCGGTCTGCGCTTCCCGCGCCGGGTCACCA
This sequence comes from Streptomyces sp. NPDC001848, assembly GCF_042891915.1. NCBI lineage: Bacteria > Bacillati > Actinomycetota > Actinomycetes > Kitasatosporales > Streptomycetaceae > Streptomyces > Streptomyces sp. NPDC001848. The sequence continues at coordinate 442,660 of NZ_JBIATP010000003.1, read as the reverse complement.
CCAAGAACCCCATCTGGGCCAACGTGGCGAAGGCGTACGACTTCGTCGGCTTCGACCCGCGCGGCGTCGGCCACTCGGCGCCCATCTCCTGCGCGGACCCGCAGGAGTTCGTGAAGGCGCCCAAGGCGGACCCGGTGCCCGACACCGAGGCGGACAAGCTCGCCCAGCGCAAGCTGGCGCGGGAGTACGCGGAGGGCTGCCTGGAGCGCACCGGCCGCGCCATGCTCCAGCAGATGACCACGCCCAACACCGCGCGCGACCTGGACGTCATCCGTGCCGCGCTCGGCGAGAAGAAGCTCAACTACCTGGGCGTGTCGTACGGCACGTACCTGGGCGCCGTCTACGGCACGCTCTTCCCGGACCACCTCCGGCGCATGATCGTGGACAGCGTGGTCAACCCGTCGCGCGAGAAGATCTGGTACCAGGCCAACCTGGACCAGGACGTCGCCTTCGAGGGCCGCTGGAAGGACTGGGAGGACTGGGTCGCGGCGAACGACGCCTCCTTCCACCTGGGCACGACCCGTGCGGCGGTGCAGGAGAAGTGGCTCCAGCTGCGTGCCACGGCGAAGAAGAACCCGATCGGCGGTGTGGTCGGTCCGGCCGAGCTGATCTCCTTCTTCCAGAGCGCGCCGTACTACGACTCCTCGTGGGTCCCGGTCGCCACCGTCTTCAGCAAGTACGTGGCCGGCGACACCAAGGCGCTCGTCGACGCGGCGGCGCCCGACCTGTCGAACACCGCGGGCAACATCGCCTCCGAGAACGGCAACGCCGTCTACACGGCCGTCGAGTGCACCGACGCCAAGTGGCCGAAGAGCTGGCGCAGGTGGGACCGGGACAACACCCGGCTCAACAAGGACTATCCGTTCATGACCTGGGCCAACGCATGGATGAACCTGCCGTGCGCCACCTGGCCCGTCAAGCAGCAGAACCCGGTCGACGTCCGTACCGGCGAGGGCCTGCCGACCGTCCTGATCGTGCAGTCCACCCGTGACGCGGCCACGCCCTACGACGGCGCGGTCGAGCTGCACAAGCGCTTCGAGGGCTCCCGCCTGATCATCGAGAAGGACGCGGGCTCCCACGGCGTGACCGGCCTGGTCAACCCGTGCATCAACAACCGGGTCGACACCTACCTGCTCACCGGCAGGACGGACAGCGCCGACGTGACGTGCACCCCGCACGCCACGCCGAAGCCGTAGCCGAGGTACGCGGTCTCCGGCACATGCACGAGCGAAGGGGCGGCCGATCCCGGCCGCCCCTTCGTCGTCCGCCGACGCCTGCTCAACTCAGCGGCAGCCGCGGGAGCCTGCGGGCCCGCTCCGTGTTCTTCGCCGCCTCCTCCGCCTTGGCGACCGCCGCGTACTGGTCGACGTACTCCTGCTCGGACAGGGAGAGGATGGCGTACATGATCTCGTCGGTGACGGCGCGCAGGACGGCCTTCTCGTTCTCCAGGCCGGCGTAGCGGGAGAAGTCCAGGGGCTTGCCGAAGCGGATCACCACGGGGTGGATGTTCGGGATGACCTGGCCCGGCGGCTGCGCCTCGAAGGTCCCGATCATCGCGCAGGGAATGACCGGGACCTTCGCCTTGAGGGCCATCACCGCGACGCCCACCTTGCCCTTGTAGAGGCGGCCGTCGTGGGAGCGGGTGCCCTCGGGGTAGATGCCCAGCAGCTCACCCTTGCCGAGGACGCCGAGGCCCTCCCGGATGGCGGCCTGCCCGGCCTCCTTGCCGGAGCGGTCCACCGGGATCTGGCCGGCACTGCGGAAGAACGCCGCGGTGAGCCGGCCCTTGATGCCGGGACCGGTGAAGTACTCGGCCTTGGCGAGGAAGGTGATGCGCCGTTTGAGGATCGCGGGCATCAGGAAGTGGTCGGAGAAGGAGAGATGGTTGCCGGCGATGATGGCCGGCCCCTCAGCCGGAACGTGTTCGAGGCCCTCGATGCGCGGCCGGAACACCAGTCTCAGCAGCGGCCCGAGAAGGACGTATTTGAGCAGGTGGTAGAACACGACTCGCTCCTCACTTCACCCTTGGAACCGGCGTTGCCCCAGGTCAGCTCCAGGATCGCAGACATCGGACGATGTGCACCCCTTGTCATCGGTAGCCATGCCGAGTTGGTCTCATGCTGCCCCCGTTGCCGAGACGGCGGGGAGGGGGCGCTATCGCCCCTCCCCGACGAAGAACGGACTTCAGGCGGGCAGTGTCCGGCCCCGGGCCTGGGGAGCCAGCCGGACCAGGCCCATGCCGACCGCGAAGACCGCGGCGGTGAGGCTGAGGGGGAGGGCGAGGGAGCCGGTGGCGTGGATGCCGTAGCCGATGAGGAAGGTGCCGGCGGCGGCCACCCGGCGGGAGAAGGTGGTCGTCAGGGCGAAGGCGGTGGCGCGCATCCGGGTGGGTACTGCTCGGGCAGCCAGATGGTGCACACCGCGAAGCTCGCTCCGCCGAGGCCCAGCACCGGCAGGAAGGCGAAGGTCAGCGGGATCGAGTGCAGGGGGTACGCGACGCCGTACGCGCCGACCGTACCGACGATCATCAGCCCGAACGCCGTGGCCAGCGCCCCGCGCCGCCCGAGCCGTCCGGCCACCCGCGGTGCCGCGAAGCAGCCGAGGATGGTGAAGGCGGCGACCGTCATGGACGAGATGCCGGCCAGGCGGACCGTGGTGCTGTGGCCGTAACCGGCGTACGCGGACAGGTTGTTCATGGCGGTGGGGACGTACGTCGAGCCGGCCCACAGGCCGATCACGCACACCACCAGGAGGAGCAGGTTGCCGATCGTGCGGGCGCGGTACGGGGGTGTGAGGACATCGGCGACCGGTTGTCAGAAGGAGCGCCGCAGCCGGGCGTCGGCGTTCTCCTGCCGGCGTTCGGGCTCGGGGGTGGTGCGGCGGATGAGGAAGACGGCGAGGGCGGGGATGCCACCGAGGAGGAACGTGCCGCGCCGGCCGAGTTCCGCTCCGGCCAGGAGGTAGACGGCGGAGACGGCGAGTACGCCGAAGTAGGCGGCGGCGTGCATCAGGCCGCCGCAGGGTTCCCGGACGCGTTCGGGCATGACCTCGGCGAGCAGGGTGCCGGCCATGGCCCACTCGCCGCCGACGCCGACCGCGGGGAGGAACCGGTAGGCGTTCCAAACTGGACTGGCGGGCTGAACAGGAGGAGTGAGCCGGCACCTTCCTGGTCACCGTGATCCAGCAGGGCATCAAGGGCCGGCTCGGCCGGCTCCGGGGCGTGGATCGTGGTCGGCCTTGCCGCCCTCCCGTCGTGCGCCCTGTGGACCCGGCTCGCCCGCCGCCGGTCCGGGCCGCCCCTGCCGCTCGCCTCGCTGACCATCCAGGCCGCCGGCATCGCCCTGCTGGCGCTGCTCGGCGGTGCCACGCCCGCACTCGGCTCCGCCGTGCTGTTCGGCGCCACTTTCACGGGCGTCGGCACGATCGCCCTGCCCATCGGCGCCCACCTTCAAGTACCCGCACGGTGGTCCTGTTGACCGCCGGATACGGCGCCGGCCAGCTCCTCGGTCCGCTGCTCGCCGCTCCGCTGCCGAGCCACGGCCACCACCAGGCGCTCCCGCCGGGCAGCGCGTTGGTCGTCGCCGCCGCGGTCGCGGCCGCCGCCATCTGCATCCGCTACCCGCACCACCTCGGCCCGGTGACCTCGGCGGCCTGAAACCGTATCCGTGCAGAAGGGGCGGGCACGGTCGCCCGGAACCGTGCCCGCGGTGTGCGAAGCGCGACGCGGTCACACCCCGGGAGACGGTCGTCACAGATAGTCGTCGTCTCCCTGGTCGAACAGTTCCGGGTAGGTGGACTCATCGTCCGCCCGACGGTCGCTTCGCTGCTGCTCGAGCCGGTGCTGGCGCTCCTGGCGTGCCTGTTCCTGGGCGCCGAGGGTTTCCTCGGTCATGTCCCTGAGGTGGCCGGAGTCGTCGGCGTACCGGCCATGCTCCCGGTCGGTCATATCGGCTCACTCCTGTCATGTCGGTGAATATCAGCTTATGTCTCCTCCTCCATACGGATCGACTCCCTGAGCTTCTGCAGGGCACGGCTGTCCCTGTCCTCGTTCATGTCCAGCAGGGCGCCGGCGATCGCGTCGAGCTTGCGCTGGATGGCGTGCTCCGCCCGCATCTCCGAGTTCTTGAGCAGGGCGAGGAGGAGAAGGGTGACCGCTGTCATCGACTCCCCGGCGAGCAGGAGCAGCTCCAGGGTCAGATGTGCGGCGTGCGCGGCGACGAAGAAGCCGACGAAGGCCAGGCAGATCATGAAGAAGAGCGGGGAACTCGTCAAGTTGGAGGCTTTCTCCGCCAGTTCCTCGAACATGCCGCGCCTGGGGCCGCCGCGGTGGGCGGGACTCTTGAAGGTCATGGGGGAAGGCTTACCCTGCTGCCGTTTCCGAGGTGGTGCACGTACCGCCGACGGGTGGTGGCGTCACGGGGCATGCACCCGGGCGGGGGAACCGCACCGCACCGCGCGCGGCTCTCAGTTCGTATGTGCGTTCGAGGGCTTCTTGAGCGCGGTGACTGCGGCCGCCAGCTCCTGGCGCAGCGGTCCGGGCGGGGCGTCGCCGTTGACGGCCGCCACCAGATCCTCGGCGACGTGGTGCAGTTTCGTGTTGGTGTTCTGGGAGACGGTGACGAGGACGTCCCAGGCGTCCTGCGCGGTCAGCGCGAAGGACGCCATCAGCACCCCACGGGCCAGGTCGATCACCGGTCGGGTCTGCATCGCCCGCCGCAACTGGACCAGCTCGATGTGCAGATCCCGCTCGGTCGACGGGTCCAGGTCCCGGTCGGGCGCCAGGTCGGGGGCCATGCCCGGGTCCCGGTCGGGGGTCAGGTCCAGGGCCGTGCCCGCGTCCCGGTCCAAGTCCTCGGGTCGCTCGTCCGGCTGCGGAGGGCCCTGCTGTTGCCGGAGCCACCCGTCCGGCCCCTCCTGGCCGTCGCCCGCGGCCGTACCGGCGGGGGAGGTGTCGAACAGGGCTCGCGTGCCGGTCAGCGACAGCAGCCGGTCCACGGAGGCCCCGATCGGGCCGAGCGCGAGCGTCTTGGCGTCCGCCAGGGCCTGGCGGCGCGCGCTCAGCAGCACGTTGAGGCCGGAGCAGTCGCAGAAGTCCACTCCGCCGAGATCCACGTCGACACCCCTCACCGAGCGCCGTACGGCCTCCCGCAGGGCTTCCTGCAGGGCCTGCTCGGTGTCGATGTCCAGCTCCCCGGAGACCGCCACGGCCACCCGGTCCCCGTCCTCGTGCGTCTCGACCCTCAGGTACGGCGGCAGGAGGTGCTGCGGCGGGTGTGCCCAGGTCACCCGGACGTCACCGTCCGCGCTGTCGGGCTCGGGAAGTACGCGCTCGTCCATGGCAGCCTCCCGAGCTCGCCCGCAACACTCCCCCCACACCTAGTCAGGCTCTGCCCGGCCCGGGGCGCATGTCAAGGGATACACGAATTTCAATTCACCTTTTTGTATTCGCGAATTGTGGCGCCTACTCTCTACCCATGGATGGAGTGCGTGAGCCGCATACGGGATGGACGTTCCTCACCAACCACGCACGCGTGTTGGCGGCCATCGCCGACGACCGGAGCGTCCGCATCCGGGACATCGCGGCCCACTGCCGGCTGACGGAGCGTGCCGTTCAGAAGATCATCGCCGATCTCGAGCAGGGCGGCTATCTGACGCACACCCGTGAGGGGCGCGGCAACACCTACCACATCCAGCCGGGCACGCCCCTGCGCCACCCGGCGGAGGCCAGCCTCACCGTCGCCGAGCTGCTCGCCCTCCTCGTCCGGCAGGACGCCGAGCACAGCAGGCAGCGCCGGCAGCAGTAACGCCCCTCACCGTGGGTACTCGCAGGTACCGGCCACCGGTCACCGAGAGGAGCCCGAAGTGAGCACCGAAACTGGCAGGAAGATCGTGGTCACGGGTGCCACCGGCAATGTGGGCACCAGTCTCGTGCGCCTGCTCGCCGAGGACCCGGCCGTCGCGAGCGTACGCGGCCTGGCGCGCCGCATCCCCGACCTCGGCCCGGAGCGCGTGGAGTGGGCGAGGGTCGACCTCGCCGCGAAGGACGTCGACCTCGTACGGGAGTTCCGGGGCGCCGACGCGGTGGTGCACCTGGCGTGGGCGTTCCAGCCGACACACGATCCGGTCGCGACCTGGCGGACCAACGTGCTCGGCAGCATCCGGGTCTTCGAGGCCGTCGCCGCCACCGCCACGGTGCCCACGCTGGTGCACGCCTCCTCCGTCGGGGCCTACTCACCGGGGCCCAAGAACCGTGCCGTGGACGAGTCCTGGCCCACGCACGGCTGGCCCGACGCCGCCTACACCCGGGAGAAGGCCTACCTGGAGCGGTACCTCGACACCTTCGAGTTCCGGCACCCCGGGATCCGGGTCGTACGGATGCGGCCCGCGTTCCTGTTCAAACGCGAATCGGCGAGCGAACAGCGGCGCATCTTCGGCGGAAAGTTCCTGCCCGGACCGCTGGCCCGGCCTGAACTGCTGCCCTTCCTGCCGGACATCGCGGGGCTCCGGGTGCAGGCCCTGCACACCGACGACGCGGCCCGCGCCTACCAACTCGCCATCCACAGCGAGGTCCGGGGCGCCTTCAACCTGGCCGCCGACCCGCCCCTCGACGCCGACGTCCTGGGCGAACTGCTGGGTTCCCGCCCCGTACGGCTGCCCCGCACGGCCGCACGGTCGGCGATCGCCGCCGCCTGGGGGCTGCGGCTGCTGCCCGCCTCACCTCACCTCTTCGACGCCGTCCTGAGGCTGCCGCTCATGGACTGCAGCCGCGCGCACACGGTGCTCGGCTGGCAGCCGCAACGGACGGCGACCGAGGTGCTGGAGGAGTTCCTGCACGGGCTGCAGGAGGGCGCCGGCGTCCCGACGGCACCGATGCAGGGCCGCAAGGTCGGCTGACCCCCGGTCGGGCCACCGGGGCCCACAGGTCGCCCACGTGCGTCCGTTTGAGCCGCACGGATCGCGAAACTCCCTTGCATAGTCCAACGGTGCAGGAAAGGCGGTCTCGATCCATGGCCCTGACATCCCGCAACGACACGTCCCCGGCTCCCGGCCGGGCGGGAGCCGGGCTCGATGTGGCCGGGCTGGAGGCGGCGCTGCGCAGCGCCGTGGACGGCGAGATCCGGTTCGACGCGGGCAGCAGGGGCGCGTACTCCACGGACGGCTCCAACTACCGCCAGGTCCCCATCGGCGTTGTCGTCCCGCGCGGTGTGGAGGCGGGCGCCCGCGCGGTCGAGGTGTGCGCGCGGTTCGGCGCACCCGTCCTGTCCCGGGGCGGCGGCACCAGCCTGGCCGGCCAGACCACCAACACCGCCGTCGTCATCGACTGGACCAAGTACTGCGACGCCCTCGTCTCCGTCGACCCCGACGCCCGCACCTGCGTCGTGGAGCCCGGGCTGGTCCTGGACGAGCTCAACCGCCGACTCGCCGACCACCGGCTGCAGTTCGGGCCCAAGCCGTCCACACACAGCCACTGCGCGCTCGGCGGCATGATCGGGAACAACTCGTGCGGGTCGTCGGCGCAGGCGTACGGCAAGACGGTGGACAACGTACGCCGTCTGGAGGTCCTCACCTACGACGGGACCCGGATGTGGGTGGGGCGGACCTCGAAGGCCGAGCGGGCGCAGATCGCCGCCGAGGGCGGGCGCCGGGCCGAGATCTACGACGGCCTCGACCGCATCGTCACCGAGTACCTGGCGGACATCCGCCAGGGCTACCCGAAGATCCCGCGCCGCGTCTCCGGCTACAACCTGGACTCGCTGCTCCCGGAGAACGGCTTCGACGTCGCCAAGGCCCTGGTCGGCAGCGAGGGAACGCTGGTGACGGTGCTGCGCGCCGAACTCGACCTGGTCCCCGTGCCCCCGTACCAGTCGCTGCTCGTCCTCGGATACGAGGACATCTGCGCCGCCGCCGACGACGTTCCCCGGCTCCTGGAACACTGCTCACCCAGCCAGCTGGAGGCCCTGGACGGACGGATGGCCCAGCTGATGCGCGAGGAGCACGCCTACCTGGAGTCCCTCAACTCCCTCCCGCAGGGGGACAGCTGGCTGCTGCTGCAGTTCAGCGGCGACAGCCAGGACGAGGTCGACGCGAAGGCGCACGCGCTGCTGCGCGCGGTCGGCCGGGACGAGAAGGAGTCCACCGTCGCCTTCTCCGACGACCCCGAGCGCGAGCAGAGGATGCTCAAGGCCCGGGAGGCCGGACTCGGGGTCACCGCGCGGCCCCCGGACGACCGCGAGACCTGGGAGGGCTGGGAGGACTCCGCCGTCCCGCCCGATCGCCTCGGCGACTACCTGCGCGACCTGAAGGGGCTGTTCGAGGAGTTCGACTACGACCATCCCTCGCTGTACGGGCACTTCGGCCAGGGCTGTGTGCACACCCGCATCCCGTTCGGGCTGAAGACCGCCGAGGGCGTGGCCGACTTCCGCCGCTTCCTGGAGCGCGCCGCCGACCTCGTGGCCTCCTACGGCGGCTCCCTGTCGGGCGAGCACGGGGACGGCCAGTCCCGGGGCGAGCTGCTCACCCGTATGTTCGGCGAGCGGCTCGTGGCCGCGTTCGGCGAACTCAAGGCGCTCTTCGACCCGGACAACCGGATGAACCCCGGCAAGGTCGTCGACCCCAACCCGGTCGACGGCCAGCTCCGCCTCGGTGCCGCCTGGCGGCCCGCCACCGTCGACACGCACTTCGGCTACCCGGAGGACGAACACTCCTTCACCCGCGCCGTGCTGCGCTGCGTCGGCATCGGCAACTGCCGCAGCCACCACGGCGGGGTGATGTGCCCGTCGTACCGGGCCACCAAGGAGGAGGAACACTCCACGCGCGGCCGGGCACGGCTGCTGTTCGAGATGCTCGACGGCCACGCGGACTCCGCCGTCACCGACGGCTGGCGCTCCACCGAGGTCCGGGACGCCCTGGACCTGTGCCTGGCCTGCAAGGGCTGCAAGTCGGACTGTCCCACCGGCGTCGACATGGCCACCTACAAGGCCGAGTTCCTCGCCCACCACTACGCGGGCAGGCCCCGCCCGGCCGCCCACTACTCCATGGGCTGGCTGCCGCTGTGGGCCCGGCTCTCCCGCCTCGCCCCGCCGGTCGTCAACAACCTGCTGCACGCGCCCGGACTGGCCGCCGCGGGCAAACGACTGGCCGGCGTCGACGGTGCGCGCCAGGCACCGGTGTTCGCCGAGAAGTCCTTCCTCCAGTGGTGGAAAACGCGCGGCAGCGAAGAACCGGAGCCCGGCGACCCGCAGGCCGTCGTCCTGTGGCCCGACACCTTCACCACCTACTTCCACCCCGCGATCGCGAGGTCCGCCGTGCGGGTCCTGGAGGACGCCGGCTTCCGGGTCGCCGTACCGACCAGGCCCGTGTGCTGTGGGCTGACCTGGATCTCCACCGGGCAGTTGGCGGTGGCGAAGAAGGTCCTGCGGCACTCGCTCGACGTGCTGCGCCCATGGATCGGGGCGGGCACCCCGGTCATCGGCCTGGAACCGTCCTGTACGGCCGTCTTCCGCGCCGACGCGCCCGAACTGATGCCGACCGACCAGGACGTGCAGCGCCTGGCCGGGCAGTTCCGCACCTTCGCCGAGCACCTCGTCCACCATGCCCCCGACGACTGGCGGCCACCCGCCCTGGCCCGGCAGGCGACCGTGCAGACCCACTGTCACCAGCACGCGATCATGAAGTTCGACGCCGACCAGGAGCTGATGCGGCGAGCCCACCTCGACGCCGAGGTCCTCGACGAGGGCTGCTGCGGGCTCGCCGGCAACTTCGGGTTCGAGCGCGGGCACCACGAGGTGTCGATGGCCGTCGCGGAACAGGGCGTCCTGCCCTCCGTGCGCGGTGCCGCCCCGTCCGGTCTGGTCCTCGCGGACGGCTTCAGCTGCCGCACCCAGATCGAGCAAGGCGGCACGGGGCGGCGGGCCCTGCACCTGGCCGAGGCGCTGGCCCTGGGCCTGGACGGGCCCCTCCCCTCGGAGCTGCCCGAGCGGGTGGCGCGGCGCCCGGAGCCGCCCTCACGGCTCGGCGCCTGGGCGACCACGGCCGTCGCCGCCGCCCTGGCCGCGGCCCCCGCGGCGGCCCTCGCCCGCCGCCTGCGGCACCGCACCTGATCGCGGCGATGGCGGTACAGGTGGCGGTGTGCGGACCCGCGCGGTGCGGGGAGAGCGAGCGGGCCCTCGCGTACGAGGTGGGCCGGCTGCTGGCGGAGCGCGGGGCCGTGGTGATCTGCGGCGGGCACGGCGGGGTGATGGCCGCGGTCGCCGCGGGTGCCCGGTCGCGCGAAGGCGTGGTCGTCGGGGTGCTGCCCGGGGCTGACCGGACCGGCGCGGGGCCGGACCTGAGCGTCGCGATCGCCACCGGGCTCGGGCAGGCACGCAACAGCGTCATCGTGCACAGCGGGGACGCCGTCATCGTGATCGGCGGCTCCTGGGGCACCCTCTCGGAACTGGCGCTGGCGATGCGCCGGGGCGGCGTGCCCGTGGTGCAGCTGGGCGACGGCTGGCGTCTCACGGACGCCGACGGGCGGGAGGTGCCCGGCGTACGGTACGCGCGGACGCCGGCGGAGGCGCTGGAGCGGACGGGTCTGTGGCACTGACCGGCATGGTTCCCGCCCCCGCCGCCCCTACCCTTCCCGTCCCTGGGGGGCTGCCGCCCCCGGACCCCCGCTTCGGCCTGAACGGCCTCGTCCTCAAACGCCGGACGGGCTGGTCGTTGCCGACCGGGGCTGGAAAATCAGCCCCTCCGGCGTTTGAGGAGCGGGGGTTCAGCGGGCGGAGCCCCCTGGCGGCACGGCGCTCAAGCCGTCAGCACCTTCTCCAGCGCCCCGAGAGCCGACCGCAGCTCCTCCTCGGTGATGGTCAACGGCGGTGCCAGGCGGATCGTCGAGCCGTGGGTGTCCTTGACCAGGATCCCCTCCGCCATGAGACGTTCGCTGACCTCCCGCCCCGTGCCGATCGCGGGATCGACGTCGACACCCGCCCACAGCCCGCGCGAGCGGAAGCCCACGACGCCCTTGCCGACGAGCGAGGTGAGCCCGTCCCGCAGCACCACACCCAACTCGGCGGCGCGCAGCTGGAAATCACCCGTCTTCAACAGGTCGACGACCGCGGAACCGACCGCCGCCGCCAGCGGGTTGCCGCCGAACGTCGAACCGTGCTCGCCCGGCTGCAGCACCCCGAGCACGTCCCGGCGCGCCACCACCGCCGACACCGGCACGATCCCGCCGCCGAGCGCCTTGCCGAGCAGCAGCACGTCGGGCAGGACCCCCTCGTGCTCCACGGCCAGCGTACGGCCCGTACGTCCGAGGCCCGACTGGATCTCGTCCGCGACGAACAGGCACCCGGCCCGACGGGTGAGCTCCCGGACCCCGGTGAGGTAGCCCTCGTCGGGGATGATCACGCCCGCCTCGCCCTGGATCGGCTCGATCAGCACGGCCGCCGTCGTCTCGTCGACGGCCGCCTCGAGCGCCGCCAGGTCGTTGTACGGGACGATCCGGAACCCCGGTGTGAAGGGGCCGAAGCCCGTCCGCGCGGTCTCGTCCGTGGAGAAGCTCACGATCGTCGTCGTCCGGCCGTGGAAGTTTCCGGCCGCCACCACGATCGTCGCCCGGTCGGCCGGCACGCCCTTGACCTCGTACGCCCACTTCCGGGCCACCTTGACGGCGCTCTCCACCGCCTCCGCGCCCGTGTTCATCGGCAGCACCATGTCCAGGCCCGTCAACTCGGCCAACGCCTCGGCGAAATCGGCCAGCTGGTCGTTGTGGAAGGCGCGCGAGGTGAGCGTCAGCCGGTCCAGCTGACGGTGCGCCGCCTCGATCAGCACCGGGTTGCGGTGACCGAAGTTGAGGGCCGAGTACCCGGCGAGCATGTCGAGGTAGCGGCGGCCCTCCACATCCTCCACCCAGGTGCCCTCGGCGCGGGCGACGACCACGGGCAGCGGGTGGTAGTTGTGCGCGAGGACGGGCTCCTCGGCCCGGACCAGCTCGGCGGACGTACGCGTACGGACGGGTGCGGTCATGAACGCATCTCCCGAATCTCCTGGGTGCAGCACTTGATGCCTCCGCCGGCCTTGTGGAACTCGGACAGGTCGACGGGGACGGGGTCGTAACCGTGGTCGGCGAGGCGCGAGGCGAGCGCCTCGGCCTTCGGCGCGATGTAGACGTGGCGTCCGTCGGAGACGGAGTTCAGGCCGAACGCCATCGCGTCCTCGTGGGTCGCGAGCACCGCGTCCGGGAACAGCCGCGCCAGCACCTCCCGACTGCCCGGCGAGAAGGCCTCCGGGTAGTACACGACGTTGTCGTCGTCGAGGACGAACAGCGCCGTGTCCAGGTGGTAGAAGTACGGGTTCACCAGCGTCAGGCTGATCACCGGATGGCCGAAGAACTCCTGCGCCTCGCGGTGCGCCTCCCGGGTCGTCCGGAACCCGGTGCCGGCCAGCAGGTACCGGCCCGTCCACACCAGGTCGCCCTCGCCCTCGCAGACGGACTCGGGTCGGTGGACGTCGTAACCGGCCGCCTTGAACCACGTCTCGTAGTGGACGGACTCCGGGCGCCGCTCGGGCGCGTGGAAGAGGGAGCCGAAGACCCGGCCGTCGACGACGACCGCCGAGTTCGCGGCGAACACCATGTCCGGCAGGCCGGGGACCGGGTCCACGGCGTCGACGGTGTGGCCATGGGCGCGGTAGGCGCGGATCAGACCCTGCCACTGTTCCTGGGCCAGATCCACGTCGACCGTGGTGTCGGGATGCATCCAGGGGTTGATCGCGTACTGCACGGCGAAGTGTCTGGGTTCGCAGACGAGGAAGCGCCGCCGGCGCGGCACACGGCTGTCGGTCACAGAGGGGTTCCTCCGCTTCCTGGGGTGTCGACTGAGGGTTGACACCAAAGGTAGGAAGCGGCGGATACGGGCGACAAGCAATGAGAGCTGCGTGTTCGCGCAGTAATGCTGCGTCCTGGAGCACCTCAGCGCACGTCTGCTGCGCCGTCCGGCGTGCTGCCCGGTGCGGCCTGGGTGGCGCCAGCCTCCGGGCTTTCCGGGAGCAGGTGGGACAGCACCATCACGCTGATCGTCTTCCGGATGAACGGCTCCGTGCGGATGCGCTCCAGCACCTCCTCGAAGTGCTCGACGTCCCTCGCCCGCACGTGCAGCAGGGCGTCCGCGCCGCCGGTCACCGTCATCGCCGCCGTGATCTCCGGATGGTTGCGCACCACCTCCGCCAGGCGCCGGGGCGGCGCCGCGCCCTCGCAGTACACCTCGACGTACGCCTCGGTGCGCCAGCCCAGCGCCGACGGCCGCACCGTGGCCGTGAACCCGGTGATCACACCCGTCTCGCGCAGCCGGTCCACCCGGCGCTTGACCGCCGTGGACGACAGGCCGATGGCCGCGCCGATCTCGGCGAAACTGGTCCTGGCGTTCGCCATCAGCGCGGTGATGATCTTCCGGTCGAGCTCGTCGAACGGTACCGGCCTGCTGTTCATGCGGGAACTGTAACCAGACCCGCACCGGCACCGTGACCGCCGCCGCGGCGCCACCGTATCCAGCGAGAACGTCCATGCCCCGCACATCCCCACCGGTACGGATTGCTCCTACACTCCACGTTCATGCTGCGCGCCCTCGCCGTCGACGACGAACGCCCCTCCCTGGAGGAACTGCTCTACCTGCTCCGCACGGACCCCCGGATCGGCAGCGTGGAGGGCGCGGGCGACGCCACCGGGGCACTGCGCCGCATCAACCGCGCCCTGGAGTCCGGGCCGGACGGCCCCGACGCGATCGACGTGGTCTTCCTCGACATCCACATGCCCGGCCTCGACGGCCTGGAGATGGCCCGGCTGCTCACCGGGTTCGCGAAGCCACCGCTCGTGGTGTTCGTGACCGCCCACGAAGGCTTCGCGGTGCAGGCCTTCGATCTCAAGGCCGTCGACTACGTCCTCAAGCCCGTACGCCGGGAGCGGCTCGCGGAGGCGGTGCGCCGCGCCGACCGGATGAGTCGGACCGCGCCGCTGATCCCCGTGCACGAGCCCGACGCCGACCACATCTCCGTCGAACTCGGCGGGGTGACCCGGTTCGTGCCCGTGGAGGACATCACCCATGTCGAGGCGCAGGGCGACTACGCCCGCCTGCACACCCCCCGGGGCAGCCATCTCGTGCGGATCCCGCTGTCCACCCTGGAGGAACGGTGGCGCTCGCGCGGCTTCGTCCGCATCCACCGCCGCCACCTCGTCGCCCTGCGGCACATCGACGAACTCCGCCTGGACGCCGGCGCCATGAGCCTCCTCGTCGACTCCGTCGAACTCCAGGTGAGCCGCCGGCACGCCCGCGAACTGCGGGAGATGCTGACACGCCGGACCGCGGGGTAGGGAGACGGCGTGCCGCAGGACCCCACCGAACGCCGCGTCGTCGTCACCGGGCCGCCCCGGAGCGGTCGCCGCCGTGCCCCGGGCCCTCACCGCCCGCGCACCGAGATCGACGAGCAGACCACCCTCGGCCACACCTACGTCCGCTCACTGATGCGCAGCCAACTCCGCGCGGCCCTCGCCGTGTTCACGGTGCTGGTGCTGTTGATCGGGCCCCTTCCCCTGGTCTTCGCCGCCACCCGCGGGGACGGTCTGCAATGGGCGGTGCTCGGATTCGGCCTCTACCCGCCGCTGGTCCTGCTCGCGCGCTGGTACGTGCGCCGCGCCGAACGCAACGAGAAGGACTTCGTCCGGCTCGTCGAGGACCGCTGAGGCGCGGCCGTGAACACCGCTGTGAGCACCGTTGCGAGCGCCGCCGTCGACGCGCCCCTGAACATCCCCGTCGACGCGCCCCTGAACACCGCCGTGGACGCCTCCCTGAACCAGAACTGGGCCGTCCCCGCCGTCGCCCTCGTCGTCCTCGCGACCGTCCTCGTCGGCGCCTTCGGGCTGCGCGTCTCCCGCACCACCTCCGACTTCTACGTCGCCTCGCGCGCCGTCGGCCCCCGCCTGAACGCGGCCGCGATCAGCGGCGAGTACCTGTCCGCGGCCTCCTTCCTCGGCATCGCCGGACTCGTCCTCGTCCGGGGCCCGGACATGCTCTGGTACCCCGTCGGCTACACCGCCGGCTACCTCGTCCTGCTGCTGCTCGTCGCCGCGCCGCTGCGCCGCTCCGGCGCCTA
Organism: Streptomyces sp. NPDC001848; assembly: GCF_042891915.1. Lineage (NCBI taxonomy): Bacteria > Bacillati > Actinomycetota > Actinomycetes > Kitasatosporales > Streptomycetaceae > Streptomyces > Streptomyces sp. NPDC001848. Next base: position 427,537 of record NZ_JBIATP010000003.1, on the reverse strand, counting down.
CACCCTGCCCGACTTCGCCGAGGCCCGGCTCGCCTCCCGGCCGGTGCGGCGGCTCGCCGGGGCGTTCGTCGTCGGGGTGGGCTGGCTGTACCTGCTGCCCCAGCTCCAGGGCGCCGGGCTCACCCTGGCCGTGCTGACCGGCGCCCCCCAGCAGCTGGGCGGGATCATCGTCGCCGCCGTGGTGGTGGCGACCGTCGCCGCGGGCGGCATGCGCAGCATGACCTTCGTCCAGGCGTTCCAGTACTGGCTGAAACTCACCGCCCTGCTCGTCCCCGCCCCGTTCCTGGTACTCGCCTGGCAGGGCGACGGCGCACCCCGCGCGGCGTTCACCGAACCGGCGACCTTCCGCGAGCACCGCGTGGTACGGATCGACGACACCCTCGACCTGACCCTGTCCCGCCCGCTCGCCGTCACCGCCTCGGGCACCGTCGACGGCCGCCGGTACGACGGACAGCGTGCCGACCTCGCCGCCGGCTCCCACCGCATCGAGCGCGGCACCCGGCTGACGTTCACCCCCGGCGACCCCGTCCCCGTCGCCGAGCACGGCAGCAATGGCGGCATGTCGACCTCGCTCGCCTCCGGCCGTGCGGAACGCCCGCTGTACGCCACGTACGGGCTGATCCTCGCCACCTTCCTCGGCACCATGGGCCTGCCCCATGTCGTCGTCCGCTTCTACACCAGCCCGCACGGGGACGCCGCCCGCCGCACCACCGTCGCCGTACTCGCCCTGATCGGCGCCTTCTACCTCCTGCCACCCGTCTACGGCGCGCTGGGCAGGCTCTACGCCCCCGAACTCGCCCTCACCGGTGACGCCGACGCCGCCGTCCTCCTGCTGCCCGACCGGATGATCGGCGGACTCGGCGGGGACCTGCTGGGCGCACTCGTGGCGGGCGGTGCCTTCGCCGCGTTCCTGTCCACCGCCTCCGGACTGACCATGGCGGTGGCCGGGGTGCTCGCCCAGGACGTGCTGCCCACGCGGGGCGTACGGCACTTCCGGCTCGGCACGCTGTCGGCGATGGCGGTGCCGCTGACGGCGAGCGTGCTGGTCGGCGGGCTCCCCGTGGCCGACGCGGTGGGCCTCGCCTTCGCGGTGTCCGCGTCGTCGTTCTGCCCGCTGCTCGTGCTCGGCATCTGGTGGCGGCGGCTGACCCCGCCGGGTGCCGCGGCCGGGATGCTGGCCGGTGGCGGTTCGGCGTTCCTGGCGGTGGCGGCCACCATGGCGGGCTACCCCGGCAGCGGCACCCTGCACGCCCTGCTCGCCTGGCCCGCGCTGTGGTCGGTGCCCCTCGGATTCCTCACCATGATCCTGGTGTCCCTGGCCACACCGGGACGCGTGCCCGCCCAGGCCGCGGCGATCCTGGCCCGGTTCCACCTCCCCGAGGAACTGCGGGTGGAGGGCAGGGCGTGAGCGGCTTCCTCGCCGGCCTCAGCGTGGCCGTCCTGCCCCTGCTGGCCGCCGGGTTCTGGCTCGGCCGGCGCACCGCCCGCCCCGAGCGCCTCGGCGGGCTCGGCACCCCCGTCGAGCACGCCACCTTCCAGACCCTGCACACCGCCTCCCTGGCCGCGCCCCCGCTGCGCGGCGGGCTCACCGAGGAGACCGCCCGCAGGTCCGCGCGCCGGCTGCGCTCCCTGCTCGGCACCGACGCGCTCTGCCTCACCGACCGGGACACGGTGCTGGCCTGGGACGGCGCGGGGGAGCATCACCGGGAGGAGGTGCTGCAGCGACTCGCGGGCCCCCTGGAGACCGGCCGCGGCGAGGCCTTCCGGCTGACCTGCGACGCGCCCGACTGTCCGCTGCGCTGGGCCGTGGTCGCGCCGCTCACCGTGGACGACCGCGTCCACGGCGCGCTGGTCGCCTGCGCGCCCCGCGAATCCGCGGTGCTCGCCCGCGCCGCCGGGGAGGTCGCCCGCTGGGTCTCCGTACAACTGGAGCTGGCGGACCTCGACCGGTCCCGTACCCGGCTCATCGAGGCCGAGATCAGGGCCCTGCGCGCCCAGATCTCCCCGCACTTCATCTTCAACTCGCTGGCGGTCATCGCCTCGTTCGTGCGCACCGACCCCGAGCGCGCCCGTGAACTCCTGCTGGAGTTCGCCGACTTCACCCGCTACTCGTTCCGCCGGCACGGCGACTTCACCACGCTCGCCGACGAACTCCACGCCATCGACCACTACCTGGCGCTCGTCAGGGCCCGCTTCGGGGAGCGGCTCACCGTCACCCTGCAGATCGCGCCCGAGGTACTGCCGGTCGCCCTGCCTTTCCTCTGCCTCCAGCCGCTCGTCGAGAACGCCGTCAAGCACGGCCTGGAGGGCACCACCGACCAACGGCACATCGCCATCACCGCCCGGGACGCCGGCGCCGAGGCGCTGGTCGTCATCGAGGACGACGGCGCGGGAATGGACCCGGAGTTGCTGCGCCGCATCCTCGCCGGCGAGGGCGGTCCGTCCGGCGGCATCGGACTGTCCAACGTCGACGACCGGCTGCGCCAGGTCTACGGCGACGACCGCGGGCTCGTCATCGAGACCGCGCCGGGCGCGGGAATGAAGATCACGATCCGGTTGCCGAAGTACCAACCGGGGGTGCACTCGGCCGGACGGCTGCCGCGCCCGTGAGCGTCAGGGGGTGCGGGTGGTGAGCACCATGCCGAGCGTGACCAGGCCGAGGACGACCCAGCCGAACCAGAGCCAGCCGCTGCTGCCGAGCGCCACCGTGTAGGCCGTCACCACGACGAGCGCACCGACGGTGAGCACCCCCATCGCCTTTGTGGAACCGGGCATCGCAACACCCTCCTCATGGTTCGTCCTTACCCATGGTGCCCCCGTTCTGCTTGCGCACGGTGCAGACGACCAGATGGGTTCCGGACAACCAGGCGCTCTGGCCCGTCCAGGAGGCGGCTTCGTAGCGGGACGGGTCGAAGCCGTAGTCCTTCGGCGGCACGTCCCGCGCGCACGCCGCATCGGACAGGCTCTTGGCCTCGGTGAGGGTGGTGCCGGGGCCGAGCCGGGTGAAGCCGAGCACCTGCTGGTCGTGTGTCCCCGTGCAGGGGACCAGGCGGGCCACCCGCAGGGAAGGTGCGTTCAGGCAGTCCCGTTTCTGCATGTCGGCCGTGTCCACGAACGGCATCCCCGGCTTGCGGTGGTCCCCGAGCGGCCCGTACACCGGCCCGTGCGCGCCCAGCACCAGGCACGCGGTGCGCTGCCCCGCCGCCTCGAATCCGGCCCGGGTCGGGACGACGGCGTAATCGCGCACGTCGGCGAGCTTCCCGCGGATCTCCTGCGTGCGCTGCTCGCACGCGTCGGGCCCGCGCCGGCGCGCCTCGTCCGCGGACGGGCTGCTGACGAGCGCCATGACCTGCCCGTCCGGTGTCCTCTCCGAGCAGGTCGGATCCACGGTCAGGCGCGGCGGACCACCCTGGAAGCGGGTCCCTGGCCAGTCGGCGACGACACAGTCACCGTCCTTCAGGGGCCGGGCGAGACCGACGGCGTCCCCGTACGGCTTGGCCGCCGCGCCGCCCGACGGGTGCACCACCGCGTACCAGACCCCGCCCAGGGCGAGCACCAGCCCCAGGGCACAGGCGAGGAGGGCGCGCAGGAGGTGGGCGCGGCTCCGGTGGTGGGCCCGCCGGTTCGGCGGGGAGGGCGTGGCCGGGGAGGCCGGCAGGCCGCCGGCCACCGGACCGGGGGAGGCCGCGACCGGTGCGTGCGGACGCGCCCACCGCGTCCGCGAGCCCGGGACCGGGCGGCTCGCCGTCGCGATCGCCGTCAGTGCGGCTGCCGTGTCCGCCGCCGTGATCCGCAGGGCCGGGTCCTTGACCAGGACGGCGGACAGCAGCGGTCCCAGAGCCCCGGCCCGCACCGGGGGCCGGGGCTCTTCCAGCACCACCGCCGTGAGCTCGGCGAGCTGGGTGTCCCGTTCGAAGGGCCCACAGCCCTCGACCGCGAAGTACAGGGTGCAGCCCAGCGAGAACAGGTCGGCCGCCGCGGTGGGCGGCCCGCCGGTCGCACGCTCGGGCGCCAGATAGCCGGGCGTGCCGACCAGCGCGGACGTCAGTGTGTACCGGGGCTCGCCCGCGTCCGGTTGCACCGAGATGCCGTAGTCGGTGAGCAGGACCCGGGCGTACGGTGCCCCGCCGCGGTCCGGCGCCAGCAGGATGTTCGCCGGTTTGACGTCCCGGTGCATGACACCCCGCTCGTGCCCGGCGGTCAGGGCGTCCAGCACGGCGAGCCCGATGCGGGCGCACTCCGCGGGGTCCAGCGGACCGCGCCGGTGAACGAGCTCCCGCAGGTCGAGTGCGCTCACCACGTACTCCATGACGATCCACGGCAGGCCCTCGTGCTCCAGCACGTCGTGCACGGTCACCACATGCGGATGCCCGCGCAGCCCGGCCGCGTGCCGGGCCTCGGCCCGGGCCCGGGCGACCCGGGCGGCCCGCTCCTCGGTCGCCTCGACAGGGTCGCGGAACACGATCTCCTTGAGGGCGACCTCGCAGTCCAGGCGCTGGTCATGGGCGCGCCAGACATGGCCCATGGCGCCGCTGCCGAGCCGGTTCAGCAGGAGATAGCGGTCGGCGATGACCCGGCCCACTCCCGACTGCGGTGATCCTGAAGGCATCGCGTCGCTCCCCGGTCTGATGCGGCGGTCTGGTGCGGAACGTCCGTGGGCGAGCCGGTCACGGGGCTGTGCGTGACCGGTGGGGTGCTCGTGGCCGGCTTGCTCGTGGCGGGGCTGCCGGTGCCCGGTCTCCCGGTCGACGGCGTTCCGGTCGACGGCCTGTGGGTTTTGGGCGCCGAGGTGACGGGCTTCGACGGGCCGGGGGCCGATGTCGCGGGCGTGCTGCTCGAGCTCGGTTTGCCGGTGGTCGGGGAACCGGTCACCCCGGGTGCCGTACCGGACGGATCCGCGCTGTGCGACGCGGACGGGCGGGTGGACCTGGACGGCGAGGAGCCGGCCGGGGTGCCCGCGCCGCTCGCCGGCGGCGACGAGGAGCCGCCCGACGCCGACGGGGAGGACGAGCCGCCGGACGCCGGCGGGGAGGACGAGCCGCCCGACGCCGGCGGGGTGGAGACCTTCCCGGTGTCGGCCGGAGCGGAGGCGGAGGTGCTGCCGCCCTTCCCCGGTGTCGTCGTCCCGCCCGACGACGGGGGAGTGGACCCTCCCTTCGTGTCGCCGCCCGCTCCGTGCGTCGTACCGGCGGTGTCCACCGACAGCGTGACGTACTGCCCGAACGCCAGCTCGGTGCCGGGCGCGGGATCCGAGCCCGTGACCACGGCCTCGTCGGGCGGCGTCCCCTTGCCGGCGTACGCGACCGCGAGCCCCAGGTCCGTCAGCCGCCGGCCGGCCGAGGCGAACGGCAGCCCCGTCACCCGGGGCACCGGGTGCCGCACCCGGGCATCGAAGGGGGAGTCGTGTCCACCGGCTGTGCCGACGGGGCGGCTGATCCCGCGGCCGGGGTCGTCGACGTCGACGAGCACGAGCCGGGTCAGCGGCTGCGGCGCGGGCCTGACCGCCACCACCGAGGAACGGTCGTATCCGGCCCATTTCCTGTTGCCGTCCTCGAACCTGACCGAAATCCGTGTGGTGTCGCCCTGGAAGGGGCGCAGGGGATTTCCGCAGGAGCATTTCACCGTGGGCTGCCCCTGGTCGTCCACCAGTACCGCGATTCCGGCCTGCAGCAGCGAGTTGAAAGCGGTGGCCCTGCCCTTTCTGTAGTCGTGGTTCTGGACGAGAGTGTCGTGACGTAGCAGGACCGGTGTGAGCCGGTCGAGATAGTCGGGGATCTGTGACCGGGAAATTCCGAGGACCTGCGCCCAGACCTCCGCCTTGCGGTCGTTCACGGGATCGGTGAGGAATTCCTTCAGCCGCTTCACGTCACAGATCGTGGGCTGCCGGGAACCGCCGTAGAGCCCGGGTGTGTTCCCTGCCTGCAGGCCTCCGGGCACCTCCCGGATCCGGACCGTGGTGTCGTGCCCGAGACCGCTGCGCTCATCGAAGAAGGGATTCAGCGACGGAACCCCGACGGCGACGGCCTTCACCACGAACGCCTGTGCGCTTTTTCCGCATCCGCCGACGACCAGTACCGCGACCAGCAGAACGCCGATCCTGCGGGCCAGGGATTTCCCCGCCCTGTGCAGAGACGCGCGCATTGCCATCACCGCTCCCCCCTGCGGTCCCCCACGCCCTGCAGAGCGGTGGCAGGGCGTCACCGGACCAGGCTACCGAATGGAGCGGCACTTCAGACAGCCCGCAAAGAAAGGGAATTCAGCGGTGTGAAGGAACTCAGCGGCCGCGTGCGTTGAGTGAGGCGAGATAGGCGTTGTACGCCTCGAGTTCCTTGTCGCCGTCGCGGTCCGCGGCCCGGTCCTTCCGCTTGGCCTGCCGCTGCTCGGACCGGTACCACTGGAAAAGCAGCGCGAGCAGCACCAGCACGGACGGGACCTCGCTGAACGCCCAGGCGATGCCGCCCGCCGACGTCTGGTCGGCCAGGGCGTCGATACCGAGCGAGGCGGGCGGGTGCCGGTAGGCGTCGACCATCGGGGTGGACGCCATCATCAGCGCGATGCCGAAGAAGGCGTGGAACGGCATGCCGGCGAACAGCTCCAGCATCCTCATCAGATGCCCGGGCCGGTGCGGGCCCGGGTCGATGCCCATGATGGGCCAGAAGAACACCAGTCCGACGGCGAGGAAGTGCACCATCATCGCGATGTGCCCGGCCTTGGACGCCATCAGGAAGTCGAAGAGCGGGGTGAAGTACAGCCCGTACAGGCTCGCGATGAACAGCGGGATGGTGAACGCGGGGTGTGTGATGACCCGCACATAGCGGCTGTGCAGCAGCATCAGCAGCAGCTCCCGCGGCCCCTTGCGGTCGCGGCCCGCGGTCGGCAGGGCGCGCAGTGCCAGGGTGATCGGCGCGCCGAGCAGGATCAGGATCGGCGCGAGCATGCTGATCAGCATGTGCTGCACCATGTGGACGCTGAACATGACCATGCCGTAGTCGTTCAGCCTGGTGCACATCGTGAGCAGCACGATCAGCACGCCGACGACGTACCCGAGGGTACGGCCGACCGGCCACTTGTCCCCGCGTCGTACGAGCCGGACGACGCCCCACCCGTACAGCCCGAGCCCGATCAGGCAGGCGACGAGGAAGAACGGGTCCGTCGACCAGGCGAGCCCCCGCCCCAGCGTGAACGGCGGCAGATCCATGGTCATGCCGTGCCCGCTGTGATCCATCCGCCGGCTCCTGTTTCGTGGGGGTTGTGCGCTGTCTGTCCACAGCTGTCTGTCCGAACCCAGAGTAGAACCGCCCCCGGCCGCGGCTGCGACCGGGGGCGGCTGGAGTCTGCCGATGCGTTACAGGACGCACTCCGCCTCGGCGTACCGCTCCATCGGCACCGTCTTCAGCGTCTGCACCGCCTCCGCCAGCGACACCATCACGATCTTGGTGCCGTGCAGCGCGGTCATCATGCCGAACTCGCCCCGGTGGACGGCCTCGACCGCATGCCACCCGAACCGCGTCGCCAGCACCCGGTCGTACGCCGTGGGCGTACCGCCACGCTGCACATGCCCGAGGATCACCGGACGGGCCTCCTTGCCGAGCCGCTGCTCCAGCTCCAGCGACAGCTGCCGGGCGATCCCGGCGAACCGCTCGTGGCCGTAGATGTCCTTGCCGCCCTCGTCGAACTCCATGGTGCCGGGCTTCGGCTTGGCGCCCTCCGCGGCCACGACGATCGCGAACCGCTTGCCCGCGGCGAACCGCTCGCCGACCCGCGCGGCCAACTCCTCGATGTCGAAGGGGCGTTCCGGCACGACGATCGCATGGGCGCCGGCCGCCATGCCGGAGTGCAGCGCGATCCAGCCGGTGTGCCGGCCCATGACCTCCACGATCAGCACCCGCTGGTGCGACTCGGCGGTGGTCTTCAGCCGGTCCAGCGCCTCGGTCGCCACGCCCACGGCCGTGTCGAAGCCGAAGGTGACGTCCGTGACGGCGATGTCGTTGTCGATGGTCTTGGGCACGCCGACGATCGGCAGACCGTTGTCCGACAGCAGCCGGGCCGCCTTGAGCGTGCCCTCGCCGCCGATCGGGATGATGGCGTCGAGACCGAGTTCCTCGACATGGCCCTTGGCCCGCTCCACACCGTCCCGCAGGTGTTCGGGACGGACCCGGGAGGAGCCGAGGATGGTGCCGCCGCGGGCCAGGATGCCGCCGACCGCGTCGAGGTCGAGCTTGAGGTAGTCGCACTCCAGGAGACCCTTCCAGCCGTCCCGGAAGCCGATGACCTCGTCGCCGTGGTCGGCGACGGCGCGGTGCACGACGGACCGGATGACGGCGTTCAGACCGGGGCAGTCGCCACCGGACGTGAGGACACCAATGCGCATAGCCCGATAAACCTTCTCAACGTGGGCACGGGACCGGACCACGCTGTCCGGCACGATCCCCGCCACCCTACCGGCGTCAGGGGGCGGGACCGCACCGTGCGTCCGCCTGCTGGACGCGCCCGCTCAGCTGTGCGGAGAGGCCGTCAGACGGGCCCGCTTGCCGCTGGTTGGCCGACCGGTGTCCGGGCCGCCCGGCGGCCCTGCGGAACCGTTTCGGTGGAGCTGCCGCGCAGCCGTGCCCACGCCGGGGGCCTACGCTGCGGTCTGCTGCGCAGCCGTGATGCGCTCGTTGCGGAGCGCCTCGTACCAGCGGTCGTCGACCGGCGGCAGCGCGTTGACGTCGAGCGCCAGCTTCAGCAGCAGGTCCGCGATCTGCGGGTTGCGCGCGAGCACGGGACCGTGCATGTACGTGCCGAAGACCGTGTCGTTGTACGCGCCCTCCGTGCCGTCGCCCGTGCCGTTGCCCTTGCCGAGCTTCACCTGCGCGAGCGGGCGGGCCGTCGGGCCGAGGTGGGTGACGCCCTGGTGGTTCTCGAAGCCGGTGAGCGGGGGCAGACCGAGGCGCGGGTCGATGTCCGCGAGCACGTCGCCGACGCACCGCTCGCCCTCGCCGCGCACCGAGACCACGTCGAGCAGACCGAGGCCCGGCTCGCGCTGCCCGAGGTCGTTGATGAACTCGTGGCCGAGGATCTGGTAGCCGGCGCAGACCGAGAAGACGATCGCGCCGTTCTCGACGGCCCGGTAGAGGCCGCCGTCACGCCGCAGTCGCTCGGCCGCCAGCCGCTGCGGACGGTCCTCGCCGCCGCCGATCAGGTAGATGTCGCCGGAGGTCGGGATCGGCTGGTCGCTGCGGACGTCCAGGCGGGCCACGTCGAGGCCGCGCTGGCGGGCCCGGCGCTCCACGACGAGCGCGTTGCCCTGGTCGCCGTAGGTGCTCAGCAGGTCAGGGTAGATCCACACCAGACGCAGCTGGTTGTCACTCATCGATGATCGTCCTTCGTGGTCAGTTGCCGACACGGCGGCGCAGGTCCTGGAACGCGGTGTAGTTGGCGATGACCTCGATCCGGCCCGGCGGCGCGAGCTGTACGGCCTGGTCGAGGTTCTCGCAGACCTGGAAGGACTGGTTCGCGACCTCCAGGCGCACGGCGAGGTCCAGCCTGCGGTCGCCGATGACGAAGATCGGGTGGCCGGTCAGCCGGGTGTAGTCGACGTCCCACAGCCAGGAGGTGTCGGTGCCGTCGGCCGAGCGCGCGTTCACGGAGAGGATCACCGGGGTCGGCGGCGGGTCGATCAGCGAGAACGTCTCCAGCCAGCCGGCCGGGTTCTTCGCCAGCAGCAGCCGCAGGTCGCGGTTCTGGAACTGGACGACGTCGTAGCGACCGGCGACGGCCTGCACCTGGTACATGCGCTCCAGGGCGACCTGTGGGGGCACGCCGAAGACGGCGGCGACGGCGGCCGAGGTGGCGGCGTTGGCCTTGTTGGCGCGGCCCGGCAGCTGCAGGTGGATCGGCCAGGCGGAGCCGTGCGGGTCGAGGACGTGGTCACCGGACAGTGCCCAGCTCGGGGTCGGCCGGCGGAACCCGCACTCGCCGCAGTACCAGTCGTCGCCGGGGCGCTGCATCACACCGCCGCAGGACGGGCAGGACCAGGCGTCGTCCTTCCACATCTGGCCGGCGGCGACCCAGATCACATTGGGAGAGGAGGATGCGGCCCACACGACCAGCGGGTCGTCGGCGTTCGCGACGATGACGGCCTTGGACCCGGCCAGGCCCTCGCGCCAGTTCTCGGCGAGCATACGGGTCTCGGCGGCGCGGTCGAGCTGGTCGCGGGAGAGGTTCAGCAGCGCGATGCACTTCGGCTCGGTGTCCCGGGCGACCCCGGCGAGGTACTTCTCGTCGACCTCGATGACCCCGAACTTGGCGTCCGAGCCGCCAGCCAGCGCCGAGGTGATGCCCGCGGGCATGTTGGCGCCGAGCGCGTTGGAGACGACCGGGCCCGCGGCGCGCAGCGCCTCGGCGATCAGCCGGGTGGTCGTGGTCTTGCCGTTGGTGGCGGAGACCAGGATGACGTCCAGGTTCTGGGCGAGCTTGCCGAGGAGGTCGGGGTCGAGCTTGAGCGCCACTCGGCCGCCGATCACCGAACCGCTGCCGCGCCCCGCGGCGCGCGATGCCGCAGCGACCGCCTTGCCCGCGGTCACGGCCAGCTTGGCCCGCGGCGTCAGCGGGTCCGAGTTGCCTGCCATCAGTTCTCGATCCTCCTTGCGTACAGCGCCGCGCCCTGTTCCGGCAACGTGTGGGCCTCAGCCTATCGAGATCCCCGCACGCCCCCGAACCGCGGCACCACCGCGGCGTCCGCGCGGCCCTGCCGACCGTACCCTTGCCGACATGCCACATCGCACCATCCCGGGCGCCCGAGGGCGGGTCCGGCCCATCACCGTGCTCGGCGACGTCGTACTGCGTGAGCCCTGCCGGGAGGTTACTGACTTCGGTCCCGAACTGGCCCGGCTGGTCGAGGACATGTTCGCAACGATGTACGCCGCGAACGGGGTCGGCCTGGCCGCGAATCAGGTGGGCGAGCCGCTCAGGGTGTTCGTCTACGACTGTCCGGACGACGAGGACGTGCGTCATGTGGGCCATGTGGTGAACCCGCGGCTGGTGGCGGCGGACGGCGTGGTGATCCGGGGGCCGGAAGGGTGCCTGTCCCTGCCGGGGCTGGAGGCGGGGACGGAGCGGTACGACCGGGCGGTCGTCCAAGGGTTCACGGTGAGCGGGGAGCCGGTGCGGGTGGAGGGCACCGGGTGGTTCGCCCGGTGCCTGCAGCACGAGTGCGATCACCTGGCCGGTGGGCTGTACGTGGACCACCTCGCGGGGTGGCGCCGGCGGAGGGTGTTGCGGCAGGTCGCGAGAGCGCCGTGGGGGCGATGAGACGTCGGCGACTGCGGGCCGTCCCCGGCTGGTCGCTCCCCCGAGTTCTCGGCTTCGCTCGAACAGGGGGACTCCCTTCGCGGCGGAGCCGCATGTCGACACAGCCCCGCGCCCCTCTCGGGGCGCCTTCAGAACCCGGGGCCTCCCATGCGGTCCCCGGCCGCAGCCAGCCGACCCCACAACAGGTCGGCCAGGCTCCGCACCAACTCCGCCCGCGAGCACGGCCGTTCCCCGAGCCACCAGTCTCCGGCCGCGTGCATCATGCCGACGATGCCGTGGCCCCACACGCGGGCGAGCTGGTGGGTGTCCGGGCCGAGGTCCAGGCGTTCCTCGATGACCTGGGCCAGTTCCTCACCCATGCGGCGCAGCAGTGGGATCGAGTGCCGGCCGGTGTCGAAGCCCTGGTCGTTCTGCGAGCCGCCCTCCGCGGGATGCATCAGGAAGCGGTACACCTGCGGTCGTGCCTCGATCGCCGCCAGGTACGTGTCCAGCGTGGACTCCACGCGCTCCCGCCGGTCCGCCGGGGCGTCCAGCGCGGCCCGCAGCGAGTCGAGGAGGGCATCCGTGTGGCGTTTGGCGAGCGCCGCGTACAGACCGCCCTTGTCGCCGAAGTGGCGGTAGAGGATCGGCTTGGTGATGCCGGCCTCGGCGGCGATGGCGTTCATCGAGGCGCCGGGGCCGTCGCGCAGCACCACCCGGTCGGCGGCCTCCAGCAACTCTCGCCGTCGGCGGTCGGCGGACCGCTCCTGATCGGTCCGCTGCGTGGTGTCCATCATCTCTCCCCACCCGTCCTGATTCGGTGACGCCTGCGCAAAGTAACACTGAAAGGCGGGCCGGTATCGAACGAGCTGCCGACTCGCCAGGCAGGCGGCTCGTCCGAGGCCGGGAGTTGACTTCTCCTACTGGCGAGTAACAGACTGCTGTTACCGCAAGTAACACGTTAGCGCAGTGCTGGAGGGGACATGGCCGAGTTCACCATGGAGCTCAACGACGAACAGAAGGAGGTCCGGGACTGGCTGCACGGCTTCGCCGCCGATGTCATCCGCCCCGCGGCCGCCGAATGGGACGAGCGTGAGGAGACTCCCTGGCCGGTCATCCAGGAGGCCGCGAAGGTCGGCATCTACTCCCTCGACTTCTACGCCCAGCAGTACTTCGATCCCACCGGCCTCGGCATCCCCGTGGCCATGGAGGAGCTGTTCTGGGGCGACGCGGGCATCGCGCTGTCGATCGTCGGCACCGGACTGGCCGCCGTCGGCGTCCTCGCCAACGGCACCGAGGAACAGATCGGCACCTGGATCCCCCAGATGTACGGCGACGCCGACGACGTCAAGGTGGCCGCCTTCTGCTCCTCCGAGCCGGACGCCGGCTCCGACGTCGCCTCCATGCGCACGCGTGCGGTGTACGACGAGGCCAAGGACGAGTGGGTGATCAACGGCACCAAGACCTGGGCGACCAACGGCGGCATCGCCAACGTCCACGTCGTCGTCGCGGTCGTCGACCCGGAGCTGGGCTCCAAGGGCCACGCGTCCTTCATCGTCCCGCCGAACACGCCGGGCCTCGCCCAGGGGCAGAAGTTCAAGAAGCACGGCATCCGCGCCTCCCACACCGCCGAGGTGATCCTCGACAACGTCCGGGTCCCCGGCTCCTGCCTGCTCGGCGGCAAGGAGAAGCTGGACGAGCGGCTCGCCCGCGCCCGGGAGAAGGCCAGGAAGGGCGGCGACCGCGTGAAGAACGCGGCGATGGCCACGTTCGAGGCGAGCCGCCCGGCCGTCGGTGCGATGGCCGTGGGCACCGCCCGCGCCGCCTACGAGGTCGCCCTCGACTACGCCAGGACGCGCGAGCAGTTCGGGCGGCCCGTCATCGACAACCAGGGCGTCGCCTTCCAGCTCGCGGACATGCGGACGCAGATCGACGCGGCGCGGCTGCTGGTGTGGCGCGCCTCGTGGATGGCGGTCAACGGCAAGCCGTTCACCGCGGCCGAGGGGTCGATGTCGAAGCTGTTCGCCAGTGAGACGGCGAAGAAGGTCACGGCGCAGGCGATACAGATCCTCGGGGGCAACGGCTACACCCGGGAGTACCCCGTGGAGCGGATGCACCGGGACGCGGCCATCTACACGATCTTCGAGGGGACGAGCGAGATCCAGCGGCTGGTGATCGCCCGGACGCTCTCGGGGATGCCCATCCGCTGAAGGGCCGCACACGGGCTCTAACGATGCTTGAGCGGCGTCAGCTGCTCGATGTCGTACCGCCTCCGCAGCGCCTCGATCGCCTCCTGGTCCGGTGGGCCCCCGTTGCCCAGGATCTCCAGGAGTTCCTCGAAGTAGCGTTCGTGGTCCGGGGGCGGGGACGCCTGGAAGAACATCTTCGCCGGGGTCTCCGTCGGGTTCGCGAAGGCGTGGGGGCAGCCGGGGGGTACGACGATGACCGTGCCCGGGGTCGCGCGCAGCACCCGGCGGCCCGAGCTCGACTCCCACTTCTGCCAGTTGTCGGGGGTGCGTACGCGCGGCTCGAAGGCGAGCACGTCCAACTCGCCCTCGAGCACGTAGAACAGCTCCTCGCTGCGCGTGTGCACATGGGCGCCGACGTCGAAGCCCGGCGGCACGATCACCTCGAACGTGGATGCCATGCGCGAGTGCGAGCCGGTCACCTTGAACGTCACGTGCTGAGCCGGTGTCCGGACCACGCGTCCGTGACCCGGCGGAACGAAAAGGCCTTCGGCGGCCACGGGTCTGTCAGTCATCGTCATGAGCGCTCACCAGGTCACGGGTAGGGCCTCGGGCCCGCGGGACAGCGCGCCCGCACGGAACGGGACCTCATCGGGCGGCACCGCGAGCCGCAGCCCCGGTACCCGGTCCAGGAGGACGTCCAGCACCAGGTCGGACATGAGCCTGGCCGGCATGCCGCCCGGGCAGCGGTGCGGGCCGCAGCCGAACGCCAGATGGGGGTTCGGGTAGCGGGCGAAGTCGATCGTCTCCGGGTCCGGGAAGACGCCCGGGTCGCGGTTCGCCGCCGCGTACGACACGTACACCGCCTCACCCGCCCGGATCCGTACGCCCGCGACCTCCACGTCCTGCGTCGCGATCCGGGGCGGGCCCATGGGGTTGCGGTGCGGGATGTGGCGCAGCAGTTCGTCGACGGCCTGCGGGCGGACCGCGGGCTCCGCCCGCAGGCGTTCGGCCAGGTCCGGGCGGGTCAGCAGGAGGTGGAACATCCGGGCGGTGTGGTCGGTGACCGCCTCCGCGCCGAACTGGAGCAGCACCGCGAGGCCGACCGCCTCCTCGAGCGTCACCTCGCCCAGGCCCACGGCGGCCCCGAGCAGCGAGACGACGTCCTCGCCGGTGCCGCCCTCGCGGACGCCGATGAGATCGGCGAAGTACGCGCTCATCTCGTCCCTGGCCCGCTCGCCGGCCTTCGTGCCGTGCGCGGTGGACAGGGCGAGCCGGGTCCAGGTGCGCAGGTCGTGCCGGTCGGCGGCCGGGACCCCCGTCAGCTCGCAGATCACGGCGGCGGGGAAGGGGTCGAGGACCGTGGCGGTGAGGTCGGCGGGCGGCCCGTCCTGGAGCAGCTCGTCCACCAGTTCGTCGAGCATGTGCCGCGCCGTCTCGCGCACCCGTTCGGTGCCGCGCGCCGAGAGGGCCGCGGCGACCGAGCGGCGCGGGCGGGCCGGGTCGGGCGGGTCCGGGAAGCCGACCGCGTCCCGCTGTGGGACGACGTGCGGGGCGAGCCGGGCGGGCTGACCGTCCCTGACCGGCTCGTGGCCGAACCGGGGATCGTTCGTGACCGCGCGCACATCGTCGTAGCGGGTCACGAGCCAGGCCCAGCCCCCGCCGTGGGGCCGCCGGACCCGGGTGACCGGGCCGTCGCGCATCAGATCGGCCAGGTCCGGGCCGAACGCCACGCCGGGCGGGTGGAGGGCGGGCCAGGGCCGGACCGGCGGCAGGGTCCCGCTGCTCTTGTCGGTGGTCATCTCATCTCTTCCCGTTGCCGGAGATGTTCCAGCGGCCGAGGGCCATCTCCGCCGTGATGCCCGGTCCGAAACCGGCCAGCAGCCCGCGCGCCGCGTGCTCGGCACCGCCCGACTCGAACAGCCGGCGCAGCGCGTCCAGGACGACGGCGCTCGCGATGTTGCCGTACTCGGTGAGCGTGGCCCGGCTGAACCGGAACGCCTCGGACGGCACGTGCAGAAACTTGCTCAGGTCGTCCAGGATCCGCGGGCCGCCCGCGTGGACGATGTAGAAGTCGAGCTCGGAGGCGTCCCAGCCGTGCTGTCTGGCCAGGGCGTCGAGCGCCGGGGCGAGCGGTTCCATGGTGGTGGGCACCCGCTTGTCCAGCAGGAAGTGGAAGCCGGTGGCCCGGACGTCGTACGCGATCCACTCCTCGGTCTTCGGGATCAGGTACGAGCCGTTGCGCTCCAGCTTCACGCCGGTGCCGCCCTTGCCGCGCACGACCGCCGCCGCGATGCCGTCGCCGAACAGGCCGTTGGAGAGCAGCGAGCCGACGCCCAGATCGGTGGGCTGGTAGCACAGCGAGCAGAACTCGCAGGCCACGATGAGGGCGTTGGAGTTGGGGTAGGCCGTGCAGAAGTCGTGCGCCCGGTTGATGGCCGCGCCGCCCGCGGCGCAGCCCAACTGGGCTATGGGTATCTGCCGGGTGTCGGTGCTGAAGCCCATCGTGTTGATCAGCCACGCGGTCAGCGAGGGCATCATGAACCCGGTGCACGACACGTAGATGATCACGTCGATGTCGGTGGTGAGCAGTTCGGCGTCATCCAGTGCCTGCTGCACCACCGCGGGCACGCGCGCCTTCGCCTCGGCCTCGTAGATGTTGTTGCGCTCCTCGAAGCCCGGGTGCTTCAGGGTTTCCTCGATGGGCTGCACGATGTGCCGGGTCTTGACGCCGGTGTTCGCGATCAGCCGCAACGCCAGCGGGAGTTGGGGGTGGTCCGGGTGGCGGGAGCGCGCCAGGTCGAGCGTCTCCTCCATCGTGATCACGTGTTCCGGGACGGAAACCGCGGGCTTGCACAGAGTCGCCATGGAGTGCGCCTTCTTTCGCCTTGGCGGAGGACTCTTCGTCCCCCGGCGGAAGGGGGTTCACCCGTACGTGGGTGGTCCACCCACGATCACCCGGCGCAGCGGGGATATCTCGCGGTGCTACTCCGATTCAGTGGTGGACGTACAGTGACGGTTGATGTGCGCAAGGTGACGATCCGGAGCCCGAGGAGGAGTGCCGATGACACGAACGGCCAGGGAACTGCTGGAGAGGACCACCGGGAGTCTCACCCCGGACCCGCACGCCAACCGGCTGCTCCCGCTCATCGCCCGCGGCGCGGCGCGGCCCGCCACGCTCGCCGCCCTCGCCGCCGAACAGCGGGAGGTGATCGCCTCCGACCGCCGCGCCTTCCGGCACCTGGCCGAACGGTCCCGGGACGAGCCCGCGTGCGCGGACTACTTCACCGCGCTCGCCGAGGCGGAGGCCGTGGCCCAGGACCGTCTGGGCGCGTACGCCGCGGCCTGCCAGGGGGCGAAGCCGGCCGGGTACGAGCCGATGGCGGACTGCCAGGCCTACGCCGCCTACGTGGCCTGGCTGGCCCTGAACGGCGAACCGGCCGAGGTCGTGCTGGCCCTGAGCGCCAACTTCGCCACCTGGGGCGACTACTGCGCCAGGATTGCGCAGGCACTACGCCACTACTACGGCTTCACCGACGAGGCCTGCGCGTTCTTCGACTTCTTCGCGGAGCCGTCCGTGGACCTGGAACGGAAGGCGAGGGCGGCGATCCAGGAGGCCCTGGACGCGGACCGTCTGGACGAGGAGCGCGCCCACCACTACGGCCGCCTGCTCCAGAACTACGAGACCGGGTTCTGGCACGCGCTGTGGGAACTGGACGGCCGCGGGTGACCGCGGCGCCCCTACGAACCACTGCTGTGCGCGATGCACGCCACGTCGATCCGGTCCGCGAGCTTCGCCAGCTCGATGGCCAACGCGGCCACCGTGTCCTCGTCCAGCCCCTGCTCCCCCTCCTCCACGAGCCGCACCCATCGACCGCCCAGCCTGCGCAGCAACTTGCTGACATCGGCGGCAGCCACCTGCAAGGTCCCGCGGTCGTCCACGATCAGAGGCAGGGTCACTTCGCGGTTCACACAGGCGATCGTAACCGCGGAACGCTCACGCCCCGTGCCACACCGTGGTGATGTTGCAGAACTCTCGGATTCCGTGCTCGGCCAGCTCACGCCCGTAACCGGAGCGCTTGGCCCCGCCGAAGGGGAACGCGGGGTGGGACGCCGTCATCCCGTTGACGTATACCCCGCCGGCCTCCAGGTCCTGGACAAAACGGTCCACCTCGGTGCCGTTGCGCGTCCAGACGTTCGAACTCAGCCCGAACGGCGAGTCGTTCGCGATCGCCACCGCCTCGTCGAGGTCCGCCGCCCGGTACAGCGTGGCCACCGGGCCGAACGCCTCCTCGCGGTGGATCCGCATCTCGGGCGTGATGTCGGCGAGGACGGTCGGCGAGTAGTACCAGCCGGGCCGGTCGGGCCGCTCACCGCCGCACAGCACCGTCGCTCCCGCCTCCACCGCGTCGTCGACGAGTTCCTCCAGGTCGGCGCGGCCCCGCTCGCTGTACAGCGGCCCGACCTCGGTCTCCTCGTCCATCGGGTCGCCGACCTTCAGCGCCTTCATCCCGGCCGTGAACCGCTCGGCGAACGCGTCGAACACGTCCGCGTGCACGATGAACCGCTTGGCGGCGATGCACGACTGCCCGGTGTTCTGCACCCGGGCCGTCACCGCGATCCGCGCGGCCCGGTCGAGGTCCGCGGACGGCATGACGATGTACGGGTCGCTGCCGCCCAGCTCCAGCACCGTCTTCTTGATCTCGTCCCCGGCGACCGAGGCGACGGACCGGCCCGCGGGCTCGCTGCCGGTGAGCGTGGCCGCCTTGACCCGCGGGTCGCGCAGCACCTTCTCGACCTCTCCGGAGCCGATCAGCAGGGTCTGGAAGCAACCCTCGGGGAAGCCCGCCCGGCGGAACAGGTCCTGAAGGTACAGCGCGGTCTGCGGGACGTTCGAGGCGTGCTTGAGCAGGCCCACGTTCCCCGCCATCAGCGCGGGCGCGGCGAACCGGATCACCTGCCACAGCGGGAAGTTCCACGGCATCACGGCGAGCACCGGGCCGAGCGGCCGGTAGCGCACGATCACCCGGGAGGCGCCCGAGTCCTTCACATCGACGTCGGCGGGCTCCTCGTCGGCGAGCAGCTCCTCGGCGCGCTCGGCGTACCAGCGCATCGCCTTGGCGCACTTGGCGGCCTCGGCGCGGGCCTGCTTGACCGGCTTGCCCATCTCGGTGGTGATCACCCGGGCGATGTCCTGCCGCTCCTCGTCCAGCAGGTCGGCCGCCCTGCGCATGAGCAGCGCCCGCTCGGCGAACGTGGTGGTGCGATGGGTGCGGAACGCGGCCTCGGCGGCGGCGAGCCTGCGCTCGATCTCCTCCGCGCCCAGGGCGTCGTACGTCTTGAGCGTCTCGCCGGTCGCCGGGTTCACGGTGGCGATGGGCATGGCTGACCTCCTGGAAAGGCTTGCTTCGACCTTCCCGCGCCGCGGTGGCGGCCGCAACGCGGGCCGGCGTTGTCCCGGTGTTCTCAGACACCGCCCATGCCCGAGTGCTCCGCGAGCCGGTCGAGAAACGCCCTCTGCGCGCTGACGATCACCTCCCGGGCCCGGTCGAGGGCGAACCACGCCACCCGGTCCACCTCGGGGAACTCCTCCAGGCGCCCGGACCTCGGCGGCCACTCCATCGTGAAGGTGCCCGGCTCGATCGCCGCCGGGTCGAGGTCCGCCTCGACCGCCCAGGCCGTGACGGTCTTGCCACCGCTCTGTCGCACCTCGCCGAGCGGGACGGCCTCCCCGTCGGGCGGAGCCAGCCCCAGCTCCTCCCGGAACTCCCTGCGGGCCGCGTCCCAGGACGGCTCGTCGGGGTCGTACTCGCCCTTGGGCACGGTCCACGCCCCGGCCTCCCGGCGGGCGAAGAACGGGCCGCCCATGTGGGCAAGCAGGACCTCCGGACCGTGGTCGGTGCGCCGGTACAGCAGCAGACCCGCGCTGCGCCTGCTCCGCCCGGTCACGGCGCCACCTCCGGGTGGGCGGCCAGCAGCATCTCCACGGTGTCGGCCTCCTCGGGCCGCTTGTCCTCCCGGTAGCGCACCACCCGGGCGAAGCGCAGGGTGACGCCGGCCGGGTAGCGGGTGGAGCGCTGCAACCCGTCGTAGGCGATCTCGACCACGAGTTCGGGGCGCACCGTGACGACCCAGCCGTCGTCCTCGACGGCCAGTTCCTTCAGCCGCTCGGTCTGCCAGGCCAGCATCGTGTCCGTCATGCCCTTGAACGTCTTGCCGAGCATGGCGAAGGAGCCGTCGGGGTTGCGGGCGCCGAGGTGCAGGTTGGACAGCTTGCCGGTACGGCGGCCATGGCCCCACTCGGCGGCCAGCACCACCAGGTCGAGGCTGTGCACCGGTTTGATCTTGAGCCAGGACGCGCCGCGCCGGCCCGCGCTGTAGGGGGCGTCGAGCGCCTTGACCACCACGCCCTCGTGGCCGCGCTTGAGCGTCTCGGTGAGGAAGGTCTCCGCGGCGGCGATGTCCTCGGGGTCCCCGGGGTCGTGCACGAGTGTGCGCCGCACCCGCATGGGTTCCGGGACCAGCCGGGAGAGCTCGGCGTGCCGCTCCGCGAACGGAAGGTCCAGCAGGTCGCGGCCGTCCACGGACAGCGCGTCGAAGAAGACGGGGGAGACGGGGACGGACGCGGCGGCCGTCGCCACGTCCACCCGGGAGCCGACCCGTCCGGAGGTCTGCTGGAAGGAGCGCGGCCTGCCGTCCTCGTCCAGGGCGATGACCTCGCCGTCCAGGATGAACCGCTCGCCCGCCAACTCCAGGGCTGCCGAGGTGATTTCCAGGAGCCGGTCGGTGATGTCGTCGAGGGTGCGGGTGTGGATGCGGACGTCGTCGCCGTCCCGGTGGACCTGGACGCGGATGCCGTCGAGCTTCTCCTCGACGGCACACGCACCCAGCTTCCGGACGGCCTCGGCGACCGAGGACGCGGTCTGCGCCAGCATCGGCAGCACCGGACGGCCGACCGTCAGCCGGAACGCCTCCAGGGCCGCCGGGCCGTCGCCCAGCAGCGCCTGTGCCACCGTCTGCAGCGAACCGGCGAGCATGACGGCCCGCCGTACGTCCGCCGGGTCGGCGCCGGTCGCCCCGGCGAGCCCCTCCACGGCGTGGGCGTCCAGCGCGCCCTGCCGTACCTCCCCGGTGAGCAGCCCGAAGAGGAACCGCTGTTCCTCCGCGGTGGCCGCCGCCAGCAGATCGCCGACCAGCCGCTTGCGCTCCGCCTGCGAGCCTGTGCCGGTGACCGAGCCGATCCGTGTCAGCCGGGCGTCCACGTCACGCACCGTGAGCGTGGGCTCGGCGGCCGGCGGAACGTGCTGGTTCAGCAGCTTCCAGCCGATACCGAGCCGCCCCTGGGGGAGGCGTCCCGCCAGGTACGGGATGACGATCGGCACGTCCTCCGCGTCGGCGGCCCGGAACAGCTCGGCGAGCAGCGCGATCTTGCGGGAGCGCGCCGAGGTGGCGGCGACCTCCTGGGACACGCGGGCGAGCCGGCTCAGCAGCATGCAGTCATGGTGCACCGGAGGCGGCCCGCCTACACCCCGACGGCCGCGTCCAGATCGGCCATGAGCAGCTCCGCGTTGATCGCGGCCCCCGCCCGGTGACCGCGGCTCGCCGCGTTCACCACCTGCTCCGCGAAGCCGATGGCGTTGCCCGCCGCCCACAGCCCGGGCACGGTGGTCAGACCCCGCTCGTCGACCACGGGGTACGTGCCGAAAGGGGTCTCTCGCAGCTCGGCGCCCAGCCGCTCGAACAGCCCGGTGCGGGGCAGGGCGCGGGGCGCGAGGAACAGCACGGACCGGTCGTGGACCGTGTCATCCGCGAGCCGGACCCCGGCGAGCCGGTCGCCGTCGACCACCAGCCCTGCCACCTGCCCGGACACCACGGCGACGCCGGCCGCGGCGAGTCGGCGCAGGTCCTGGTCCGTCAGCTCCTCCTCGTGGACCGTGTGCAGGAACAAGGTCACGTCCTTCGACCACTGGGAGACCAGCAGCGCCTGGTGCACGCTCAGCGGTGTCGTCGCCAGCACGCCGAAGGACCGGTCGCGCACCTCCCAGCCGTGGCAGTACGGGCAGTGCAGCACATCCCGCCCGAAGCGCTCGGCCACACCGGGAACGTCGGGCAGCTCGTCCCGCAGGCCTGTGGCCAGCACCAGCTGCCGGCCCCGTACGGTCCGCCCGCCTGCGAGCGCCACGGTGAACTCCCCGTCCGCGCCCCGGACCGCGTCCACCGCCCGGTCCCGGACCAGCTCGACGCCGTACCGCGCGATCTCCTCCCGGCCGGCGGCCAGGAACTCCGCCGGCGGCATGCCGTCCCGAGACAGATACCCCTGCATGTGCGCGGCGGCCGCGTTGCGCGGCTCGCCCGCGTCCACGACGAGCGTGCGGCGGCGCGCCCGCCCCAGGACCAGCGCCGCCGACAGCCCGGCCGCGCCGCCACCGACGACGACCACCTCGTACTTGTCGGTCATGGTGACCACCTCCACGCCCGAAGGTCGCCCACGCGCTGCCGCATTGACAAACATGTTTGCCGAAACTGCAATACGACCATGAGTACGGACGACGTTCTGGCCGGCGTGGGCCCGAGGCTGCGGCGGATCCGCAAGGAGCGGGAGGTGACACTCGCGGCGCTGTCGGAGGCCACCGGCATCTCCGTCAGCACCCTCTCGCGCCTGGAGTCGGGTCTGCGCAGGCCCAGCCTCGAACTGCTGCTGCCGATCGCGCAGGCCCATCAGGTACCGCTCGACGAACTGGTCGGCGCACCCCCGGTGGGGGACCCGCGGGTGCGCGCCAAGCCGATCGTCCGGGGCGGCCGCACCCACTGGCCGCTGACCCGGCAACCCGGAGGCCTCCAGGCCTTCAAGGTCCTCGAACCGCAGCGCAGGCTCGAACCCGACCCCCGGACTCACGAGGGCTACGAGTGGCTGTACGTGCTCTCCGGGCGGCTGCGGCTGGTGCTGGGCGAGCACGACGTGGTGCTGACCGCGGGGGAGGCCGCGGAGTTCGACACCCGGGTGCCGCACTGGTTCGGGTCGACGGGGGAGGGACCGGTGGAGTTCCTCAGTCTGTTCGGGCCGCAGGGGGAGCGGATGCACGTGCGGGCGCGGCCCGCCCGTACGTGACGCGTTCGACTGTTCCCACAGGGGCAAGCGACCGCTTAGTATGCGACGGACCCGTTCGGACGACGCAGTGGCGTGGAGGCCCCGCATGCAGGCATGGCAAGTGCACGAGAACGGCGAGCCGAGCGAGGTGATGCGCCTTTCGGAGGTGGAGCCCCCCACGCCCGGCGAGGGCCAGGTCCTGGTGAAGGTGCGGGCCGCCAATGTCAACTTCCCGGACGCTCTGCTGTGCCGCGGCCAGTACCAGGTCCGGCCCCCGCTGCCGTTCACGCCGGGCGTGGAGATCTGTGGCGAGACCGAGGACGGCCGCCGAGTGATCGCCAACCCCGCGCTCCCGTACGGCGGTTTCGCCGAGTACGCGCTCGCGGACGCCGCGGCCCTGCTGCCCGCCCCCGACTCCCTCGACGACGCCGAGGCCGCCGCCCTGCACATCGGCTACCAGACGGGCTGGTTCGGTCTGCACCGCCGGGCCGGTCTCCAGGCCGGCGAGGCGCTGCTCGTCCACGCTGCCGCAGGAGGGGTCGGCAGCGCGGCCGTACAGCTCGGCAAGGCGGCCGGTGCCACGGTCATCGGCGTCGTCGGGGGGGCGGACAAGGCGTCCGTCGCCCGGGAGCTCGGCTGCGACATCGTGATCGACCGGCGCGCCGAGGACGTCGTCACCGCGGTGAAGGAGGCCACCGGCGGGCGGGGCGCCGACGTGATCTACGACCCGGTCGGAGGCGCGGCCTACGCCCAGTCCGCGAAGGTCGTGGCCTTCGAGGGCCGGATCGTCGTCGTGGGCTTCGCCAGCGGCTCGATCCCCAGCCCGGCGCTGAACCACGCACTTGTCAAGAACTACTCGATCCTCGGCCTCCACTGGGGCCTGTACAACACCAAGAACCCGAAGCTGGTCCAGCACTGCCACGAACAGCTCACCGAGCTGGCCGCTCGGGGCGCCATCAGGCCGCTGGTCAGCGAGCGCGTGCCGCTCGGCGGGGCCGCGGCCGCCGTGCAGCGCGTCGCCGACGGCGTGACGACCGGCCGTGTCGCCGTCGTCCTGGAGAACGGAGCCGCCGCATGACCGACGCAGCCGCACTGCGCCGCCGCACACAGGAGTTGCTGGCCGTGTACCCTCCGGCCACCACCGACCGCCTCGACTTTCTCAGGGCCCGCTTCGACGCCGGGCTCGCCTGGGTGCACTACCCGGAGGGCCTCGGCGGCCTCGGTGCGCCCCGCTCCCTCCAGACCGTCGTCGACGCAGAACTGGAGGCCGCGGGCGCCCCGGACAACGACCCGCGCCGCAACGGCATCGGGCTCGGCATGGCCGCGCCGACGATCCTGCGCTACGGCACCGAGGAGCAGAAGCGGCGCTACCTGAGGCCGCTGTGGACCGGCGAGGAGGTGTGGTGCCAGCTGTTCAGTGAACCCGGCGCCGGATCCGACCTCGCCGCCCTCGGCACGCGGGCGGTCCGGGACGGCGAGGACTGGGTGGTCGACGGACAGAAGGTGTGGACGTCCAGCGCCCACATCGCCCGCTGGGCCATCCTCATCGCCCGCACCGACCCGGACGTGCCCAAGCACCAGGGCATCACCTACTTCATCTGCGACATGACCGACCCGGGCGTCGACGTCCGCCCGCTGCGCCAGATCACCGGCGAGGCCGAGTTCAACGAGGTCTTCCTCACCGGCGTCCGCATCCCCGACTCCCGCCGTCTCGGCGAGGTCGGCGACGGCTGGCGGGTCGCGCAGACCACGCTCAACAACGAGCGCGTCGCCATCGGCGGCATGCGCCTCCCCCGCGAGGGCGGCATGATCGGCCCGGTCGCGAAGACCTGGCGCGAACGCCCCGAACTGCGCACGCACGACCTGCATCAGCGGCTGCTGAAGCTGTGGGTCGAGTCCGAGGTCTCCCGGCTCACCGCCGAACGCCTGCGCCAGCAACTCGTCGCGGGGCAGCCCGGCCCCGAGGGCGCCGGCATGAAGCTCACCTTCGCCCGCCTCAACCAGGAGATCAGCGGCCTGGAGGTCGAACTGCGCGGTGAGGAGGGCCTGTTGTACGACGACTGGACCATGCGCCGCCCCGAGCTGGTCGACTTCACCGGTCGTGACGCCGGCTACCGCTATCTGCGCTCCAAGGGCAACAGCATCGAGGGCGGGACCAGCGAGGTCCTGCTGAACATCGTCGCCGAGCGCGTCCTCGGCCTGCCCGCCGAGCCGCGCACCGACAAGGACGTCGCCTGGAAGGACCTCGCTCGATGACCGACCTGCTGTACTCGGAGGAGGAAGAGGCGCTCCGGGCCGCCGTCCGGGACCTGCTCACCGACCACTGCGCCCCGACCGACGTCCTCACCCGCATCGAATCCGACGCCCCGCACGACCTCGCCGTGTGGAAGTCCCTCGCCGAGGGCATGGGACTGGCTGGTCTCCTGGTTCCCGAGGAGCAGGGCGGCCAGGGCGCCTCCGCCCGCGAGGTCGCGGTGGTCCTGGAGGAGTTGGGCCGGGCGGTCGCTCCCGTGCCGTATCTCACCAGCGCGGTCGTGGCCACCGAGGCCCTGCTGGCCTGCGGTGACGAGGAACTGCTGGGGAAGCTGGCCTCCGGGCGCACCATCGGCGCCCTCGCGGTCGGGCTGCACGCGGCTCCGGGCGCCGTCCACAAGGCCCTACGACACGAAAACGGCAGCCTGTACGGGGAGTTGTCCGGTGTCGCCGACGCTGCCGTGGCCGACGTGCTGCTCGTACCGGCCGAGGACGGCGGCCTGTACGCCGTGGCCGCGGAGGCCGTGACGGTCACCCCGCAGGTCTCCCTGGACCTGACCCGGCCCCTGGCGACGGTACGGCTGGAGGGCGCTCCCGGCCGCCGTGTCGGTGACGCCGGACCCGCCGTCCGACGCGCCCTGCGCGCCGCCGCCGGACTGCTCGCCTCCGAGCAACTGGGCATCGCCGACTGGTGCCTGACCGAGACCGTGCGCCATCTGAAGGAACGCAAGCAGTTCAACCGGCCCGTCGGCGGGTTCCAGGCGCTCAAGCACCGGCTCGCACAGCTGTGGCTGGAGGTCGCGGGACTACGGGCCGCCGCCCGCCACGCCGCCGACGCGCTCGCCACGGGCAGCGAGGACACGGACATCGCGGTCGCCGTCGCGGAGGCGTACGCGGCACCCGTCGCCGTCCGCGCCGCCGAGGAGGCCCTGCAACTGCACGGCGGGATCGGTATGACCTGGGAGCACCCGGTCCACCTGTACCTGAAGCGGGCCAAGGCGGACTCCCTCGCCTACGGCACGGCGGGCGCCCACCGCGAGGCCCTGGCCGACCTGGTCGACCTGCAAGCCCCCTGACGTGACGCCCGGGAGAAGCCCGCCCGACCCGGGGGCGGGCTTCTCCGTGTCGCCCGCCGGTCGTCGTGGAACCACACGTTCGGCGGACACGTCAGCCGCCCGGACGAACCCTTCACTACGCCACACTTGCGGCCGAAAGCCGCGAAGTGAGCGTGGCGGAGGAGGGTGATGATGGCCGTTTCCATCTCGGTGGTGCTGCTGCTCCTGATCATTGCGGTGATCTTCCTGCGCGGCGGCGCCATGAAGATCTCGCACGCTCTGGTCTGCATCCTGCTCGGGTTCTTCCTGGCCAGTACCAGCATGGCGCCGACCATCCACCAGGGGCTCGCGGCGACCGCGCAGATCGTCGGCAGCCTGCGCCCCTGATGCTCACGAGTCGCTGAACACCCCGATCCCGTCCGGGACGGGGCGTTCGGCTCCTCCGCTCGGATGGTTGCGCACGCTCACCGCGCCCGTGCCCGCCGGCCGGGTGACCAGGGTCGTGGAGCCGCCGCCGTCGAGGTTGAAGCCGTCCGTGGCGCCCAGCCGGCGCAGGATCCGGGCGACTTCCGACACGGTCAGGCCGCTGCGATAGGCGGCCGAGCCGTCCAGGGCGAGGAGCAGCAGGCGGCGGCCCCCGTCCTCGATACCCACCGCGGTGCGCACGGCGGACGTCGTGGCGTCGAGGCCGGGCAGCGGCGTGCCGTGCCGCAGCACCGGGAAGCCGCCGACGGCGAAGCGGTACGGCACCCCGGACAGGGCCGCCACCAGCCGGTGCCGCACCCGGACCTCCTCCCCCTTGAACAGCTTGCGCAGCTGCCGCGCCCCCGCTTCACGGCCCACCAGGACCGTGGTGCCGGCCGCGATGGGACCGCTGCCCGGATGATCGGCCGTGGCGGTGACCCGGCCGCCCCGTACGGTCACCTCGTACGAGTCGGTACTGCACGGCCCGCCCCGCTCGGCGTCCGTGCCGCAGATGGCGCGCAGCCGCGAGACACTGCCCCAGTCCGACGTGTACGCCCCGATCGACCCCTGGGGCAGCGCGTACTGGTTCAGCCCGCGCAGCGGCAGCCGCTCGCCCGGTGTGGTCACGGAGCCGTCGAGCCTCAGCCGGTCGAGGCGCGCGGTACGGTCCCTGCCCACGCCCAGCACGTCCTCGGTGCTCGCGCCGGGCGGCAGTTCGGGCCCGAAGCGCTGCCCGGGCGGCACGGCGGCCTTGAGCGTGTGCCCGTTCGCGACGGCCGGGCCGACGGCCGAGCCGGTCGCCGGGACCCACGGGTGCTGCGTCTCGGTGATGTCGAAGAAGTCACCGTTGATGCCCGCCACCGCACGCTGCGCGTCGGCGAGTTGGGAGACGGTGGCGCGGGCGGACACCACGCGCGGATACAGCAGGTCGACCCGTACGTGCGGATCGCGCAGGTCGACGGTGACGAGGTGGGCGCGCGTCACCCCGTGTGCCGCGGAGATGTCGAACTCGCTGTACTGGACGCCCGGCGCGAGCCTCCGGGTGTCCGGCGCGGCGCCGGCCGGCGCGGCCCCCGCGAGGGCGGCAGCGGCCAGCGCGCTCCATGCCGACAAAGCCCTCAGTGTGACTCTCAACCGTCTGTTGCGACGTGTCACAACTCCCCCTGATGTCTCGCCAACTCCCGTAGGACTCGGGGGAAGTGCACCAGAACGCGGTGTCCCGTGCGGTGCTCAGGCGTCGACGACGCGGGAACGGATGAGAAAACGCACTCCTTCGGGTGCTTCCAGGGAGAAGCCGCTGCCCCGGCCCGGCACCACGTCCACGATCAGCCGGGTGTGGCGCCACGCCTCGTACTGGCTTCTGGACATCCAGAAACCCACGGGCTCGTCGACCCCGTCGACCTCCAGCTCCGCGAGCAGCACGTCCGAGCCACCGGTGCGGAACTCGCCCTCCGGGTAGCACATGGGCGCGCTGCCGTCGCAGCAGCCGCCGGACTGGTGGAACATCAACGGCCCGTGGACCTCCCGCAGCCGCCGCACCAGCTCGGCGGCCGCGGGGGTCAGCTCCACGCGCGGGATCATGTCCGTGGTCACGGCACCCATGTCAGCACGGGTCAGGTTGCAACGACGTTGCGGTCGGAGCCCCGAACAATCGGAGCCCCGAACAATCGGAGCCCCGAACAAAAGGGGGAGTTCGATCAGGTCTCAGCTCCGGTAGCCGCGCAGCTTGCGGTACAGCGTCGCACGGCCGATCCCGAGCGCGGCCGCCGTACGCGCCTTGTTGCCGCCGTGACGGCGCAGCGCCTCCAGGATCGTGGTGCGCTCGGCGTGCTCCATCGGGCTGAGCGGACGCACCGCGGGCCCGTCACGCACGGGATCCGGCAACTCGGCCCGGCGGACCGGCCCGGACGCCCGGCGGTGCTCCGCCAGCGCCCGTACGACATGCGCCAGTTCGGTCACGTTCCCGGGCCACGGATACCGCTCCAGGGCGCGCAGGGCGTCCAGGGCCCAGGTCAGCGGCGGGCTGCCCGCTGCGGGGCGAGGGGCCAGCGCCGTCAGCAACTCCCTTATGTCCTCGGGGCGCTCGCGCAGCGCCGGCAGGGTGACCGAGCGGGCGGCCAGCGTGTCCAGGAGCCGCTGGAGACACGGACCCGGCGGCGTGCCGGGCGTGTAGGTGACCAGCAGCGGCGCCTCGGGGTGCGCGTCGAGCAGGGAGTTCAGAGCGGCCACGCCGGACTGCGCGAGCCGTTCGGCATGGCGGAGCAGGAGGGGACGGCCCTCGGCCAGCTCGGCGAGCGCGCGGTCGAGTTCCCCGTTCTCCGCCGCGTCGGCCACCCGTGCGGCGCGCCCGCCCAGCAGCTCCCGGGCCAGCGCGGTCTTCCCCGTCCCGCGCTCACCCGTCAGCAGCAGCGGCTCGCGGGAGCGGGCCAGCTCGACGGCGCGCCCGACGGCATGGCGCCAGGCGACCGAGCAGCCGACCAGGGCGACGGCCGGGCGCGGCGCCCGAGGTGGGGGATCGCGCAGCGGCTCCAGTGCGGCCACGATGCCGATGACCGTGCCGTCCCGGCGTACCGGAGTGATCCGCGCGGTGCACCCCGCGCCCTCGGGCACTACGGCCTCGGCGGGCATTTCCTGGTGCCGTACCGCCACCGCCGTACGCTCCAGGGCGTCCAGGGACTCCGGCGCGAGCATGCGCTGCGCCGCCGCGCTGACCAGGCGGCTGAGGCCGTCCAGCGCGACCACCGCGGCGTCCGGCCCGCGCGCCGCGCGCAGATAGGCGTCCAGCAGGATGCGCTCGGGTGGCCGTGCCCGCGCGAGCAGTTCGGCCTCCACGGCCGCGGCGGCCGCCTCCGCGAGCGGCGCGCCCGGATGCGGCGGGCACCCGGCGCACAGCTCGGACGCCACGGTCACCGTGCCGAGCGCCTGCCCGGTCCACGCCGCCCGCACCGGGACGCTGACCGCCGACACGTCCTGCCACCGGTCGAGGTAGTGCTCCGGCCCGTGCACCTCGGCCCGCCGCCCGGTGCGCAGGGCGAGCGCCGCGCTGTTGTGCCCGACCACCCGCTCCGACAGATCGGGCCAGGGATCGAGCCCGGCCACGCCTCCGGCCGTCCACAGCACCCGCAGCCGCTCGTCGGTGAGGACGAGGACCGACCGGCCGGGGCCGAGCGCGGGGGCGATGCGGTCGAGCACGGCCCGGGCCGCCTCCAGCAGCGCCGACTCCACCGGACGTACCGGATCGGCGGACGGCTCCCTCAGGTCGTGCGGCACCCCGAAGAACCGCGCACGCCGCCAGGCGGCGACGACCTCGTCCGGTACGCCGTCGGGCAGCGGACGCCCCGACAGGAACCGCTCGCGTGCCAGACGCAGCGGGTCGAGCGCGGGGTCGGCGGGGGAGTGTTCTGTGGTGGTCACAACGCCCCTACCGTAGCGGTTCCGTTGAACGAGAAACTACTACCCCGTCCCGCGCACACGAGCCGATGTCTCGGAATGAGACACCCATGCGCCCGCGCGCCAGTCCATGATCATGAACGCTTGATGTCCGTTCCCCCTGTCAGGAGCGCCCCGTGTCCACCGTCGTCGAGACCGACGTTCTGATCGTGGGCAGCGGCCCGGCCGGTGCCTCGGCCGCGCTCGCCCTGAGCACCTACGGCGTGCCCAACCTCGTCGTCACCCGCTACGCGAGCCTCGCCGACACGCCCCGCGCGCACATCACCAACCAGCGCACGATGGAGGTGCTGCGCGACCTCGGAGTCGAACAGGACGTCATCCGGCAGGCCACCCCGCAGCACCTGATGGGCAACACCACCTTCTGCACCAGCCTGGCCGGGGAGGAACTGGGCCGGGTGCGCTCCTGGGGCAACGACCCGCTGGTCCAGGCCGCGCACGAACTCGCCAGCCCCACCCGTATGTGCGACCTGCCACAGCACCTCATGGAGCCGGTCCTGGTGGACGCGGCCGTCGCCCGCGGCACCCGGCTGCGCTTCCAGACCGAGTACCTCTCCCACACCCAGGACGCCGACGGGGTCACGGCCACCGTCCGCGACCGGCTGCGCGGGGACACCTACGAGATCCGCGCCAAGTACCTGATCGGCGCGGACGGCGGCCGCTCGAAGGTCGCCGAGGATGCGGGCCTGCCGATGGGCGGTCAGATGGGCGTCGCCGGCAGCATCAACATCGTCTTCGACGCCGACCTGACGAAGTACACGGCCCACCGCCCCTCCACCCTCTACTGGGTCCTCGCGCCGGGCGCGACGGTCGGCGGCATCGGCGCGGGTCTGGTGCGCTGTGTCCGGCCCTGGACCGAGTGGCTCATCGTGTGGGGCTACGACGTCCAGGCGGGCGCCCCCGACCTGACCACCGAGTACGCCGAGTCCGTCATCCGAGGGCTCGTCGGCGACGACGAGATACCGGTGACCGTCAAGTCGTCCTCGGCGTGGACCGTCAACGAGATGTACGCGGAAACCTACTCCAGCGGCCGGGTCTTCTGTGCCGGGGACGCCGTGCACCGCCACCCGCCGTCCAACGGCCTCGGCTCCAACACCTCGATCCAGGACTCCTACAACCTGGCCTGGAAGCTCAAACTGGTCCTCGACGGCACGGCGAGCCCCAAGCTGCTGGAGTCCTACACCGCCGAGCGCGCCCCCGTCGGCAGGCAGATCGTCACCCGCGCCAACCGGTCCATCGGCGAGACCGCGCCCATCTTCGAGGCACTGGACGGGCTGTCCCCGCAGACGCCCGAGCAGCTGTGGGCCAACATCGCCGCCCGCAAGGAGGCCACCGAGGCCGCCGAGAAGCAGCGCGCGAAGCTGCGCGAGGCGATCGCCTTCAAGGTGTACGAGTTCAACGCGCACGGCGTCGACCTCAACCAGCGCTACGTCTCGCACGCGATCGTCCCGGACGGCACCCCCGACCCGGGCTTCACCCGCGACCCCGAGCTCCACCACCAGCCCTCCTCCCGCCCCGGTGCCCGCCTCCCGCACGCCTGGATCACCTCCGGCACCCGCACCCTGTCCACCCTCGACACGGTCGGCAAGGGCCGCTTCACCCTGCTCACCGGCATCGGCGGCGAGTGCTGGGTGCGGGCGGCGAAGGCGCAGCGGATCGAGATCGCGACCGTGGTGATCGGCCCGGGACAGGAGTACGAGGACCCCTACGGCGACTGGGCGCGGCTGCGTGAGGTGCCCGACGCGGGCGCCCTGCTGGTGCGGCCCGACGGCTTCGTCGCGTTCCGGCACGCGTCCGCCGCCTTGGACGCCGAGGAACTGCTGTCCCAGGCGTTGCGGCGCATCCTCGGGCAGGCCTGAACGCGGGATCATGGGGGAAGCGACAGGTACGTCGTGGACGATGAGGAGCACGGCATGACCATCGACAGCACCGCCGGCCAGGACACGGTCACCGGGGAGGCCCTCGCCAGTCTCGGCGCGACCGCCGATCCCCGGCTGCGCGAGCTGCTCACGGGCCTGATCCGCCATCTGCACGCCTTCGTGCGCGAGACCCGGCTCACCCAGGAGGAGTGGGAGAAGGCCGTCGGCTTTCTGACGGCGACCGGACAGACCTGCACGGACACCCGTCAGGAGTTCATCCTGCTGTCGGACGTCCTCGGCGTCTCCATGCTGGTCGAGACCCTGAACGGCCACCGCGCGCCCGGCGCCACCGAGTCGACCGTCCTCGGACCCTTCCACATGACCGCCTCACCGGTGCGTCAACTGGGCGACGACATAGACCTGGTGGGCAGTGGCGAGCCGTGCGTGGTCAGCGGCCGGGTGCTCTCCGAGGACGGCACACCCCTGCCGGGCGCCGTCCTCGACGTGTGGCAGGCCGACGCCGAGGGCCACTACGACGTGCAGCAGCCGGACCTCCAGCCGGCGGGCAACGGACGCGGGCTGTTCACCGCCGACACCGAGGGCCGCTTCTGGTTCCGCACCTGTGTACCGGCCCCGTACCCCATCCCGACCGACGGCCCGGTCGGCGCCCTGCTGCGGGCCACCGGCCGGCACCCGTACCGCCCCGCACACATCCACTTCATCGCCACCGCCGACGGACACACCCCCGTCACCACGCACATCTTCGTGGCCGGCAGCGACTACCTTGACTCCGACGCCGTCTTCGCGGTGAAGAAGAGCCTGGTGCAGGACTTCACGGTCACCGACGACCCGTCGCAGGCGCGGGAGTTCGGGGTACCCAACCCGTTCCGGCAGGCCCGCTTCGACCTCGTCCTGGAGCGTGCGACATGACCTTCAGCACCGACTTCACCTACGAGACGCGCCCCGTGCGGGTCGTCTTCCGGCCCGGCGCCGCCGTCACCGCGACCCCGGACGAGGCCGCGCGCCTCGGCCTGCGACGGCTGCTCGTGATCTCCGGCAGCCGCGGCGAACCCACCGCACGGGCGGTCGCGGACGCCCTCGGCGACGCCTGCGCCGGGCTGCACGCCGAGGCCCGCATGCACGTACCCGCCGACGTCGCCGACCGGGGCGTCGAGGCGGCGCGGGCCGCCGGCGCCGACGGGTGCGTCGCGGTCGGCGGCGGCTCCGCGATCGGCCTGGGCAAGGCGATCGCGCTGCGCACCGGGCTGCCGCTGATCGCCGTGCCGTCGACCTACTCCGGATCCGAGATGACCCCCGTGTGGGGGCTGACCGAACACGGGGCCAAGCGCACCGGCCGCGACCCGCAGGTCCAGCCCCGCAGCGTCGTCTACGACCCCGAACTGACCCTCTCCCTGCCCGTGGCGCTCACCGTGACCAGCGGCATCAACGCGCTCGCGCACGCCGTCGAGGCGCTCTACGCCCCCGACACCTCCCCACTGGTCCAGCTGATGGCCGAGGACGGCACCCGGGCGATGGCCGAAGCGCTGCCGCTGCTCGTCGCCGACCCGGGCGACCTGGAGGCGCGCAGCCGCGCACTGTACGGGGCGTGGCTGTGCGGAGCGTGCCTCGGTGCGACCACCATGGGGCTGCACCACAAGCTGTGCCATGTGCTGGGCGGCACCTTCGGGCTGCCGCACGCCGAGACGCACACGGTGGTGCTGCCGTACGTCCTCGCCTACAACGCGCCCGCGGCACCCGAGGCGGTGACCGCGCTGCGGCGGGCGCTCGGCGCGGAGGACGTGGCGCGCGCCCTGTGGGAGCTGGGAGGCCGCCTCGGCGCGCCGCGCTCCCTCGCCGAACTCGGCCTGACGGAGCGCGACGTGACGACGGCCGCCGCCCAGGTGACGGCCCAGCCGTACGCCAACCCCCGCCCGGTGACGGCGGACGGGGTGCGGGGTGTGGTGAGGGCGGCGTACGAGGGAAGGGAGCCCGAGACGGCCGCGGCATAGGGGCTGTCACGGCGGCAGGTGCCCTGTGCCGTACCACTGTCTCGTAATGAGACACCCGCGGCGGCGCCGTCCGACCCAAGATCGAAAAGGGGGACCGCACACAGGCGCGGCCGCTTCGGCGTGCCCAGAGCCGCCACTCGCACGGCCGCGCCACCGAAGAAAGGTGAACATCATGGCCCTCGCACTGCTCCGGCGTCGGCGGCCCCGGGGCGCCTCAGCCGAGGCGGCGGGCCTCTCGCTCCCCCTCCCGCCCGGCGCGGGCGCAATCGCCCGTGAGATCGTCGACCCGATGGGCTCGCCGATGGCGTCCGCGGACGTCACCGTCACCGCCCTGGACACGCACCGCGTCGCGGCCCGTGGCACGACCGACCCGTACGGCTTCTTCGTCGCGGCGCTGCCGCCCGGCCACTACAGCCTGCTGGTCTCGGCGGAGGGCCTCAGGCCGCACCACGAGACCGTCGAGCTCGTGGCGGGCACGGTGGCGCGCACCGAGCGGGTCTGGCTGCAGCCGGCCGAGGCCCAGCAGCTGCCGATGCCGGGCGCCTGGCTCTTCGACCCGCCGCACACGGCGATCCGCTTCATCGCCAAGCACGTCGGCATGGCCAACGTCCACGGCCGCTTCGAACGCTTCGACGGCGGCATCCAGATCGCCCAGGACATGACGCAGTCCCGCGTCCACGTCCGGATCGACGCCTCCAGCATCAACACCGGCAACAACACGCGCGACAACCATCTGAGGTCCGCCGACTTCCTGGACGTGGAGCGCTTCCCGTACATCGACTTCACCAGCACGCGCTTCGCCTACCGGGGCGGCAGCAGGTGGACCCTGCAGGGTTCCCTCACGATGCACGGCGTGAGCCGGTCGGTCGCGCTCGACACCACGTACCTCGGCATGGTGAACGGCGGCTACGGCGAGGAGCTGCGCTGCGCGGCCCTGGCCAAGGCGGAGCTGCACCGTGAGGACTTCACCCTGAACTGGCGCTCCATGCTGGCCCGCGGCATCGCGGTGGTGGGCCCGACGGTGCAACTGGAGCTGGACGTCCAGGCGATGTACCGCACCCCCGACACGCCGACACCGCCGGAGTAGGGAACCGCGGGCGGCGGCCGGCGCGAGCGCCCCGGTGAAGGACCCTCAGTCCGGTGCGGTAGGGTTTACCCGCGCGATCTCGCGGAACACGCGAGAGGGCGACGGGACGTGGCGCAGCTTGGTAGCGCACTTGACTGGGGGTCAAGGGGTCGCAGGTTCAAATCCTGTCGTCCCGACAGTGGGAGCGGATGCTTCCGCCGGTGGGGGCTCTCTTCGAGAGGGCCCCCGTAGTGGCGTCCTTGGTTTTCCCGCGCGGGCGCCCGGTCTCCGTCCTCACATCATAGGTTGATCATGTGCCCGGCCAGACCGTGCAACGCGTCCTGGACGGCCTCGCTCAGCGTGGGGTGCGCGTGCACGTTCCGCACGAGCTCGGTCACCGTCAGGTCCCATTTCTGAGCCAGCGTCAGCTCGGGGAGCAGTTCCGTGACGTCCGGCCCGATCAGGTGGGCACCCAGGAGTTCGCCGTGGCGGGCATCGCTGATGAGCTTCACGAAGCCGGCCGTTTCGCCCAACCCGTGCGCCTTGGCGTTCGCGGTGAAGGGGAACTTCGCGACCCGGATGTCGAATCCCTCGCTCCTGGCCTCGTTCTCGGTCCAGCCGAAGCTCGCGATCTGGGGCCGGCAGAAGGTGGCGCGGGGAATCATGCGGTAGTCGAGCTCCATGGTCTCGGCGCCCGCGATGGTCTCCGCGGCGATGACACCCATGGCCTCCGCCGTGTGCGCGAGCATCAGTTTGGCCGTCACATCGCCGATGGCGTAAATGTGCGGCTGGCTGGTGCGGCACCGGCCGTCGACGTCGATCGCGCCGCGATCCGTGAGCCGGACGCCCGCGTTCGCCAGCCCGTATCCGGCCGTACGGGGCTGGAAGCCCGTGGCCTGGAGCACCTTCTCCGCCTCCAGTGTCCTTTCCTGGCCGGCCTGCGAAACGACGACGCGCACGCCGTGCGGGGTCTCCTCCATGGACTCCACGCGGGTGGAGGTCATGACCGTGATGCCCTGCCGGCGGAACTGCCGCGCCAGCTCCGCCGAGACCTCCTCGTCCTCCAGGGGAGCGATCCGGTCGAAGAACTCGACCAGCGTGACCTGGACGCCGTAGGCCCGCAGCAAGTAGGCGAACTCCACCCCGATGGCGCCGGCGCCCGCGATGACGATGCTGGCCGGCAGGGTGTCGGAGAGGATCTGCTCCTCATAGGTCACGACACGTCTGCCGAGACGGGTGCCCGGCAGCAGCTTCACGGTCGAGCCGGTGGCGATGACGCAGTGGGCGAAGGTGAGCGTGGCCTCTTCACCGGACATCCGGACGTTCATGGTGTGCGGGTCGATGAACGACCCCTGGCCCTCGAACTGCGCGATGCCGTTCTTGCGCATGAGGTAGCCGACACCCTTGGCCCGCCCGTCGGCCACCTTGCGGCTCCTGAGGTATGCCGCCCGGTAGTCGAGGCCGACCTGCCCGTCGAACTTCAGGCCGTAGGTGTCCGCTTCATGGACGACGAGGTGCGCCAGTTCCGCGTTCCTCAACAGCGACTTCGCCGGGATGCAGCCGATGTTCAGGCAGATGCCGCCCCAGAACCGTCCTTCGACGACGGCGGTCCTCAGGCCGAGTTGGGCGGCGCGAATGGCCGCCACGTAACCGCCCGGGCCTGCCCCCAGGACCACGACATCGAACTCTGGGTTCATGGCTCGACCTTACCGTCGAATCAGGATTTCGCCCGCTGAGTCAGGTTCGTGCATTACGGCGACACAGGCGGTCAGGACCGGGCTCCCGCCCGCGGAGCCCGGTGGTGCGCCGGTCTCAGATGACCTCCGTCTCCGTGCGGCCCGGCATGCCCCAGAGGGTGTGGTAGCTGCCCTCCCGGTCGACGCGCCGGTAGGTGTGGGCGCCGAAGTAGTCGCGCTGGCCCTGGGTGAGCGCGGCCGGCAGGCGGTCGGCGCGCAGGGAGTCGTAGTGCGACAGCGCGGCGGAGAACGCGGGCACCGGCACGCCCCGGCGGGCCGCCGTGGCGATCACCTCGCGCCACGGCACCTGCGCCT
Source organism: Streptomyces sp. NPDC001848 (assembly GCF_042891915.1). NCBI lineage: Bacteria > Bacillati > Actinomycetota > Actinomycetes > Kitasatosporales > Streptomycetaceae > Streptomyces > Streptomyces sp. NPDC001848. Next base: position 390,784 of record NZ_JBIATP010000003.1, on the reverse strand, counting down.
CGGCGATCTCCGACGCGAAACCCCCGTCCGACAGCAGGCTGACCAGGCGGGGTTCGGCCGCGTAGGCGGCACGTATGCGGTCCAGGAAGGCGGCGCGGATGATGCAGCCGCCGCGCCAGATCTTCGCGACCGCCCCCAGGTCGATCTTCCAGCCGAACTCCTTGGCCGCGTCCAGGATCATCTTCCAGCCCTGGTCGTAGGCGATCAGCTTGGACGCGTACAGGGCCTGCTCCACCTGCGCGGTGAAGCGCTCCGCCTCGTACGGGGTCAGTTCCCAGTTGGTGCCGCCGGGCAGCCCCCGGTAGGCGGCGCGCAGCGCGGACTGGCCCGAGGCGGCGCGGGCGAAGGTGGCCTGCGCGATCGCCGTCACCGGCGAGCCCAGCTCCAGCGCGGTCTGCACGGTCCAGCGTCCGGTGCCCTTCTGCCCGGCCGCGTCGGCGACGACGTCCACGAAGGGCCTGCCGGTCGCCGGGTCCACATGGGACAGCACCTCCGCCGTGATCTCGATCAGATACGAGTCCAGGCGGCCCTTGTTCCACCGGCGGAAGATCTCCGCGATCGCCGCGGGGGAGTACCCGGCCACCTGGCGCAGCAGGTCGTAGGCCTCGCCGATGAGCTGCATGTCGGCGTACTCGATGCCGTTGTGGACCATCTTCACGAAGTGCCCGGCGCCGTCGGTGCCGACATGCGTCGCACACGGTTCGCCGTCCACCTTCGCGCTGATCTTCTCCAGCATCGGGCCGAGCGCGGCGTACGACTCCGGTGAGCCGCCGGGCATGATGCTGGGCCCGTTGAGCGCACCCTCCTCACCGCCGGAGACCCCCACGCCCACGAAGTGGATGCCTCGCTCGCGCAGCGCCCGCTCACGGCGACGGGTGTCGGCGAAGTGCGCGTTGCCACCGTCGATGATCATGTCGCCGGGCTCCAGGAGCGGGGCGAACTCCTCGATCACGGCGTCGGTCGCCGCTCCCGCCTGCACCATGATCATCAAGCGGCGGGGCCGCTCCAGCGCCGCCACGAACTCCTCGGCCGTCTCGGCGGCCACGAACATGCCCTCGTGCCCGAAGTCATCGATGAGCGCCTTCGTCCTGGCCGGGGTGCGGTTGTGCACGGCGACGGTGTATCCGTTGCGCGCGAAGTTCCGGGCCAGGTTGCGGCCCATCACGGCGAGCCCGGTGACGCCGATCTGCGCGGTCGCCTGCATGCTGTGCTCCTTGGGTCCGGATCCGTCGCCCCCGCGTGCGGGGCGGGCGCGGCGGATGTCGCTCGGTACGGCTCGTACCGCCGTACCGATGTACGGACGGCGGGGCGGGAGTTGCTCACCGCCCGCGAGCCGGACCGTGCGGGGCCGGGAGCCGGGTCATGCCCCCACGACGTGCAGGGAGGCCCACAGCGCCACCACCGCGCCCGCCAGCGCGGTCGGTACGGTGATCGCGCCCAGACGCGTGAACTCCTTCAGGTCGACGCCGTGGTCGTGCTGGTGGACGATCCGGCGCCACAGCAGGGTGGCCAGCGAGCCGGCGTAGGTGAGGTTGGGGCCGATGTTCACGCCCAGCAGCACGGCGAGCACCGCTCCCGGGCCCGACGGGGCGGCCAGCGGCAGCAGCACCAGGACCGCGGGCAGGTTGTTGATCAGGTTGGCCAGGACGGCCGCCAGAGCCGCGACGCCGAGCAGCGCGGGCAGGCCGGAGCCACCGGGGATGACCTGGCCGAGGGCGCTCGCGAGACCGTTGTCGACCACCGCGCGCACCACGACGCCCAGCGCCAGCACGAACGCCAGGAAGGACGGCGCCGCCGCGCGCACCACCGTCAGGGGGGTGGCCCGGCGCCTGAGGAGTCCGCGCACGGCCAGCACCAGCGCCCCGGCCGCCGCCGACCACGCCGGGTCGATGCCGAACGCGGAGGCGACCACGAACCCCGCGAGCGTGCAGGCGAGCGTCACCAGCGCGAACAGCGGCAGCTTCGGCGGCTCGCCGTGGTCCTCTTCGGTGGCGCCCGCGTCCAGGTCGTGGTGGAAGAAGCGCCGGAAGACGACGTACTCGACGGCCACCGCCACCAGCCACGGCAGGACCATCAGCGCGGCGAAGCGGGTGAAGCTCAGCCCGGCCGCGCCGAACGCGAGCAGGTTGGTGAGATTGGAGACCGGCAGCAGCAGCGAGGCCGTGTTCGACAGATGGGTGCAGGCGTACAGGTGCGGCTTCGGTCGGGCGCCCATGCGGGCGGCGGTGGCGAACACGACGGGCGTGAGCAGCACGACGGTGGCGTCCAGGCTGAGCACCGCGGTGATCAGCGAGGCGAGCGCGAACACCGCGGTCAGCAGCCGCCCGGGACGGCCCGCCGCCCAGCGCGCCATCCACGCGCCGCAGGCCTGGAACAGGCCCTCGACGTCGCAGAAGTGGGCCAGTACCAGGACGGCCGCGAGGAAGCCGACGACCGGGCCGAGGCGCTCGGCCTCGGCACGTGCGTGGTTCAGGGAGATGGCGCCGGTCAGGATCACGATCCCGGCGGCCGGAACCGCCCAGACGGCCTCCGGCAGCTTGAAGGGACGCACCACCGCGCCGGCCAGGACGGCGACGAGGAGGAGGACGGAGAGAGCCTCGGCGAGCGGGGGGTTCAGGGTTCGGTCCTTCCGCGAAAGGATCGGCGGTGCGCGTCCATCACACCAGATCCGTCTGTGGCGCTCTGACCCGAGGCACCCTCACGAGGGCGCGGGCTCCCTTCCCGGGCCACGGTCACGGGCGCGCACGCAGTCTCCAGCCGTGGTCCACCGGTCCGATGCCGGCGCCGAGCGCGAAGCCCGCCGCGATCGCCTCCGTCACGTACTCCTTGGCCTGCCGCACCGCGTCGGGCACCGTGAGGCCTTGCGCGAGACCGACGGCGACGGCCGAGGCGAGGGTGCAGCCCGTGCCGTGGGTGTGGCGGTTGTCGTGGCGCGGGGCGCGCAGCCAGTGTTCCTCGCCCCCGTCGGTCAGCAGGTCCGTGGCCTGACCGGGCAGGTGCCCGCCCTTCACCAGCACCCACCGGGGCCCGTACGCCAGCAGGCGGTCGGCCGCGCGGCGCATGCCCGCCTCGTCGGTCACCGAGATGCCGGTCAGCTCCGCGACCTCGTCCAGATTGGGCGTCGTCACCGTGGCGAGCGGCAGCAGCCGGGTCCGTACGGCGTCCAGGGCGTCGTCGGCGAGCAGCCGGTCCCCGTGCTTGGAGACGCTCACCGGGTCCACGACGACCGGCGCGGACACGTCCGCGAGCAGGTCGGCCACCGTCTGGACCAGCGCGGGCGAGGCGAGCATGCCCGTCTTGACCGCCTGTACGCCGATGTCGTCGACGACGCTGCGGTACTGGGCGCGCACCGCCTCCACCGGCAGCTCCCATGCCCCCTGCACTCCCACCGAGTTCTGCGCCGTGACCGCGGTGATCACGCTCATCCCGTGGGCGCCGAGCGCCAGCATGGTCTTGAGGTCGGCCTGGATGCCGGCGCCGCCGCCGGAGTCGGAGCCGGCGATGGTCAGGACACGGGGCGGCGCGGTCATGCGCGGCCCTCCTCTCGGACGCGCAGCGGGGCGTAGAGCGTGAGGGCGACCAGGAACGCCACGTAGTAGGAGACGTCGGCGCCGTGCAGCGCGTGGGCGACCGGGCCCACGTACAGGCCGGTGTCCATGAACGGCACCGCCGCGGCGAAGGCGCCGACGAACGCGAGGAGCGGCGGCCACGGGGAGCGCGGCCGGGCGGTCTCGGCGGCGAGGTCGACCGCGGTGCCGCGCCGCACCAGCCAGTCGACGACGACGATCGCCACGAACCCGGGGATCCAGTAGCTCACGAACAGCAGCACGTTCTGGAAGCGGGCGGTGGTGTTCGCCGCGTGCATCCACAGCACCAGCGGGAAGCCCAGCAGCACGGCGAGGGCGGCCGCCACCGGACGCGGCAGGCGGACCCCGACGGTCTGCAGCGCCAGGGAGCCGCTGTAGTCGTTCATCGCGTTGCTGGCGAGCGCCGCCAGCGCCACGGCCAGCAGCCCGAAGGCGCCGGCCGCGCCACCGCCCAGGACATGGTCCACGCCCGCGGCCGTCTGGTCGGTCAGCACCGAGGCGCCCCACAGCCCGAGGACCTGCACGGCCAGGAAGGACACCACCAGACCGAGCAGCGTGCACCAGAACATCCGGGCGCGTGAGGTGGTGCGCGGCAGATAGCGGCTGAAGTCGCTGGCGTACGGCGCCCAGGACAGTGACAGGCTGAGCGCGATGGTGCTGGTCAGCACGAAGGCGCCCGCCCGGTCCGCGCCGTGCGCGGTGCCCGTCCAGGCGGGGTGCACGCTTCCCTGCATGCGCAGGGCGATCAGCGCGAACGCGGCCGCCAGCACGAACGTCATGACGATCTGCAGCCGGTGGATCGCCTCGTAGCCGAGGACCCCGAGGGCTCCCTGCGCCAGCATCACCACCAGGGCGCCCAGCCAGAACGGCCAGCCCGCGAGCCGTGCCAGCGCGTCCCCGCCGAACAGCCCGATCAGCGCGTCCCAGGCGATCGAGGACAGCCACTGCAGCACCCCGGGCAGCACCACCGCACGGCCGAACGCCAGCCGGGCGAGCGGCAGCTGGCCGGCTCCGGTGCGGCTGCCCCAGGTGCTCAGGTAGGCGGTGGGCACCGCGCCCAGCACCGTGCCCAGGACGACGGCGGCGAGCGCGGTGGTGAAGTCCAGGCCGAGCGCGATGCCGATGGTCCCGGTGAACACGCCGGTCATGGTCAGATTGGGTGCGAACCACACGGTGAACAGCCGACCCGCCCCGCCGTAACGATTCGTCTCGGGGACCGGCTCGATGCCGTGCCCCTCGACCCTGAGGTCGCCGGGAGCGGTGGGCATCCGCCCGTCGAAGACGGTGCTCCGGCCGCCGGTGGGCAGTCCGCCCGAGACATGCGCCGATGGCATGAAAGACATCCCTCCGCCAGTACGAACTGGTTCAGGTTCGACGGGTGTGATCTCAGCCCGCAGGTGGGCACCCCGTGTCCGGTACGGCGGCAAGACTAACCCGAGGACCGGAATCAGCCATACGCAAGGGCCGCTGCCCGGTCAGCGGCCCTGGACGTGTCGTGCCGGCGCGTCAGCGCCGGGTGTAGACGAAGCCGATCTTGTCGACCTCGTCCCCGGCGCGCCCGTGGAACCCCGCGATCTGCCAGCCCCAGGGCGCCGTACGGGTCACGCAGTCGGAGGTGGTGGTGCCACCCGCCAGGCTGCGGCCCAGGTTGGTCGTGAACTTCGCGGAGAAGATCCTCGAGTGGCCGTCGTACTGACCCTCGCACAGCTGTGCGCTCGTCACGTACTCGTCGCTGCCCAGGGCGAGTGCGGACGCCGTGCCGCCGGTGCCGCCGTGGACGAGCGTGGTGCCGCCCGCCAGCGTCAGGCCGACCTGGTCGACACGGGAGCCGCTGCGCAGCGATATGCCGGTCGCGCGGGCGCCGGCCGGGACGCTGTCGATGTCGTTGTAGTAGTCGCCGTGCGGGCCGCCGAACTGGTCGCTGAGCTGGAAGGCGGAGTCGCGCGCCCAGCTGAACGTGGCGGTGATCGGGTCGTGGTCGGAGAGCATCTTGCCGTCGTCGGTGAGGAACTCGGCGTGCTCGTTGTTGTAGGCGGTGGCCTTGAGGGAGACCAGCTTGCTACTCCGGTAGAGGATCTTGTCGACGACCTCGCAGCTGTTGGTGACCGCGTTCTCGTCGCACAGCAGCGGGTCGCTGCCCTTGACGGGCGGGGTGCCGCCGCGTACCAGCTGGACCCAGGCGTCGGTGAGGCCGTTGGCGGCGGCGAACTCGGCGATCGTGTCGCCGGAGCGCGTGTAGCGGGTGTTGGTGTCGCCCATGACGACGACGGCGTTGCCCGCGGAGTGGGTTGTGATGAAGTCCGTCAGCTGGTTGAGGTTGTCCGCGCGCGAGGCCAGGTCGCCGTCGTTCGTCCCGGCGTTGGTGTGCAGGTTGTAGAAGTCGACGTAGACGCCCTCGGCCAGGCGCTCCCGCATGAACGTGAAGCCCTTGGGGGTGAGGCAGTCGCCCGAGTCGTACTGGCACGAGTTCCAGTGCACGCGCTCGAAGTCGTCGGTGTCGTAGGGGATGCGGGACAGCGTGTTGAGCCCGCTGCCGACGCCGGCGCCGCCACTGGTGGGCGTGCGGTACGGGTGGGAGTCGGCGGCGTACAGGTACGCGTGGTAGTTGAAGTCCTCCTGCACCTGGACGATGTCGTACGGGCCGAGCCGCGAGCCGATCGCCGTGGTGCTCGGCCGGCGCGGTGTCGGAGCGCTGGAGAGGCCCTCGGGCAGGCCGGCGACGTTGTAGCCGAGCACGCTGAACGTGCCCGAGTCGGCCGCCGCCGCGGTGGGCGCGGTGGCCGTGAGTCCGCCGAACGCGGCGGCGGCCGCCGCGAGGGTGGCGAGGAGTCTGCGCATGGGGAACGGCTCCTGGGGGTGGCGAAGGGAGTGTTGCGCGCATGCCAAAAGTAGCGGCGAGGGACCGCTGGGGGAACGCGCTTTCTGCGGTCCGGGTGAAGATTTCACCAGGCGGTCGCCGGGGAGTCGACGACGCCGAGCGGCGCGGGCGGTGTCCACGGCGCCCGGTGGGGGACGGCACGGGGCGCGGGCTGCCTGACAACTGGTCCTCGGCAGGCCCGCGGGCCACCCTCACGCCGCGTGCTCCCGCACCTCCTCCGCCAGCTTCTTGTCGAGTGCCGCGCGCACCAACGCCGCTGCCAGCACCGCGGGTTCGGTGTCCTTCGCCAGCTTCACCAGCTTCTCCGGGTCCTTGGGCAGCCCCAGCCGCTCCGCCCCCGACAATGCCTTCGCGTCGAGGTAGGGTGCCACCTCCGGCCACACGCGCTGCACCTCGCGCAGGAAGATGTCCGCGCCGGCCGGGCCGATACCCGGTATCTCCTGCAACAGCCGGCGCAGGGCGGCGACATCCCCGTCGGCTTCCTTCCGCAGCCGCCGCAGGTCTCCGCCCCAACGCTCCCTCACCAGTTCGGCTCCCTGGCCGAGTTGGGTCGCCGTCCGCTCGTCGTAGCGCCGGTAGCCGCCCCGCCCCAGCGCGTCGACCCGCTCCTGCCAGTCCGCCTCCGTCATGCGGCGCGGATCCTTCAGACCCGCCTCCTCGAGCGCCCGCACCGTGGCGAGGGCGATCGAGGAGCGGATGCGGGCACTGAGCAGCAGCGCCATCAGCAGCAGTCGGTACAGCGGCTGCGGGGCGTCCTTGAGCCGGATCCCCGCCTCCTCGGCGTAGGTCTGACCGTGTTCGCCGACGAGTTCCCCGATCACCTCGGCGGCTCTGTCGTCGCGGCCCATGGCGGCCTCACCGTGACGCCTTGAGCGGGTCGTGCCCCAGTGTCATGAGCCGGTGGCGCCGGTGCTCGTCCTCGGCCTGCGGCTCGTTCTCCACGTCCACCTCGGAGGTGACCGTGTCCACCACCTTGCGCATCACCCGGACGTCGTCGTCGGTGAGATCGGTGCGCCGCTTCTGCAGGATCGACAGGACGTGCCGCCCGGTGGGCGTGCCCGCCTCCTCCGGCAGCGGCTCGCTCTCCTCCTCGGCGTCCCGGACCCGCAGCCAGGCCGCGAGTTCCTGGGAGGTCATGTTCACCACCCGGTGAAAGTCCTCCCACAGCGCGTCCATCTCCAGGGCGTCGGTCATGGCGTACTCCTCTCCACCCTCGACGGTTCGGCTCCGCGCCGGCTCACTCCTCGCGCGGCCAGTTCTCGGCCTCGAACATCCAGCGCTGCTTCTCCAGCTCCGCGGTGATCCCGATCAGCAGGTCCTGCGTGACGGGATCCGGCTCCGCGGTGGCGTCGATCCGCTTGCGCAGCCGCCCGATCGCCGCTTCCAGCGACTCCACCATCAGACCCACGACCTCGGTGTCGCGCAGCCAGCCCTCTTTGGCGCCGGGCAGGCCGTAGACGGACGCGATCGTCTCCGGGCGGCCGTCCGGCGGCACACCGAGCGCGGAGGCACGCTCGGCGACCGTGTCGGCGTACGAGCGTGCCGTGGCGACCACCTCGTCGAGCTGGAGGTGGATCGAACGGAACCGGGGTCCGACGATGTTCCAGTGGGCCTGCTTCCCGACCAGGGACAGCCCGAGCAGATCCACCAGAGTCTCCTGCAGGGCCTCCCCGGTGACCCGGCGTGCGGGCTCGGGCAGCGTGCTGTGCACCACGGTCATCGGGCGCTCCTCCTTGTCGTCGGTCGGTCTCTCGTGGCACGGAGCAGTTCGGCGCGCTCCTGCTCGCCGGTGCCGCCCCACACGCCCGCCGTCTGCCCGCTGCCCAGCGCCCAGTCCAGGCACTCGCCCATCACGGGGCAACGGCGGCAGACGCGCTTGGCGGCGGCGGTCTCCTCGACGGCCGGTCCCGCCGTCCCGACGGGGAAGAACAGCTCGGGGTCCTCGCCCACGCATGCCGCTTGCCGCAACCACTCCATGGGCGCCCGGGTCCCCAGGACGGATCAGGTGAAACCCGACGGGACGGCGCCCGCCTTCCCTCACGTCGCAGGTGAGCTTCCCGGCGACCGCCCGGCGGTCTATAGTCCGAAACTAGCGGTGCTAATTAACTGGCTCCGCACCATCGTCGAGGCCGGTCAGGAGTTCCGTGGTGCGTACCGTCCACTTCGCGGCAGCCCGCCGCACCCCCATCGGCAGGCTGCGCGGCGCCCTGTCCTCCGTGCGGCCCGACGACCTCGCGGCCACCGTGATCCGCGGCCTGGTCGCGGACGTGCCCGCGCTCGACCCCGCCCGCATCGACGACGTCTACTGGGGCGCCGCCAACCAGGCCGGCGAGGACAACCGCAACGTCGCCCGCATGGCCGCCCTCCTCGCCGGCCTGCCCGAGTCCGTCCCGGGCGCCACGGTCAACCGGCTGTGCGCCTCCGGCCTGGAGGCGGTGACGACGGCCGCGCGCGCCATCGCCGCGGGCGAGGCCGACATCGTGCTCGCGGGCGGCTCGGAGTCCATGAGCCGGGCCCCCTTCGTCCTGCCCCGCCCCGACGAGGCCCTCCCGCACCGCGTCGAGACCGCCGACACCCGCCTCGGCTGGCGGCTGGTCAACCCGGCGATGAAGGACCTGCACGGGTTGCTGTCCATGGGCGAGACCGCCGAGGAGGTCGCGAAGCGGTACGGCATCCCACGCGAACGCCAGGACGACTTCGCGCTGCGCAGCCACCGGCGGGCGGCCGAAGCGCGCAAGAACGGGCTCTTCGACGCCGAACTCCTGCCCGTGACGCGGCCCGACGGAGTCGTCGTCACCGCCGACGAAGGCGTCCGCGAGGACACGTCGTACGAGAAACTCGCCCGCCTGAAGCCGGTGTTCCGCGAGGGCGGCACCGTCACCGCGGGCAACGCCTCACCCATGAACGACGGCGCCGCGGGACTAATCCTCGTCAGCGAGGGGGTCCTGAACGAGCTGGGCCTCGACTCCCTCGGCCGGTACGTGGCCGGGGCCTCGGCCGGCGTGCACCCGGACGTCATGGGCATCGGCCCCGTCCCCGCCACCGAGAAGGCCCTGGCGCGGGTCGGCTGGTCGATCGGCGACATCCAGGAGGCCGAGCTCAACGAGGCGTTCGCCGCCCAGGCCCTCGCCTGCACCGACCGGCTGGGCCTCGACCCCGAGCTGGTCAACCCGACCGGCGGCGCCATCGCCCTCGGTCATCCCCTCGGCTGCTCGGGCGCCCGCATCCTGACCACCCTCCTGCACCGCATGCGCCGCACCGGCGCGTCCCGCGGCCTTGCGACGATGTGCGTGGGCGTGGGGCAGGGCAGCACGGTGCTCGTCGAACGTCCGCAGGCATAGGGGAAGCGGGGCAGACGCGGGGTCGTCGAGGGGCCGCCGAACCGAGGGCCCATCTGGCGAGACGCCCCTGACGGGGGCCGGATGCGTGGGCATAGCATCGGTCCCCGCATGAACACAATCACGCTATGGGACATATCGCCGTGGGGGTTCGCCGCGCTGGCCGCCGCCGCGCTGCTCGTCGGCTTCTCCAAGACGGCCGTGAGCGGCGCCAACACGGTCAGCCTCGCCATCTTCGCCGCCGTCCTGCCCGCCCGGGCCTCGACCGGCGTCCTGCTGCCGATCCTGATCGCGGGCGACGTCCTCGCCGTCCTCACCTACCGCCGCCACGCCCACTGGCCCACCCTGTGGCGCCTGTTCCCGGCGGTCGCCGCGGGCGTCGTGCTCGGCACACTGTTCCTCGTATGGGCCGACGACGGCATCGTACGGACGTCGATCGGGGCGATCCTGCTGCTGATGGCGGCGGTCACCGTGTGGCGCCGCCGGACCGCCGAGCAGGAGGACGACCCCGACGCGGTGATGACCCGGGCCGGCCGGATCAAGGCCCGCTCCTACGGCGTCCTCGGCGGTTTCACCACGATGGTCGCGAACGCGGGCGGCCCGGTGATGTCGATGTACCTGCTCTCGGCCGGCTTCCGCAAACTCGGCTTCCTCGGCACCTCTGCCTTCTTCTTCCTGATCGTCAACGTCTCCAAGGTGCCCTTCAGCGCCGGTCTCGGCCTGATCGACGGCCGCTCCCTGCTGCTGGACGCGGCGCTCGCGGTGTTCGTGCTGCCGGGTGCCGTCATCGGCAGGTGGGCGGTGAACCGGATCGACCAGCGCCTGTTCGAGCAGCTGGTGATCGTCGCGACGGTGGTGGGCGCCGTCCAGCTGCTGCTGCCCTGAGCCGCGCCACCGGGCTACCCCAGCAGCGCGGGAAGGTCCGCGAAGGAGTCCAGAACGTGATCGGGCTCGCCGCTCGCGGCCCGGTGGGTCTCCGGCAGGTACTTGCCGGTCTTCACGAGGACCCCGGTCAGGCCGGCCCGCTGGGCGGCGAGAACGTCGGACTCGATGTCGTCGCCCACCATGAGCGCTTGGCCGGGGCCGACCCCGAGACGGGCCAGCGCCGCCTGGAAGAAGGCGGGTGACGGCTTGCCGGTGACCTCGGCCTCCGTCTGCGCGGCCTTCTCCAGGCCCAGCAGGAACGCCCCCGAATCGAGCTGCAGCCCGCGGTCGGTGCGCCAGTACAGGTTGCGGTGCATGGCGACCAGCCGGGCACCCCGCTGGAGGTGGCCGAAGGCCCGGTTGAGCGCCGCGTAGTCGAACTCGGGTCCTGCACCGCCGAGGACGACCACGTCCGGGACGTCGTCCTCGTCCTCCACGAGGGAGACACCGGTCAGGTCCTCCCGGATGTCACCGCTGGTGAGCAGCGAGCACCGCGCGCCGGGACAGTGCTCGGCCAGATACGCGGCGGTCACGGCGGGCGCGGTGAGGATGTCCTCGGCGGCCACGGGGAAGCCGGCCGCCGACAGGGTCTCGGCGATCGACGCGCGGGTGCGGGACGTCGTGTTGGTGACCAGGGAGACGGCCGGACCGGAGGCACGGATCTCCCGCAGCGCCTCGACCGCGCCCGGCAGCGGCTGCCACGAGACGGTCAGGACCCCGTCGATGTCGATGAGGACGGCACGCAACTCATCCATGCCAGGACGATAACGAGCCCGACGCCCCCACCGCCGCACGGCCCGCGGTACGTGAGCCGGGCGTGCCCGTACCCTCGACGTCATGTCCCCGCACGTCCTGGTCCTCGGCGGCACCACCGAGGCACGCGAACTCGCCGCGGCGCTGGCGTCCCGCCCCGCCGTCCGGGTGACCACGTCCCTGGCCGGGCGGGTGTCCCGGCCGGGCGCGGTGGAGGGTGACGTCCGCATCGGGGGATTCGGCGGTGCGCAGGGACTGGCCGACTGGCTGCGCGAGCACCACGTGGACGCCGTCGTCGACGCCACCCACCCGTTCGCCGCCGGCATCACGGCGAACGCGGCACGCGCGGCGGCGGCAACCGGTGTTCCCCTGGTGGTGCTGCGCCGGCCCGGCTGGAGCGCCGGGCCCGGCGACCGCTGGCACGAGGCGGCCTCACTCACCGACGCCGCGACCCTGCTGCCGGGGGTGGGGCGGCGTGTCCTCCTCACCACCGGCCGGCTGGGCCTCGCCGCCTTCGCGCACCTGACGGACCTCCACTTCGTCGTACGCTCCGTGGAACCGCCCGAGCCGCCCCTGCCGCCGGACATGCGACTGCTGCTGGCGCGCGGCCCGTTCACGGTCGAGGACGAGACGGCGCTGCTGCGCGAGCACCGCGTCGACGTCGTGGTGACGAAGGACAGCGGAGGCACGGCTACGGCGGCGAAACTCGCCGCGGCGCGACACCTGGGACTCCCGGTGGTCGTCATCCGCCGCCCGCCCCTGCCGCAGGGAGTGACGGCGGTACCGGACGTGCCCCGGGCACTGAACTGCCTGGGACTGGGCCCGCACTGACGCATCCGCCCGCCGGTCCGGTCGTACCGGAGTGACCGTCGAGCCCTGTTCGAAGAGCTTGGGGAAGCCTGCCGGGCGTCGCGACGGGGCGGACGTCGCCTGTAGGGCACTAATCCCGAGGACGCCTGCGCAGGAGATACGTGTCCATGATCCAGCCCTTGCGCTCCCGCGCCTGGGCGCGCAGTCGCCCGATGCGCTCGGCCGTCTCGGCGAGGGGGCCGGAGACGAGTATCTCGTCGGGCGTGCCGATGTAGGCGCCCCAGTAGATGTCGATGTCCTGGTCCGCGTACTTCCGGAACGTCTGGTGCGCGTCCAGCATCACGACCACGTCGTCGACCCCCTCCGGGAAGCCCTCCGCGAGGCGGCGGCCGGTGGTGATCTGCACCGGCCCGGCGACCCGGTTGAGTCCTGTGCGGTGCTTCGCGACCAGCGCCGAGACGCTGCTGACGCCCGGCACGACGTCGTAGGAGAACGTCACCGTGCCCCGCTCGAGGACCTCCTGAAGGATCCCGAGGGTGCTGTCGTAGAGTGCCGGGTCGCCCCACACCAGGAAGGCGCCGCTCTCGTCCTCGCCCAGCCCCTCGGCGATGAGCCGCTCGTAGATCCCGGCGCGCGCCGAACGCCAGTCACCGACCGCGGGGGAGTAGGCGGCACCGCCCGCGGCGCGGTCCCGCTCGGGATCGCGCGCCTCGACCAGGCGGTACGACCCCCGGGGCAGGTGTGCGTCGAGGATGTCGCGGCGCAGCTGTACCAGGTCGGACTTCACCTCGCCCTTGTCGAGGAGGAAGAACACGTCCGTGCTCTTCAACGCCTTCACCGCCTGCAGGGTCAGCTGGTCGGGGTCGCCCGCCCCGATGCCGATGACATGAATCTTTCGCACGCCCCGAGTCTGCCGTACGGCACGCTCGGTCCCCGCGGGCCGCCCCCCTATGGCCGCGCCCCACGCAGTCGGGGCGCCCACGCCCGCGCGTCGACGGACGCCGCGTCCCGCTCCACCACCGCCGCCAACTCCCGGGCCCAGCCGACCAGCCCGGCCACCTCCAGCCCGTACGGCCTGTCCCGTCCCGTCCCGGACGCCCACGCCTCGACGGCCCCGGCGCCGCGCCGCAGCAGCCGGGCGCCTCCGGTCACATTGCCCCGGGCCGCGTGCGTGAGACCGACCGCCAGCTGCGCGAGCCCGCGCCACAGGGCACGCTCCTGCGCGGGCCCCGACTTCCAGGCGTCCTCGAAGACCTCGTGCGCGTGAAACGGCTTTCCGGCCTCCAGCAGCGCCTGCGCCTCGGTGACGGTCTCCTCCGGGGTGCGCACGACGCCTTCCGGCTGGCGTGCCACGCCCTCCGCCCCGTACGGCAGGGGCCGTCCCAGACCGTCCCGTGGCCGCGCGTTGCGGGCCCGCCCTTCCGTGTCCCGGTCGCGTCCCCGGCCCGCCCGAACTCCCGATGCGTCGCTCATACCCCGATTGTCGCGCCGCACCTGCCTTCTTCGGGGCAGTGCCCGTCGTGGGGTAAAGTTCTGTCCGCGTGATCACGCGGGACCCGCGGGAGACGCATCGGGACGTGGCGCAGCTTGGTAGCGCACTTGACTGGGGGTCAAGGGGTCGCAGGTTCAAATCCTGTCGTCCCGACAGTGATGTCGGACATTTCCGCAGGCAGGGGCTCTCTTCGGAGGGCCCCTGGTGTTTGGCCGGGAGCAGGTCACGTCCGTCGGAGCGGCTTCCGCTCCCGGCGCGGAGCCTGAACGGGCTCGCATACGCCACCGGACGGACGCCGTTGCGGGTCCGTGGCCTCACCCGAACAGTCTCCAGGGCGCCGCCCGCCTCCGCCCCGACGTATCGGCCCTGTCCGCAAGTCGTCCCGGCGCCGTCCCGGGCGCGGAACGGCCGCTCGCGGTGACATTCCGGGATGCAGGGTGACCTTCCCGAACATAGCGTCGGCAGCGCACAGCGGGTGCCGGTTCGGCGTAGGAGGTCGGTCAGTCATGGGATCTCGAACCGAGCAGCACAGCCGTCCGCAGGGCTCGCCGCTGGTGCGGCGATGGCGTCAGGCGGCGGACCGGCATCTCACGCCTCTGCAGCGGTCGTTGCTGGTGACATGGATCTCCTTCGGGGTGACCTTCGGCACGCTGCGGATCATCACGCACGGCATCCGTGGCGGATGGCTGCCCTGGGGGAACGTCTCCGCGGGTGGCGAGCACCTGCACCACTACAACTTCGGCATCGCCACCCTCGCCGGCGTGGGCCTGGTCGCCGTGCGCGGTGACGAACGAGCCATTGGGCATCCCGCCGTGGCGGCCGCCTACGGGTGCGGGACCGCACTGATCCTCGACGAGTTCGCCCTGCTCCTGGACCTGCGGGACGTCTACTGGGCCAAGCAGGGCCGCGTCAGCGTCGACGTCTCCATCGGCTTTCTGTCCGCGCTCGGCACGTACCTGACCGCAAAACCCTTCTGGCACGAGGTCGGCCGGATCACGCGCCACCACATCGCCGCGACGGCCCGGCGGGGCGGACCGACGGCCGTCTGAGCGGCTTCGTGAGGTCGCGAGGAGGACTCCCATGAGCGCGACCCCGGGCGCTACGGACGGCACCGGCACCGGCGGGCGGCCGGACGGGGTACGCCCCGCACCGCGCAGGCCTCGCGCACGACTGCGGCTGTCGGGGGCCGATCCCTGGTCCGTCATGACGACCAGCTTCCTGATATCGCTCGCTCTCGGGGCCTGCTCGATCATGACCGTTGCCCTGCTGTGGGTGCTGCTGAGCGTGCTCAAAGCGGTGGCCTGGCGGTCGCTGGGCTGGGCGCTCGCCCTCACCACCGGCGTCGCGGTGCTCGAGGTCGCGCTGACCACGGCACTGGCGACCCTGGCTGCCTTCCTCTACAACATGTCGGCCGGCTTCGTGCGCGGGATCGAGGTGACGGTGACCGAGGACGAGTAGCGGTGGATCCGGAGGGCAGGCTGCGGGAGCATTCCGGGGTGAAGCGACGACAGGCGGTGACGGTCGGCGTCGATCTCGCCGCGAGCGCCCGGCGTACCGCCGTGTGCCGGATGATCTGGGGCCGCGGGCCCGGGGTGACGGCTGAGTTCCTCTCGCCGGAGGGTGACGACGGCCTGCTGGCCGTGATCCGGTCGGCCGACAAGACCGGCGTGGACTGCCCTCTCGGCTGGCCGTCGAGCTTCGTGGCCACGGTCGAGGCCCATCACCGGGGTGAGCGGCTGCCGCCTCCCGCCGGGTACGGGGAGCACGCGGACGGAAGGCCGGGGCTTGACCCACTGCGGTTCCGGCTGACCGACGACATCACCTGGAAGGCGACCGCCATGCGGCCTCCGCTGTCGGTGTCCACCGACCTGCTGGGTGTCGTGGCGCTGCGGGTGGCACGTCTGCTGGACGCTCTCGCGGCGACGGGGGTGCAGGTGCCCAGGGACGGCTCCGGACCGGTCGCCGAGGTCTACCCGGCTGCCGCGTTGCGGCGCTGGGGGATCCGTCCCACCGGCAGCTACAAGACGGCCGCGCCCGAGGCGCGGGCCGTCCGCGAGCACATCATCGCATCGGTCGAGGCCGGGCTGGGGGCGTCGCTGCCCGGGAGCGCCCGGGAACGGTGCGCCGACAGCCACGACCACCTCGACGCCCTCGTCTGCGCCCTGGTCGCCCGTGCCGTCCTGCTCGGGGACACCGTGGGGCCGCGTACGGTGGACGAGCGCGCCGCCGCGGCGCGGGAGGGCTGGATCCACCTGCCGGGTACGGACCTCGCCGCTCTCCCCCGCTGAACCGGCGCTGTCGCCGTCCAGCCGTTTCCGGCCGGCTCGAGAGGCCGGCCGGCTGCCGCGCGGCCGGTCGGCCTGTTGGGCGGTCGGTCGGCCTGTTGGGCGGTCGGTCGGCCTGCCTGGCGGACTATCGCCTCTGTGGCAGGCCGACGTGCCGAAGGCCGCCCGTGCCCGGGCCGGCGCAGGCGCCCGTCGCGCACGCGGTGAGCCAGGCGTCGAAGTCGGCGTCGTAGCGGGCGCCGATCCCGGAGGCATACACGGCGTGGCCGCCCGGGTAGTCGCCGACCCGGAAGCGGGCGAGCATCCGCAGGATGTCCGCCGGGTGCTTTTCGAACATGTAGCGGACCGCGAGGTAGCCCCACGGGTAGGTGCGGGTCACGTCGCTGTTGGCGTAGGTGCTCTGGAAGAGCGTGCTCAGTGTGTAGGTGTGCCTGCCCGCCTCGGTGACCGCCTGGTCGTCGGTCATGCCGCGGTAGCTGTAGGAGACGTATTCGGCCAGGCCCTCGATCCACCAGACGTCCGGTACCGCCGTCTGCTGGGAGAAGTCGCCCTTCATGTCGTCGCGGGCGTCCAGGTAGTGCGTGTACTCGTGGTTGAGGTTCCAGATCCGGGCGGTGAAGCCGTCGTCGTACTGCTTCTGGTACATGATCGAAATCGGCTGGTTGCGGGGGTCGGCCGGATCCCCCACCAGGGTGATGCCGCCGTTGTCCGTGCTGACGCCGAAGATCGCCCCGGCGTAGGTCCGGTAGTCGGCGCGGTCGGCGAACACGACGAGCTGGACCGTCGATTCGTACTGACCGGGTATCGGTCCCTCGTCCTTGACGAGGGCGTGGAAGTACGGGTCCTGGCCGGCCAGGCTCGCGCACGTGGCGTCGAGGTCGGCGGCGGTCAGGGCCTGCGCCCGGATGGTGTGGGTCGCGTCGCAGGCGTGGGTGACGGGCAGCGCCGCCTTCGCCAGCCGGCCGACGAGGTCGCAGACGCCGTAGTACGAGCAGTGGGCCTTGTCGTAGGAGTCCACCTGGGTCGCGACCGCGACCCACAGCCCGGCGGTGGGCCCGGTGATCCGGGACGCCTTCAGCAGGCCCTTGGCCAGCGGGCGGACCGTGGCCCGGAGGCCGGGGTGTTCGATGTGCCGGGCCAGGTTCATGCCCGCGTTGGAGTCCAGGTAGGCACGGTCCGTCCGCAGCAGGTCCCGGTGGCCGAGCGCGAACGCGTGGAGGGTGTGGAGGATGCGCGGGTCGGCGGTGACCGCGTCGACGTAGGCGGGGTTCCAGTTTCCGCGCCAGAGGGGCGTGTAGACGTCGTTGACGGCCGCCACCATGCTGGCGACGGCGTCGTAGGAGCTGTCGTACCCGCTCAGCACCCTGCGGTAGACGTTCAGGTAACGGGCCTGCAGGTCGGCACTGTCGGTGAGGATGATGACGTCGCCCAGGACGTCGCCGTTCGCGGAGCTGACATCCCTGGCATGCCGGCGGGCGAAGAAGGCGTCCAGGCCCCGGGCCGTGGCCGTGGCCAGCGCCGTGCCGTAGGGGCCGACATCGGACGGGTTGTTGAACTGCACGTAGTAGCCGGCACGCAGGAACAGGACGAGTTGCCATATGCCGGCCGAGTTGTCGCCGCTGTATCGCCGCGCCGCCTGCGTGAAGGCGCCGGCGACCGTGACCATCTGCGGTTCCCGGAAGATCGCGTGCGCGTCCGTACCGGTGACGGCGAACAGGCTGTTGACGCACTCCACGGTCGAGGTCGCGACGAACGCCACGAGTGCGGATCCGCTCCTCCCGCCGAAGTCGGCAGGGGTGCAGGACCTCGCTGCGGGTGCGGCCTCGGGCCCGGCGACCGGGGCAGGCTCATGCACGGTTGACTCCGCTCGCAGGGGCGGGAGCCGGTCGGGAGCGACCCGTCGGCCCTGCACGGCCCGCTCCGAGGCGCCGAAGTCCGACCCGGTCGGAGGCGGCGTCGTGTTGCGGGGGGCGGCGACGGCGTCGTCGCGGGCCGGCGGCGGCGCGGCGAGGGCCGGTGTCGTCAGGAGGCCGACGACGGTGGCACAGACGGCGAGGGCGCCGACCACACGTCTGGGCAGGGCGAAGCGGTAGCGCATCTGGGCTCCTTCACGGATAGATGCGCCTCGGAAGCGGTGATGAGGCGTGAGAGGCACCTTCTCAAGGCCGATGGTGGGGCACAATGGGGTGTGACATAGCACATTGCACCGACGGAGGCATAACACCTGACGTGCCTCCGACCTGACGTGCCTCCGAAGTGGCGTGCCTCCGAAGTGGCGTGCCTCCGAACTGACATGGCATCCGGCCGGGTCCCCGCCGGGCCTATCTCCCGGTTACGCTCCACGTCCGCGCAGCCCACGTCCTCAGGTGCGGAGAGCGAGCGACGAGATCCCGGTAGGCCGTGGTGGCGCAGACGTACAGCGTCTCGGCCAGTTCCTCCGGAACCCTGTCGCGCCGCCAGGCCAGTACGTAGCGGCACCACAGCGGTGTGCCCGTCAGGGGTTTGACCAGCACGCCCGGCGTCGGCCGGAGGGTGGGCTGCACCAGGGACACCCCGAGCCCGTCGGCGATCATGCGCTGCAACTGCGTCCGGTCGCCGAGGAATTCGTGCACCACCGCCGGTGAGAAACCGGCCGCCTCGCACGCCGCGTAGAACACTCCCGGCCAGCCCGCCCCGTCGTCGGGTGTCACGAACCAGCCCTCCTCCGCGAGGTCGGCGAGCGCGACCTGGAGGTGATGTCCGAGCCGGTGACGAGCCGGCAGCGCCACGAACGTCGGCTCGGTGACGATCCCGCGATGTGCCACCGCGGCCGAATGGCGCAACTCCCTTCCCGGGTAGTCCGCGGCGATCGCCGCCTCCACCACGCCCTCCTGAAGGAGTTCGACGATCCGGGAGGACGCGTACACGCTGCTCACCGTGAGGGACATGTCCGGCAGCCGGCGTCTGACCAGGGCCGCCATGCCCGGCAGGATCGGCGAGTTGGTCGCGGCCACGCGCAGGGTCCGGCGCGTTCTCGCAGTGCTGCCGCACGGACGGCGCCCGATCGCCGCCGCGCGGGCCAGGACATCCCGTGCCCGGGCCACGATCTCCACGCCGTACGGCGTGAGCCGCACGCCGGCCGCCCCGCGCTCAAACAATTGCTCGCCGAAATGGCGCTCGATGCGCTGGAGTTGGGTGCTCAGGGCCGGTTGCGAGTACCCCAGGTCCGCCGCGGCCCGACCCACGCTCCCGGCGTCGGCGATCGCGCACAGCACGCGCAGGTGCCGAAGCTCCAACTCCATCGGCTCTCTCCCCTCCGCGTCACCGACCCCGGTGGTACCGGCGGAGGGGAAGCGTTCCATCGCTCCGTCCCACTCACAAGACGGTGATGAGCCCAGGTCGTTCAGTCCCGCGCGGGCGTCAGTTCGGCGAGGAGGACGGTCCGGTCGTCCGTGCCGTCGGTGGCCGGTGTGTCGTGCAGCAGCCGCCGGCCCAGCGCTTGCAGGGCGCCCGGGTCGGTGGAGTCCCCGGACGCGGCGGCGTACGTGTCCAGGAGGTCGGCGAGGGCGGCGATGCCCTTGTCGATGTCGGTGTGGCGGGACTCGACCAGGCCGTCGCTGTAGAGCAGCAGCAGCGCGGGTTCGGGCACGTGCAGCACGGTCGGTTCGTAGGTGCCCGTGCCGACGCCGAGCGGCAGGCCGGCACTGGTGAGCGCCACCGGTGCGGCCCGTCCGTCCGGGCCTCGGATCAGCGGGGGAGGGTGGCCGGCGCCGACGAACGTGCAGGTACGGCGTTGCGCGTCCCACTCGGCGTACATGCAGGTGGCGAAGGAGGCACCGGGGGTGTCGCAGGCGAGTGCGTCGAGCCGGCGCATCAGCTCCGCGGGCGTGATGTCGAGGCCCGCGAGCGTGCGTACGGCCGTACGCAGCTGGATCATGGCGACCGCCGCCTCCGGGCCGTGCCCCATGGCGTCCCCGACGACCAGACCTGTACGGCCACCCGGGCGGGGCAGGACGTCGAACCAGTCGCCCCCGATGATGTTGTCGTGTCCGGCGGGAAGACAGCCGTGCGCGATGCGGCAGCCCTCGAACTCCTGCCCGGTGGCGGGCAGCAGGCTTCGCCGGATGGCCAGCGCGGTGCGGCGCTCACGCTCGTACCGGCGCGCGTTGTCCAGGGCCACGCAGGCCCGCGCGGCCAGCGACTCGACGGCGGCGGCCTCGCCGGGCCGGAAGGGGGCCCGGTGCGGCCCACGGCTGCCGACGATGAAGCCGACCGCGGTGCCGCGCAGGTGCATCGGCACCACGAGGAAGGAGACCGTCTGCAGGAGCCGGTTGATCCGGGCTACGTCGCCGCCCGAGGAGGTGAGGCGTTCGGAGGTGTGGGCGTCGACCGCGTCGAGCAGTTGCGTGCGCCGGGTGGCCAGGGCGCGCGCGTAGGGCGTCTCGCGTGGGAAGACGATCACCTCGCCGACCGGCAGTATGCCTTCCCAGTCCTCCGCCGCGTCCGTGCCCACGCGCAGCGCGAGACGGCGGGCCTCGATCTGCGGCGGGTCCGCGACGGCGTAGGCGTTCTCCTCGACGAGCCAGCGCTGCAGCAGGTACACCGATGCCGCGTCGCAGAACCCGGGCGTCAGCGCGTGCACGACATGACTGCCGGTCAGGTGCAGATCGAGCTCGGAGCCGATGACGTCGGCCGCGGGGGAGAAGGGGAGCCGACGGGGCGAGTTCGCGGCCGCCCGTGCTTCGCCGAAGTGGCTGCGCGCTTCGTTCCGCAGGGTCGTGCCTTTCCGGGTGGTGGCCGGGTGCGGCTGGGCGGCAGGGGATCGCCTCGCCGCGTGGTCGCTTGCAACTATATGATGGAACATCAAGATCATTACGAATGGGGGGAGTTGCCGGTGCCGGCTGACGAGGGTCTCCCGCAGGGCGTCGATCCCGACAAGGCGAGCGTCGCCCGGATGTACGACGCCATGCTGGGCGGGCAGCACAACTTCGCGATCGACCGGGAGGCGCTGGCCGCGTTCACCGCCATCGATCCCCAGGTGCGCACGCTGGCGCGGGCCAACCGCGCCTTTCTCCGGCGGGCCGTGCGCTTCCTGATCGGGGCCGGGGTGCGGCAGTTCATCGACCTCGGCTCGGGCATTCCCACCCAGGGCAACGTCCATGAGGTGGCGCAGGAGGCCGACCCCGGAGCACGGGTCGTCTATGTGGACAACGACCCGGTGGCCGTGGCGCACAGCACTTCCCTGCTCGCGGACAACCCGCACGCGGACATCGTCGACGCCGACATCCGGCGGCCGCAGGACGTCCTGTCCTCGCCGCAGGTGCGGAAGCTGATCGACTTCGAGCAGCCGGTCGCCGTACTGATGATCACGATCCTGCACTTCATCTCGCCCGAGGAGGACCCGGCCGGCCTTGTGGCCGCCTTCCGGGACGCCGTCCCCGAGGGCAGCTGGCTGGCGATGAGCCATGCCACCAACGAGGACCGGCCGGACACGGCCGCCGCCGTGGGCAAGCTGTACCGGTCCCGGGCGACGTCACCAGTCACCGCGCGCTCCCGCGACGAGATCCTCGCCCTCTTCGACGGCTTCGACCTGGTGGAGCCAGGCCTCGTCCACGTACCGCTGTGGCGCCCGGACCCGCAGGACCCGGTGCCGGACAATCCGCGGGAGTTCTGGGTGTACGCGGGCGTCGGCCGCAAGGGCCGCTGAGGGACCGCGGCGACCGCAACCTTGACTTCGAGTGCACGCGAACGCCTAGCGTGCACGGCAGGGCTCACCCGGAAAGGCCGCCGGCGGACGGCGCCGACGGCTGTTCGTCACGTGGGCGCGCGCCGGACCTCGGTGCATACCGGACCTCGCCGCGTGCCTGACCTCCTCGCGGCATGCCGGACCTCCGGGATGCCGATGCGTCGGATTCGCTGCTCCATGGAGCTGAGGAGGCCCGTGCGGCCACGAGACCGCGCCCGCACGGTGAGCCTCGCGCTTCGCTCGCGACCCGCGAAGCCAAGGACAGCAGCGCCAGAAAGGGCTGAGACGCACATGAAACAGCGCAGGCTTCGGGACCTGGAGGTTTCCGCCATCGGTCTCGGCTGCATGGGGATGTCCGCCTTCTACGGCACCGCCGACGAGGACGAGGGCATCAGGACCATCCGGCGCGCTCTCGAGCTGGGTGTCACATTCCTGGACACCGCACAGCTCTACGGCCCGCTCACGAACGAGACGCTGATCGGCCGCGCGATCAAGGGGCACCGCGACGAGTACGTGATCGCCACCAAGTTCAACTACCGGATGGACGACGCCGTCCCCGGGGACATCAGCACCATCGGACGACAGGACGGCTCGGCCGAGCACGTGCGCAGCTCCGTCCACGGCTCCCTCAAGCGGCTCGGGACCGACTACATCGACCTGTACTACCAGCACCGCGTCGACCCGAACGTGCCGATCGAGGAAACGGTGGGGGCCATGGCGGAGCTGGTCGCGGAGGGCAAGGTACGCCACATCGGCCTCAGCGAGGCGGGGGCGGAGACGCTTCGTCGGGCGAACGCCGTCCACCCGATCGCCGCCGTGCAGACCGAGTACTCGCTGTGGTCGCGCGACCCGGAGACCGCGGTGCTGCCCACCTGCCGTGAGCTGGGGATCGGGTTCGTCCCGTACTCGCCTCTGGGGCGCGGCTTCCTCGCGGGCCGGTTCACCTCGCCGGACGAACTCGACGAGGGCGACTGGCGGCGCTCCGGCCCCCGCTTCACCGGGGAGAACCTGAAGGCGAACCTGAGGCTGACCGAGAAGGTGAAGGAGATCGCCACCGAGAAGGGCGTGACGCCGGCGCAGCTCGCCCTCGCCTGGGTGCTCGCGCAGGGTGAGGACCTGGTCCCGATCCCGGGCACCAAGCGCCGCACCTACCTCGAACAGAACGCCGCGGCGGTGGACGTCGAGCTGACGAAGGACGACCTCGCCAGGATCGACGCCGAACTCCCGCCGCCGGCGGGCGACCGCTACGACGAGACGGGGATGGCGGCCGTGGATCTCTAGAACGGCGGCCGTGGATCTTCGAGGTGTCCCCTGGGGTGGCCCCCTGTCACACGGGTACCCGGTGGTGACCGCCGGTGCGGCGGCGCATCGGTGCCGTCGTGGTGGGGACCGGTGGCGGATGGGCCACCGGGGTGGGCGACCGTGAGGAGGAGCGACCGTATGAACGCCACGGACGACCTTCCCGTTCTGCGGACCCTCGACGAGCTGGGGGCGCTGGTGGTCCGTGACCCCGACCTCTATGTCCGCTGGTCGCGTGGCCCCTCCGCCGATCTGGGCAACGCGAAGAGCAGGGACGACCTCACCGGTGTCCCGATGCCGGGGCTGTCGGCCAACCCCCTCGGCGTCGAGCCCTGGTGGGGGGACCGGCCCGTCGAGCTGTGGGTGGCCCGGCGGCTGCACGACTACTCGCACCTGCCGCGTGAGAAGGGGGAGGGAGTGCGTCCCTGGGTGCTGCGGGGCCGGGTCGAGGGACGCGGACCCGACAACGAGCCGCTGGTACGGGACGTGGAGCCGGTCGGCTGGGTCGACGAGAAGGTCATCAGGGAGGCCCAGACCGAGGTCGACCGCCAGTCCGGCTGCTGGGGACCGCTGCGCCGCGACGACGGACGCTGAGCGGCCGGACGCGTGGCGGGGCCCCCGGCCCGGTGGACCGGGGGCCCCGCCCGTGGGCGCGTGGTGCGTCAGCGCTTGAAGATGTCCTTCGCCTTCTCCTTCATCTGGCGCATGTCGCCCTTCGACTTCTTGCCTCGACCTTCGGCCGTCATCGACTCATTGCCGAGCGCACGGCCGAACGTCTCCTTGATCTTGCCCTTGGCCTGTTCGAACTTTGCTTTGGCCTTCTGTTCTCCAGCCACCGTTGCTCCTCCACGTCGCATGTCGACCGGGGGGGTCACTCACCACGTCGAGTGATCGGTGGTGCGTCACCCAAACATGGTCGGGCGACGAGCGCCGTCCTGGCGCGTCTCCTGCCGCTTCCCATGACGGCTGTCCTGATGTGTGCTATGACCGCTGTCATAGCCGGGTCGACCCGGGACGACGCGTGGAGGCCGCATGGTGAGTGACGTTTCCTCCCGGCTGATGTGGGAGCTGGTGGAGCCGGTGCACAGCCTTGTGTACTTCACCCCGGAGGCGCGGCAGGCGGCCGACGAGGCCGGGATGCGCGGCTTCTGGATGGGCTACTTCGGTTTGCGCGCCGCACCGCTCGGACCTGTTTCCGCGGCGGTCGTGACCAGCAGCTTCTACGTCTTCCACCCCGACCGGGTGGCGCGGGCGCTGCCCGACGCGTGGCGGTACGCGACACCGTCCGACCTGCTGGCGGCCAGGGAGCGGGCGGTGGACCGCGCCATGCGGCGGCTGTACGGGGAGGAGACCGTGCACGGCGAGCTGATGGCTCGGGCGGCGGATCTCGCCTGGGACGCGGCCGAGGCGGCCGACACCGCGGGACGGGTGCTCGGCGCGGCCAACCAGGCCCTGGACCGGCCGGCCGAGCCGCATGTACGGCTTTGGCAGGCGGCGACCACGCTCCGCGAACACCGCGGTGACGGACATGTCGCCGTGCTGGTGAGCCGCGGCATCGGCCCGGTCGAGGCGATGGTGCTCAAGGCCGCCGCGGGTGAGTCGGACGGCGCCTTGCTGCGTGAGGGCCGGAAATGGGACTCCGCCACCTGGCAGGACACCGAGGGGGTGCTGCGGGAGCGCGGGTGGCTCGATGGCGACGGCCGTCTGACCGACGCGGGAGCGGCCGAGCGCCACGCGATCGAAGAGGCGACCGACGCCGCCGCGGAGAGCCCGTGGCGGGCGCTCGGCCAGGACGCCACCGCACGACTGGCCGAACTGCTCGCCCCGCTGGCCCGGAAGGTGGTGACCTCGGGAGTGATCCCGTCCGGCAATCCGGTCGGGGTCACCGGCGCCGGGCTGAGCGGCCCCGCGTGATCGCGGCCGGTCTGCGCCGCCCCCCGGTGGACGGCGAGGTGCGAGATCAGTCCGAGCGGGCAGTCCCGGCCGGATCAGTCCCAGAGGGGATACGTGACCACGCGTCCGAACCCGTCCGGCCGGCCGTCGGTGTAGGTGAGGCTCATCCGGGTGTAGTGCTGCAGCTGCGGGTGCTTCTTCCAGGGCTGCGGGTGGTCGAGCCGCACCGTGACCGGATACGAGTGGAACCTGCCCGCCGCGCAGTACGGCTTGCAGTCGTTGACCATGTTGACGGCCTCGGCCACCGCCGAGCTCGGCCCCCACTGCGACCAGCGGACCGAGGACAGGAGGCTGTTGCCGTCACCGCAGGCGATCATGAAGGCGCCGGGGCGTACTTCCGGTCGCCAGAAACAGTCGACGACGACGGGGTGCCCGGACTGCCGTGGCACGGTGTGTGCGGCCGACGGCGCCGTGGCCGGGGCGGCGGACGCCGTGCCCATGACTGCTGCCAGCGATGCGGCGGCACCGAGCATGACCGCCTTGGTGACTGTGTGATTACGCATGTCCGCTCCCGCCCGTCCGTCTCGGGTGTCTCCGGACTCCCGTGCCACGCTACGACCGTGCCAGGGGGTCGCACCACTTCTACCCAGTTCGCCGGATTCATCCCCCGTCGGTCGGTGCGAACGTCACCTCCGCCGTGCCGACCGTTCCGCCGCGGCGCCCGGGAGCGCTGTGCCAGTTCCAGTACAGGTTGGTGTGCGCGATCACCTGCTCCGGGGACGGCGCACCGTACTGCGTCAGGTCCTCCGTCGTGTGCGCGTCACCGACGAGCGTCACGTCGTAGCCGCGGACGAAGGCGCCGTGGAGGGTGGAGCGTATGCATCCGTCGGTCTGGGCACCGGTGACGACGAGCCGGCCCACCGCGCGCTCGGCGAGCACCGTCTCCAGCTCGGTGTCCTCGAACGAGTCGCCGTAGCGCTTGTGGACCAGGGGCTCGTCATCGAGGCGCACCAGCTCCGGCACGTACTCCCAGCTCTCGCTGCCCGGCTTCAGATGGTCGTCGGAGTGCTGCACCCAGACCACGGGCACGTCCTCCTCGCGGGCCCTCGCGACCAGCGTGCCGATGTTCGCGATGACGCTGTCGCGACGGGGCGTGCCCGCCATCACTCCCTTCTGGACGTCGATCACGAGCAGCGCGGTGTTCGGCCGGTCGGGCAGGGTCGTCATGGGGACTCCGTTGTCTCGTCTGCGTCGGGGATCCTTGTGCCGACGACCACAGTAGGACGGGACACTGACAACGGACCCCGGATCGCGCCTCGGGTCCTCGCGTCAGCCCAGCAGCGCGGCCAGACGGCGCCAGCCCGCCCGGGGAAGCGAGTCGTGGGGCCGGCCGTCGACCACCTGGAGGGCCACATGGTCCGCGCCCGCCGCCAGGTGGGCCTCGATCCGCTCCCGGATCCGGTCGTCGTCCCCCCAGGCGAACAGCGCGTCGACCAGCCGGTCGCTGCCGCCGCCCGCGAAGTCGTCCTCGGTGAAGCCGAACCGGGCGAGCGCCTTCGTGTAGTTGGGCAGCCCCAGGTAGACGGCGAGAGCGTCGCGCGCCGTCGTGCGGGCGCGATCCGGGTCCGTTTCCAGGACCACCTTGGTCTCGGGAGCCAGCAGCG
Source organism: Streptomyces sp. NPDC001848 (assembly GCF_042891915.1). Taxonomy (NCBI): domain Bacteria; kingdom Bacillati; phylum Actinomycetota; class Actinomycetes; order Kitasatosporales; family Streptomycetaceae; genus Streptomyces; species Streptomyces sp. NPDC001848. The sequence goes on along the minus strand of NZ_JBIATP010000003.1, from coordinate 364,136 downwards.
GGCCGTCACCGAGAATCGCCCGCGCCTCGGCAGTGTGGTCGGTGGTCACCAGGTACGGGTGCGAACCGGCGGCGCGGTCGCGGGACAGCTCCAGCATCTTCGGTCCCAGCGCGGCCAGCACACGGCGCCCGGCCGGCACGCCGGCGGCGTCGAGGGCGTCCAGATAGCCGACCATGTCCGAGTACGGGCGGCGGTACTGGTCCGCCAGTTTCGCGTGGCTCACGCCGAGCCCGAGCAGGAACCGCCCCGGGTGGGTCCGCTCCAGCTCCGCGACGCTCGCCGCCGTGTCGCCGGCCTCGTACTGCCAGATGCTCTGGATGCCGGTCGCCACGACGAGCCGCGAGGTCGCCTCGATCAGCGGCACCGCGTGGCGTACCGCGCTGCTGCCGCCCAACCAGACGGCACCGAAGCCGAGTTCCTCCAGTTCGGCGGCGGCGTCGGCCAGTTCGCCGCGCCTGGCCGGATCCTCCGGGCGCAGCCCGATACTCCAGATGCCGTACCGTCCGACGGTCTCCTTCAGTGAGCCCACGTGGTCCGTGCCGGTGACGTCGCCCATCGGTTCCTGTCCCTCCGTAGCCGGTGTTGCGCGCTGCCCACGCACCACTTGATCACAGCAGAGCCCAACGGCCGCCCGATGCGGCGTATTCCACGCCGTGTCGCTCGGGGATCCGCGCCGCCTCTCTGCGGCCGCCCCGTCGCGACAGGGGCCGAAGGTCCCTCACGAGGGGCCGAAGTGCCCCTCTCGTCGCTCCGCGGCCGGTGTGACGGTGAAAGGTGAGCCGTTCCGGAGCGGGACGAAAGGCGGTGGGGACCATGGAGCCGCCTCTGGTCGTGGGCGTCGACGGATCGGAGTGCAGCCTCGTGGCGGTGGACTGGGCGACCGACGAGGCGGCCCGGCACGGTCTGCCCGTACGGCTCCTGTATGCCTCCGCCGGTGACAGCGACAAGGACGACGTGCCCTCGGATGCCATCCTCGTCACCGCCACGGAACGCGTCCGGCGCCGCAACCCGCGGGTGCGGGTCACCGCCGACGTCCTGTTCGAGGATCCGGTGGAGGCATTGCTGCGCGCGGTGCACCACGCCTCGGCCGTGGTGACGGGCAGCCGTGGCCGCGGCCGGCTGACGGGGTTGCTCCTCGGCTCGGTCAGCCTCACCGTCGCGGGCCGTGCCAGCGGGCCGGTGATCGTGGTGCGCGGCGACAAGGCCGGCCTGGAGGGCACGCACGACCGGATCCTGCTCGGCGCCGGGGAGCCCGGCACGAGCGGCGCGGCGGTGCGGTTCGCCCTCCGCGAGGCCGAGGTGCGGCACTGCGTCCTGGACGTGATCCGTGCCTGGCGCCACCCCGCGCACCGGCCCATGGACCACCCCCTGCTGACCGGGGACCCGGCGCACTTCTGCGAGGAGCGGGCGGCCACCCTGATCGACGCCCTGCTCCAGGACGCCGTGGCCGACCATCCGGGGGTCCGGGTGCACCGGACCACGGTCGAGGGAACCGCCCGCCGGGTTCTCCTGCGCCGCTCGGCCGCCGCGGACCTCGTGATCATCGGTGTCCGGCGCGGGCACGACCGCAGGGACCTGGGCCGGGTAGCCCACACGCTGCTGCACCACGCCGAGTGCCCGGTGGCCGTGGTACCGGAGAGGCACTGACCGGCGGAGCGGGGACGTTCGGGTCCCCCGGCAGGGGCTGTTCGGCCTCAGCGGCAGGGGAGCGGGCGCGGTGGACTGGAGGTGTCGGCGCAAGGCGACCGCGCCCGCTGGGGACACGGAAGGCCGATGCCCGGCAGATCGAAGGCCGAGCACGACGCGTGATCGCCCCCGGCGCCGCGCGCCGAGTTTGGACGGTGACATCGTGAACGCAAGGCAACGGCTCGCGGAGGGCGTACGCACCCGGCGCGGTCGTACGGTCACCGTCTCCGGGTTCACGCCCCAAGGAATGCCCGCGAACATGGGACGCGTCGTGCTCGGCATCACCTGCGAACCCCGTGACCGAGGCGAGACCCTGGCCTCGCTGACGCCGGAAGAGGCCCGGCGTGTCGCCGGACTGCTGCTCCACCAGGCCGCCGTCTTCGCCCCGCGGGTCCCGGGCCCGCCGGGTCACGCGGACGCCGTGCCGATCACCGCGGACGCGTATGAAGTACGGCTGCGCGGACACATACTGGCCGTGGACCAGCCGGTGCCGGACGGCGGCACCGACACGGCACCCACCCCCGTGGAGCTCCTCGTGGCGTCGCTGACCGCGTGCGTCGCGCACTGCGCCGGCCGGTTCCTCGACCGCCACGACCTCAGCCGTGAGGGGCTGCGGATCGAGACCGAGTTCCGTACGGCGTCCGGCCGGGCGCCCCGAGTGACCTCGCTCCGCCTGCGGGTGCGCGCGCCCGCGCTCCCCGCCGCACGACGGGACGCCCTGCGGTCGGTGGTGTCCCGCTGCACGGTCAGGAACACACTGACCAGACCACCGGAGATCGTCATCGCCCTGCCCGACGACGGGATCAGAGGGGCTTCGCCGGCCAGTCCAGCAGACGGGCGCCGATGACCGCCGTCTGGAGCATGTAACGGTGGGCGGGGTCGACCGGATTCGCACCGGTGAGCTTGTGGATGCGTGCCAGCCGGTAGGTCAGGGCGCGCACGCTCAGTGACAGACGGCGCGCGGCCTGGGCGGCCACACAGCCGGTGTCGAAATACGCGGTGAGGGTCTGAAGGAGGGGCTCCGCGCCACCCCGGGCCGTGGTGAGCGGGCCCAGGGTGCTCACGACCAGGTCGGCCATCGCCTGGCGGTCCCGGGTGAGCACGGGGTAGACCAGCAGATCGGCCGCGTGCAGCACCGGGTCGGCCAGGTCCATGCGGTCGGCGAGGTCCAGGACGCCGAGGGCCTCCTCGTAGGACTGCACCACGCCGCCGGGACCGGGCTGCGCCCGCCCTATGGCGATCCGGCCCCCGCCGACGGCCGCGTGCGCCTGCTTGGCGAAGTGGGCGAGGACGTCCTCCTGGTCGCCCGGCGCGATGCACAGCAGACGGCCGTCCTTGGTGGTGAGCAGGATGTTTCGGGCGCCGAAACGGGTGATCAGGGAGCTCTCCACCTGGCGCGGTACCGGGTCGGCCTCGTCGTAGGCGGTCGGGCCCTGGGCGACCGCGACGGCATGGGCGTGCGCGAGGCGCAGCCCGAAGCGTTCGGCACGCTCGGCGAGACGGCCGAGGTCGCTGCGGCCGTAGAGAAGGTCGTCGATGAACTCCCGTCGCGCGGCCTCCTCCTGACGGACCGCGAGGCGCTGCGCCCGCTCGTAGCCCTCGGTGAAGGCGTCGATGGCCTGTTCCACGGCCGCGAGCACGCCGTGCGCGGTGCCGGGGGTACCCGGCCAGGCGGTGCGCGTGGCGGTCAGGTGCCCACTGACCAGGGCGCGCAGGCCGACTCCCGCGTCGGCGGCCCGCTCACCGAGCGTACGCCGGGTGTCGATCTCGTCGCGGGTGAGGCGGCGGCCGGTGGCCGCCACGTCGGCCAGGAGCCGGGTGTAGCCCGTCAGATATGTCTCGACCGCTGCGCGACCCCCCATGCCTCCCCCTGCCTCTCCCGTGCGCCTGACACGTCGTTGACGCCTTCCTGACGGCGTCGGGCAGGCAGACAGTAATGAACATTGCCGGGAACCGGCAACGCGAATACGGTCTGCGGCCGTGCACGATGTGCGCAGGGGAGCACCACGGAGGTCCCGGTGCCGGACACCGGCAGGTGTCCCGCACCGGGACTCGACTCACGGCGGCCGCGAGGCTCACACGGCGAGTTCCTTGCGGATGCGGTCCAGCATGAAGGCGGAGGACTCTCGGGCCCGTTCCTCCCGGGCGAAAACACAGGCGGTGGCGACGCCGTCGAAGTCCATCTCGCGCAGGGTGCCGAAGAAGGCGTCCCAGTCGCCCTCGCCCTGACCGATGTCGAGGTGCTGGTGGATGCGGGCCGGGGTGCCGGGCGGGTTGAGGATGTAGCGCAGGCCCGACGATCCCTTGTGGTTGAAGGAGTCGGCGATGTGCACGTGCCGGAGCTTGTCGCCGGCGTAGCGCATCATCGCCGCGATGTCCGCCTTCGGGTCGGTGCCCGAGAGGTGGAAGGAGTGCGGGGCGCAGTACAGGTAGTTCACCCAGGGCTTGTTGATCGCGCGGACGAGGTCGACCGCCGGGGTGTTCTCCTCGCAGAAGTCGTCCGGGTGGGCCTCCAGGTTGAGGGCGATGCCCTCGCGTTCGAAGACCGGGAGGAGTTTCTCCATCGAGCGCCAGAACGCGGCCTCGCTCTCGGCGGCCCGCTCCGGGCGGCCGTTGAACTCCGAGTTCATCAGCGGACATCCGAGGTCCGCGGTGATCTCGATCATCCGCTTCCAGTAGCGGACCGCGGCCTGCCGCTCGGCCTCGTCGGGAGAGGACCACTTGTACAGCGGCAGCACGGAGGACAGCTGGACGCCGTGCGTGCGTAGGGAGTTCTTCAGCCGGGTGACGCGCTCGTCCTCCGCCCGCGGGTGCAGGAAGAACGGCATGAAGTCGTCGCGCGGCGACAACTCGATGGGGGTCCTTGAGGTGGTCGAAGCGCTTGCTCGTGGCGCGCGGGGTGATCACCTGCGCGGAGACGATCTCGTCGTCCAGCAGCCGGCGCAGCACGTCGATCTCGTGCACGGCCGTGTCCTGCGCGGCCATGGCCGAGGTGTAGGAGTCCGGCACGGTCGGGTTGCGGTGGGCGCAGTGCACGATCAGCGGGGCGCCCAGGGAGCCGGAGGCGATGACCTCCTTCATCCGGCGGTAGCCGGCGGTGCCGATCTGACCGGTCATCAGCATCGGACGGCGGTTGACGCGGCCCAGCAGCCAGATGCCGACGAAGGTCGCCAGCACCGAGATGACGCCGTCGGCGATGTTCGCGGTCAGGGCGCTGTCGGCGGCGAAGCCGGCGTCGGTCAGGATCTGGGTGCCGTAGTACATGATCGTGTTGACACGGGTGATCTGCTGCACGATCGCGATGCCGAAGCCGACGAACATCAGCTTGCGCACCCACGGGGTGGACGTCATGTCGTGCCGGCCGCCGAGCTTCTCCTGCTCCTGCCTCACGGCGAGCGCGGAGACCTCGGCGAGTTCGGCCTCGGCCCGCTGCCGGGAGCGCACCTGCTTGAGGACTTCCAGAGCGTCGTTGAACCGGGCCTTGGAGGCCGGCCAGCGGGGGCTCTCCGGCATGACGAGCATCCCGAACCAGAGCACCACGGCCGGGATCGTGGCGATGACCAGCATCCAGCGCCAGATGCCGCCGGCCTCGCTCCCGACGTTCGCGATGATCGCGTTGGAGGTGAAGGCCAGCAACTGCCCGCTGACGGTCATCAGTTCGTTACGGGTGACCAGTGCGCCGCGCCGCTCGGCGGGGCAGATCTCCGCGAGGTAGACCGGCACGGCCACCGATGCGCCGCCGACCGCTAGGCCGAGCACGAAGCGCGCCACGATCATGACCGCGGTGGTGGGGGCGAGGGCGGCACCGAGCGCGCCGACGAAGAACAGCACCGCGAGGGTGAGGATCGTACGGCGCCTGCCGCGCGCGTCCGACAGACGGCCGCCGGTGATCGCGCCGAGCGCGGCGCCCAGCAGCAGCGAGCTGGTGACCAGGCCCTCGGTGACCGGAGTCAGGCCGAGGTCCTTGCTCATGTAGGGCAGGGCACCGTTGATGACACCGGTGTCGTAACCGAAGAGCAGCCCGCCGAAGGTGGCGATGACGGTGATCAGCCGCAGCCGCCGGGAGACGGCGGTCGGGGCGTCGGCCGTGGGGGCGTCGGCCGTGAGGGTGGGGGTCTGAGTCGCGTCGTCCCTGACTGCCGTCCGGCTCTGCCAGCCCTTGAATCCCCGCGGTTTCTCAGTGATCGCTCCGCCGTCTCTCCGCGGCGGTTCTCCGCGGCCGCTTTCCGCGAGCCCCTGCGCCCCGCCCTTTCCTCCTGACTCACTTCTTCAGCGCATGTCGGCGCCCGCCGGCGTGTCGTCGAGGAAGCCTCCTGACTGGTGCTCCCACAGCTTCGCGTAGGCGCCGGCCGACGCGAGCAGTTCCTGGTGCGTGCCCTGCTCGACGATCCGTCCGCGGTCGAGGACGACGAGGCGGTCCATCCTGGCGACCGTGCTCAGCCGGTGCGCCACCACCAGCGCCGTCCGCCCCTCCATGAGCCTCCACAGAGCCTCCTGGACGAGGATCTCGCTCTCGGAGTCCAGCGCACTGGTCGCCTCGTCGAGCAGTAGGATCGGCGCGTCGCGCAGGATCGCCCTGGCGAGGGCGACCCGCTGGCGCTGCCCGCCGGACAGCTTGACGCCACGTTCGCCCACCAAGGTGCCGAAGCCGTCCGGCAGCGCGTCGGCGAACTCCGTGACGTGCGCCGCCTCGGCGGCGCGGCGGATCTCGGCCTCGGTGGCGTCCGGACGGGCGAACGCGATGTTGTCCCGCAGCGTGCGGTGGAACATCGCCGGGTCCTGCGGCACGTACGCGATCAGGCTGCGCAGGTCGCTCTGGCGCATTCTGCTGATGTCCTGACCGCCCATCAGGATGCGTCCGCCGTCGATATCCGTCATCCGCAGCAGCAGCCGGGTGAGCGTGGTCTTGCCCCCGCCGGACCGGCCGACGAGACCGAACTTCGCCCCGCTGGGCACGGCCAGGTCGAGTCCCTCGAAGAGCGGCTCGGCGCCCGCGTGGGCGAAGGTCACCTTCTCGAACCGGATGTCGGCGCCCTGGGGTCGCAGCGGCTCCGGCGAGACCGGGTCGAGCACGGTCGGTGGCGTCAGCAGCAGTTCGGTGAACTGCGCCGCCTCCGTCATCGAGCTCTCCAGGCGGCGGTAGATCTGGTTGAACTCGAACATGATCCGGGTCGCGTTGGTGTAGTACGTGAAGGTCACCACGACCGCTTCCACGCCGTGCCGGCCGGCGAACACGATCGCGAGCAGCAGTCCCAGCGCGTTGGTCAGCACGGACATCGGCGCGACCAGCGTGTCGATGCGGAGGTTGCCGTAGTCCCATGAGCGCAGCGAGAGCCGTCGTGACTCCGCGACGCGGGACCGGTGCTCGGCGGCCTCGCGTTCCTCGGCGGCGAACGCCCGCACCGTGTCCATGTTCATCAGACTGTCGGCGACGTGGCCGGAGACCCGGGCGATCGCCTCCTCACGCTGGTGCACGATCGCCTGACGGCGCCGGATGAGGGGCGCCACGCACAGCGCCGTCAGCGAGATCATCGCCAGGAGTCCCACGACGAGCAGTGGTTCATAACGCCAGAGCACCACAGAGCCGAACACCAGCGGCACCAGGCTGCCCACCACCGAGAAGGTCAGCGTGTCGACGAACTCCTCGAAGCGGGAGGCGAAGCTCAGGACGCGCTTGGTCAGCGACCCGGCGAAGTTGTCGTGGAAGAACGCGGCGTCCTTGGCGAACAGCTGGTCCATGCCGATCACGTACAGGCGCTCGATGCCGAGGGCGTCGACGCGGTTCAGGCAGTGCATGCCGATGCGCCACAGCGTCTCCGCCAGCAGCAGGACACCCGCGAAGCCGAGGACGTAGGGCAGCGCGGAGCCGATGGACACGCCGGCATCGTCGGCGATTCTGCCGACCAGCATCGCGACGACCAGCGGCGCGACGTAGTTGATGCCGATGTTGCCCATGGCCGGCAGCAGCATCGCGGGCACCGTCAGGCGCCGGAGCCGGGCCAACTCCCGGCTGTAGTAACGAAGCGCGAGGAGCACCGGGCCGCCCCCCGGCGAACCGTCGCGCGGTCCTAACGATCCCATCGCACCCCCGTGGTGTCGTACGGCGGCCCGCCGCCCGCTTCTTCGAGAAGCCGTCTTTTCACTGGCCGCGCGGAGCTTCGGTTCGAGTGGGCGCCCTCGTTCCGGGCGCGTTCCGGCTAGGTGGCATGGAGACTGAGCCCCCACGCAATGCCGGTGACGCGTTCGCGAGTGCGAGGAGGTCAGGAACCGACAGTGTCGCGCGACGGCGCCCGCGGAGTCCAAGCGATTTTCTCAGCCGGCCGCTGGGCGGTGCACCGGGCGCGTGCTGCAGATTCCCGGCGGCATCAGGAGCAGCACGCTGGAGAACGCGCCCCCGGTGACGGGTTTCACAGATCTAGTTTATTGTTCAACCAACTGGGGCGTGCGTAGCTTGGGTGGCGCCGAAACCCGGCACATTTCGATCGTTCGCAGTCGCAGACCAGGCGACTGTGCAAGGAGAAGACCATGGGAAAGCTCATGCGGCGTATCGCGACCGGGGGTGTCTCCGCGGTGTTCGTCGGAAGCGCTCTCCTCGCCCTCGGCGGACCGGCCACCGCGGCCACCCCGCGGGCGGACAACCACTCCATCGTCACGACAGTCGCCGTCCAGGACCTCAGGGCCGTCGCCGTCCACGGCGGATCCGGAAACCGGAGCGACGGCCACCGCCATAACGGTGAACGTCACACCCACCGCCGTCCCGTCGATCCGTGGATCGCGGACCAGCTCGCCGTGTTCGCGGACCCGTGGATCACGGATCAGCTGGCGCTGTTCGAGTCTTCCGCCGCGGTCACCGCAACCCCCTGAGACCTCGGCACTCCCTGACCGGCCGGGGACTCACGAACCGGTGGCGGCGAATCCGTCCCGAGCGTGGTCGAAGACGGGGCGATGGGCGTCTCCCTTCACGTCCGGGGCCGAGAGGTGGATGTCGTACTCCCGGCCGCCCTCCCGGCCGTAACCGAGATCGACGGCGCGGAACGCGCGGACGCGTCCTTTGAAGGTGAACTCCCACACCGCCGCCGGCTCCGCCGGAACGTCGTCTGCTGCATGCGCAGCCTCCGGTACGTCGGGTAGTTGGCCTTCGTGTTCCTCTCGATGTCCAGGAAGTGCGATTCCGGGTTCGCTCCGGCGGGGTCCACCGTGCCGATCGTGATGCCGGCCAGACCCGTCGGGTCCGTGTAGGCGACCTCGTCACCGGTGCGCGGGCCGGGCTTCCAGCCGTCCGGGATGGGGAGCGAGACGCCGAGTCGTTCGTCCCTGACCTGGTGGTAGCCCTCGGGCACGGGCGACGGAGCGTGGGCAGGAGTGGCGGCGGGTCGCGATCTGCTCGGCCGAGCCGGTACCGGCCGGCGACGAGCCGCCCCTTGTCCGACACGGCGTGCCCTCCGCCAGTTCAGTCCGCTTTCGATTCGGCCGTCACCATAACCGTCCCCGGTGAAGGCCCGCGGGCAGCCCCTCGTCAGGCCCGACGCGGACGGCCTCGGCCGCGCCGAGGAGTCGGGCGTCGGTGGCAACGCCGCGTAGGGATGTTCGTCGGCGAGTCGTCGGGGCGGCGGTGTTCGCGGGCTCCTGATCAACCGCCCGGGTTGTACGTAATCAAGCGGATTGACCCGTGGTGTGCGGTGCAGTTGCATCCCGGTGAGCCCTCGGGGCGGGCCCGGGGGGAGGGGGAGAGCCGATGAGACGCATGCTGTGGGGCGCGGGCCTGGCCGCCGCCCTCACCCTGGCCGCCGTCCCGGCGCACGCCGCACCGGCCGAGGCCGCGCGCGCCGGCACCCGCACCGGCGGTGTCGACCGGATCAGCACCGGCGCGGACGGTGCCCAGCTGGCCATGGCGTCGCGGGACGGGAACGTGAGCGCGGACGGCCGGTACGCGGCTTTCGGGACACTCGGCCCCGGCGAGGGGTGCCCGGCGACCTTCTCCACCTGCCTCTACGTCAAGGACCTGCGCACCGGGGCCCTGACGAAGCTGCCCGGGACCGGCGTCTACGCGGGCGGTGCGATCATCAGCGCGGACGGCCGCAGGGTCGCCTTCGACACCGGCAACCGCTTCATGAAGCCGTACGTCCACGACCGCGCGACCGGCGTGACGCAGCCGTTGTGGCCCGCCGACCCACCGTCCGGCATGAGCTACGAACTGGGGCACGTCGCCGCGATCAGCGCCGACGGCGACCACGTGGCGTACACCGTCGGCAACCGGAACGGAAGCAGCAGCTCGCCCTACCTGTATGTGCGGGACCTGGCCACCGGCACCGACGACCTGATCACTCCGGTGCCGGAGGGCAATGTCGTCGGTGCACGGCTCAGCGCCGACGGCAGGCGGGTGGCCTATGGTGTGCACAACGGCGACCGGACGGCCGTACAGGTCAAGGACCGGGTCACCGGCACCGTCCGCCGGATCGACGTCGCGCCCGACGGGACGCCGGCCGACGACGTGTCCTTCGTCGTGGGGTTCTCCGCCGATGGCCGCCGGGTACTGTTCGACTCGTGGGCGACCAACCTGCTGCCGGGCGGCCCCGCGCCGCACGACGAGCAGGCCTACGTGGCCGATCTGCGCACCGGCCGGATCGAGCGGGTCGGCGCCCCAGGAGACGTGGCCCAGGCGGTCGACGGCGGCTGCCGGTTCGTGGTGGTGAAGGAGCACGGCGCCCTGCCACCGGAGGAACAGGGCGACCTGGTGCTCGTCGACGTGCGCACCGGACGGCGCGAGACGGTCGCGCCGTCCGCCGCCTCGGCGACCGCCGTCCCCGGTGCCGTCACCCGGCACGGCCGCGCGGTCCTGTTCACCTCGGCAGCCGCCGACTTGGTACCCGGCGACACCAACGGCGTCTCGGACGTCTTCGAACGCCACCTCGACCGACGCCTCCTGTGACGCGTCTGTGACTGGAGGAGTGGCTTCCGCCACAGCCTGATCGCAGTGGCGCTGATGGGCTGGACGGATGCGCAGAACCACCACCGATGTCGCCGTGACCACCCTCGCCGCAGCGGCCGCCCTCATCCTGACGGGTTGCGGCGCGGAGAAGGCCGACTCGCGCGGCGACGGAACGACCCGGACCGACGTCACCGACGGTCCGGGACGGATCAGCGCCGAACCGTTATGCCCGTCCGACCGTCCCCGGTACGGCGCCGAACCCTCTGGCGCTCCGGCCCCCGGCGGCACCGGTCGTCCCACGGGTACGCCGCTGCCCCTGCCCGGCGGTGAGGGCGTGGCCAAGGACGGTGTGCGGATCACCGGCCTGCCCGCCTGGGCCCGTGACCACCGCGGAGGCTGTGACGTTTCCTCGCTGTCCGCGGAGTTCGAGGTCACCAACCGCGGCACGGCGCCGATGATGTACACGATCACGTTCGGGTTCCCGTCCGGCTCCGGTGGCGCGATCGACACCACCGAGAAGACCGTGCCGTCCGTGCGGCCCGGCCAGACCTTCAAGGGCGCCGTCCCCCTGGGACACCTTCCCGGAGACATGAAGAACGGGGCCCGCGTCGAGGTTGCCAAGGTGCGCAGCGTCCCGGTCGACGAAGCGCCCTCCGCGTCCGGACCCTGCCCGGCCTCGGGGCTGCGTCTGTACGCCGACGACGGTGACGCCGCCATGGGCCTGCGCGTCGTGGGCCTGCACCTGGAGAACTGCGGCGCCGACCCCTATCGTCTCGACGGCCGTCCGCAGCTTCAGATCCAGGACGAGGGCCACGGTCGCGTCGACGGCGTGAGGATCGTCCACGGCGACGAGATCGCCTCCGGCGCCGGAACCGAGGGTACGCCCCAGCCGGTGACCCTGAAGCCGGGGGAGCGCGCCCACGCGGAACTCGTGTGGCGGAACACCACCCAAGCCGGAACTCCGGTGAACGCACCGTACGTTCGTGTGTGGGCCAGGCTCGGCGCACGCCCGGTGATGGTGATCCCGGAGCTCGATCTCGGCACCACCGGGATGCTCGGTGTCGGACCGTGGACGAAGGACACGGCATCGGGCCCCATCGGCGCACGGCCGTCCACTGCACCGTCCGTGCCGTGACACCGTCCTGGCATCGGCGCCGCGGCCACGCCGGCGGGCGGGCGACGCCGCGCTCACCCGCCCACCGGCTCTCCCTCAGGAGTTCGAACACTCCTTCCACGCCAGGTGATACACGGTGCTGATGTCCCCGTCGGTCGAGTCCATGGTCATGAAGCTGACCTTGCCGGGCGCGGACGTGCCCGCGGCGACCCGAAGTTCGGTGTTGATGTTGAAGTTGCGCTGGACTCCGCAGGGCGCCCAGACGAGCTGGGCCCAGTCGGTTTTGTCGGTCGCCTGCCAGTTGTCGTTGTAGGGGCCGTTGAAGGGGTGGCTGCGGTACGCCGTGTTCGAGGAGCCCTGGAAGTAGTACGAGGCCCGCTGGGTGCCGCTCGCGCCCTGCTGGAGCGAGGCGAAGCCGCGGTAGTCGGCGCTGGCGATGGCGTAGGTGAAGCCCTGGGGAACGTGCACGACCAGGTTGAGCTGGCAGTTCCTGCGGAAGGCGGTGGGGTCGGAGTTCCCGCCGGCCTGGGCCAGGTAGTCGCTGTAGGTCACCGTGAAGGCGGTGTTGTCCTCCGAGACGGCCACGGCGGTGGTGCCCTGGGGACAGCCGGAGCCGTTGACCGTGGCGACGTCGATGACGATCTTGTCCGGGGGAGGGTCGGTGAAGACGGGGGAGCCGTGCTGCGCCGGAATCGCGGTGGCGAGAAGAGCGGCGATCGCGCCGCTCAGGAGCAGTCCGCCGGCCATGGTTCTCCTTCGTTCGGTGGGGGTGACCATGCGCGGTGGTCATGAGCACGTCAACCAGCGCGCCTGCTCCCGGTCTGTGGAGAAAGCAGTGGAGAAACCATGAGCGAGCTGTGAAGACCGGGAGCGCTCGCATCGTACGCAGTCGCCCATGGGGAGGCCAGGTCGATCCCCGGCCATTCAGGCCCCGGCATTCGGGCCCGGCCTTCAGGCCCCGGCGATTCGGGCCCTGGCATCCGGTCCCGGCCATTCAGGCCTCGGCGATTCGGGCCCTGGCATCCGGTCCCGGCCATTCAGGCCTCGGCGATTCGGGCCCCGGCGATTCGGGCCCTGGCATCCGGTCCCGGCCATTCAGGCCCCGGCGATTCGGGCCCCGGCGATTCGGGCCCCGGCCAGTCGATCCTTGGCTATCCGGTCCCCGCCCACTCGGTCCCTTAGCCATGCGGATCCCTGACCGTTCGGCCCCCGGGCAACCGCGGCCTCGCAGGCATGGCCGACGGCGAAGGCGTCGCGATCAGTGGGGACGCAGTTCCCCCGAGCCCCGGGGGATGAGCCGGGTGGGTATCTCCGTGGTGCGGGCCCGGGAGCGGTCGCCGTCCAGGCGGGCCAGGGCGATGGTCGCGGCGGTCGCGCCCATGGCCGCCGGGTCCTGGGCGACCACGGTGAGGGCGGGTTCCAGGACCTCGGCGAGCGGTATGTCGTCGAAGCCGACCAGCGCGACATCCCTGCGACCGGCCCGGGCGAGGCCCAGCACGGCTCCCATCGACGCGAAGTTGTTCGCCGCGAACAGCGCCGTCGGCGGGTCGGCCAGGTTCAGCAGGCGCTCGGTGTCGGCAACCGCCGACCGCATGTCGTGGCCGCCGGCCACCAGCGCCCGGTCGTACGACAGTCCGGCTTCCGCGAGGGCGTCCCGGTAGCCCCGCAGGCGCATGCGGCGGGTGTAGAGATGGGTGGGTGTGTTGCCGATGAAGCCGATCCTGCGGTGGCCGTGCGCGATCAGGTGCGCGGTGCCCTCGCGCGCTCCCTGCCGGTTGGAGCTCAGTACGCTGTCCGCGGCCAGGCCGGTGCCCGGACGGTCGAGGAAGACCACCGGCAGTCCCGCGGAGCGCTCGGCCTTGAGATAGCCGTGGTCCGCCTGCACGATCGGCGCCATGAGCAGGGCGCTGACCCGGCGGGCCAGGAACGTCCCGACCAGGGAGCGTTCGCGTTCGGCGTCCTGCGCCGAGGAGCCGACGAGGAGGGTGAGGCCCCGGCCGTGCGTCACCGACTCGATCCCGCTCACCACGGTGGCGAAGAACGGGTTGCTCATGTCCGGCACGATCAGCCCGATGGCGGTGTCGCTGCCGCCGAGACGGATGTGCCGGGCCATGAGGTTGGGCCGGAAGCCCAGCCGTTGCACGGCCTCCATCACCCGCTCACGGGTCTCGGCGGCGACCGGCCCGTCACCGTTGAGCACCCGTGACACCGTCTTCGCGCTGACGCCGACCTGCTCCGCCACGTCGCTGAGCGTGGGCCGGCGTGTCACAGCCATGGTCGTGTCCCCTCGCATGAGGGTGGCGTGAGTCGTCCTCCTCCGCGCCACCCGTGGTGCTGTCAGTTCTCCGAGAGACCGGCCGCCCCGGCGGCCTGCTCGTCGGCAACGACAGTACCTGTGCCTTCGGCGGCGGGCTGAAGCGCACCCGTCATCATCGGCACGGCCTCGGACGTCGAGTACTCGCCCGGCTTGACCGGCGCCGTCCCGCGGCCGGTCGGTCGGTGCCGCGGCCGCCGACACTGCGGGTGACGATCCCGGGGAACGGTCCCTGGTTCCAGGGAGCGGAAGGCCTCGGCGCGGGCTGACTTTCGGATCAGCGTTCGAGCGGGTCCAGGGTCGAGGCGCGGGACGCGCCTCAGCGACTCACCTTTTGTCTGTGACCGCTTCTGACCAGCTCCGATCTCTTCTATGGCGAGCTTGATCGCATGATCAGCATGGTTATCGGTCTGTCGTGCGACAGGTCATACCAGAGCGGGAAGCTCTCGGGGGGACTTTGTCAACAGCCCACCCCACCTGCCCCAAGGGTGACTACTCTGAGTGTCCGTCGGGCGACGCAGGGCCGGAACTTCGGCTCTGTCGACCGGCGCCGCGATGGCGCGTGCCCGAGTCGCGCAGACCCGCGGGAGCCCCTACGCCCCCGACGCACCCAGTACGAGGACGCCGATGTCTCACCTTCGCGCACCCGCCGCACGCGAAGACCGCCGCGCGGGCGGGCGGCGCGGGCGGCCGCCCGCTCGCGCGGTCCTCCCGTACCCCGAGATCCGGATGCGGCCCCAACTGCGGCGTCTGGCCGTCCTGCCGCCCCTCGCGGTGGCCCTCGCCGCCTGCGCCGCCGTGCTCTACACGATCCGCATCACCGGCGCACGCCCCACCCTCGCGCTCTGGGCCGTGCTCGCGGGCTCCCTCGCCGTCACCGCGGTGGGCGTCGTGATCGCCGCCGTGGCCGCCGAGCGAGCCGCCCGGTCCGTGGACGGCCGGCTCGACGCGTTGCGCCGCGACACCTCCCGTGACGCGGCCGACCTGCGCGCCCTCGTCGAGGCACTGCGCCGCGGCGAGACACCGTCCGTGCGGGCCCCACGCGGCACACCCGCCGCCGACGCCGACGAGTTCGAACAGCTCGCCGCGGAGCTGGCCCGCGCCCACGACGGCGCCGTCGCCGCGGTCGTCCAGGCGGCACAGCTCTCCAGTCGGGCGGACAGCGAGCAGAAGCTGGAGGTGTTCCTCAACCTCGCCCGGCGTCTGCAGTCGCTCGTGCACCGGGAGATCTCCATCCTGGACGAGCTGGAGAACGACATCGAGGACCCCGATCTGCTCAAGGGCCTCTTCCACATCGACCACCTCGCCACCCGCATCCGGCGCCACGCCGAGAACCTGGCCGTGCTCGGCGGCGCCGTCTCCCGCCGGCAGTGGAGCAACCCGGTTCCCATGACCGAGGTGCTGCGCTCCGCGACCGCCGAGGTCGAGCAGTACACGCGGGTCAGGCTCGTACCGCCGGTCGACGGCAGCCTGCGCGGACACGCCGTGGCGGACGTGATCCACCTGCTGGCCGAACTCGTCGAGAACGCGACGGTGTTCTCCGCGCCGCACACCCAGGTGCTGCTGCGTGCCGGCCTCGTCACCTCGGGGCTCGCCGTGGAGGTCGAGGACCGCGGGCTCGGCATGCCCCAGGCCGAGCAGAACAAGATGAACGCCCTGCTCGCCGACCCGGATCAGTTCAGCCTCGCCGGACTGCTGGCGGACGGCCGCATCGGCCTGTTCGTGGTCTCCCAACTCGCCCGCCGGCACGGCATCCACGTCCGGTTGCAGACCAACATCTACGGCGGTGTGCAGGCGGTGCTCGTCCTGCCGCAAGGGCTGCTCGGCCCGGCACCGGGCACGGCCGCGACGATGACGCCGGTGGCACCGCAGGGCACTGCGGTTCCAACGGGCGGCCGGAGTACCGCGGGCGCGGCCGGCTCGCGGCCGACGACCGCAACGAGCCTGCCGGACACGGCCGTTGCTCCGGGCCCGTGGTCCACCGTCGCCGCGGCGGACCCGTGGCCCGCCACCACCCCGGCGGACCCGTGGCCCGCCACCACCCCGGCGGACCCGTGGCCCGCCACCACCCCGGCGGACCCGTGGCCCGCCACCACCCCGGCCGACCCGCACCCCGCGGCCGTCGTGCCCCCGCCCCACACCCGTCCCACCCACCCCTCCGCCCCGGCGTCCGAACACCCCGTACCTCATGAACCCCGTCGGCCGGCACCCGACGGCATCCCGACCGAGCGCGTACTGACCCCGTTGCCCGTGCGCGACACCGACACACCACGGCCCACACCCGCCGAGGCCCGGCCCGGCATCCGCCCCACCGACCGGGCGACTCTCGCGGAGAACGCGACCAGGCCGCCGACACCGCGCGTCGACGCTGCGAGCGCCGGCTCGGGCAGACCCACGCTGCCCCGCCGCCGTGCCCAGGAGCACCTCGCGCCCCAGCTCCGCGGCGGACCCACCCCGCCGGTCCTCCAGGACGCCGACCGGTTCTCCGGCCACGACCCGGGCCTGATGGCCGCGTTCCGGCGGGGCATCGGCCTCGCGGAGGCCCTCCGTGAGTCAAACGCGTCGGAGCCTGACCTGACAGACCGTCATGACGGGGGCGCTCCGGCCGGATGACCGCCCCGACCCCACCCGCTCCCGCAGACCCGCGTACCCCAAGGAGTCCATCCACCATGGCGAGCGAAGCGCCGACCGCCCAGGCTCATGACCTCGACTGGCTGATGAGCGGCCTCGTCCAGCGCGTACCGCACACCACGAGCGCGGTCCTCCTCTCCTGCGACGGGCTCGTGAAGGCCGTGCACGGCCTCGACGCGGACAGCGCCGACCATATGGCCGCCCTGGCCTCCGGCCTCTACGCGCTCGGCCGAAGCGCGGGCGTCCGCTTCGGGGACGGCGGCGACGTACGGCAGGTCGTCGTCGAACTCGACTCCACCCTGCTGTTCGTCACCACCGCCGGCTCCGGCACCTGTCTCGCCGTGCTGGCCGGTCGCGAGGCCGACGCGGCGGTCCTCGGCTACGAGATGGCGATGCTCGTCAAGAGCGTGCGACCGTATCTGACGACCGCGTTCCGCCGAAGCGCCGACCAGCCCACGGCGATGCGGCCTTGAACGTCACCGCGGCCGGTGACGGCCCCTGGCTCGACGACGCGGCCGGGCGGCTGGTGCGCCCCTACACGATCAGCAACGGCCGCACCCGCCCGACCGCCGCGCTCGACCTCATGTCACAGGTGATGGCCACCGGCTCCACCCCCCGCGGCGCCCTCGGCCCCGAGCACGCCCAGGCGCTCGGCCTGTGCCGTTCGCCCGTCCCGGTCGCCGAGGTCGCCGCCCATCTGAGGCTGCCGGCGGCGGTCACCAAGGTGCTGCTGTCCGACCTCGTCGACTGCGGGGCGCTCACCACCAGGCCCCCCGCACACCACCACAACCCCACCGACCGGTCCCTTCTGGAGGCAGTGCTCGATGGACTACGACGACAGCTCTGATCCCTTCCCCACCGCCCTGAAGATCCTGGTGGCGGGAGGGTTCGGCGTCGGCAAGACGACCTTCGTGGGCGCGGTGAGCGAGATTGCGCCGCTGAGCACGGAGGAACTGCTCACCACGGTGGGCGCCGTGACCGACCGCCTCGACGGCGTCGAGGGCAAGGTCGAGACGACGGTGGCGATGGACTTCGGCCGTATCACCCTGGACCCCAAGCACGTGCTGTACCTGTTCGGGACGCCCGGACAGGAACGCTTCTGGTTCATGTGGGACGAACTGTCGGAGGGCGCGCTCGGCGCGGTGGTCCTCGCCGACACCCGCCGCCTGGAGGACTGCTTCGCCGCCGTGGACTTCTTCGAGCGCCGCGGCCTCGGGTTCGTCCTCGCCGTCAACGAGTTCGAGGGCGCCCACCGCTACGACCCGGACGAAGTGCGCGCCGCCCTCGACCTCCACCCCGGGATTCCCGTCGTGCGCTGCGACGCCCGGCTCTCCAGTTCCGGGGTGCAGACCCTGCTCACACTGGTCCGGCACCTGCTCGCGCACACGCCGGCACCCGCCACGAGCCGCGGAGCCGGCGCATGAGGCTGAGCCGTCTGCTGCTGACCCCTCAGGACGGGGACGCCCCCGAGCGGATGCGCAGTCTGCGCCGGATGGGCCTCGGGGAGTGCGCCGAACCGGAGTTCGACGCCTTCGCGGACCGCCTCGCCGGGCTCGCCGCAGTGCCGTACGCGATGGTCACCTTCGTTCATGAACACCGGCAGTGCTTCGCCGGACTCCACCAGCCCGACGACCGCCCCCTGACCGCACCGGCGGACCCGGACGGCGCCGCCGGCCCAGCGGGGCGGCATCTGGGCCGCGAGTACGGCTTCTGCCCGCATGTGGTCGTCCGGCGCAAGGCCCTGGTCCTGGAGGACGTCCGTGACTACCCCCGCTTCGCCGGCAATCCGCTCGTCGACGAACTCGGCGTCCGCTCCTACCTCGGCGCCCCCCTCATGGACCCCACCGGCATCGCCCTCGGCACGGTCTGCGCCCTCGACGTGCGACCGCGTCCCTGGGGCCGCGCGGGCCTGGACACCATCAAGTCGCTGGCGGCGGAGCTGACCGAGCGGATTGCCGCCAGGGGGACCGGTGACACCGAGCCCGCCTGACGGCAGAACGCGGACGGTGCCACAGCGTGGGGCGTGGAGCACAGCGGTGCGGCAGCGTGGGGCGTGGAGCACAGCGGTGCGCAGCGTGGGGCGTGGAGCACAGCGGTGCGCAGCGTGGGGCGTGAAGGAAAGCTGCGGTCGCGCTTAAGAAATCCTCGATGGACCGGTGATCCCCGATGCGGCAGATTTCTGAGCGACTTCACATCCTTCCCCCGGCGCGGGCCCCTTCGGCGTGCCCCGCGCCGGCCTCACCCCAGGAGCCGTAGCGTTGAAGGCGCTGGTCAAGGACAAGGCGGAACCAGGGCTCTGGCTCACGGACGTTCCGGAGCCCGCCGTCGGGCCCGGTGACGTACTGATCAAGGTGCTGCGAACCGGCATCTGCGGAACCGACCTGCACATCCGCGCCTGGGACGGCTGGGCGCGGCAGGCGATCCGCACGCCCCTGGTCGTCGGGCACGAGTTCGTGGGCGAGGTCGTCGCCATCGGACGGGACGTCACGGACATCAAGGCCGGCGACCGGGTCAGCGGCGAGGGCCACCTGGTGTGCGGGAAGTGCCGCAACTGCCTGGCCGGGCGCCGCCATCTGTGCCGGGCGACCGTCGGGCTCGGTGTCGGACGGGACGGCGCGTTCGCCGAGTACGTGGTGCTGCCCGCCACGAACGTGTGGGTGCACCGCGTCCCCGTGGATCTCGATGTCGCCGCGATCTTCGACCCGTTCGGCAACGCCGTGCACACCGCGCTGTCCTTCCCGCTGGTCGGCGAGGACGTCCTGATCACCGGTGCCGGCCCGATCGGTCTGATGGCCGCCGCCGTGGCCCGGCACGCGGGCGCCCGCAACGTCGTCATCACCGACGTCAGCGAGGAGCGCCTCGACCTCGCCCGCAAGATCGGCGTGAGCCTCGCCCTGAACGTCTCCCGGGCGACCGTCGCCGACGGACAGCGCGAACTCGGTCTGCGCGAGGGCTTCGACATCGGCCTGGAGATGTCCGGCCGCCCCGAGGCCCTGCGCGACATGATCGCCAACATGACGCACGGCGGTCGTATCGCGATGCTCGGTCTGCCGTCGCAGGAGTTCCCCGTCGACTGGGCGCGCATCGTCACCTCGATGATCACCATCAAGGGCATCTACGGCCGCGAGATGTTCGAGACGTGGTACGCGATGTCCGTCCTGCTGGAGGGCGGCCTCGACCTGGCGCCCGTGATCACCGGCCGGTACGACTACCGCGACCACGAGGCCGCGTTCGCCGACGCGGCGAGCGGCAAGGGCGGCAAGGTCATCCTCGACTGGACCGCGTAACCCCCTCCCGGCCCGAGCACTTTCAGGAGCCTTCCATGTTCGACTCCGTGCGCGACGACCTGCGCACCACTCTCGACGAGATCCGCGCCGCCGGGCTGCACAAGCCCGAGCGCGTGATCGGCACCCCGCAGTCCGCGACCGTCAACGTCACCGCGGGCGGCCGGCCCGGCGAGGTGCTCAACTTCTGCGCCAACAACTACCTCGGCCTCGCCGACCACCCCGAGGTGATCGCCGCCGCCCACGCGGCGCTGGACCGCTGGGGCTACGGCATGGCGTCGGTGCGCTTCATCTGCGGGACGCAGGAGGTGCACAAGGAACTGGAGGCACGCCTCTCGGCCTTCCTCGGCCAGGAGGACACCATCCTCTACTCCTCCTGCTTCGACGCAAACGGCGGTGTCTTCGAGACCCTGCTCGGCGAGCAGGACGCGGTCATCTCCGACGCCCTCAACCACGCCTCGATCATCGACGGCATCCGCCTGTCCAAGGCGCGCCGCTTCCGCTACGCCAACCGCGATCTCGCCGACCTGGAGCGGCAGTTGAAGGAGGCCGGCGAGGGCGGGGCGCGGCGCAAGCTGATCGTCACCGACGGCGTGTTCTCCATGGACGGCTATGTGGCCCCGCTGCGCGAGATCTGCGACCTCGCCGACCGGTACGACGCCATGGTGATGGTCGACGACTCGCATGCCGTCGGCTTCGTCGGCCCCGGCGGTCGCGGCACCCCCGAGCTGCACGGCGTGTTGGACCGCGTCGACATCGTCACCGGCACCCTCGGCAAGGCGCTCGGCGGCGCCTCCGGGGGTTACGTCGCCGCCCGCGCCGAGATCGTCGCTCTGCTCCGTCAGCGCTCCCGGCCGTACCTCTTCTCCAACACCCTCGCCCCGGTGATCGCCGCTGCCTCCCTCAAGGTGCTCGACCTGCTGGAGTCGGCGGGCGACCTGCGCGAGAGGCTGAACGAGAACACTGCCCTCTTCCGCCGCCGGATGACCGAGGAGGGCTTCGACATCCTGCCCGGCGACCACCCGATCGCCCCGGTCATGATCGGTGACGCCGCCAGGGCCGGACGCATGGCCGAGCTGCTCCTGGAGCGCGGCGTGTACGTCATCGGCTTCTCGTACCCGGTGGTCCCGCAGGGCCAGGCCCGGATCCGGGTGCAGCTGTCCGCGGCGCACTCCACGGACGATGTCCACCGGGCGGTCGACGCGTTCGTGGCGGCGCGGGCGGAACTGGACGCCTGAGACGACCCGGACCTCCTGCGATAATCGTTCGCATGATCGAAGCGCGGCGGCTGCACATCCTCCGTGCGGTGGCTGACCACCGCACGGTGACGGCCGCTGCCGCCGCGCTCTACCTCACCCCCTCCGCGGTGTCCCAGCAGCTCACCGCGCTGGAACAGGAGACCGGCCACCGGCTCGTCGAGCGCGGTGCCAAGGGCGTACGGCTGACGCCGGCCGGCGAGATCCTGCTCAGTCACACCCATGCCGTACTGGCCCAGCTGGAGCGCGCCGAGGCCGAGCTGGCGGCCTACAGCGCGGGCTCGGCGGGCACGGTGACGGTCGCCTCCTTCGCCACCGGGATCGGTCTGGTCGTCGCCCCCGCGCTGGCCCGGCTCGCCGGCAGCGCGCCCGGCATCCGGGTCCGCGTCCAGGACGCGGAGGGCGACGAGAGCCTGCCCATGGTGCTCGACCGGCAGGTCGACGTGGCGGTCGCCGTCGAGTACCGGGGCGCGCCCGACGCCGACGACCCCCGGCTCACCCACATCCCGCTGTACGCCGAGCCCTTCGACGCCGTCGTACCGGTCACCCACCGTCTCGCCGACGCTCCCGAGGTCCCGCTCGCCGAACTGGCCAAGGACCCGTGGATCGGCCCCTACCCCGGCAATCCCTGCCATGACGTGGTGGTCCTGGCCTGCGAGCACGCCGGGTTCCAGCCCCGTCTCGAGCACTCCTCGGACGACTTCCGGGCGGTCGTCGCCCTCGCCTCGGCGGACGCGGGGGTGGCACTGGTGCCCCGCTCGGCCCTGCGCGGCATGGAGCTCACCGGCGTGGTGGTCCGTCCGGTCGACGGTGTCGCACCCACGCGCCGGGTCTTCGCGGCCGTGCGCCGGGGCGCGGAGGAGCATCCCCTGATCCGCCCGGTGCTGGACGCGCTGACGGAGGCCGCGACGGCGAACTGACGGGCCGCTCGTCTCCGCAGACCCGGAACATCCCTGAGTCCCCGCGACCACCGATGTCCACCTCGCTCACCGCTTCCCAGATGTGGGATAAGCTCTCGAATATGGGAAACAATCTCATCGACTCCGTCGACGCCCGGCTCGCGGTCCGGCTCGCCGAGCTACGGGCCGAACACGGCTGGTCGCTGGACGAGCTGTCCGAGCGCAGCGGGATCAGCCGCTCGACCCTGTCCCGCGCCGAGCGCGCCGAGATCAGCCCCACCGCCGCGCTGCTCAACCGGCTGTGCGCCGTCTACGGCACCACGATGTCCCGGCTGCTCAGCCAGGTGGAGGCGGAGCCCGCGCAGGTGATGCGCGCCGCCGACCAGCCCATGTGGCAGGACCCGGCATCCGGCTTCGTGCGGCGGTCGGTGTCCCCTCCGCACCCCGGACTGCGCGGCGAACTCGTCGAGGGCCGGCTCTCGGCGGGTGCCGACATCGCGTACGACCGGCCACCCGTGCCCGGCCTCGAGCAGCACATCTGGGTCCTCGACGGAACACTGCAGGTGACGGCGCAGGACGTGGAACACCGCCTCACCGCCGGCGACTGCCTGCGGATGCGGGTCTGGGGCCCGACCCGGTTCCGCTGCCCCGGGCCGAAGGACGTGCGGTACGCGCTGGTGGTGGTGCTGCCGTGACCGTGATCGACAGACTCGGCGGGGCCGAGGTGCTGGCGTGTTCCGGGGACCTGGCCGATCTGCTGACCGACACCGTGCACAGCGGGGCGTCCATCGGCTTCCTCGCACCGCTGGACCGGGCAGCGGCCCTGGCCTGGTGGAAGGCGCGGGCCTACACGGTCGACGCGGGCGGCCTCGCGGTCTGGGTGGCCCGGGCGGAGGACCGGGTGACGGGCACGGTCGGCCTCGCCTTCCCGGACAAGCCGAACAGTCGCCACCGGGCCGAGCTGGTCAAGCTCATGGTGCATCGCGAGGCCCGCGGCAAGGGCCTTGCGCGCAGGCTGTTGGCCACCGCCGAGCGGGCCGCCGCCGAGGCCGGGATCACCCTGCTCCACCTGGATACGGAGACCGGCAGCCCCGCCGAGTCGCTGTACCGGTCCACGGGCTGGATCAGGGCCGGCTCGATACCGGACTTCGCGGCGACGCCGACCGGCGTCCTGCAGCCCACGACGATCTTCTACAAGCACGTGGCACCGCTCTCCCGCTGACCGGCCGCCCGATTGTCAGTGGCGTTGGCTACGGTGCGAGACATGCCGGACGCCGAAGACGTACGCCGTATCGCCCTCTCCCTGCCGGACAGCACGGAGAAGATCGCCTGGAGCATGCCCACCTTCCGGGTCGCGGGGAAGATGTTCGCCACGCTGCCCGAGGACGAGTCCTCCATGGCGGTGCGGTGCCCCAAGGAGGAGCGGGACGAACTGGTCCTGGCGGAGCCCGGGAAGTTCTGGGTCGCCGACCACGAGGCGCAGTTCGCCTGGATCCGGGTGCGCCTCGCCGCCCTGGAGGACGACAGCGAGCTGCGCGACATCCTCGCCGACTCCTGGCGCCAGGCGGCCCCGCCCCGTCTCCTCGACCACCACCCTGCCCTGGGTCTCCCGCCGGGGGAGGGGCGCAGGGAGTGAACGGCACAAAAAGGGATGCGCGACCACGGCCCTGAGTGCGGTATTGTTTCTGTGCGCGTTGGGCCAGGGGAAACCCCAGGTCAGACGGGCAACGGGACGTGGCGCAGCTTGGTAGCGCACTTGACTGGGGGTCAAGGGGTCGCAGGTTCAAATCCTGTCGTCCCGACAGTGATGTCGGAAGTTTCCACAGATCAGGGGCCCTCTTCGGAGGGCCCCTGATCTGCGTGAGGGAGTGATCCGGGAGCGCTCCACCGTTCCCCGTGCTGCGTGCGCCTCGGCTGCCACGACGGCGATGCCCGGCGACGATGCAGCCCCGGAGCCGGCTTCGTGATCGGCCTCGCCCTCCCGTCGACGGCGGATACGCGGCCCGCTGACACCTCTGCTGCACACGGCGGTGTGCGGGTCCGCTCCACCCCGTCCGGTTCACAGTGTCCAGCCGTGACCGCCGCTGTTGTGGGACAGGGCCAGGACTCCGGTGGTCGCGACGAGGTACCGGGTGAGGCGCCCCTGGCGGAACAAGGCCGCCGATGCCCAGGCGAGAGCCGTGTACCAAGGCATCGTCCATGGCGCTGTGAGGACCCACGCGAAGGCGAGCACGAACGGTACGGCGACCACCGCGGGAGCGTCCGCCGGCACGCGGCGGTGGAGCGCCCAGGCCAGCGCGAGCATCACGAGGGGCCACAGCACGCCGGTGGCGGTCCTGGCCGCGTGAGAACCCACGAGCGAGGCGCTGACCTTCTCGAACACCGCCCACAACGACGGCGTGGAGACCATGTGGGAGGCGGCTGACAGCGGGGCGAGGGCGTGCAGGCCGTACACGCCGTAGAGGACGGCCAGTGTCAGCATGGCCGCGCACGTCAGCCGGGCGGCCCGGCCCCAGGCGCCTGCACGCAGCAACGGCCAGGCCAGTCCGACGCCGAGCAGGGCGGCACTTATCTTGACACCGCAGGCGAGGCCGACCAGCCCCCCGGCGATCAGGTCGTGGTGCCATCGGGTGGCCCTGCGGACGAAGTGGATCGTGCACACGGTCAGGCACGCGATGAGGGTGTCCAGATGCCCGCCCGCCACCAGTACGCCGATCAGGAGCGGGTTGGCGATCCACAGCAGGCCGGCCCGGACCGGATCGTCGGATGTGCGGATCAGCAGATAGCCGGTGCCCAGGAACGCGGCTGCGTTGGCGAGCATCAGCGCCCATATCGTCAGCCATGCCCGATCACCGCCGACGAACGCCGCAGCGGCCTGCCACCACGTTGCGACCGGCCCGTACACGGACGGGGTGTACCGCCACCCCTCGCTGACCAGATGGGCGTAGACGCCGCCCAGTTCGGCGGGTGTCGTCACGTACGGATCGGCGCCGAGCGCGGCGATACGGCCGTACGCCGCGTAACTGGCCATGTCGGATGAGCCGACCGGGGTGAGGTTGGCGACGACCAGCACGGCGAGTGCGCCGGCGCCGAACAGGAGCCGCGGGCGTGGCCTCCAGCCCCGCCCATGCGCATGGAGGAGCCCGAACGTCCCGAGACACGACAGCACGATGGCCGCGTACGTCACCGCCGAGGACACGGTGCCGGGCATGGCCGGCAACCGAAGCCAGGTGATCGGCGCCCTGAGCGTGTTGTGGTTCGGCGCGCTCGCGCCGACCAGCCCGAACAGCACGATGCCCGCAGTGGCCGTCCATACGGCTGCGCGCGGCCGGAACCGGCCGACGACCGTCAGTGCGGGGGAGGGAGCGGTACGCACCCCACCCGCGGTACGCGGAGCCCACTGATTGTTGTCGGTCGTCACGGTCACTCGCTGGTCGCTGTCGGTCTGATTCGTCCGGGCCTGAGGTGGTCGAAGAAACCGCAGGCTAAGCCACACGGCCACCGAGATCCACAACCGGCCCGGGCTTGGAGCCTGGCAGTGGTACGCGGACGAATCAAGCCCGGGGCCCGGCACGGTCGGCCAGTCCACACCGAAGGCATCTCACCGGGGCAGCCCGTACACACGGCAGGCGTTGTCGCGGCCCGTCCACGCGACGATCCGCCGAGCGTCGGGCAGGCTCAGTTCGTCGGCGTCCACCCGGTCCTGGAGCAGCTCTCCCAGGCCCCGCCGGAAGGCCAGCGCGCCGAGCCGGTAGAACTCGGGGATCCCGTAGGCGTCGGAGCTGTACAGGAGTTTGCGGAACGGAGTGATCTCGAGGGCCTCCTCCAGGACCGCCCGGGCGCGGACGGGGCCGACGTGGTGCAGGGTGAGCCCGACGTCGAGGTACACCTGCTCGAACACCGTGGCCAGGAAGGCGGCCTGACGCTGGTAGGGCCAGCAGTGCAGAAGCAACACGGCGATCGTGCCCGAGGTGAGGTGCAGCCAGTCGGTCAGATGGGTGGGGTCCACCCGGTGCATCCTGATGTCGTTGTCCCCGAAGCCGGTGTGCAGTTGCAGGGGCAGCCCGAGGTCCACCGCCGTCCACAGCAGATGCCGTACGAGCACGGGGTCGTCCAGGCGGGGCGGGGCCTGGTGGTCCGCATCGGCTCCGTCGGCGGTGCTGCCGCCGGTGCGTGCCGGGGCCAGCCAGCGCCGTGCCGCCTCGGTGACGTCCCCGTCCGAAGGCCGGCTGGGATCCAGGTCGAATCCGGTGCGGTAGGCGGCGACGGACTTCACCGCCACCGCGCCCCGCTCGTCGACGGCGTTCCGCGCGGCGGCGACGAACGCGGAGGCGTACTGGTCCGGCTCCACTCCCTCGGCTGCCACGGCTTCGGCGACGGCCTCCAGCCGTACGACCTCGTACGCGGCCGCCGCCGGACGACCCGTGGCGGCGGCGAGCTCGGCGGGTGCCGTGAGGCGGTGCGGAGTGAATCCGGTGTCCACGCAGAACACCTCCGTCCCCGCAGCGGCGATGAACCTGCGGTTCACCTCGCGCCATCCCAACTCGGCCCGCCGGGCCAGGTAGTCCGTGACGGGGGCGTGCGGCGGCAGGTCCAGCAGGGGCGCACAGTGGCGTCGGACGGCCACGCCGACGGGGCTGTCGAAGGGCGAGATGCCGCTTCCGGGCCACACGTCCCCTTCGGTGATCAGCGAGTGGAACTCCTCAGAAGTCGGATCGGCGCTGAGGACACCATGACAGTGGTGATCCACGAGGAGCAGACCGGCGAGGGCCTCGTGGACCGGCCCGGTGGCGGGCGGTGGTGAGCTGGTCACGGCTGGGCGGCCTCCTGGGGCGGTCGGTGGGCATCCCTGCCCTGCCTCGGTCAGCGCTTGTCAGCGCTTGTCAGCACCTGTCATCGGTACTTCTCGGTACTTCCGAGCTTCTGGAGTACTTCCCAGTACTTCTCAGTACTTCCACCGGTACGCCGCCGCCACGAGCTCGTCGTCGAGCCCGGCCACGGCGGCGACCTCCCCGAGGCGTACGGCGATCACCGCGTCCGCCAGGACCGGCCCCAGTGCGGCGCGAAGCCGTTCGTCCTCACGGAACCTCCCGACGGACTCCGCCAGCGACGTCGGCAGCCGGCGCACGCCCCGGGCCTGCGCCTCCTCGGCAGTGAACCGTGCGGGGTCGCCCGTGACCTCCTCGGGCAGCGGGGAGGCCGACTCCAGGCCGTCGAGCCCGGCGGTGATGAGGCAACCGAGCGCGAGGTACGGGTTGGCGGCCAGGTCGACCGGCTTCACCTCCAGGTTCGCCGCCCGGCCACGCATCCCCGCCGTGCCGGTGATGACCCGCACCGCGCACTCGCGGGTCTCATGGCCCCACACGGCGAAGACCCCCGCCCACTGCGAGGGTTTGAGCCGCAGATGGCTCGCCGGGCTCGGGGCGGTCACCGCGGTGAGGGCCGGCAAGTGGGCGAGCAGACCGGCGGCGAACGACTCCGCCTCGGCGGTCATGCCGTAGCGACGCTCGCCGTGTGCGTGCAGATTGGCCCCGTCACGCCAGGCGGAGAGATGGACATGGCCGCCGTTGCCGACTCCTTCCGCCAGGACCGCCGGGGAGAAGGAGACCTTCAGTCCATGGCGCTGGGACACGGCCCGGATGGTCTGCCGTACCAGCACACTCCGGTCGGCGGCGGCCACCGGGTCGAGCGCGCCGACCGAGATCTCGAACTGACCGGTCGCGTACTCGGGGTGGATCTGGTCGACATCCACGCCCTGCGCCGCGAACGCGGCCAGCAACTCGGCGGTGTAGTCGCTGAGTTCGACCTGCCGGGTGGCGCTGTAGGCCGGACCTGAGGTCGCGGGGACGAACTCGTCCCCTGGCGCGGCTGCCTGCCCGATGGCCCATTCCACCTCGATGGCCGCCTTGAACGTGATGCCGTGGTCCCGGGCCGCGTCCGTGACGACACGGCGCAGGAAGCTGCGGCTGCACGCCGGATGTCGTTCACCCTCCTGGGTGATCCGGTCGACCGGAGCCCAGGCCCAGCCCGGCTGTCCGGACAGCACCACCAGGTGGTCCAGGTCGGGATACAGGCGAAGATCACCGTCCGGCGAGCCCAGCACGTCGGTGGAGACGATGGAGTCGTTCGCCAGGAAGGTGTCGAACACCGGTGACATGCCCACCCCCCAGGCGGTCGCCGACGCGAGCCGGGCCGTCGGGATGGTCTTCACCCGGCCGATGCCCGCCGTGTCGACGTACGCCAGGACGATGCCGTGCACGCCCCGCGCCGACAGCTCCGTCTCCAGCGCGGTGGCCCGCTCGACATCACCTGGGCGCCCGCCGGGGACGGGGTCGGCAAGGGTGGTCATGTGTCCTCCTCGGCGAGTTGCGAGTTGCGAGTTGCGGGTGGCGGGTGGCGGGTAGCGGGTGGTGAGTTGCGAGTTGCCTGTTGCGGCCCGGCGTCCGCGCACCGGGTCGTGGCGGCGGCGTTCCCGGCCCAGGATGGCGCACAACGACCATGTGGCGCGGGTCGCCCGCGCGATTGGCCCGTGTGTTGCTCTGCCGGCGTTCCGCCGCCGTTCCTCCGCGACGAATACCGGTCGGCCGGCGGGGGCCGACCCGGGCCGCGCGGACGTGATCAGTGTGGACGTGGTCAGTCCCGGTCGCGGTCCCGGGTCCGGTCCTGGCGGCGGTCCCGGGCTCGGTCCTGGTCTCCGCCATGGGCCGCCCACAGGCCGCGTACGTGCCCGAGGTGACGGGTCATCACCGTCCGTACGCCTTCCTCGTCCCGTTCCAGCAGGGCGTCGAGGAGTTCCAGGTGCTCCTGGGCGGAGGCGAGGAGCCGGCCGGCCTCGACGAGCGCGGTGAGCCCGTACAGGCGCGACCGCTTGCGCAGGTCACCGACCACCTCGACGAGGTGCGCGTTGCCGGCGAGGGCCAGCAGGCCGAGATGGAAGCGCGTGTCGGCCTCGACGTAGGCGATGAGATCCCCGGCCGCCGCGGCGGCGACGATCTCCCGGGCGGCCGGGCGCAGGGCCTCCAGCGAGACCCGGTCGGCCGTCCGGGCCAGTGCGACGGTGGTGGGGATCTCGATGAGGGAGCGGATGTGGGTGTACTCGTCGAGCTGCTTCTCGGAGACCTCGGTGACCCGGAACCCCTTGTTGGGGACGGTGTCGACCAGGCCCTCCTTGACCAGGTCGAGCATGGCCTCGCGCACCGGGGTCGCCGAGACGCCGAAGCGGGCGGCGAGCGTCGGTGCGGAGTACACCTCGCCGGGGCGCAGCTCACCCGCGACCAGCGCGGCCCGCAGGGCGTCGGCCACCCGCTCGCGGTAGCTCCTCTTCTTGCCGCCGAGCGTGGGCAGGGCGGGAGCGGTGGAGGGCGCGCTGGGGCGCGGGGCGGCCATGGTGTTGTCTGTCTCCTTGAGCAGTCCTGCTGTGCAATGGGGCTGTGCAATGTCACGCAGCACCGCTCCCAGTCTGCCAGTGCGCGCAGCACCTGTGCTCCAGGGCTCCCGTGTTCCAGTGCTCCCGTGTTCCAGTGCTCCCGTGTTCCAGGGCACCGCGTTCCCGTGTGGGGCAGCCCCGCGTGACGCGACTACAACACGAAGC
This sequence comes from Streptomyces sp. NPDC001848, assembly GCF_042891915.1. Classification (NCBI taxonomy): domain Bacteria; kingdom Bacillati; phylum Actinomycetota; class Actinomycetes; order Kitasatosporales; family Streptomycetaceae; genus Streptomyces; species Streptomyces sp. NPDC001848. The sequence goes on along the minus strand of NZ_JBIATP010000003.1, from coordinate 334,432 downwards.
CCGCCGGGAACGGGTCCTCCGGGTCCAGAAGGTACTGTGCCGTGCCGGTCACCCACGCCCGCCCGGTGAAGCTGGGCAGCACCGCGGGGCGGCCGGCGACCTCCGTGGTCCCGAGCAGGCGCCCGGTGAACCGCGTCCCGATGAAGGACTCGTTCACGAACTCGGTGTGCAGGGGAAGTTCGCGGCGCGCGTGCAACTGCGCCATGCGCGCGCTGGTGCCCGTACCGCACGGGGAGCGGTCGAACCAGCCCGGGTGGATGACCATCGCGTGCCGGGACAACCGGGCGGTGGCTCCCGGCGCGTACAGGTGGACGTGGTGGCAGCCGTGGATCGTCGGGTCCTCGGGGTGGACGGGCTCCTCCTCGGCGTTGATCGCCTCCATCAGCGCGAGCCCCGCGGCGAGGATGTCGTCCTTGCGGGCCCGGTCGAACGGCAGCCCGAACTCCGCCAGCGGCAGGATCGCGTAGAAGTTGCCGCCGTACGCGAGGTCGTAGGTCACCGTGTGCCCGTCGGGCAGGGTTACCTTGCGGTCCAGGCCCACGCAGAACGACGGCACGTTCCTGAGCGTGACCGCTTTCGCGGCGCCGCCTTCGACCGCGACCTCGGCGACGACGAGCCCCGCCGGGGTGTCCAGCCGGATGGTGGTCACCGGCTCGACCGCCTCCACCATGCCCGTCTCGACCAGCACGGTCGCCACCCCGATCGTGCCGTGCCCGCACATCGGCAGATAGCCCGAGACCTCGATGTAGACGACACCCCAGTCACAGTCGGGACGGGTGGGCGGCTGGAGGATCGCGCCGCTCATCGCCGCGTGCCCGCGCGGCTCGTTCATCAGCAACTGCTTGACGTCGTCACGGTGTTCACGGAACCACAGGCGCCGCTCGTTCATCGTGGCGCCGGGGATGGTGCCGATGCCGCCGGTGATCACCCGGGTGGGCATGCCCTCGGTGTGGGAGTCGACGGCGTGCAGGACGAGTTTGCTGCGCATGACCCGCTCCCCCTCACGCGAGCCCGGCCGCGACGGCCTTCTCCGTGGCGGCACGGACGGCGGCCTCCTGGTCGGGTGGCAGCGGCATGCGCGGTGGGCGTACGGGACCGCCGTACCGGCCGACGACGTCCATCGACAGCTTGATCGCCTGCACGAACTCCACTCGGGAGTCCCACCGCAGCAGCGGGTGCAACTGCCGGTACAACGGCAGTGCGGTGTCCAGGTCGCCCGCGACCGCGGCACGGTACAACTGCACCGAGGCGTGCGGGAGGGCGTTGGGGTAACCGGCCACCCAGCCCTTGGCGCCGGCTACCGCCAGTTCCAGGAGCACGTCATCGGCGCCGATCAACAGGTCGAGATCCGGGGCGAGTTCGGCGAGGCGGTAGGCGCGACGGGGATCGCCGGAGAACTCCTTGACCCCGTGGACGAATCCCTCGCCGTGCAGCTTGGCGAGGAGTTCCGGGACGAGGTCGACCTTGGTGTCGACGGGGTTGTTGTACGCCACCACCGGCAACCCGGCCTTCGCCACCTCCTCGTAGTGGGCCAGCACCGACCGCTCGTCGGCGCGGTAGGCGTTCGGCGGCAGGAGCATCACCGACGCGCAGCCCGCGTCGCGTGCCTGCTCGGCCCAGCGGCGGGCCTCCGCCGAACCGTACGCGGAGACGCCGGGCATCACCCGGGCCCCGCCGATCGCGGACACGGCGGTCTCCACGACCCTGGCCCGCTCCTCGGGGGTGAGCACCTGGTACTCGCCGAGCGAGCCGTTGGGTACCACACCGTCGCAGCCGCTCTCCACCAGCCAGGCGCAGTGGTCGGCGAACCTCGCGTGGTCGACGGCGAGTTCCTCGGTGAGCGGAAGCGCGGTGGCGACGAGAACGCCGCGCCAGGGGCGGTGCTGCGGGACGGTCATACGCGGTACCCCATCTCGATGACGTGTGACATGTTACTGGCGGTCCTCTTGCCGGCGGTCCTGCACGGGCTCACCGGCCAGCACCCCGAGCGGTACCGGCCGCGCGAACGGCCTCCGGGCCACCGTGTCCGCGCACCCGGCGATCCCGGCGACCCCGGGCGCGCACATCCGACCCTGGCACCAGCCCATCCCGGCCCGGGTCAGCAGCTTCACCGTCCGCAGATCACCGGCGCCCAACTCCGCGACGGCCTCCCGTACGGTCCCGGCGCGCACCTCCTCGCAACGGCAGACCACGGTGTCGTCGGTGACCTGCTCGGCCCAGCGGGCAGGCGACGCATACGCGTGGTCGAGCGCCGCGAAGAACCCGCGCAGCGCTTCCCGGCTCCGAGCCACGCGCTCCCACTCCCGTGGATCGGGCACGGCTCCGGCGAGCCGCGCGGCGACGGACCGCCCGGCGATGTGCCCCTCGGCGAGGGCGAGCGCCGCGCCACCGATCCCGGTGGCCTCGCCCGCCGCCCAGACTCCCGGGACGTCGGTGCGCTGTTCGTCGTCGACGGCGACGTTCGCCCCGTCGATGCGGCAGCCGAGGGTGTCGGCGAGGTCGGTGTGCGGGAGCATGCCGTGCCCGACGGCGAGGGTGTCGCAGGGGATACGGCGCGCGGTGTCGGCCCGGACCCGTCCGCCTGCGTCGAGCGCGGCGACGGTCACCGCCTCCAGCCGGTCGGTGCCCCGCGCCTCGACCACGGTGTGCCGGGCGAGAACCGGCACCCGGTGCCGCAGCAGCCCGGCCGCGTACGCCGCCGCCTCCACCGCTGTGCCGGGCTGGACGGCCAGGGTTCCGGCGCACCGTACGAAGGCCCTCGGATCGGCCGACTCCACGAGCGCGGCGACCGTCACCCCCGCCGCCGCGAGCCCGGTCGCGACCGGCAGCAGCAGCGGCCCCGTCCCGGCCACCACCGCCCTGCGCCCCGGTACGACGAGTCCGCCCTTGAGCATGGCCTGGGCGCCACCGGCGGTGACGACCCCGGGCAGCGTCCAGCCGGGGAAGGGCAGCACCCGCTCGTAGCCGCCGGTCGCCAGCAGTACGGCGCGGGCCCGTACGGCGACCGGCCGCTCCTGCTCCGGCCCGAGCAGGGCGTGCACGACAAACCCCCCGGACTCCCTTTCCACCCACCACACATGGTGATCCGCCAGGTGGCTGACACGTCCGGCCGCGAGGTGCCCGTCGAGTCCTTCGCGCAGCCGCAGCCAGGTCCGCCACTGGTGGTGCAGGGCCCGCGCGCGCCGCGCCCCGAGCGCGGCGGCGGGCTGCCGGTAGAACTGGCCGCCCGCCTCGGGGGCCGCGTCGACGAGCGTGACGCCTACACCGCGCGCCGCCGCCGCGAGCGCCGCGGCGAGCCCCGCCGGGCCCGCACCGATCACCGCCAGGTCAGTCCGCATGCCCGGTCCCCTCCTGCGTACGGATCACATCGCCCGGCCGCACCGGCACCAGACAAGCGCGCTGGTTCGGCCGGTCGTTCACGGTCACCAGGCAGTCGAAGCACACACCGATCCCGCAGAAGACACCGCGTGGACGGCCCTCGCGCCGGGTGGTGCGCCAGGAGGTGATGCCCGCCGCCCAGAGCGCCGCCGCGACCGTCTGACCGGGCAGCGCCTCGATCTCACGGCCGTCGAAGGTCACCGTGAAGCCGGGCCCCGGCCGGGCTCCGGCCAATTCCAGCGGATTCACCCGGCCTCCCGCTCGAAGCGCTCCGGCCGGAACGGCGTCAGGTCCAGCTCGGGGGCCTTCCCGCTCAGCACCCGCGCGATCGACTGCCCGGTCCCGGTGGCGAGTCCGATCCCGGCCCCCTCGTGACCGCAGGCGTGCAGCAGCCCCGGCACCCGGGGATCCGGGCCGATCGCCGGCAGATGGTCCGGCAGGTACGGCCGGAAGCCGAGATAGGTCCGCATCGCCCGTACCCGCTCCAGGAACGGGAAGAGCCGGGTCGCCCCCGCCGCCAGCGCCCGTACGACCGGCAGGGAGAACGACCGGTCGAAGCCGACCCGTTCGCGGCTCGCCCCGATCAGGACGGGTCCCGCGGCCGTGCTCTCGACGACCGGGGAGGTCTGCAGGGCCGCGGAGTCGCTGGCCACGTCCGCGACATAGTCGGCGGCGTACACCTTGTGCCGCACCCGGCGCGGCAACGGCTCGGTGACGAGCACGAAACCGCGGCGAGGGAGGACCGGCAGGTGCACTCCCGCCAGCGCGGCGAACTCCCCGCCCCAGGTACCGGCGGTGTTGACGACGGCCGGGGCGAGGACGTCACCGTCGGCCGTGCGCACGCCGCGCACGGCCCCCTGTGGTGTGCGCAGCACCTCCCTCACGGTCCGCCCGGTCAGCAGGCGGGCGCCGGACGCCCGTACGAGATGCGCGGCGGCCAGTGTCGGCATCACCTGGCCGTCCTGCGGATACAGCACGCCGCCCGCGAGGCCGGGGGCCAGGTGCGGCTCCAGGTCGTGGAGCCGGTCGGCGGCGATCTCCTCGGCCTCGACCCCGGCGGCCCGTTGACCGGCCGCGAGGTCTTCCAGGGCGGTGAGCGCTTCGGGGGACGCGGCGACCACCACACCGCCCTTGGCCTCGTACTCGATCTCCGGTCCCAGCTCCTCGGCCAGCCGCGTCCACAACCTCACCGAATGCAGGGCGAGTTCGAGCTCGGGCCCCGGGTGCTTGTCGGAGACGAGCACATTGCCCTCGCCGGCGCCGGTCGTGCCGCCGGCCACGGGGCCGCGATCCGCGAGGACGACGTCCATGCCCTCGCGGGCGGCGTACAGCGCACAGGCGGCGCCCACCATCCCGGCGCCCACGACCACGACATCGCAGGTCAGTCGCTGACTCATGGTCAGTACTATGTCACATGGTTCCGTTCCCGGACCAGATGTGCGACGAGCGCCGCCGCGGGCTGGACGGTGGCACGGGGAGCAGTGCGACAGAAGTGTGATCCAGCTCTCCCGGAAACGGTGACAGGGCGTTGTCGCGGACGGCTGCCATGGTCGACCGCATGACGATCACCGATGAGGACTGCCTCGCCGAGACCCTGGCCTTCAGCAAGGAATTCGAGGCCACTGCCGAGAGCCGGCCGGCGCGCGAAGAGACGCCGGACGCAACCGCGCTGGCCACCCTTCGACGCAACCGGCTCGGTGGCGACACGCCGCCGGTGCGACTGCCGCAGGGCGATGACCGCGTCATTGCCGACGGAGTGCGGGTCCGGACGTTCGTGCCCGACCACGTCGACGGGGTGTATCTGCACATACACGGCGGCGGTTGGGCATTCGGCCCCGCGGACGGCCAGGACGAAAGGCTGTGGCGGCTCGCCGAGCAGGCGCGGCTGGCCGTGGTCAGCGTGGAATACCGCCTCGCGCCGGAACACCCGTTCCCCGCCGGACCCGACGACTGCGAAGCGGCCGCCCGGTGGCTGGTGGACCACGCCGCAGCCGAGTTCGGCACCGAACGGCTGCTGATCGGGGGTGAATCGGCCGGTGCCCACCTGAGCGTCGTGACATTGCTACGCCTGCGCGACCGGCACGGCATCACCGGTGCGTTCCGGGCCGCACACCTGCTGTTCGGCCCCTACGACCTGTCGATGACACCGAGCCAGCGATCCTTCGGAGGAAAGCGACTGCTGAGCAACACCGTGACGCTGCGGCGCACCTATGAGCTGTTCACACCCGGCATGAGCGCGGAACAACGCCGTGACCCGGAGGTCTCACCGCTGTTCGCCGACCTTGCCGGTCTGCCACCCGCCCGGATCGTCGTCGGCACCGAGGATCCGCTGCTGGACGACTCGCTGTTCCTGGCCGCGCGGTGGCAGGCGGCAGGCGCGCCTGTGCGGCTCGGGGTCGTCGCCGGCGCCATGCACGGCTTCACCCTGTTCCCGCTGACCGTCACCGAGCGGGAACTGCGGCGCGAGCGGGACTTCCTGTCCACCGCGGGACGGTAGCGTCGCCGGAATGAACCGCACTGCCCGGCTCTACGCACTGGTGGAAGAATTGCGCGCGACGGCACCGCGGCCGCTGACGGTCGCGGCGCTCGCCGCGCGGTTCGAGGTGAGTACGCGCACCGTGCAGCGCGACCTCCAGGCGCTGATGGAGACCGGTGTCCCGGTGCGCAGCGCACCCGGGCGAGGCGGGGGCTGGACGATCGACCCGCAGATGACCCTGCCCCCGATCCACTTCACCGCCGACGAAGCCTCGGCACTGGCCGTCGCCCTCGCCGCGGCCGACTCCTCCGCCCCGTACGCCGACGCGGCCCGCACGGCTGCTCAGAAGATCGCGGCCTCGATGACGGACCCCGCCTCGGCGGCGGCACAGGAACTCGCCGCACGGATCGTCACGCTGCCCTCGCCGTCCGACCCCACGGTCCGCAGCGCGGTGGAACAGGCTCTCACCACCAGGACGGTGCTGCGGCTGTCCTACGTCGACGCAGCAGGACGCCAAACCAACCGCGTGGTGGAACCGGCCGGACTGCTCGCCGCCGACGGCCGGTGGTACCTCATCGCCTGGTGCCGCACCCGACAGGCCGGCCGGGGCTTCCGGCTGGACCGCATCACAGCAGCGGCTCCCACCACGGAGCAGGCACAGCCCCACGACCTGACCGAACTCCTGCGTGACTCGGCCGCAGCCGGTGCGGCGCCGCCCACCACGCTGGCTCCACTCACTCGATTCGCTTGACTTCAAGCGCACTTCAAGCTGAAGACTCCCGATCGAACCCGCACCCGCGGGCCGCGACGGGAGGCGCACCGTGAAGTACCGGACGATCGGCACGGACCCGCAGACACGCCGCCGGGTGAGCGCCCTCGCGCTCGGCGCGATGCTGTTCGGCTCCCGGACGGACGAGAAGACCTCCTTCGCCGTCCTCGACCGTTACGTCGAGGCCGGCGGGAACTTCATCGACACGTCCGACAACTACGCCTACTGGATCGACGGGGGCCAGGGCGGGCAGAGCGAGGAACTGCTCGGCCGCCGGCGCCGCAGCCGCGGCATCGGCGACGAGATCGTGATCGCCACCAAGCTCGGCGCCCGCCCGCTGGCCCCCGGAACGACCTACGTCGACAACCCCGAGGGCCCGTCGGCGAAGGTGATCCGGGAGTCCGCCGAGCGCAGCCGGATGGGGGTACCGCCCGCGCGAGCGTAGCCGAGCGTGGGGGAGCCTCGGCGTGGACCGGCTCGACCTGCTGTACGCGCACATCGAGGACCGCACGGGGGCACCGCTGCGCGAAACCGTCGAGGGGTTCGCCGAACTGGTGACGGAGGGCACGGTCGGTCTGCTCGGCGTGAGCAACCACGCTATCTGGCGGGTGGAGCGCGCCCGCGCCCTCGCGGCCGCGGCCGGGCTGCCCGGCTACGAGGTGCTGCAGTATCAGCACAGCTATCTGCGCCCGCGCACCGACGTGCCGGACGCCTTCTTCCCGGACGGCAGCCTCAGCGTCACCACGGCGGAACTGATCAGCTATCTGCGCGCCGAGCCGGGCCTGACCCTGGTCGCGTACTCACCGCTGCTGAAGGGCGCCTGCGCACGCCGGGACGTCCCGCTGTCCCGGGACTTCGACCACCCGGGCACCCCGGCGCGGCTCGCGGTGCTGCGGGAGGTGGCGCGGGAGACCGGGGCGAGCGTCAACCAGGTGGTGCCGGCCTGGCAGATCGGCGGTGACGTGCCGGTGATTCCCCTGGTCGGGGCCTCGTCGGTGGCGCAGCTGGAGGAGAGCCTGGCGGCGGTGGACCTCGAACTGACGGCGGAGCAGCGGGCGCGGCTGGACGCGGCGCACTGAGACGCGACACCACCGATGACGCGGCCGCCGGCCCGGCACCACAGGGGCGCACGGCCGACGGCGCGTCGCTCAGGACCGACGGTCATCAGGACCGACAGTCCTCGCGGCAGGCAGTCCTCAGGACCGACAGTCCTCAGGACCGACAGTTCTCAGGACCGACAGTTCTCAGGACCGACAGTTCTCAGGACCGACAGTTCTCAGGACCGACAGTTCTCAGGACCGACAGTTCTCAGCACCGACAGTTCTCAGCACCGACAGTTCTCAGCACCGACAGTCCTCAGCACCGACAGTCCTCAGCACCGACAGTCCTCAGCACCGACAGTCCTCGCGGCAGGCAGTCCTCAGGACAGACATCCGATGTGCGCCAGGGCCTGCTTGAGCAGGACGCCCTGGCCGCCGGGCATCTCGTTCTGGACCACGGCCGAGGCGGCCTCCTGGGGGCTGAACCACTCCAGGTCCAGCGCGTCCTGGCGGGGACGGCAGTCGCCGGCCACCGGGACGATGTAGGCGAGGGCGACCGCGTGCTGGCGGGGGTCGTGGAACGGGGTGATCCCCAGTGTCGGGAAGTACTCGGCGACGGTGAAGGGCTGCAGGGAGGGCGGGACGCGGGGCAGCGCCACCGGTCCGAGGTCCTTCTCCAGGTGGCGCAGGAGGGCGTCCCGGACCCGTTCGTGGTGCAGCACCCGCCCCGAGACGAGGGTGCGGCTGACGGTCCCGTCGGGCCCTATCCGCAGCAACAGTCCGATGCTGGTCACTTCACCGCTGTCGTCGACGCGCACGGGCACGGCTTCCACGTACAGGATCGGCATGCGGGCTCGCGCCAGCTCGAGCTCGTCGGGAGTCAGCCAGCCGGGCGTGGTTTCGGTCGTGTCAGGCATTGCCCGATCGTAAGGTCAACACCCCGGCATCGGCCGCGTGTCTCACCAGGTCAGACGCAAGTCACACCCACGGCACGTCCTCGGCCGTCCGCTCGGCCCGCTTTCCCGGACGGGCGAAATCAGGTCGGTGACGGCAGGGCGACCGTCAGGTGACGATGCGGTACAGGTGCTCCGGCCGCCCCGTCGCCCCGTACCGGAGTTCCAGCCGGACCATGCCCTCCTTGACGAGGTAGGACAGGTACCGCTGCGCCGTCGCCCGGGAGACCCCGGTGAGTTCGGCCGCCTCGGCCGCCGACACGGGACCGTGGGCGGAGCGCAGCGCCTGGTGGACGAGGGTCAGTGTGGGCGCGGAGTGCCCCTTGGCCGGCACCCGCGGTACGGCGGGCGGCCGGGTGGCGCTGAACAGGGCGTCCACGTCGGCCTGGTCGGTCTCGGCGGCCGGTCCCAGCGCGTGCACGCGGTGCTGGAGCTCGCGATAGGCGGTCAGCCGCCCGGCGAGGTCGGGGGAGCCGAAGGGCTTGACGAGGTATCCCACGGCGCCCAGTTTCATGGCGGTGCGGACCGACTCGATGTCCCGGTCCGCCGTGATCATGAACGCGTCCGGCCGGGAGCCGCCCTCGTCGCCGGTGAGCCGGCGCAGCACATCGAGCCCGCTGCCGTCCGGTAGGAAGATGTCGAGCAGCAGCAGGTCCGGGTGCAGGGTGCGCACCGCCTCCAGGGCCTCGGCCACGGTCGCCGCCTCGCCGACCACCTCGAAGCCCTGGACCCGGCTCACGTACTCGCAGTGGATGTGGCTCACCCGGAAGTCGTCGTCCACGACCAGGGTTCGGATCATCAGCGGTCGCCTCCCACCGGCAACGCCGTCGTGAACAGTGCGCCCTGTGGCGCGGGTGCCGTGTCCGGCAGCGGCAGGACGACGGTGAAGACCGCGCCCGGGCCCTCGCTGACCGAGACCGTGCCGCCGTGCCGCTGCACCAGCCGGTGCACCAGGGCGAGCCCCAGGCCGCGCCGGGCGGTGCCCCGCTCCGGCCGGGTCGACCAGCCGTCCTCGAAGATGGCCTCGACGGCGCCCGGCGGGACCCCCGGCCCGGTGTCCGCCACCCGCACGGTCATCTGGTCGGGGCCCTCGATGAGGGTCAGGCACACCTCGCGGCCGCCCGGCGGGGGCGGTCCGTCCGCCGCGGCGTCGACCGCGTTGTCCAGCAGATTGCCCACGATCGTCAGCAACCGGCGCAGATGTGGCGGGTCCTGGCCGAGCGCGGAGTCGTCGTCGAGCACGATCCGCACCCCGCGCTCGGCGGCGACCGTGGTCTTCGCCACGATCAGCCCGACCATCAGCGAGTTCCCGATCCGTCTGCGCACCGACTCGGTCAGTGCCTGCCCGGCGCCGGCTGACCCGACGGCGAACTCGTAGGCCGCGTCGTGGTCGCCGATGTCCAGCAGCCCGGCCAGGGTGTGCATCCGGTTGGTGAACTCGTGCTGCTGGGCCCGCAGCGCGTCGGTGAGCCCGCGCACGGAGTCCAGCTCGCGCAGCAGTCCGATCAGCTCGGTGCGGTCGCGCACGGTGACCACGGCGCCGAGCTCACGGCCGCGCAGCGTGACCGGCATGCGGTTGACGACCAGGCAGTGCTCGTCGGTCAGGACGCTGACGTCCGTGCCGGTCAGGGTGCCGTCCAGGGCGCGGCGCAGCCGGCCGTCGGGCAGCATCTCCTCCAGGGTGCTGCCGAGCGCGGTGCCGAGCCCGAGCAGCCGCCGGGCCTCGTCGTTCACCACGGTGACCCTGCCGTCGGGGTCGAAGGCGACCACGCCCTCCCGGATGCCGTGCAGCATCGCCTCGCGGTCCTGGAACAGTCCGGCGATCTCCTCCAGTTCCAGACCGAAGGTGGTCCGCTTCAGCCGCCGTGCCAGCAGATACGCGGCCGCGGAGCCGAGCGCGGTGGCGATCGCGGCGTACAGGCCGAAGGTGGGCAGCTCACGCCACAGCTCGCCGAGCACGTACCGCTCCGGCAGTCCCGCCGACACCTCGCCGACCAGCTTGCCCGACGGCCCGTACAGGGGAGCCTTGGCATTGGCCGACCGCCCGGTGGCGCCCTGGTCGCTGCCGACGCGCGGACGGCCGTCCAGCACCTCGATCGGCTCGTTCACCGGTTCGCCGATCAGCTGCGGCATGGGGTGCGAGTGGCGGACGCCGCGCAGGTCGAGCACCACCACGTACGACGCCCCCGAAGCCTTCCGGATCCGGTCGGCGACGCTCTGCACCACGCCGTCGTCGGGGCCGTACTCGAGGGCTTGCCGGATCTGCGGCTCCGCGGCCGTGGTCCGCGCGATGGCCAGCGCGCGCTGTTCGTAGGAACGGTCGAGCTCGCTCCGCTGTGCGAACGCGAACAGCACGAAGCCGATCGCGCCGGTGAGACCGAGGATGAACAGCTGGTTGGCGAGGATCCGGGCGGAGAGCTTCCCCCTGCCGCCGCGGGTGATCCAGGTACGGATGGGCATCACCGGTGCCTCTTGCCCCTGTCGTACGTCGTGCCGGGCCCGGCCCCTGCGCCGCACCCGCGTGGCGCGATTGTGCCTGATGGCCGGAATCCTGCCCAGCCCCGTTTCACTGAGCAGAACGAGCAGAACTCCGGGTTACGCGGCTATCGCGGGATACCTGTGAAACAGCGACGTAACACCGGGTGGCCCCTAGCGTCTGCCTTCACCCGCTCCCGACGAGGTGCGGAACTCGACCCGACGAGGTGCGGAGCTCGCCCCTCGAGGCGTGGAAGGAGACGGCCCCCCATGGCTTCGCGAAACGATGTCGCGAAGAGCCCGATCACCGGTACGGCGACCGCAGGCGCAGCAGCGCGTGAGGATGCGCGCATCGAGATCTCCGGGCTCACCAAGCGATTCCTGACCCCTGCCGGTGAGGTGTTCACGGCGCTGCAAGACGTGTCGTTCACCGTGGAGCCGGGCCAGTTCTGCGCGGTGGTCGGCCCCACCGGCTGCGGCAAGTCGACCACGTTGAGCATGGTGTCGGGGCTCGACCGGCCCAGCGAGGGCTCGGTCAAGGTGGGCGGCCGTGAGGTGGACGGCATCACCGACGGCGTCAGCTTCATGTTCCAGGCCGACGCCCTGCTGCCCTGGAAGACCGTGCTCGGCAACGTGCTGATGGGCCCGGTCTTCCGGGGCGTGCCCAAGCAGCGGGCACATGAGCAGGCTCGTGACTGGCTGCGCCGGGTCGGCCTCTCGGGGTTCGAGGACCGCTATCCCCACCAGCTCTCCGGCGGTATGCGCAAGCGCGTGGCGATGGCCGCGGCCCTGATCAACGAACCCAAGATCCTGATCATGGACGAGCCGTTCGGCGCCCTCGACGTGCAGACCAAGGCGATCATGTCGACCGAGCTGCTGGCCCTGTGGGAGCAGATCCGGCCGTCCGTCGTCTTCATCACCCACGACCTCGACGAGGCCGTGGCACTCGCCGACCGCGTCGTCGTCATGACGTCGAGCCCCGGATCGGTCAAGGCGGTCTTCGACATCGACCTGCCCCGCCCGCGCGGCTCGGTCCAGGAGATCCGCTTCGAGCCCCGCTTCATCGAACTGCAGCACCAGATATGGGACACGCTGCGCGAGGAGGTGGAGCGCGCCTACGCACGCACCGCAGGAGGTAAGGCATGACCACGACGTCCACCGCTCCCGCCGCTCCGGTCAGCGGCGGCCAGGTATCGGCCGCTGCCGCCGCCAGAAGCGCCGCACGACGCCGCGTCGCACTGGTGTGGGCGGGCCGCATCGGCCTCGCGGTCGTCGTCATCGGCGGCTGGCAGGCGTTCACCACCTGGGGGATCGTCGACCCGTTCTTCTTCGGGCAGCCGTCCGGCATCGCCAAGCGGCTGGTCGACCTCTTCCAGAACGGCACCGAGTTCGGGTCCTTCTACTCGAACATATGGACGACGATCCAGGAGGCGCTCGTCGGCTTCGCCCTGGGATCCGTCACCGGAGTGATCTTCGGCGTGGCGCTGGGCCAGAGCCGCTTCCTCTCCGATGTGCTCGGCCCCTACATCAAGATGGTCAACGCGATCCCGCGGATCGTCCTCGGCTCGATCTTCATCGTCGCCTTCGGTATCGGCGTGACCCCGAAGATCCTGCTGGCCGCGGTGCTGGTGTTCTTCATCGTCTTCTTCAACGCCTTCCAGGGCGTCCGCGAGGTCGACCGCAACATCCTCGCCAACGCCAAGGTGCTCGGCGCCTCGCAGATGCAGATCATCCGCCACGTCATCGTGCCGTCGGCGCTCACCTGGATCATCGCCAGCCTGCACAGCGCCTTCGGCTTCGCCATCGTCGGCGCGCTGGTCGGCGAGGTGCTGGGCGCACAGAGCGGCCTCGGCCTGGTCATCAAGACCGCCCAGAACAACTTCGACCCCGACGGCGTGTTCGCGACGATGCTCGTCATCTCGGTCATCGTGCTCGGTGCCGAGTGGCTGATCAGCAAGCTCGAGCACCGGCTGCTGTCCTGGCGCCCCCCGTCCCCGTCCGAGGCGTCGAACGCCCTCTGACTCCGTTCCTCCCCATCCCCTCCGCTGTTCCCCTGTCCCACCCCAGAAAAGGAATGTGGCCAGCCATGTCAAGACGATCCGCCACCGTCGCCGCCTCCCTCCTCACCGTCCTCGCCCTCGGCACGGCCACCGCCTGTTCCAGCGGCTCCCACAGCGGCTCCCAGAGCGTCGGCAGCTCCGGCGGCGTGCCCACGGTGAAGCTCATGGTCGGCGGCATCGACAAGCAGATCTACCTGCCCTACCAACTCGCCCAGAACCTCGGTTTCTACAAGAAGTACGGCGTCAATGTGGAGCTGAGCACCGAGCAGGACGGCGGCGTCGGCGCCGAGGACGCCATGGCCTCGGGCCAGGTGGACATGGCCGGCGCCTGGTACAACCACACGATCGAGTTCCAGGCCAAGGGCAAGGCGGTCGAGGACGTGGTCCAGCTCTCCGGCGCGCCGGGCGAGCGTGAGATGTGCACCAAGAAGTCGGGCGTCACCTCGGCCGCCGACTTCAAGGGCAAGACCCTCGGCGTCACCGACCTGGGGTCGGGCACCGACACCCTCACCCAGTTCCTGGCCGCCAAGAAGGGCGTCAAGACCAGCGACTTCCACCGGATCGGGGTCGGCGCCGGCTCCACCGCCATCGCCGCGCTGCAGAACGGCAAGGTGGACTGTGTGATGACGACACAGCCGACGGTGGCCGCGATCGAGAAGAAGGGCGTCGGTGCCTCCGCGATCGACCTGGCCACCACGCAGGGTGCCACGGCGGCGATGGGCGGTGCCTTCCCCGCGGCCAGTATGCTCGCCCGCACCGACTGGGTGAACCAGAACAAGGCCACCGTGCAGAAGGTCGTCGACGCGCTCGTGGCCACCATGCATTGGATCAACACGCACAGCGCGGCCGACATCGCCGACAAGCTGCCTCAGTCGTTCGTGCAGAACCAGCTCGTGACCAAAGCCGACTACATCTCGGCCCTGACCGAGGACAAGGGTCAGTTCCTCCCGGACGGCATCATGCCGGCCGGCGGTCCGAAGACCTCACTCGCGACGGAGAAGTTGGTCGGCAACGTGAAGGGTTCGGTGGACCTCGGCAAGACGTTCACCAACGACTTCGCCATCCAGGCCAACAAGACCGAGGGATTCAAGACCACCACGACCCCCGCGGGGGCGGACGGCTGAGCCTGCCACCGACACGACGTCGCCCCGCCTGACCGCACCAGCGGCAGGCGGGGCGGTGCCATGTCAGACTGCGGCCGAGTCGCTCCCGACGTCGCGTCGCGAGACCGCCAGGTAGGCCACGAATCCGAGGATCGCGACCGTCCACGACAGGGTGACCGGGCCCAGACCCCAGTCCAGCCCGCCGCGCCTGTGGGGCAGGGCCATCCAGTCGGCGATCGACGCACCGAGTGGGCGGGTGATGACGTACGCGGACCAGAACGCGACCACCGGGCCGAGCAGACCCCCGCGGTGGGCGACCGCCGGCACAGAGATGGCGACGGCGTACAGAGCGACGGACCCCAGGTAGCCGAGGCCGATCGTCGCGCTCAGGTCGCCCGCGGCCGTGCCGAGCGCGAACGTGGCGAGCACGGCAGCCCAGTAGAACGCCTCGCGGCGCCGGGTGGAGATGCTGTGGATGGACAGGGTCCGCTCGCTCGCGTACCACAGGGCGAAGACGGCGGCCAGCGCCGCCAGGAACAGCGGCGTGGAGAGCGTGTAGGGCACGTGGAGGCCCACGTGCAGAACGTCGGCGGCCATCGTGCCGAACACGCTGACCATGACGATGGCCGTCCAGTAGATCCAGGCCACGTACCGGCGGACCGCGAACTGCAGGACCAGGGACCCGAGGAAGGCGAGGGTGCCGAGACCGACCGCGGGGATCGGGCCGAGCAGATGGCCCAGGTAGTCGGAGGCGGTCTCGCCCATTCCGGTCGTCAGAACCTTGATGATCCAGAAGTAGACGGTCACTTCCGGCACCTTGTTCGCCATCCCGCGTATCCGGGCGTGGGTGTGGGCGTCGGGTCGGTCATCAAGGACGTGCTCAGTGCTCATGACACGCACGATGACATGGCCATCTGCCGCTTTCCCAGGGGCCTTTGCCATTGCTTTGGGGCTTGATGTGCATGAGTTGCCACAGCGGCCCCGGAAGCTGAAAGCGACCTGAACACGAGGAGGGGAACCCGTGAGTCTCGCCCCTCGGCAGCCACCCTCTCACACTGCGGACCTCCCCCTTGACGCGGGCCGGAGCCGGATCGACACTCCAAGGGAGATTTCCTAGTGAACAGGTAGGGAAACATGGGGCGCCTGGAGCCGGTCGTCAGCCGTGTTCACCGCACGCGCCGGCAGTCCCTGCTGCTGACCTCCCGCCGTCACATCGATCTGCTGCGCGTCTGCAGCGCGAGCAGCCGCCGGCGCTGAACCGGCGGGGCCACGCCGCGCCCCCGCCACCCCGCGCCGTTCGCGTCGTGGAGCGCGCCTGCCCGTGGGCCACCACCCCCACACCCCCGCGTCCCAGAACCCCCGGGAGAGACATGTCCGCCCATGCCCTGACCGCACTCCCGTCCGCACAGCAACTGCCCGCCTTCCGCGGCCGGATCGGCTGTGACCCGCGCAGCGGCCACTACGCCGTACCGCGCCGCTACCGTCTCCACCTGTCCCCGGCCTGTCCGCACTGTCTGCGGATAGCCATCACACACAGCCTGCTCGGCCTCGACGACGTCTGCCCCGTCACGCTGCTGCCCGCGGTGCCCGACGGACCCGGCGGCGAGTACTCCGCGCTGCGTCCGCTGTACGAGGCCAGCGCACATCGCTACCCGGGAGCCGCCCTGGCGCCCGTGCTCAGCGACGACTGGTCGGGCCGGATCGTCAGCACCCACGCCCCGGACATCATGCGCGACCTGGCGCGGCACTTCGGCACGGACCGCCCCGCGCTGTATCCGCAAGGGGCGGACGTCGAGATCGAGGGCGTCCAGCGGCTGTGCGAGCAGGGCATCGACGCGGCCGCCCAGCGTGCCGGATGCGTCGACGCGGATCCGGAGGAACGGGACGCCGCGCTCACCTCGCTGCTGTGCACCCTGCGGTCACTGGAGGGACGGCTCGCCCGGCAGGACCACCTGCTCGGCGACCGGCTGACCGCCGCGGACGTGGAGGTGTGGGTCAGCCTGGTGCAGCTCGACACCGTGCACCGCTGGCACCTGGACGCCGCCGCGGTGCACCGCGTCGCCGGCCACCCGCACCTGTGGGCGTACGCCCGTCGGCTGACCTCCCACCCCGCCTTCGGTGGACACCTCGACCTCGAGGGCATCGCCCGGCGGCACCACGCGCACTGCCGGGGACTGGAGGCCGCCGGCGCGGCGGTGCAGATCCTGGACTGGGCCGCGCACATGCCCAACAGGACCGGCGCCGAGTCGGGTTGATGGGCGAAGGGCATCTCCGTCCATGTATCACCTGGTGGACGGGCGTTGACATCGCCTCCGGCGCCCGTATTCACTTACGGGCCAAGAGGTCATGAGCGTCAGCGTCAAGCCCTGGCTCGCTGACCGGCAACCCTCGCACCGCGGTGGGGTGCCCCAGGTGACGACCCGACCGGATGACGTTTCGGTAAGCGCGAGGCCCCACGGGCCGGAAGAGTGACGGTGACGGCGATGGACGCAGCTTCGAGGACGGCCGCTTCGCGGCTCCGCGGCTGCGTCCTGCTCTGCGCGAACCGTTCCGTCGACCTGCTCCGCGTCAACAGCGCACTGTGTACCACCCCGGGCTCTGCCCGCTGTCACGACTGACGGCCTTCTGAATCCCTGAGGCGCACCGCCGCCGTGGTGTGCCCGCGTTCCGTCCAGTCCCCGGTCCCGTGCGCTTTCCACCCCTCGTCACGCCGGCGGCTCCTGCCGTTGCGCCGGTGTCGTCGTACGCGCATCCGGGGTGCCCTCCCCAGCTGGAGCCTGCCATGCCCGAGTCCTCCGGCGCCGCCGTGTCCCTCGCAGCGGCGCCGTCCGCCGACACCCCGTCCCCACCCGCGACCGCCCAGCGGGTACTGCCCCTGCGCAGGCCGGGCCGCTGGATCGCCACGGCGATCGTGCTGGTCCTCGTGGCCCAGTTCGTCCACGGACTGGTGTCCAACCCGTTCTACCAGTGGGACCGCTTCGCCTACTGGTTCCTGCGCCCCACCATCCTCGACGGACTGCTCATCACTCTCGAAGTCACCGCCCTCAGCGCGGTGTTGGGCCTGCTCGGCGGAATCGTGCTCGCACTGGCCCGGCTGTCGAGGAGCCCGGTCCTGCGCGCGGTCAGCTGGACGTATGTGTGGGCGCTGCGCTCCATACCGCTGATCGTGGTGCTGATCTTCCTCTACAACTTCAGCGCCCTGTACAAGACGCTGAGCGTCGGTGTGCCCTTCGGCCCCGCCTTCTTCAGCTTCGACGAGTCCCGGCTCGCCACCGACATGGTCGTCGCCGTCGTCGGACTGAGCCTCAACGAGGCGGCCTACGCGGCGGAGGTGGTCCGCGGCGGCATCCTCTCCGTCGACCAGGGCCAGCACGAAGCGGCCGCCGCGCTCGGTCTGCCCAAGGGCCACCAGTTCCGGCGGATCGTCTTTCCGCAGGCCCTCAGGTCCATCACCCCGAACTACGTCAACCAGCTGATCGGCCTGGTCAAGAGCACCTCGCTGGTGTTCTACGTGTCGTTGCTGGACCTGTTCGGCTCCGCGCAGACCATGGGCAGCACCTACCCCGGCGACATCGTGCCGCTGCTGCTGGTGGTCACCGTCTGGTACCTGATCCTGACGAGCCTCGTGTCCGTCGTCCAGTTCTACGTCGAGCGGTACTACGCCCGCGGCGCCACCCGCGCGTTGCCGCCGACCCCGTTGCAGAAGCTCCGCACCGGTCTCGCCGATCTGCGGGCCCGTGCGCGCAGGGAGGCCGCCATATGACCACCGAGACGCTCCAGACCCGCCCCGCCGCCATCCAGGTGCACGACGTCCACAAGGCGTTCGGTGCGCACCAGGTGCTGCATGGCGTGGAGTTGACCGTACGGCCGGGGGAGGTGACCGTGGTCCTCGGCCCGTCCGGCTCCGGCAAGTCCACCCTGCTGCGGGTGATCAACCACCTGGAGAAGCCCGACCGCGGCTATGTCAGCGTGGGGGGCGAACCCGTCGGCGTACGCCGCCACGGCGACCACCTCAAGGAGCTGAGCGAGCGGGTCATCCTGGGCCAGCGCAGCCGCATCGGCTTTGTGTTCCAGAACTTCAACCTCTTCCCGCACCTGACCGCGCTGGAGAACGTCACCGCGGCGCCGGTGGCGACCGGCAAGCTGACCAAAGCCCAAGCCCGGGACCTGGCCCTCCAACTGCTCGGCAGGGTCGGGCTCGCCGACAAGGCCGACGCCTACCCGCGGCAGCTGTCCGGCGGCCAGCAGCAGCGCGTGGCCATCGCCCGCGCGCTCGCCCTGCGGCCCGGCGTGATCCTCTTCGACGAACCCACCTCCGCCCTCGACCCAGAACTCGTCGGCGAGGTGCTGGCCGTCATCAAGGACCTGGCCGGCGGCGGCACCACGCTGGTCATCGTCACCCACGAGATCGGCTTCGCCCGTGAATGCGCCGACCGGGTGGTCTTCATGGACGACGGCCGGATCATCGAACAGGGGCCGCCCGCCGAGGTCCTGGACAACCCGCGGCACGAGCGGACCCGGGACTTCCTGAGCAAGGTGCTCTGAACCCGCCGGTTCCGCTTCCGCTCCACAGCCTCCCCCCACGCCCCAACACCTCCACCGCTCACCGGACAAGGACAGCCATGCCCACCCTCAGTCTTCGCACCCGACTCCTGCGCGGCCTCACCGCAGGCACCGCCGTCGCCTCCCTCGCCGCCGGACTCGCCGCGTGCGGGGGCAAGAGCGACGCCGCCACCACCACCGACAGCGCATCCTCCGGCACGGTCACCGTGGGGCAGCTCTCCAACGGCGCCGCCACGCAGACAGCCCTGAAGGTGTCCGAGGTGAAGTCCCTGAACGCCGAACTGCCCGCGGCCATCCGCAAGAGCGGCAAGCTGGAGATCGGCGTGGGCGCCCTGCCCTCCGGCTTCGCGCCGCTGGCGTACGTGGGCAGCGACCAGAAGACCCTCACCGGCGCCGAGCCCGACTTCGGCCGCCTGGTGGCCGCGGTCCTCGGCCTCAAGCCCGAGCTGAAGAACTTCACCTGGGAGAACCTGTTCGTCGGCATCGACAGCGGCAAGGTCGACGTGGCCTTCTCCAACGTCACCGACACCGAGGAACGCAAGAAGAAGTACGAGTTCGCCTCCTACCGGCAGGACAACCTGGCCTTCGAGGTGCCGAAGAAGAGCACCTGGAACTTCGGCGGCAACTACGAGAACCTCGCCGGCAGGACCGTCTCCGTCGGCTCCGGCACCAACCAGGAGAAGCTGCTCCTGGAGTGGAAGGCCAAGCTGGCCAAGGAGGGCAAGAAGCTCACCGTCAAGTACTACCCGGACCGCAACGGCACCTATCTGGCGCTGTCCAGCGGCAAGATCGACGCGTACTTCGGCCCCAACCCCGGTATCGCCTACCACATCCGGCAGGTCGCGAACACGCCCCAGGCGACCCGCAACGCGGGCGAGTTCTCCGGTGCCGGCGAGTCCCTGCAGGGCCTGATCGCGGCGACCGCGAAGAAGGACAGCGGACTCGCGAAGCCGCTCGCCGACGCCATCAACCACCTGATCGAGAGCGGCCAGTACGCCAAGTGGCTCGCCGCCTGGAACCTGTCCAACGAAGCCGTCGCCAAGTCCGAGGTCAACCCGCCCGGGCTGCCGCTCGACAACTCCTGATCACCCGCCGCACCCCGACACACCGAAGGGAGCCCGCCACCGTGGCACTCGAGACCGCGGTCCGCGGTGGCGGAGGCCTGGACGCGCCGGCCACGCGCCTCCTCGACAACCCCGTGTGGGCCGCCCTGGCCGGCCCGCACGCCGACTCGGCCGAGCGCGTCGGAGACGCCGCCCGCCATCCCGCGGACGTCCACGCCTTCGCCGCCCTCGCCGATCCGGACGACCAGCGCGCCTGGGCCGACCCGCGCCGGCTGCTCGGCCCCGGACACCCCGTACGCCTCAAGGGAGTCGACGCCGTCCCCGACGGCTGGGAGACCGTCGGCGGCGGGCACGGCGTCCAACTCGTCGACACCTCACCACGCGCCGAGGAGGCCCCGAGGCCGTACGGCCCGGGCCATCACGACGTCCCCGAGATGCTCTACCTGGTCTCCCGGACCAGACCGGGACCGTTCCTGGCCCGTACCGCGGCTTCACCCTGCGCCGCCGCACGACGATCCTCCGGGTCCGCCCCGGCAGGAACAGATGACGCGGGCAGGGCGTTGTGAAGGAGGAGATGTGCACGGCGCAGTCCCACGGACGGAGGTGACGGACGTGACACGTGTACCGAGTGTCGTCCGCCTCCACTCCCGGCCCCACATCGATCTGCTGCGCGTGGCCGCCGCGCTCTGTTGCTCCTGACCCGGTTGCCCCCTCCGTCACGCCCGCCCGTGCGCGTGGCCGGCGTCCTCACACCGACCTTCAGGAAGGCACCCACTCGTGTCCTCGACTTCCCCTTCCCTTCTGCACCTCGCCGTCGCCCTGGACGGCACCGGTTGGCATCCCGCCTCCTGGCGCGAGCCAGTGGCCCGGCCCCGGGACCTGTTCACGGCCCCGTACTGGGCCGACCTGGTCACCGAGGCCGAAGGCGGTCTGCTCGACTTCGTGACCATCGAGGACGGGCTCGGCCCCCAGTCCTCGCACTTCCTCGACCCGGACGAGCGCACCGACCAGGTCCGCGGACGCCTCGACGCCGTCCTGATCGCCTCGCGCGTCGCTCCGCTGACGCGGCACATAGGCCTGGTGCCGACCGCGATCGTCACCCACACCGAGCCGTTCCACCTCTCCAAGGCGATCGCCACCCTCGACTACGTCAGCACGGGCCGCGCGGGCGTACGCGTGCAGATCACCGCCCGCCCGAACGAGGCCGCGCACTTCGGCCGCCGTACGATCCCCCGCATCGAGGCCTACGACAGCCCGGACACACAGGAGTTGCTGACCGGCCTCTTCGACGAGGCCGCCGACTACGTCGAGGTCGTGCGGCGCCTGTGGGACAGCTGGGAGGACGACGCGGAGATCCGGGACGCCGCCACCGGCCGCTTCATCGACCGGGACAAGCTGCACTACATCGACTTCCAGGGCAAGTACTTCGACGTCAAGGGCCCCTCCATCACACCCCGACCGCCCCAGGGCCAGCCGGTCGTCACCGCTCTCGCCCACCAGACCGTCCCCTACCGTCTGGTGGCCCGCCAGGCCGACATCGGCTTCGTCACCCCCCACGACGCCGACCAGGCCCGAGGCGTCGTCGCCGAGATCCGCGCCGAGCAGAGCGCCGCCGGGCGGGCGGAGGAGCCGCTGCACGTCTTCGGTGACCTGGTGGTCTTCCTCGACGACGATCCCGGCGAGGCCGCCGCCCGCCGCGAGCGCCTCGACACCCTCGCCGGGTACCCGTACACCAGCGACGCCCGCATCTTCACCGGCACCCCCGCCCAACTCGCCGACCTCCTGCAGGAGTTCCAGTCGGCCGGCCTCACCGGCTTCCGGCTGCGGCCCGCCGTCCTCGGCCACGACCTGCCGCGGATCACGCGAGGTCTCGTGCCCGAACTCCAGCGCCGGGGCGCCTTCCGGAGCGCCTACGAGGCCGACACCCTGCGCGGGCTGCTCGGCTTCGCCCGCCCCGCCAACCGATACTCCCCCAGGCTCTCGGCTTCGCTCGAGCCCGGGGGGACCCCCATCGCCTGAGCCGGAGGGACGTCACCACCATGACCAAGCCGCTGAAGCAGATCCACCTGGCCGCCCACTTCCCCGGCGTCAACAACACCACCGTGTGGAGCGACCCGCGGGCCGGCAGCCACATCGAGTTCAGCTCCTTCGCACACTTCGCGCGGACCGCCGAACGCGCCAAGTTCGACTTCCTGTTCCTCGCCGAGGGCCTCAGGCTCCGTGAACAGGGCGGAAAGATCTACGACCTGGACGTCGTGGGCCGCCCCGACACCTTCACCGTGCTCGCCGCGCTCGCCGCCGTCACCGACCGGCTCGGCCTGACCGGCACCATCAACTCCACCTTCAACGAACCGTATGAGGTGGCCCGCCAGTTCGCCAGCCTCGACCACCTCTCCGGCGGTCGCTCGGCGTGGAACGTCGTCACCTCGTGGGACGCCTTCACCGGCGAGAACTTCCGCCGCGGCGGCTTCCTGCCGCAGGAGGAGCGCTACTCGCGCGCCAAGGAGTTCCTGGCCACGGCGAACGAGCTCTTCGACTCCTGGCAGGGGGACGAGATCGTCGCCGACCAGGCCACCGGGACGTTCCTGCGCGACGCGAAGGCCGGCGCCTTCGTCCACCAGGGCAAGCACTTCGACATCCACGGCCGGTTCAACGTCCCGCGCAGCCCCCAGGGGCGCCCGGTCATCTTCCAGGCGGGCGACTCCGAGGAGGGCCGCGAGTTCGCCGCCTCCAGTGCCGACGCCATCTTCAGCCGGCACGCCACCCTTGAGGCGGGCCAGGCCTTCTACACCGACGTCAAGAGCCGTCTGGCCAAGTACGGCCGTCGACCGCACCAGTTGCTCATCCTGCCCGCCGCGACCTTCGTCCTCGGCGACACCGACGCGGAGGCCGAGGAGCTGGCCCGCGAGGTGCGCCGGCAACAGGTCAGCGGCGCCACGGCCATCAAGCACCTGGAGTTCGTCTGGAACCGGGACCTGTCGGCGTACGACCCGGACGGCCCGCTGCCCGACGTCGACCCGAACGTGAGCGAGGAGCACATCTCCCGCGGCCGTGCCCAGGTGCGCATGTACCGCGACCCGCTGGCCACCGCGCGTGAGTGGCGGGAGCTGGCCGCCGCCAACAACTGGTCCATCCGCGACCTCGTCATCAACACCGGCAACCGGCAGACCTTCGTCGGCTCCCCGTCCACCGTCGCGAAGACCATCAACGAGTTCGTCCAGGCCGACGCGTCCGACGGCTTCATCCTGGTCCCGCACATCACCCCGGGCGGTCTGGACCCGTTCGCCGACAAGGTCGTGCCGCTCCTGCAGGAGCAGGGGGTCTTCCGCGCCGACTACGAGGGCACCACCCTGCGCGACCACCTGGGCCTGGCCCACCCCGACGAGGCGCGCGACGAGCGGGCGGCGTCGTGAAGTTCCTCGCCATCACCCTGATCGTGCACCGCCCGGACCCGGTCACGGGCGTGCTCAAGCCGACCCACGACCGCTTCCGCGAGGTCCTCGACGACGCCCTGCTCGCCGAGGAGCTGGGCTTCGACGGCTTCGGCGTGGGGGAGCGGCACGAGCGGCCGTTCATCTCCTCCTCGCCGACCGTCGTGCTCAGCCACGTCGCCGCCCGCACCCGGCGCATCCGGCTCTTCACCGCCGTGACGACGCTCAGCCTGCTGGACCCGGTCCGCGCCTACGAGGACTACGCGACGCTGGACCATCTGTCCGACGGACGGCTGGAACTGATCATCGGCAAGGGCAACGGCGCCGCCCAGCGCGAGCTGTTCCACGTCACGCCCGAGGACCAGTGGGACCGCAACGCCGAGAGCTACGAGGTGTTCCGGCAGATCTGGCGGCAGGACAGGGTGACCGCCGACACCCGCTTCCGCCCGCCGCTGAAGGACGCCGAGGTGTGGCCGCGGCCCTACCAGCGGCCCATCCGGGTCTGGCACGGCAGCGCCACCAGCAAGGAGTCGGTCGACCTCGCCGCCCGCTACGGCGACCCGCTGTTCTCGGCCAACGTCACCAACCCCATCGAGCCGTACGCCGAGTTGATCCGCCACTACCGCGAGCGCTGGGAGCACCACGGCCACGATCCGGCGAAGATCGCAGTCGGCGCGGGTACGGCGGGCGTCTGCGTCGCGCCCACCACCCAACAGGCGCTGGCGGCCTACCGGCCCGTCTTCGAGGCCAACCTGGCCTTCTTCAAGAAGGCCGGCCTGCCCGTGGTCTTCGAGACGCTCGAGGACTTCGTCGAGCGCAGCTCGGCCCTGATCGGCAGCCCGCAGCAGGTCATCGACAAGGTGCACCGCTACCACGAGCAGTTCGGGCACACGGTGGTCCATCTGCACGCGGACGCCAGCGGCCTGACGACCAGTCAGCACCGCAGGTCCCTGGAGCTCTTCCAGTCCGCGGTCGCCCCGGTGCTTCGCCGGGAGATCCCGGACCCGCCGTTCACCTGGGGACCGGTGCTTCCGGCACAACAGGTCGACGAGGAGCCCGCTCGTGTCTGACATCCCCCTCGGCGTCCTCGACCTGGTCCCCGTCCCCTCCGGATCCACCGCGGCGGACGCCCTGCGCAACTCCATCGACCTGGCCCAGCAGGCCGAACGCCTCGGTTACGCCCGCTACTGGTTCGCCGAGCACCACCTCAACCCGGGCGTCGCGGGCACCTCCCCGGCGGTCGTCCTGGCGCTGACCGCCTCCGCGACCTCGACCATCCGGCTCGGCTCCGGCGCCGTCCAGCTCGGGCACCGCACCGCGCTGTCCACGGTCGAGGAGTTCGGTCTGATCGACGCGCTGCACCCCGGCCGCCTCGATCTGGGCCTGGGCCGCTCGGGCGGCAGCCCGCCCGGCGAGAGGACCACCCCGGTCGCCACGGCGACCCCGGTCGTCGACGGCCGCGCCCCGAACGGCCTCCTCATCCCGCCCCGCTTCTCCTTCGAGCGCCTCCTCGGCTCGCCCCGCATCGCCCTGCAGCGCAGGCTGCTCCTGCTGCCGAACGCCGCATCGCAGGACTACGCCGAGCAGATCGACGACATCCTCGCGCTGCTGGCCGGCACCTACCGCTCCCCGGAGGGCGTCGAGGCGCACGTCGTGCCGGGGGAGGGCGCCGAGGTGGAGGTGTGGATCCTGGGCAGCAGCGGCGGGCAGAGCGCGGAGGTCGCGGGCGCCCGCGGTCTGCGCTTCGCGGCGAACTACCACGTCAGCCCCGCCACGGTGCTGGAGGCGGTGGACGGCTACCGGTCGTGGTTCCAGCCGTCCGAGTTCCTCGACAAGCCCCACGTCAGCGTCTCGGCCGACGTGGTCGTCGCCGAGGACGACGAGACGGCACGCGAACTCGCCACCGGCTACGCCCTGTGGGTGCGCGGCATCCGCACCGCCGAGGGCGCCATCCCGTTCCCGACGCCGGACGAGGCGCGCGCCCACCGGTGGAGCGACGAGGACCGGGCGCTGGTCCAGGACCGGGTCGACACACAGTTCGTCGGCTCGCCCGGCCGGGTGGCGGACCGGCTGGAGCAGCTCCAGGAGGCCACCGGCGCGGACGAGTTGCTGATCACGACGATCACGCACGACCACGCGGACCGCGTGAGGTCGTACGAACTGCTCGCTCGGGAATGGCGGCGACGGGGTCACTCCTTCCGGACCGGCTGATGCTCAAGAGCCCCTTCGGAAGACGACCGGAACGGCACTGCCCCCGTCCGGGACGGGTCCCGGACGGGGGCAACGGAGTGGGGAGGGGCTCACGCCCCTCCGGTCAGCTCAGGGACGCCAGCGCCTCGTTCCAGGTCGCCGACGGGCGCATGACCTCGGCCGCCTTCGCCGGGTCGGGCTGGTAGTAGCCGCCGATGTCGGCCGGCTTGCCCTGGACGGCGATCAGCTCCTCGACGATCTTCTGCTCGTTGGCCAGCAGCGTCTCGGCGAGCGGGGCGAACGCCTTGGCCAGCTCCGCGTCGTCGGTCTGCTTCGCCAGCTCCTGCGCCCAGTACAGGGACAGGTAGAAGTGGCTGCCGCGGTTGTCGATGCCGCCGACGCGACGGGTCGGGGACTTGTCCTCGTTGAGGAAGGTCGCCGTGGCGCGGTCGAGGGTGTCGGCCAGGACCTGGGCCCGGGCGTTGCCGGTGACCTTCGCGTACTGCTCCAAGGACGGCACCAGGGCGAAGAACTCACCGAGGCTGTCCCAGCGCAGGTAGTTCTCCTTGACCAGCTGCTGGACGTGCTTCGGGGCGGAGCCGCCGGCGCCGGTCTCGAACAGGCCGCCGCCCGCCATCAGCGGGACGACCGACAGCATCTTGGCGCTGGTGCCCAGCTCCAGGATCGGGAAGAGGTCGGTCAGGTAGTCGCGCAGCACGTTGCCGGTGACGGAGATGGTGTTCTCGCCGCGGCGGATGCGCTGCACGGACAGCTTGGTCGCCTCGACGGGGGACAGGATACGGATGTCCAGGCCCTCGGTGTCGTGCTCCGGCAGGTACTGCTTGACCTTGGCGATCAGGTTGGCGTCGTGGGCGCGGGTCTCGTCCAGCCAGAAGACGGCCGGGTCGCCGGTGGCGCGGGCGCGGGTGACGGCCAGCTTCACCCAGTCCTTGATCGGGGCGTCCTTGGTCTGGCAGGCGCGGAAGATGTCACCGGCGGAGACCGTCTGCTCGATGACCACGTTGCCGCTGCCGTCGACCAGGCGGACCGTGCCCGTGGTCGGGATCTCGAAGGTCTTGTCGTGGCTGCCGTACTCCTCGGCCTTCTGCGCCATGAGGCCGACGTTCGGGACGGAGCCCATGGTGGCCGGGTCGTAGGCACCGTTGGCCTTGCAGTCCTCGATCACGGCCTGGTAGACGCCCGCGTAGCTGGAGTCCGGCAGGACCGCGAGGGTGTCGTGCTCCTGGCCGTCCGGGCCCCACATGTGGCCGGAGGTGCGGATCATGGCCGGCATGGAGGCGTCGACGATCACGTCGGACGGGACGTGCAGGTTGGTGATGCCCTTGTCGGAGTCGACCATGGCCAGGTCCGGGCCCTCGGCGAGCTCGGCGTCGAAGGAGGCCTTGATCTCCTCGCCGTTCGGCAGGGCCTCGAGGCCCTTGAAGATGCCGCCCAGACCGTCGTTCGGGGTCAGACCGGCCGCGGCGAACGTCTCGCCGTACTTCGCGAACGTCTTCGGGAAGAAGGCGCGCACCACGTGACCGAAGATGATCGGGTCGGAGACCTTCATCATCGTGGCCTTCAGGTGCACGGAGAACAGGACGCCCTCCTCCTTGGCCTTGGCGACCTGCGCCGTGAGGAACTCGCGCAGGGCGCCGACACGCATCACGGAGGCGTCGACGACCTCGCCCTCGAGGACCGGCACGGACTCGCGCAGCACGGTGGTCGAGCCGTCGTCGCCCTTCAGTTCGATGCGCAGCGAACCGGCCTCGGAGATCACCACGGACTTCTCCGTGGAGCGGAAGTCGTCCACGCCCATGGTCGCCACGTTCGTCCTGGACTCGGGGTTCCAGGCGCCCATGCGGTGCGGGTGGGTCTTGGCGTAGTTCTTGACCGAGGCGGGGGCGCGGCGGTCGGAGTTCCCCTCGCGCAGCACCGGGTTCACGGCGGAGCCCTTGACCTTGTCGTAACGGGCGCGGATCTCCCGCTCCTCGTCGGTCTTCGGCTCGTCCGGGTACTCCGGCAGCGCGTAGCCCTTGCCCTGCAGCTCGGCGATGGCCGCCTTCAGCTGCGGTACGGACGCCGAGATGTTCGGCAGCTTGATGATGTTGGCCGCCGGGGTCTTGGCCAGCTCGCCCAGCTCGGTCAGGTCGTCGTTGATCCGCTGGTCCTCCTCCAGGTACTCCGGGAAGACCGCGAGGATGCGCCCGGCCAGCGAGATGTCACGGGTCTCGACGGCGACGCCCGCCTTCCCGGCGTAGGCCTTGACCACCGGCAGGAAGGAATACGTCGCCAGGGCCGGGGCCTCGTCAGTGTGCGTGTAGATGATGGTCGAGTCAGTCACCGGGTGCTCCGCTCCACGTCTGCAACATTGCTCGACATCAAGATATCTCGTAGGCGGACCCCGCTCGACAGTGGCCTGCGCCACGGACGCCTCCGGCGCCGATCTCAGCAGGCCGCCGCCACCTCGCGCTCGATCCACCGGCAGATCACGTCCACCACGTAGGCGCGCTCCGCGCGGCTCAGCTCGCGCCCCGTGGGGATTCCGTGCCAGCGCTTCAGGCAGGTACGGCAGCAGGTCGCGGTCGCGTGCTGGGCGACGAAGACCGGGTGGCCCCGGTAGGGAGTCTGCTTCCCGTCCTTGTACGGCTCGGCCGGCGCCAGCCGCTTGGCGACCAGGTCGTAGGCGTGCCACCGGATCGTGGCGGCACCCTTCAGCCGGGCGGTGGCCAGGTCACGCCCGCGCAGGTGGAACTTCGCGCGGAACGGGTGGCCCGCGATCGCGTCCAGCTTCTGGTCGAGCCAGGAGGAAGCCGGAGGGGGAGTCGGGGGTCGCGGCGAGGACATCATGCTCCGTCGAGCATAGAACCGCCCGCTCCCCGACTCCGTCCAGCCGCGCTAACCGGCCTCGGTCAGCCTGTCCTCGCCGCTGCGCTGCGGCGGTATGACGGCCGAGCCCTGCTGGAGCGCCACCGTCCGCGTCGGCGCCGGAATGCGGATGCCCTCGGCCCGGTACCGCTTGTGCAGGCGCTTGATGAACTCGTGTTTGATCCGGTACTGGTCACTGAACTCACCGACGCCGAGGATCACCGTGAAGCCGATCCGGGAGTCGCCGAAGGTGTGGAAGCGGACGGCCGGCTCATGGTCCGGGACCGCTCCGGCGATCTCCGTCATCACCTCGGCGACGACGTCGATGGTGACCTTCTCGACGTGCTCCAGGTCGCTGTCGTAGGCGACACCGACCTGGACGAGCACGGTCAGCTGCTGCTCGGGACGGGTGTAGTTGGTCATGTTCGTCTTGGCGAGCTGACCGTTGGGGATCACGACCAGGTTGTTGGAGAGCTGGCGGACGGTCGTCTGCCGCCAGTTGATGTCCACCACATAACCCTCCTCGCCGCTGCTCAGCCGGATGTAGTCGCCGGGCTGGACGGTCTTGGAGGCGAGGATGTGGATGCCCGCGAAGAGGTTCGCGAGGGTGTCCTGGAGGGCCAGCGCCACTGCGAGACCGCCGACACCCAGTGCGGTGAGCAGCGGCGCGATGGAGATGCCGAGCGTCTGCAGCACCACCAGGAAGCCGATGGCCAGGACCAGTATCCGCGTGATGTTGACGAAGATCGTGGCCGATCCCGCCACTCCGGACCGGGACTGTGTGACCGTCCGCACCAGGCCGGCGATCACCCGGGCCGCCGAGAGGGTGACCACGAAGATGAGCAGCACGGTCAGGCTCTGGTTGACGTGACGCTGGACCGTCCGCGTCAACGGCAGCACCGCGGCCGCGGCCGCCGCGCCGCCCGCGATCGCCGCCCACGGCACCACCGTGCGCAGCGCGTCCACGATCACGTCGTCACCGCTCCAGCGGGTGCGCTTGGCGTGCTTGGCCAGCCAGCGCAGCAGCGTGCGCGACGAGAACGCCGCCAGGAAGCCCGCGGCCAGCGCGATCCCGGCGAGGATGAGGTCGTCCAGGGTCACAGCGCGGTTCACCGGTCACCTCCCGCACGGGAGAAAAGGCCCCAGGGCCGGAAGTGAGGAATCGTCACCTTGCCACCTGCTCGAATCATGGATTGCACGATCACATCCGGACAGGTGTTCGCCGTCCGGAGTGAGGATTCATCCTGCCGCATGAGTGTGACGTCCCCTCACCGGGACGGCGGGAAGCGGACATTGGCGGCGCGACATTCGCCCGGTGGTCAGGTGTCCGAGAACGATCCGTGCCGCCCCGCGCCCGCCGCGAAGCGCGCCGGACCCTCCAGGCCCCGGGCCAGTACGCCCATGCCGTACCGGAGCTCGACGCCCAGGGCCGCCCGCTCGTCCAGCCCTTCCTGGTCGAGCACCGAGGCCCGGTCGCCGCGCAGGCAGGCCTGCGGGAAGCCGGCGATCGCCGCGGCCAGTTCCTCCGCCTCGGCGCGGGCCCGGCCCGTCGGCACGACCCGGTTGGCGAGCCCCATCTCCTGCGCCTCCCGGGCCGGCACGGGACGGCCGGTGAGGATCATGTCCATCGCCCGGCTGGTGCCGATCAGCCGCGGCAGCCGGACCGTCCCGCCGTCGATGAGCGGCACGCCCCAGCGGCGGCAGAACACCCCGAACACCGCGTCCTCCTCGGCCACCCGCAGGTCGCACCAGAGCGCCAGTTCGAGACCTCCGGCCACGGCGTGCCCCGCGACGGCCGCGATCGCCGGCTTGGACAGCCTCAGCCGGGTCGGGCCCATCGGACCGTCGCCGTCCTCGGCGACCCGGTTGCCGCGCCCGGTGCCGATCGCCTTCAGATCGGCACCCGCGCAGAACGTCCCGCCCTCCCCCCACAGCACCGCCACCCGCGCCGTCTCGTCCGCCTCGAACTCCCGGAATGCGGCGGCCAGTTCGGCGGCCGTCGGCCCGTCCACCGCGTTGCGGGCCTCGGGGCGGGAGAGGACGACCGTGAAGACGTGCCCCTGACGTTCGACGCGGACCGGCATCGGCTGCCCCTTTCGGACGGCTCCTGGGAGTGAGAGGTCCTGACGTTACTCCCGAGTACGCCGGCCGTCCCGGGTCAGATCACCCTCAGCCGCACCAACGCCCCCAGCGTCAGCGCCCCCGGCAGCAGCGGCAGCCACACGGTGATGATCCGGTACGCCAGAACCACCGCCGTCGCCACGGCCGCCGGGCCGCCCGCCGCGACCAGGGCGACCACCAGGGCCGCCTCCACCGAGCCGATGCCACCCGGGGTGGGGACCACGGCGACCGCGACCGTCGCCGCCAGATACGCCACCGCCATGTGCACGGGCGGCACCGGAAGCGACAGCGCCCGCCCCACCGCGGCGAGCCCGGCCGCCTGCAGCGCGGGAAAGGCCAGCGAGCCGCCCCACAGGGCGAGAGCCCGGGCGGGGCGGGTGTGCACCGAGCGGGCCTCGCAGAGCGCCGTCCGCAGGAAGGACCACGCCGCCGTCCGTACCCGCCGCACCAGCAGCAGCACCACCACCGCGACGCACACCACCCCGGCCGCCGCGAGGAGGAGCGGCCCGACGGCCGAGGCGGGCACGAGACCGCCGAGGTGGAGGGCGTCCGGGAAGGCGATCAGCAGCGCCAGCAGCAGACCGACCCGGGTGACCGACTCGGCGAGCAGATACAGCGCGAGCGCCGCCGAGGAGCGGGCGAGCGGCACCCCGCACACCGTCATGAACCGCAGGTTGACCGCACCGGCGCCGAGACCCGTGGGCAGCAGGTGGTTGGCGGCGCCCGCCGCGAACTGGGTGGCGAGCAACCGGCGCAGAGGCAGCCGCTGCACCACCGCGCCCTGCCGGGTGAGAGCCGCCGCGACCCAGGTCAGACAGGTGGTGCCGGCCGCGGCCACCAGCCACGGCCACTCGGCCGCCCGAAGATGGCCGAAGCCCTCGGCGAGCACCGAGCGGTGCCGCACCGCGACCACGGTCACGAGGACGAGCGGGAGCAGACACAGCGCCTGGCGGACCGGAACACGTCTGGGGAGTCCCTGAGGGAGACGCAGGACAGTCACACCGGCAGAGGTTCTCCGCACCGCGCCAACGCCAGGTTGCGTGCGCGAGGACGGCGGCTGACACGCCGGGCAAGGCGCGGGAGAATCCACGCGCCGCTCATTGACCTCAACGATGCTCGAGGTTCTACCGTCGGTCCCATGAGCATGGAGACCACCGCCTGGCAGCAGCTGCACAGTGTCATGACCGCGCAAGCGGAGCACCGCCCCTTCGCCCGCGCCACGCTGCGCCGCATCGGGGCGTTCGCCCGTCCGCACCGACGGCGCATCGCCCAGTTCGTCGTGGTGAGTGTGCTGACCGCACTCCTCGCCGTCGCCACGCCCGTGCTCGCCGGCCGCGTCGTCGACGCGATCGTGTCGCACGGCGACCGTGGCACGGTCGTACGGCTGTCGACGCTCATCGCCGTCATCGCGCTCGCCGAGGCGGCGCTCGGGCTCCTCGGCCGCTGGCTCTCGGCCACGCTCGGGGAGGGGCTCATACTCGATCTGCGGACGGCTGTGTTCGATCATGTGCAGCGCATGCCGGTCGCGT
This sequence comes from Streptomyces sp. NPDC001848, assembly GCF_042891915.1. Lineage (NCBI taxonomy): Bacteria > Bacillati > Actinomycetota > Actinomycetes > Kitasatosporales > Streptomycetaceae > Streptomyces > Streptomyces sp. NPDC001848. The sequence continues at coordinate 302,412 of NZ_JBIATP010000003.1, read as the reverse complement.
TCTTCACACGTACTCGTACGGGAGCGCTCGTCAGTCGTCTCAACAACGACGTCATCGGCGCCCAGCGGGCCTTCAGCAACACGCTGTCCGGGGTCGTCGGCAACGTGGTCACGCTGCTGCTCACGCTCGCCGTGATGCTGACCCTGTCCTGGCAGATCACCCTGCTCGCCCTGGTCCTGCTGCCGGTCTTCGTGGTCCCGGCCCGGCGCACGGGCCGCCGCATGGCCCGGTTGCAGCGGGAGGCCGCGGGCCTCAACGCGGCCATGGGCACCCGGATGACCGAGCGGTTCTCCGCGCCGGGCGCGACGCTGGTGAAGCTCTTCGGGCGGCCCGCCGAGGAGTCCGCCGAGTTCGCGGCGCGCGCCCGGCGGGTGCGGGACATCGGGGTGCGCACGGCGATGGCGCAGTCCGCGTTCATCACCGCGCTCACCCTCGTCTCGGCGCTGGCACTCGCCCTGGTCTACGGCCTCGGCGGCTGGTTCGCCCTGCGCGGTTCGCTGCAGGCGGGGTCGGTCGTCTCCCTCGCCCTGCTGCTCACCCGGCTCTACGCCCCGCTCACCTCCCTCGCCGGGGCGCGCGTCGAGGTCATGAGCGCCCTGGTCAGCTTCGAGCGCGTCTTCGAGGTGCTGGACCTCAAGCCGCTCATCGAGGACAGGCCGGACGCCCGGCAGGTCCCCGACGGACCGGTGGCGGTGGAGTTCGAGGACGTCCGGTTCGCCTATCCGGCGGCCGACAAGGTCTCCCTCGCCTCCCTGGAGGAGGTGGCGACCCTGGACACCCGCGGTGGCGCCGAGGTCCTGCACGGTGTGTCCTTCCGCGCCGAAGCCGGGCAGACCGTCGCCCTCGTGGGCTCCTCCGGAGCCGGGAAGTCGACCATCGCCGCCCTGCTGCCCCGGCTGTACGACGTGGACGAGGGTGCCGTCCGCGTCGGTGGCGTCGACGTCCGAGAGATCGGCGCCGCGTCGCTGCGCGCGACCCTCGGCATGGTCACCCAGGACGGTCACCTGTTCCACGACACGGTCCGCGCCAACCTCCTGCTGGCCCGCCCGGACGCCACCGAGGAGGAGCTGTGGGACGTACTGCGCCGGGCCCGCCTCGACGACCTCGTACGCTCCCTGCCCGACGGGCTCGACACCGTCGTCGGCGAGCGCGGCTACCGCCTCTCCGGCGGCGAACGCCAGCGGCTGACCATCGCGCGCCTGCTGCTGGCCCGGCAGCGCGTCGTCATCCTCGACGAGGCCACCGCCCACCTGGACAACACCTCCGAGGCGGCCGTCCAGGAAGCCCTGACGGAGGCGCTTCAGGGCCGCACCGCCGTGGTCATCGCCCACCGGTTGTCCACCGTGCGGGCCGCAGACCTGATCCTCGTGGTCGAGGCCGGGCGGATCGTGGAGCGGGGCACGCACGAGCAGCTCCTCGCGGCGGGCGGCAGGTACACGGAGCTGTACCGGACCCAGTTCGAGAGGACGGTCCCACGGTTGGAGCCGCAGTCGGAGCCCGGGTCGGGGCCGCAGACGGAGCCGCGCACGGGGGCGCGGACGGAGACGGCGGCGCAGACCCGGCCGGACACGGCGGCGGAGGCTGTGGCATAGGCCCCGACGGTTCTGTGGCGGTGGCACGAAGCCCGGGGCCCCGCGGCCGTGGCACGAAGCCCGGGGCCCTGCGGCCGGTGCCGTCGCCCTCGCGGTGGGCGCCCGACCTGCGATGACCGTAGCGTTGAGGGGCGGGCACCAGGGGAGGGGCGGGAAGGGAGACGGTGACGATGCAGGACATCGACTACGCGGCCCTGTTCGCCGCCACACCGAGCCCCTACCTGGTGCTGGGCACCGACCTCGTCATCGTGGAGGTCAACCAGGCCTACCTGGACGCGACCAGGCGGACGCGCGAGGACCTCATCGGACGGCACGTCTTCGACGCCTTCCCGGACAACCCGAACGACCCCGACGCCGACGGCGTGCGGAACCTGAACGCCTCGCTGCACCGGGTCCTGGTCAGCCGGCAGCCCGACACCATGGCGCTGCAGAAGTACGACATCCCGATCATGGGCCACCCCGGGGTCTTCGAGGAGCGGTGGTGGTCCCCGGTCAACACGCCGATCCTCCGGCCGGACGGCAGCGTGGGCTCGATCATCCACCGGGTGGAGGACGTGACGGAGTACGTCCAGACCCACAACGCGCGCAAGTGGCGGCTGTCGGACAAGCTGAACGAGCGCGAGGCCCTGGAGGCCGAGCTGTACGCGCGGGCGCGCGAGCTGCAGCGGCTGAACGAGGAGCTGCGCCAGGCCCACCGGCGGGAGCGCGTGGTGGCCCTCACCCTGCAGGAGGCCATGCTTCAGTCTCCCGACCTCGCCCACCACGAGAACGTCGCCGTGCGCTATCTGCCCGCCACCGGCTCGCTGAACGTGTGCGGTGACTGGTACGACCTGGTCGACCTGCCCGACGAGCGCTTCGCGGTGGCCGTCGGCGACGTCGTCGGCCACGGCCTGGAGGCCGCGGCCGTCATGGGCATGCTCCGCAGCGCGCTCAGCGCGGCCACCCGCGCCCTGGAGCGGCCCGCGCAGGCCCTGGAGGTGCTGGGCCTGTACGCCCGCTCGGTCGAGGGCGCGCTGAACACCACCGTCGTCAAGGTGATGGTGGAACCCCGCAGCCAGTTGCTCATCTACAGCAGCGCGGGTCACCCGCCACCGATTCTCGTCCATGCGGACGGCAGCTGCGAGGTGCTGGACCGGGCCACCGACCCGCCGCTGGGCGCCCGGCCCCAGCATGTGCCCCGGCCTCAGGCCGGCCAGACCTACACCCCCGGCGACACCCTCGTGCTCTACACCGACGGGCTGATCGAACGCCGCGACCAGAGCATAGAAGCGGGCCTGGACCGCCTGAAGGAGGTCCTGTGCCGCGAGTGCTCACTCAGCCCGGAACGCCTCGCCGACACCCTGCTGGCCCGGCTGGGCGTGGCGGGCGGCGCTCGCGACGACATCGCCCTGGTCGTCGCCCGGCTGTGACCCCCCAGGCCCCGTCCGCCCCACGGAGGGTGGCGCGGACGGCTCTGTGTCGAGAAGGGAGTACCGGGTACTCAGACGGGCACGGAGAGCTGCCCGGGAGCGACGGCACCGGGCACTGCCCGGGACGGTGATGGAGTGGCCATGACACAGCACGGGGATCACGCGGCCCCTGCCAGGCGATCGGAGGTGCGTGAACTGCGTCCGGCGACGACGAATTCCGAACGGTCCGGTCCGCATCCGGGGGAACGGGAACTGCCGCACGACCGCCATCAGGCGATCCTCGAGGCGACCAAACGGGTCGGTGCCGTGCTGAAGAGCAAGGGACACACGTTCGCACTGGCCGGAAGCGTGGCCGTCTACGCCCACGGCGGCAGTCAGAACCTGCAGCACGACGCCGACTTCTGCGTGCGTCCCGAGGACGCCGAAGCGGTGGCGGACACGCTGAGCGAGGCCGGGCTGACCGTCTACCGGCCGCCGGAGGACTGGCTGCTCAAGGCCAAGTGCTTCGACCAGGACATCGACGTCATCTTCGAGCTGGCGCACCGCCCCGTCACCACGGACATGCTCGCCCGGGCACAGGAGCTCTCCGTCGCCTCGGTGCGCATGCCCGTGCTGTCCCCCACCGACCTGCTGTGGAGCCTGATCGCCGCCTTCTCCGAGCACCACTGCGACTTCGGCGCGGTCCTGCCCGTCGCCCGCGCGCTGCGGGAGAAGGTCGACTGGGAGCGGGTACGGCAGGACTGTGGGGACGAACCCATGCCCGCCGCCTTCTTCTTCCTCCTCGAACGCCTGAACGTCATAGCGCCGCGCAAGGAGGCACCATGACCCAGCACGGCGGAGAGCAGGCACCACCCGGTGCCGCACCCGCTCTGAACACGGAGTACCGCGTCGCCCACCTCCTGGAACACCTGGCCGGGGGACACCCCGGAGAGCTGGGGGTCCGGGTCGAGGTGCGCGGCGAGGCGGTGCTGCTGACCGGCACGGTCGCCTCCGCCCGGTGCCGGGACGAAATCCTCGGCATGGTCCGCGAGGAACTGGCCGGGATCCCGGTCCACTACGACATCGTCGTCGCGGACGCCTCGTCTCCCGACCAGGCGGAGGAGCTCACATGATCCGCGTGGCAGCCGTCGGGGACATCCACATGGGAGCCGACAGCCAGGGAGTGCTGCGGCCCGCGTTCGAGTCCCTGCCCGAGTGCGCCGACCTGCTGCTGCTGGCCGGGGACCTCACCCGCCACGGCACGCCCGAGGAGGCCCGTGTGGTGGCCCGGGAGATCCAGGACCTCGCGGTCCCGGTCGTGGCGGTGCTGGGCAACCACGACCACCACGACGAGCGGCCGGAAGAGGTCACCGCCATCCTCCGGGACGGCGGAGCGCGGGTCCTCGAAGGAGAGGGGACCGTGGTGCAGGCCGGGGGCTCACGCGTCGGCGTGGCCGGCACCAAGGGGTTCTGCGGCGGATTCGTCGGCCGCAGCGCGGGGGAGTTCGGCGAGGCACTGATGAAGGAGTTCGTGCGGACCTCGCGCCGCTCGGCCGACGCCCTGCGCAAGGCCCTGGAGGAGCTGGGAGAGCAGGGCTGCGACGCGCGGATCGCGCTCACCCACTACTCGCCCGTGCCGGAGACGCTGGCCGGCGAACCCCTGGAGATCTACCCGTTTCTCGGGACCTATCTGCTGGCCGAGGCGATCGACACGGCCGGCGCGGACCTCGCGGTGCACGGACACGCGCACGCCGGCACGGAACACGGCATGACCACCGGCGGCGTCAAGGTCCGCAACGTCGCCCAGCCGGTCATCGGGCGGGCCTTCCGCGTCTACCACCTGCGGACGAGGGAACCGGCGGGCGCCGGCGCCCCCGGCTGAGCACCGGCCCCCGGACGTCCTTGTTCCGTAAGGTGCTCGGGCGTTCCGGGGCGGGCCCGCGGCCGGTGTCATGGGCCCATGGAACAGCGTTTCTCTCCGCCCGTCTTCCGGGGCAGGCTGCATGACGCCCGTACGGCGACCTCGATCGGCCGGTGGCTCGGTGCGGCGTTCGCGGTGTGCTTCGTCACCGGCCTGGTCAGCCACGTCCTGCAGCACCCGCCGCACTGGCTCGCCGACCACCTGCCGAGCCGCCCGGTGTGGGGCTACCGGCTCACCCAGGGCCTGCACGTGGCTTCCGGCATCGCGGCGCTCCCGCTGCTGCTCGCCAAGCTGTGGACGGTGTATCCGCGGCTGTTCACCCGGCCGCCGGTGCGGTCGGTGCGGCACGCGCTGGAGCGGCTGTCGGTGGCGGTGCTGGTGGCCACGGCCGTCTTCGAGCCGGTCACCGGGCTGCTGAACATCGCGCAGTGGTACCCCTGGCCGTTCTCCTTCGTGCCCGCGCACTACGCGGTGGCCTGGCTGCTGACCGGGGCGCTGGTCCTGCACCTGGCGGTCAAGTACCCCGAGATCCGGGCGCATTGGAGCCGTCGCTCGCCGGGGACGCTCGCGCTGCCCGCGCCGGACGCCCTCGACCGGCGCTCGCTGCTGGCCGCGGTGGGGGCGGCGGCCGGAGCGGTCACGCTGACCACGGTGGGCCAGGCCCTCACCCCGCTGGAGGACCTCGACCTGCTCGCGCCCCGCCACCCGGACCACGGCCCGCAGGGCCTGCCCGTCAACAGGACGGCCGCCGCGGCCGGAGTGGGCCGGATCTCCGTCGCGCAGTGGCGCCTGGTCGTCTCCGGACCACGTCCCTACGCACTCACGCTCGACGACCTGCGCGCCATGCCCCAGCACGAGGCGGTGCTGCCGATCGCCTGCGTGGAGGGCTGGAGCAAGTCGGCGCACTGGACCGGCGTACGCATGACGGACCTGCTCCGACGGGCGGGCGCGCCGCCGCACGCCGGGGTGCGGGTGGTGTCGTTGCAGACCCGGGGCGGATACGGGGTTTCCGAGATGGGGCAGGTGTACGCCCACGACCCGCTGACCCTCCTGGCGCTGCGCCTGAACGGGCGGGAACTCACGCCCGACCACGGCTTCCCGGCCCGGGTCATCGCCCCGAACCGGCCCGGTGTCCTGCAGACCAAGTGGGTCGGCCGGCTGGAGGTCCTGCTGTGATCCGCCGGGTGACGGGCGTGGTCGGTGTGCTGCTCATGGGTGTGGGAGCGGCCCTGCTGCCGGACGCGGGCGACCTGACGGGCGTGCTGCTGTGGCTGGGCGGGGCCGCCCTCCTGCACGACCTGCTGATCGCCCCGCTGGTGCTGGCTGCCGGGTGGCTGCTGGTGCGTGGCCGGGCCCGTGGGCCGGTACGCGGCGCGTTGCTGACCGCCGGCGCCCTGACGGCGGTCGCGCTGCCGGTGCTGCTGCGCCCCGGGAAACCGGCCAACTCCTCGGTGCTCCCGCTGGACTACCCGCGTGACTGGTTGCTCGCGCTGGCGGGCGTGGTCGTCGGCACGGCCATGGTGGCGCTGCTGCGCGCCCGGCGCGGGCGGCGGCAGTGAGGCGCAGCGGCCTTACGAACCCCTGACGTGCCGGCTCCGCACGGCCCACCGGCCCGTCCCCGGCCGTACGGTCGGCTCATGCTGATCCTGGTCACCGGAGGCGCGGGCTTCATCGGCTCGCACATCGTCACCGCCCTCGCCGGCGCCGGGCACACCGTTCGCGTGCTCGACGCCCTGCTGCCCGCCGCCCATCGCACGGCCCCGCCGATCCCTGAGGGCGTCGACCGTCGACATGCCGACGTCCGAGACGCGGCGGCCGTGGCCGACGCCCTGCGCGGCGTCGACGCCGTCTGTCACCAGGCCGCGATGGTCGGTCTCGGCAAGGACCTCTCGGACGCCCCCGCCTACGTCGGCTGCAACGACCTCGGCACCGCCGTGCTGCTCGCGGGCATGGCCGAGGCCGGGGTACACCGCCTGCTGCTGGCGAGTTCCATGGTGGTGTACGGCGAGGGGCGGTACGAGTGCGCCGGGCACGGTGTCGTACGGCCGGGGCCGCGCCGCGTGGCGGACCTGGAGGCGGGGCGCTTCGAACCGCCCTGCCCGGTGTGCGGCGAGCCGCTCGCGTCCGGCCCGGTGGACGAGGACGCCCCGGCCGACCCGCGCAACGTCTACGCGGCCACCAAGCTGGCCCAGGAGCATCTGGCCGCCGCGTGGGCGCGGGCGACCGGCGGCCGGGTCGCGGCGCTGCGCTACCACAACGTGTACGGGCCGGGCATGCCGCGCGACACCCCCTACGCGGGAGTCGCCTCCCTCTTCCGCTCCGCGCTCGCCCGCGGTGAGGCTCCGCGCGTCTTCGAGGACGGCGGGCAACGGCGGGACTTCGTCCACGTACGGGACGTCGCGGGGGCCAACCTCGCGGCCCTGACCGGGCTGGAGCACCTGCCGCAGGGCACCGCCCGGGCGTACAACGTCGGCAGCGGCGAGCCGCACACCGTGGGGGAGACGGCGACGGCACTCGCCGCGGCGTACGGCGGCCCGATGCCCGTCGTGACGGGGGAGTACCGGCTGGGCGACGTCCGCCACATCACCGCCTCCTCGCGCCGGCTGCGCGAGGAGCTGGGCTGGCAGCCGGAGATCCGCTTCGCGCAGGGAATGGAGGAGTTCGCGGCGGCACCCTTGCGTGCCGGCTGACGGGCACGCTCAGCCCGCCGCCGGCAGGCGGACCTCGAAGCGACAGCCGCCCGGTACGTTGCGCACCGCCGCGTGGCCCCGGTGAGCCTCCACGATGCCGCGCACGATGGCGAGCCCCAGGCCCGCGCCGGCCGGCGGGGTGCGCGCGTGGGTGCCGCGCCAGCCGGTGTCGAAGACGCGGGGCAGGTCCTCCGGCGGGATGCCGCCGCAGCCGTCGGTCACCGACAGCACCACGCAGTCCTCCTCCCGCCTCGCGGACACCGCCACCGTGCCATCGGCGGGCGTCCGGTGGATCGCGTTGACCAGCAGGTTCGCCAGCACGCGGGACATCTCGCGGCCGTCCACCTCCACCGGCACCGGCTCGACACCGTCCCCCACAAGCCGTACGCCGTGCTCTTCGGCGAGCGCGTCGGCGCCCGCCATCGCATCGCCCACCAGGTCGTACGCCGACATCCGGGTGGGCGTCAGGCCGAGAACTCCCGCCTGGATACGGGACAGTTCGAAGAGGTCGCCGACCATGTCGCTGAGCCGTTCCACCTCCGCGCGGATCCGGGCGTGGTAGAGCCCCGGGTCGGCGACCATACCGTCCTCCAGCGCCTCGGCCATCGCCCGCAACCCGGCCAGCGGTGTGCGCAGGTCGTGCGACATCCAGGCGACCAGCTCACGGCGCGAGGCCTCCAGGGCCCGCTCCCGCTCCCGGGAGGCGGCGAGCTTGGCACTGGTGGCGGCGAGCTGGCGGCTCAGCTCGGCGAGTTCGGCAGTGGGTGCGGCCTCGGGCGGGGTGAAGGGGCCGCCGTCCCCGAGGGCGCGGGTCGCCTCGGCCAGGGCCCGGCTGCCCCTGACGACGCTGCGGCCCAGGACGAGCGCCACCACCAGGGAGACGACCGCGGCCATGGCGCACACGGTCGTCACGACCCACAGGTCGTGGTCCGACAGGAACATCGCCCAGGCCACCAGGAGGGTGCCCCCGAGCATCGCCGCGATCGTGACGGCCGCGACCACCGCCAGCGACAGCGCGACCGAACGGCGTCGCAGCAGCCGCAGGGCGACCGCGCCGGCCAGCCCGGCGGCCGCCGCACCCGCCGCCGCGTAGAGCACGATGAGCAGCGCGTCACCCAGCATCGCCGGCACCGTCCCGTCCCGGGGGAGGGTCGAACCGGTAGCCCACGCCCCACACCGTGCTGATCAGCCGGGGCCGCGCCGGGTCGTCCTCGACCTTCTCCCGCAGCCGCCGTACATGCACGGTCACCGTCGAAAGATCGCCGAACTCCCAGCCCCACACCCGGTGCATCAACTCCTCCCGGCTCATCGCCCGCCCCGGGTGCCGCAGGAAGAACTCCAGCAGGTCGAACTCCCGTATGGTCAACGCCAGTTCCGAGCCGTGGCGGGTGGCCCGCCGACCCGCGGGGTCCAGGGTGAGCGCACCGGCCCGCAGCCACGGCCCGGCCTCCGGAGCGGCCGACGCCCCGGCGCGGCGGAGCACCGACTCCACCCGCAGCACGAGTTCACGGGGGCTGAACGGCTTGGTGACGTAGTCGTCCGCTCCGACCTCCAGGCCCAGGATGCGGTCCTCCTCGTCGCCGCGCGCGGTCAGCATGATCACGGGAAGCGGGCCGTCCTCACGGATGCGGCGGCACACCTCGAGACCGTCCATGCCGGGCAGCATCAGGTCGAGCACGACCAGGTCGGGCGGCTCCGCCGCGGCGTGGGCCACGGCGCCGGGACCGTCGGCGGCCAGCTCGACGGCGAACCCCGCCCGGGCCAGATAGCCGGCCACGACTTCGGAGACGGTCGGGTCGTCGTCCACGACGAGTACGCGTTTCACGCCACCGAGTCTCGCACCGGCGGCGCCGCCCGGCAGGCGGGGCGACGGCCCCGACCGCGGCCGTCAGCGATTCGTAAGATCCTCGGCGCGAGGTCCGGACGTCAGGGATCCGTAAGATCGCCAAATCCCTTATGTCCCTTTTGTGTTCGTAGGGTGAGAAGGGTGATCGAGACCTCTCCTCCCCGTGTCGACATCGTGCTGCCCTGCCTCGACGAGGCCGAGGCGCTGCCGTGGGTCCTTGCCCGCATCCCCTCGGGCTGGCGCGCCATCGTGGTCGACAACGGCTCCACCGACGGCTCCGCGGACATGGCCCTGGGTCTGGGGGCGTACGTCGTCCACGAGCCGCGCCGCGGTTTCGGCGCCGCCTGCCACGCGGGCCTTTCCGCCGCCACCGCCGACGTCGTCTGCTTCTGCGACTGCGACGCCTCCCTCGACCCCAGCCTGCTGCCGGCGGTCGCCGGGCCCGTCCTCGACGGCTCCGCCGACCTCGTCCTGGGCCGCCGAAGGCCCACCACCCCCGGGGCCTGGCCGCCGCACGCCCGACTGGCCAACCTCCAACTGGCCCGTCTGGTCCGCCGCCGCACCGGGCTGCGCCTGCACGACCTCGGCCCCATGCGCGCCGCCCGCCGGACGGGACTGCTGTCGCTGGGCCTGACCGACCGGCGTTCCGGCTACCCGCTCCAGATGCTCCTCCGCGCGGCGGACGCGGGCTGGCGGGTACGGGAGACGGACGTGCCGTACCACCCGCGCACGGGCCGCTCGAAGGTCACCGGCACCTGGCGCGGCACATGGCAGGCCGTACGGGACATGCGGGCCGTCCTCGACGAGCGACCGGCGCTCACGACCGCCCCGGGAGCCGGACGATGACGCCCCCGGCCACGGGGCCGGTCGCGCTGCTGGTCATCGCCAAGGAGCCCGTACCGGGGCGGGTGAAGACCCGGCTGACCCCGCCCTACACGCCCCACGAGGCGGCCGCCCTCGCCGAGGCCGCGCTCGCCGACACCCTCCGCGCGGTGCTCCGGGCCCCCGCCCGGCGTCGAGTCCTCGTCCTCGACGGTGCCCCCGGCCCCTGGCTGCCGCCCGGTTTCGAGATCGTCCCGCAGACGTCCGGCGGCCTCGACGAGCGGATCGCCGCCGCCTTCGCCCGGTGCGCCGACGGCCCGGCGTTCCTGGTCGGCATGGACACCCCTCAGCTGACCGCCGACCTGCTCGCCGACGTGACCTCGGGGGGATACGACGCCTGGTTCGGTCCGGCCGCCGACGGAGGGTTCTGGGCGCTCGGCCTCGCCGAACCGGGCCGCGCCGGAAGCCTCGTACGAGGCGTCCCGATGTCCACCGACCGCACGGGCGCGCTCCAGCGCGCCCGGCTCACCGCGGCGGGGCTGAAGGTGCGCGACCTGCCGGTGCTGCACGATGTGGACACCGCCGCCGACGCCGTCCGGGTCGCCTCCTGCTGCCCGCCCGGCTCCCGTTTCGCGGCTGCCCTGGACCGGCTCGCGGGGGCCGCGCGGTGAGCGAGACGACGTATGCCCCGGCGCACCCCGCCGATCAGTGGGCACCCGCGCATCAGGGCGAGCCCTGGGCGGACGACCCCTACGCCCGCGCCCTGCGCCTCGGCCGCGGTCCTCTCTTCCTGCGCCGCATGTCCCGGGGCGCCGACGAGGAACTGCTGCCCCTCGACGTCGAGCGCTGGTGCGCCGCGCCGGACGCCGCCGACATGAGCGTGCTGCGCCGCTGCACCGGCCCCGTCCTGGACGTCGGCTGCGGACCCGGACGGCTGGTGGCCGCCCTCGCGGCCCGGGGGCTCCCGGCGCTCGGCGTGGACGTCAGTCCGGCCGCCGTGGCCAGGACCCGGCGCGAGGGCGGCGCCGCCGTGCGACGGTCCGTGTTCGACCGCCTGCCGGAGGAGGGGCGCTGGGGCACCGTCCTGCTGATGGACGGCAACGTCGGCATCGGCGGCGACCCCGTGGCCCTGCTCGCCCGCCTGCGCGCCCTGGCGGCCCCCGGCGGCACTTTGGTGGCCGAGGCCGCCCGGTCCGATGTGCACGAGCGTTTCACCGCCAGAGTCGAGGACGCGGGGGGCCGGCACGGACGCTCCTTCCCCTGGGCCCGCCTCGGCACCAGTGCGCTGCTCCGTGCCTCCGACGCCACCGGCTGGGTGCTCACCGGCCGGTGGACGGCACAGGACCGCACCTTTGTGGAACTGCGCCGGCCGAAACGGAAACCATGACCGACACCACCACCCGGCGGGAGCCGGTCCGCGCCCCCACCTCGAAGGACCGCACGAGCTCGGCCGTGACCGCAGTCCTCCTCGCCGCGCTCACCGCCGCCGTCGCCGCCACCGTCCGCGCCGGCGACAACCTGAGCCACTCCGGGCGTCTCCTGGCCGGTCACGCCGTCGCCTGGGCGTTGTTCGGGGCGGCCGTGTGGACGGTGCGCAAGGTCCACGCACGCACCGCGACCGTCCTCGTCCTGGCCGGCTCCGCCGCCGTCGCCCTGGCCGCGTTGGCCGCACCGCCCCGTACCAGCGACGACATGTACCGCTACGCGTGGGACGGCCGGGTCCAGGCCGCCGGGATCTCTCCGTACGCCCACCCACCCGCCGCACCACAGCTCGCCCGGCTGCGCGACGACTGGCTGTTCCCCGCCCAAGGGTCCTGCCGGGGCTGGGGACTTCACCGCACCGGGAGCGGGCTGTGCGTCCGGATCAACCGACCCACCGTCCCGACCATCTACCCGCCCGTCGCCGAGGGCTGGTTCCTGGCCGTCCACGCGCTCTCCCCGCCCGGCAGCCGCCACAAGCCGCTCCAAGTCGGCGGCGCCGTCCTGGCGTTCGGCACCACCCTGGCCCTGCTGGCCGTACTGCGCCGGCGCGGCGACCCGCGGCGGGCACCCGCCCGGGCCGCGCTGTGGGCCTGGTGCCCGGCCGTCCCCTTGGAGGCGGTCGACAACGCCCATGTCGACACCCTCGGCGTCCTGCTCACCGTGCTCGCGCTCGGCACCGCGACCGCCGGAACCCGCCGAGGTGCCCTCCTCGGCGCCGCCATCGCCGTGAAGCTGCTGCCGGTACTGGCGCTGCCCGGAGCCCTGTCCGGGGAGCGCCGCGCGGCCCGCGTCCTGCGCACCCTGGCGGCCGCGCCGACCGTCGTCGCGCTCGCCTACCTTCCGTACGTCACCGCGTCCGGCACCGGCGTGCTCGGCTACCTCCCGGGCTACCTCCAGGAAGAGGGATACGAACCCGGAGACGTACGCCGTTTCGCGCTGCTGCGTCTGCTGCTGCCGGACACCGCCGCGGAGGTGGCCGCGGTGGTCCTGCTCGCGCTGACCGCCCTGTATGTGTGGCGCAGAGGCGACCCTGCCCGCCCGTGGCGCGGTGCACTGCTGCTGACCGGCAGCACGCTGCTCGTGGTCTCGCCCGACTACCCGTGGTACTCCCTCCTCCTGATCGCCCTGGTAGCGCTCGACGGGCGCTGGGAGTGGCTGACGGTCACCCTCGCGGGCACGGTTCTCTACCTCGCGGGTCGGCTCCTGCCGGGTTTGCCCGTCCAGGCGGTCGCCTACGGCGCGGCGGCCGTGGCCGTCACGCTCGGCGCTCGCCTGCGCGCCGCACGGGGACACGGCTGAACTCGTCGTGCCGATGAGCACCTCGCAGAGCCGACAGCCCCGGACAGCGGCGCCGACGACCCCTCATCCGGGCAGCGGACGCCGCTGAGGCGCCGCGCTACGACTTCGGCCGACGGCCCGTCGTGCGCGTCATGCTCTCGCTCCCCGTGCGAGAACCGGTGGTCACCTCCTCGGAGTCGATTATGTGTTCGCCGTACAGGTCATGCAGCCAGTTGGCCTGGTAGATCGTGTCGAGATAGCGCTCGCCGAGGTCCGGTGCGATGGCGACCGCGGTGAGGTCCCCGGTGCCGTGCCGGGACAGCCAGTCCATGGCGCCGCTGACCACCGTCCCGGTGGACCCGCCGAACAGGAACCCGCGCCGGGCCAGCCGGTGGCAGGCACGGATGGTGTCCGCCTCCTCGACCCGGATCACCTCGTCGACATACGACTCGTCGAGCAGCGGCGGGCGCATGCTCATGCCCAGGCCGGGGATCATCCGGCGGCCCGGCTCGCCGCCGAACGCCACCGATCCCACGGCGTCCACGGCGACGATGTGCACCGGCCGGTGCCACTGGCGGAAGTAGCGCGCGCAGCCCATCAGGGTCCCGGTGGTGCCCGCCCCGACGAACAGCACGTCGAGGCGTGGGAACTGGGACGCGATCTCCGGAGCGGTCTTGCGGTAGTGCGCGCGCCAGTTCCCCGGGTTGGTGTACTGGCTGAGCCACACGTACCGGTCGTCGGCGGCACACAGCGCCCGGACGTACTCGATCCGCGCGCCGAGGAACCCGCCGTTGGCGTCCAGGTCGGAGATGACGTGCACCTTGCTGCCCAGGGCCTCCATCAGCAGCCTGGTCGACAGGTTGCAACGGGAGTCCGTCACACACAGAAACCGGTAGCCCTTGCTCGCGGCGATCATGCTGAGCGCCACGCCCAGGTTTCCCGACGAGGACTCGACCAATATCGAATCCGGCGTCAGGAGGCCGTCCTTCTCGGCGGCTTCCACCATCTCGGTCGCGGCCTTCAACTTGATCGAACCGGCGAAGTTGAAGCCCTCGCACTTCAGGTAGAGGGGGTGGCCGAAGATCGACCGCAGGTCGACGTAGAGCTGGCTCTCGTTGAAGGCATGGGGGGCGGAGATGACAGGCACGGTGGCCTCCTGATGCCAGGGCTGAGGGATGCCTTCAGCCGTAGCGGCGCAGATCGTGGAAGAAGTGGTCGATGAGGTGGAGGTGTCCGGAGCGCGCCACTTCGTCGTAGACGTACTTGCCGACGGCGAGGTCGAGGACGCCGAGTCCGAAGGGCGAGAAGATCACCGTCCGGTCGTCCGGCAGGCTCACCCGTCCGGCCATGACGTCGTCGAGGGTGCCGTCGATGAAGTCGCGGCCGCCCGTGAGCTGCTCGGTCAGATGGGGGGAGGTGTCGGCCTTCAGACAGTGCTCGACGTCATCGACGACGTTGGCGGACGCGAGCAGGACCTCGGGGGCGAGGTCACGCAGGGACACGTGCAGGACCAGGGGGTGGTGCGAGAACCAGGCCGGGTCGGTGACGTGGGGTTTGCCGGCGACGGTGGCGAAGACGACCAGGTCGCTGGAGCGGATCAGGGCCTCGGCGCTGTCGTGGACCGTGACCTCGCCGCTCGCCTCCGCCTGCTCCAGGTAGCCGCGGAAGCCGGCGGTGCTGTCGGCGGACAGGTCGTGCAGGCCGATCGTGTCGAAGGTCCAGCCGGTGCCCGCCAGGAAGGTGTGGATGTAGCGGGCGATCAGGCCGGTGCCGAAGAAACCGACCCGCCTCGGGCGGGACCGGCCACGGCTGAGCCGGTCGGCCGCCAGCGCCGCGGACGCCGCGGTCCTGGTGGCGCTGATGATGGAACTCTCCAGACAGGCGAACGGGTAGCCCGTCTCGTGGTCGTTGAGGATGAGCACGGCGGAGGCCCGGGGCAGCCCGGCCGAGACGTTGGCCGGGAAGCTGGAGATCCACTTCATGCCGTCGACAGGGTTGGGACCGCCGATGGAGGCCGGCAGCGCGATGATCCGGGAGGTCGGACGGTCCGGGAAACGCAGGAAGTACGACGGGGGATTGACCGAATCGCCGGCGCCGTGCAGCCGGTAGGTGGCCTCGACCAGGTCCACGACCTGCTGTTCGCGCCCGTCGAGTGCCTGCTGCACCTCGGCGCCGGAGATCACCGCGAAGGTGGGGGTTGCCGGGTGGCCGGGCGTGGGCTGGGCGGCGGGGGACGACAGAACGGTCATCGCCGGGTCACCTCCGGGGTCGGGCAGCAGTCGGCCAGGCGGCGCGGCTCGGCCATGGCGACCAGCACCTGGCGGTCCCCGGTGTAGGCCTCCCTGCTGTGTGCGGTGCGGATGTTGTCGACCAGCATCACGTCGCCCGCCTGCCACGGCTCGCGACGCGTGTGCTGCTCGTAGGTGGTGTTGAGCAGGGCGACGACGTCCTCACCGATGGGACTGCCGTCCCCGAAGCGGGTGTTGAACGGCAGCCCGTCCTCCCCGTACTCGTCCACCAGGTACTCGCGCACCTCGGGCGCGAGCGTCCATTCGTTGAGGAAGGCGATCTGGTTGAACCAGCAGCGCCGTCCGGTGACCGGGTGCCGGACCACGGCGGCGCGCCGCTGCCGGGTGCGCAGCGACCCATCGGGCCGCCAGTCGGTGTCGATGGCGTTCTCACGGCAGTAGCGCTCGATGGCGGACCGGTCGTCGGTGCCGAACGACTCGGCCAAAGACGCCCCGATCTCGTCGTTGTAGCTGCGGGTGAGCAGCCACCCCTCACGCTCGAACCGCTCGCTGATCTCGGCCGGCAGTGCCCGCAGCACCTCTTCCGCGTCGGCCACCGCGGTCGCCCCGCCCTGACCGGGCGCGGTCAGGCACGCGAACAGCATCAGGCCGGGACACTCCAGGGTGTAGCTCAGCTCGTGGTGCATGCACATCGGCTGGTTGGCCGGCCAGGTGGCGGAGGAGTACAGCCGGGGGCCGTGGGTCTGCCGGGGGGCGAAGGCCTCCCGTTCGAGCATCAGCTCCCCGGCCAGCGCGGTGAACACTGCGCCGACCTGCTGCGCCTCCTTCAGCCCCAGGCCGCGGACGAGCAGTGCGCCGTGCTCGGCGACCCGCGCGCGCAGCGCTTCCCGGTTCTGGTCCGCCCAGCTCGCCGCGTCACCGGGGGCCTCGATGCGCAGGATCGGTGGTTTGCCCGGCTGCAGTGCCACTTCGGGCAGTGAGGCCAGGGACGATGACGACATCTGTGTTCTTCCTTTCGGTTGCCTGACGCGGAGGCTGACGGAGAGGCAGGGATTCAGGAGGACGGCAGGAGTTCGGTGGCGCCGAGGACGGCCCGTGCCGTCTCGGCCGGGCGGGTGCGCGGGAAGTAGTGGCCGCCGTCGGGCAGTTCGCACAGCTCCACCTGCTCGGCCAGCAGCTGCCAGTCGCGGTACCGGTCGCGGTACTCCGCCGTGTTCGGGTCGTCGGCGGCGACGACCACGGTGACGGGCGCGGACAGCCGCACCGCGGGCGGGGCTTCCAGGGCGTCGGCGAAGTAGTGGTGCGCACCGACGCAGTCGTGCCGGTAGGCGGCGCCGACGTGCTCCGCGTGCTGCGCGCTCAGCTCACCGAGTTCGCTGTAGCCGCTGTCCGCGCTCAGCCGGGCGGCGATCTCTGTGTTGCTCCGCCCCGTCAGCTCGGTGACGGCGGCGCGCCGCTCGGCCGCGGTGCCGAGCAGCTGGGCACCGAGGAACACCCGTGGCACGTCCACCCCGTGCTCCCGCAGCCTCCTCGCCGTCTCCAGCGCCAGGGCGGTGCCCGAGGAGTGGCCCCAGAGCATGACCCTGGTCAGGCCACGCCCGGCGATCTCGGCGACGACCTGCTCGGCCACCTGGGGGATCGGCGCGAACGGCTCGCTGGTGGCGGCCAGGTCGTGACCGGGCAGCTCGACGGCGTACACCGCGGGCCCGCCGTCCGCCAGGGCCGCGGCCATCGGACGGAAGTTGACCGCGTTGCCGCCCGCGTACGGGAAGCAGACCAGGGCGCAGTCCGGCACCCCGCCCGGCTGCGACAGCGGCTGCAGCAGCTCAGGGCGCTGTGGGGCGGCGGCACCGTCGAGGAGGGCGGCGAGGTCGGCGAGGACCGGGTGCCGGGTGATGTCCTTGAGGGACACCGCTCGGTCCAGGGCGATGGTGAGCTTGACCGCCGACAGCGAGGTTCCGCCGGAGTCGAAGAAGTGGTCCTGCCGGCCGATCCGGTGCTCGGCGACCCCCAGCAGCTCGGCCCAGGTCGCGGCCAGCTTCCGCTCGGTGGGGGTGCGCGGGGCGCGGTCCTCCTCCCCGGCCCCGTCGCCGTCGGGGGCCGGCTCGGTCCGTTCGGCGAGCGCGGTCAGGGCCTTCCGGTCGATCTTGCCGTTGGCGGTCAGCGGCAGACTGTCCTGCCAGTGGAAGGCCGTCGGGACCATGTAGGCGGGCAGCACGACGCCGAGCGCCTCGCGCAGCGCCTCCGTCTCCTGACGCCGACCGGTGTAGAAGGCGATCAGGTGCGTGCTGCCACCGGCCAGTTGAGCGGTGACCACCGCGCCGTCGCGCACCCCGGGCACCCGCAGCAGCGTGTTCTCGATCTCGCCGATCTCGATGCGGAAACCGCGGATCTTGACCTGGTTGTCCCGGCGGCCCAGGAACTCCAGCTTGCCGTCGGGATGCCAGCGCCCCCAGTCACCTCCCAGGTAGAGGCGCTCACCGGGCCGGTACGGATCCTGCAGATACGCCTGGCGGGTCCGCTCGGGATCGTTGACGTACCCCCGTCCCACGCACACCCCGGAGAACGCGATCACGCCGGGGGCACCCAGCGGCACCAGCGACAGGTGCTCGTCGACGACGTAGACGCGCACGTTGCTGACGGGACGCCCGAGCAGCACCCGTTCGGGCACCCGGTCAAGGACTTCGTGGTTGGTGTCGTCCGAGGTCTCGGTCAGACCGTAGGCGTTCAGCAGCCGGATCCCCGGTTGGATCGCGAACCAGCGCTGCACCAGCTCCCGTTTGAGGGCCTCACCGGTCACCGACACACACGTCAGGTCCGGCAGCTCGCGGGGGTGCCGCTCCAGATACGACACCACCACCTCCAGATAGGAGGGCACGACCTGCACCACCCCGACCCGGCCGCGGACCAGGGTGTCGACGAACCGCTCCACGTCCACGACCACGTCCTGCTCGACCAGCAGCGTCCGCCCGCCGACCAGCAGCGCGGCCAGCAACTGCCACAGCGAGATGTCGAAGCACTGCGGGGCCGTCTGCGCGACCACCCGCCCCTGGCCGATCCCCAGGTCCTCGATCTTGGCGTGGAGGTGGTTGAGCATCCCCGCGTGCTCGCACATCGCCCCCTTCGGCTCACCCGTGGAGCCGGAGGTGAAGTAGATGTACGCGAGCTGACCGGCGCTCACCTTCACGCCGGGGTCGTCCTCTGCGTGTTCCTCCGCGTACGCCGTCTCGACCAGCAGCTTCTCCATGCCCGGCAGCGTGGCCAGGGCCTGGTCGAGGGTGTGGGTGCTGCCGGACTCGGTGAGCACCAGCCGGCATCCGGCACGCGACAACGTCGTCCCGATCCGGCCCGCCGGGAAGTGGGGCTCGATGGGCAGGTAGGCGCCTCCGGCCTTGAACACCGCCAGCACCGATGCCAGCCAGTCGAGGTCGCGTTCGGTGACCACCGCCACGACGTCCTCCCGGCCGAGTCCACGCGCCAGAAGGGCCCGTGCGAGCCGGTTCGCGCGCGCGTTCAGCTCGGCGTACGTCCACTGCCGCTCGCCGTGCACCGCGGCCACCGCATCCGGGTGAGCCCGCACCCGCTGCTCGAACAGCTCGTGCGCCCGGATGTCGGGCAGGGCCCGGTGCGGTCCGACCAGTCCTTCGAGCTGGTACCTCATCTCCTCCGGCGACAGCAGGCTCTGCCGCGCGTGCCCGGCGTCCGGGCCGACCGCGATCAGCCGCAGGGCGGTCAGGTGGTAGCCGCCGATGCGAGCGGCGCACTCGGCGTCCAGGGCGTCCGTGCGGTACCGCACCCGCACCACGGGCCGCCCGCCACGGTCGCTGAAGCCCACGCCCAGCACGGCGTCGTCGGCCGGCCCGTGCCCGGCGCCCGTGGGGTCGAACACGACCTCGTACGACGGCTCCGAGAGCCCCAGCTCCCGGCGCAGCGCGGCCACCGGGAAGTCCCGGTGGGCCAGCATCTCGGCTTCGACGCGGTGCGCGTCGAGCACGAGTTCGCGCCACGACCCGGGGGCGACCGTCAGACGGCACGGCAGCGGCCCGCCCACCGCCCCGGTGGCGTAGCCCGTCACCACCTCACGCTCACCCGACAGCGCGGCCAGCACCTTGGCGTGCGCCGCCAGCAGCACCGAACTCACCGGCACCCGCAGCTCGTCCGCCAGGCCGCGCACCGCCGCGGCGATGTCGTCCGGCAGCACCGTCTCCTGCTCGGCCGCACCCGCCACCGGCTCCCGCACCCAGCGGGGCACCGCGGTGAAACCGCCGGCGGTCAGCACGCCGCGCCAGTACTCCCGGTCCGCTTCCACGAGCGCTCCCATCGATCGTCTTCCTGAAGTTCCTCAACCAGCCGCCGTCGCGGCGCCCTTCTCCGAGGCCATGCCTGTCGTCGTGCCGCTGCCGTCACCTGTGGTGTTGCGCAGCTCGACGGCGGGGTTTCCGCCCCACAGGGCGTTCGGGGGGACTTCCTCGCCCTTCATGAGGAAGGAGTCGGGGGCCAGGACGGCGCCCTCGCCCATGGCCACGCCGTAGTGCACATGGGCCCCGACCCCGAGGGTGCAGCCGGCACCGAGCACCGAGCGGTCGGACTTGAACGTGCCGTCCTCCTGCGAGTGGCACTGGATCTTGGAGCCGACGTTGAGCGTGCAGTCGTCGCCGATGGCGGTGAGCTCCCGCTCCGTCACGTAGCAGCCGTCGTCGAAGACCCTGCGCCCGATGCGCACCCCCAACAGCCGCCAGATCACGTTCTTGAAGGGGGTTCCGTTGAAGACGTTGAGATATTCGGACGGCACCTTCCACAGGCGTTCGTGCCACCAGAAGTACGGGTCGTAGATGGAGCACAGTCGCGGGCGCAGCGGCCGGAACAACGTGATGCAGCGCTCCACCAGGACGTAATAGCCCGCGGTGAACAGGAGCGTGACCGCCAGATACCCCGAGATCACCAGATAACCCAGCACTCCGTACAGGTCCACGGAGGCGACGGCGAGCGCCGTGAGTACAAAGGTGTGCAGCCAGCGCAGGAACAGGAACAGCGTCATCGAGCGGAGGTTGTAGCGGTTCTTGGCGGCCAGTCGGCGGCGCAGCTCCTCCCCGGTTCTCAGATGGTCGAACCGGGTGTCGCGCTCCACCGTCCGCGGAATCTCGAAACTGGGGGAGCCGAGCAGCCCGACGCCCTCACGCATCTCTCCGTCCAGCGGGACCATGACCTTTGTCGCGAGCAGACAGTTGTCGCCCGTTCTCGCCCCCGCGGGATACACGATGTTGTTCCCGATGAAGTTGCGCGCGCCGATCGACGCCCGCGACACCCGGAAGGACGTGCTGGAGAAGTCCGCATTGAGAATGGAGAGCCCGTCGGCCACCATCGTGCCGCTGCCGACCACGGCCAGATACGGGGTCTCGTGCTGGACCTCCGTACCGAAGTTGGAGCCGGTCTGCTCGACGCGGGACAGGTTGTATCCGAGACCGATCAGGTAATGGACGATGTAGGAGCTGTCACCGAAAAGCCAGGCGAAGAACTTGACGTTCGTCATACCGGAGACCGCCCGGAACGCCGCATAGCGGAAGCCGTAGAGCGGATAGACCTGGTCGGGCTTGACGGCCAGGTGCAGCAGGCGGGGCACGGCGAACAAGGCGGCGAGTCCCAGCACGACGAACCCGAAGAACACCGCCACGGACAGCAGCAGCGTGTCCACGAGGAACTCCGTCGTCAGGATGCCGACATCGTCCGGGTTCAGTCGGTCGTCGAGAGCGGGGATCCAGGTGAAGAGCATGTACAGGCCACCGACGGCCAGCGGGATGTACAGCAGGAACAGCTGGAGCAGGCCGACCAGAGCGAACCAGGCCCGGCGCCGCGTGCCGCACCGGGCCGGTGCGACCCTGACGTAGTCGATGTCCGTGCGCTGGGCCGGTGACCCGTGATGGCGCTCACCGGCCGGTACCGTCTGTCCGCGGTACAGGGCTGACGCGTGTCCGAGCTGGGCTCCGTCACCCATCGACGTGTCGATGTCGAGCACGGTCTTCGAGCCGATGTACACGTCCCGGCCGAGCGTGACCCGGCCGGTCTGGATGCGCCCTGCGTGCGCCCGGTAGCAGAGGAGGAAGGCGTCCTTCCGGATCACCGATCCCGACCCGATCGTGAGCAGGTCGGTGCAGACCGGCACGGACCGGGAGAGGATCGTGACGCCCTTGCCGATCCGCGCGCCGAGCGCCCGCAAGTACATGACGTAGAGCGGGTTGCCGACGAAGAGGATCACCGGATTGGCGTGGAGCAGCGCCTTGACGATCCAGAAGCGTACATAGGTCAGGCTCCAGACGGGGAACTCGCGGGGTTTCCAACGGCCGATGAGAACCCACTTGGCGATGACCGGGAACGCGCACAGGGCGATGAAACCGAGGCCGCCGAAGACGACCGAGCGCAGATAGACGTCGGACACGCCCGAACCGTCGGAGACCCACTCGTAGCCCTTGGCGGCGACGAGACCGGTGACGAAGGAGTAGCCCAGGAAGAACAGCAACTGGAGTGTGCCGCACAGGACGTAACGCGGCGTGCTTCCCGGAGCCGGAGCCGGATTCGGTGCTTGCGCCGGTGGTGTCGTGGGCGTGGGGGAGCCGTCCGGAGCCGGGGCGGCGTCCGCGAGGGCCGCCGCCAGGGAGCGGACCGTGGGATACCGGTAGATGTCCTTCATCGACACGGACGGAAGGTCCGGCCGCTTCCGGACCCGGGCGCAGAATTGCGCCATCACCAAGGAATTGGCACCGAGATCCTCGAAAAAATGACTTTCGGACGATACGCTTTCAGCGTCGACGACCTCGGCCAGAACTTCGGCGAATTTCCTCTCGGTCTCCGTCGCCGGGCCTGCGCCGCCGGGCCGGGCGATCGCGGGTCCGTCCTGACCGAGGACCAATGCCTCGGCAGACTTGTCTACCATTCAAGCTCCTTGAGGAAATCCGACGACCACCGGTCACGGGTGACCGGTCCGGTGTCTTCCGTGCTCGGCAGTGCCCGGACCGAGCAATCCGGAAGCCACGATGTCGCGCGCTCTTATCTGATCACGCCACCACGCGGTTCAGTTTGTGTCGGACATACTCAAGTTGCCACTCGTATTCGATCGCGACGAAACGACAGTAGCGCTGAACAGGGCGGTGTCTCCTGTTCCGTACCTCGATGGGGTGAGTGGCAAGTCACCCGTATGGGGGTTCACTCCGGCGGGGCGTGACAGGGGCGCCGAGTGGGGGACCGGCGAAGGCCCCCGGATGCCGGCCGGGGTGCCGGTTCCTTGTCCGCGTCGCACGTGACTGCGCAGTCATGACGGCGTCGTCATACGGCCGACCGGATAGGATCGCGCCGCCGGAGAAATCGGAGACGCCGTCACGCGAGTGGGAACACAAGGCACGGGCCCCGCCGCGCCGCGCAGTCGCCCGGGCCGGTGATGTGACGGCGGTGTTCGCCGCCAATGACGACATGGCCATCGGTCTGATCCGTGCGTTGACGGAGGCGGGTCTGCGTGTGCCGGAGGAGGTGAGCGTCGTCGGCTTCGACGACATCCCCGTCTCCGCCTGTGTGAATCCTCCGCTGACCACGGTGCGTCAGCTCTTCGACGCCGTGGCGCGGGAAGGACTCCGGCTCCTGGTGCAGGCCATCGAGAAACCGGACGTGGGGCCCGCGCCCCCGGCGACCCCCCGGTCGAACTCGTCGTCCGCGCCTCCACCGCTCGCCCGAGGTCCCTCGGGGCCGCGGACCGGGGCCGGCACGCGGCCTCCCGTCCGCGTGCGGGGGTGCACGCGCCCTCGGGCACGGATCCGTTCACCCCGTGATCAGGGATCCGCAGGTGTCCGCCTTCGTCGGAGGTGAGGGACCCGTGGGAGAGCGGGCCGGCCAGGCCGCGCGCCGGTCCGGGCCGACGAAGCCGACCAGGACGTGGGCGAGGGCGGGGACGGAGCGGAATGATCAGCCGTGCGCCCGGGAAGACAATGCTCCAAAACTGAACGATCTCCCCGCCAAGTGATGGTCCAAATTCGGATCACCTGCTAGCGTGCTGTTCAAATTTGGATGAGCTGGTGGCCGTCCTTTCCGGCCACCCTCCGCTGTCAGGAGATCCCCATGACCACCGCTGCGGTCGAAACCGGCCTCTTCGTGCTTGACTCCGCCGCCTCCACCGTCACCCTGAAGCACAGGACGATGTGGGGCCTGGTCACCGTCAAGGGCACCTTCACCACGGTCACCGGCCAGGGAGAGGTGCGCCCGGACGGCACCGCCACGGGCAGCATCAGCCTGGACGCCGCCTCCCTGGACACCAAGCACGCCAAGCGCGACGCGCACCTGCGCTCCGACGACTTCCTCGCCGCGGACCAGTTCCCCGCCATCGTGTTCGACGTGGTCGACGCGACCAGGCGCGGCGATGACACCGTCACCGTCCGCGGCCGGCTGACCGTACGCGGCATCACCCGGCCGCAGACCGTCACCGCCACCCTCACCCAGGCCGGACCCGACGGGGTCACCCTGACCACCGAGTTCACCGTGGACCGGGCCGAGTTCGGCCTGACCTGGAACCAGATGGGCATGATGCGCGGCCTGACCACCGTCAACGCCACCCTGAGCTTCCAGCGCGCATCCGCGTGAGGACGGGCGGCCTACCGGGCTTCGTCTTCCGGAGTGACACGCAGGACGATCTTTCCGCGTACGTCTCCCGACTCCAGCAGGCGGTGCGCCAGGGCCGCCTCCTCCAAAGGCATGGTGACGACGGCCGGCGGGCGCAGTGAGCCGTCGGCGAGCAGCCGGCCGACTCCGGCCGCGGACTCGGCGAGTTCGGCGGTGGTCGCGTGGGAGATCGTGAAGCCGGTGACCGAACCGTCCTTGAGGTAGAGCGCTCCGGTGGGCAGTGGCGGACGGGTCCTCATCCCGGACAGCACGACGATCCGCCCGCGCCGGGCGAGCAGATCCACCGCGGTGTCCAGGTCGTTGACGGCCGAGGTGTCGAGGAACAGGTCCGCGCCACCGGGACAGGCCCGCCGCAGACGCTCCGGCACATCGGCACGGTGGTGGTCGACGACCTCCGCCGCGCCCAGCGCACGCACCCGCCCCGCGTCACGGGCGCTCGCGGTGGCGACGACGCGGGCACCCGCCCGAGCGGCCATCAGCGTCAGGGCGCTGCCGACGTTCCCGCCACCGCCCAGCACGACCACGGTCTGCCCGGCGCGCAGGCGCCCATGGGTGAACAGAGCCAGATGGGCGGTGGCCGCCGGGTGCGCCACCGCCACGGCGGTGGTGGGATCGACGCCCGCGGGCAGGTGGTAGAGCCGGTCCGCCGGTACCACGACCTGTTCGGCCGCGGCGCCGGACCGCCCCGAGTGCCCCATGCTGTTGCACCACACCCGGTCACCGACGGCGAACCCGGGGGCTCCCGGCGACGTTTCGGCGACCGTACCCACCAGATCACGGCCGACGACGAACGGCAGGGGAACCGGAGTCCGCCAGGCACCGGAGCGGACGAACGTGTCGACCTGGTTGACGGCGGTCACCTCGACGTGCACCAGGACGTCGGTCGGGCCGGGCCGGGGCGCGGGCAGATGACCGCAGCGGATCGCCTCCGGGCCCCCGAACTCCTCGATGTAAGCGGCGAACATGGCCGGGATTCTGACAGTTCCCACCGGGGCGCGTCCGCGCACCGCGCCAGGCGTGGACGGCCCAGGACGCGGCCGGCTGCCGCGCCCGGTGCGGTGGGGGACGGTCTGTTCCGGTCAGGCGCGGACCAGGGGAGTGTCGACCAGGTGCTCCGCGATGAACCAGGCCTGCAGCTCGCCGGTGCGGATCACCTGCGAGACCAACAGGTCGTTGGTGCCGTCGTCGCCCAGCTCGGCGGTCCGGGCAGCCGCGTCATGCGCGTCCGCCAGGATGGTCTCGTGGGCTTCCAGCAGCCGGGAGAGCATGGCGGGGACCTCCTCGACGCCGTCCGGCGGACGCGGAATGGAGGTGATCTCCGCGACGTGCCGGGGGTCGCCCACGGCGACGCCGCCCAGGGTCTGGACCCGCTCGGCGATCGTGTCGACAAGCTCCAGCTGTTGCTCCGCGTGCTTGTCCAGGAGCAGGTGCAGCTGGTAGAAGGTCGCGCCGCGCAGAAGCCAGTGGTGCTTCTTGTAGAGGCTGTAGAGGATCTGGGTGTCGGCCAGGGCCTTGTTCAGGCGCTGGCAGGAGTACATGCGCGCGTCGTAGGACAGCGCGAGGGGGAACTGCTTGACGGTCCCGAACTCCTGGATGACCTCGCCCTTCTGATGCAGCCACGGCTGGCTGCTCGTGGGATGGGAGCTGGTGGTCATGGCATGCCTCCTGCGATGCGGTACGTGGATACATGACCGACGCTAGAGGCGGGAACGGGGGACGGGTTGCCCTGGAGTGCACCAGGTGGGGCCGCAGAGTGCACGGCTGCCCGGCGGGACAGGGCGCGGGGTGTCACTCGCTGCCGGCGGTGAGCCTCACGACGACGTCGTCCAGGTCGATGTGGCGGTGCTCGGTGCCCGGCGGCACGATCGCGTCGGTCCGTCGCAGAAAGGACGTGACCGCGCGGATCCCGACCTCGAGGACCGCCGCTCCGGTCCGCGTCCTGAGCAGGATGCGGAGCGCGTCCGGGTGGCACCGGTGGCGCGGGACCACCACCACGTCCCCGATCCCCGCGGACCGGCGAAGTCCGTCCGCGAGGAGCGACCGGGCGAACACCCAGTCGACGGAGGGGGCGCCGGGGGCACCCAGCGACAGGCACACGGCGTACGGGTCGCTCATGTCGTAGCGGAGCTCGGCGGGGAGCGGTACCGGCGGTTCGTCGGACACGGAGACGATGATCTCGGTCCTGTGGACGACCGACCTTTCGTCCGCGGTACCGAAGAGAGGGTGTCTCATGCCGCCCCCTGTCTGCGACTGTGCTTGCGGTTGCGTTCGTCAGCGCGGGATCTGACGGTGGATGCTGCCGACGACCGTAGGACAGGCCCGGGCGAGCGTCTTGCCGAAGAGCGCACGGGGTGTGGTCCGAAGACGAACCCCGTGCGGCACCTCTCGGCGGGCCGTGCCGCGCAGGGGCCCCTCACTCGGCGTCGTGGTCGAGGGTCCGTCCGGCGCGGCGGTGTTCGGTGGTCCAGTAGAGGAGTGCCAGGACCGGCAGGGCCGCACCGAGGACGGAGACCGCGCCCCAGCCGCCGGCGCGGTAGGCGATCGAGCCGAGCTGGGAGCCGAGGGCTCCGCCGAGGAAGAAGGTGGCGATGAAGGCGCTGTTCAGACGCGCCCGGGCGTGCGGGTCGAGCTGGTAGACCGTGTGCTGGCCGAGGATGAGGGTGGTCTGGACGGCCATGTCGAGGACGACGGCGGCGAGGGCGAGCAGCACGACGCTGTGCCCGCCGAGGCCGGCGAGTGCGAAGGCCGGCGCGGCGGCGGCGAACGCGGCGCCGGTCATGCGCCGGGTCAGCCCGTGGTCGGCCCAGTGCCCGGCGAGCGGGGCGATGGCCGCACCGGCGGCTCCGACGAGCGCGAAGATGCCCACGCCGATGGGCGAGTAGTGGAAGCGGGGGCCGGTGAGGACGTAGGAGACGGTGGTCCAGAAGGCGCTGAAGGCACCGAACATGGCTGCCTGGTAGAGGCCGCGGCGCAGCAGTGCGGGGTGGGTGCGTACCAGCGCGGCGGTGGAGCGCAGCACGTGGTGGTACGGCACGGTCGTGGTCGGGGCGTGCCGGGGCAGTGCGACGCGCAGGGCGACGGCCAGGGCGGCCATCAGGACGGCCGAGCCGAGGTAGACGACGCGCCAGCCGGCGATGTCGGAGACCAGACTGCTGACCGTGCGGGAGAGCAGGATGCCGGTGAGCAGGCCGCTCATCACCCGTCCCACGATCCGGCCGCGTGCGTGGTCCGGGGCGAGACTCGCGGCGAACGGGACGAGTATCTGGGCGACCACGGAAGTGGCACCGCTGATCAGGGAGGCGGCCAGCAGCATGGGGAAGCCGGTGGCGAGGCCGGCCGCCACCAGCGCGAGCGTGGTGACGGTCAGCAGGATGGTGATCAGGCCGCGCTTCTCCAGCCGGTCGCCGAGCGGCACCAGGAAGATCATGCCGATCACGTAACCGACCTGGGTCAGCGTGATCAGGGTGCCCGCGGTGGCCGTGCTGATGTGGAAGACGTCCCGCAGGGACGACAGCAGGGGCTGCGCGTAGTACAGATTGGCGACCGTCATGCCGGAGGCGACGGCCAGCAACGCGATCAGCCAGCCCGGCACACCGTGCGCGGGTGCGGTGCCGGCGACCTTGGACGGACTGTGGAGACCGGATGGCTGGGACAAGGGGGACCTTCTTCGGGGCGGGGAGCCGGCCGGACCGGCTCGGAAGGACGCCTGGCGGTGATCGAGCAGCTTCCTCGGTGCTCTCACGGGGGCGTAAGCGCTCGGCCGCCCCGTTCGCTTCCCCACCCGTCGTGATGGTTTCGAATAACGGTCATCTCGTTCGGAGATGAAGGCCGCGGGGACCGTCTACCGGTGCCGCACCGGATGCCCGCTCATGACCGAGACCCGGTTGAAGGCGTTGATGGTGACCGCCACCCAGATCACGGCGGAGATCTGGTCGTCGGTGAGGACCTCCCGGGCGGTGCCGTAGGCGGCCTCCTGTGCCATGCCGTCGGCGACCGCCGTGGTCGCCTCGGCGAGCGCGAGCGCCGCGCGTTCGTCGGGCGTGAACAGTTCGGTGTCCCGCCAGGCCGCCAGCACGCCGAGTCGCTGCGGGGTCTCACCCGCGCGCAGGGCGGCGTTCGTGTGTACGTTGAGGCAGTACGCGCAGCCGTTGATCTGCGACACGCGCAGATTGACCAGTTCCACGAGCGTCCGGTCGAGCCCGGCCTCGGCGGCGACCGCCCGCACGGCTTCGGAGGTCCGTACCAGCGCCTGATAGGCCGCGGGGCTCTGCTTGTCGATGAAGATCCGCTGGATCGCGGACCCGGTCGGGTGGGTGCTCAACCTGGGACTCCTTCGGGGGCCGCGGAGGGCTCCCTTTCTGTTGGTGTGCGCGGTGCCGTCGCCCTATGATCGGGCCTGGTAGTTGAATATAGAACAAACAGACGGCTGGGAGGCGGTCCACGGTGAGCAATGTCGAAACGAAACCGATGGAGCTGCGGTGCGGCGCATCGGCGGACGGCCGGCGGCCGGCCACCACGCCGGGAGTCGACGTGCTGACCCCACGCGATGTGCCCCTGGGCGGTCCCCGGGCGATGACCGTGCGGCGCACACTGCCGCAGCGTGCCCGGACCCTGATCGGAGCCTGGTGCTTCGCCGACCACTACGGGCCCGACGACGTCTCCGAGACGGGCGGCATGGACGTCGCCCCGCACCCCCACACCGGGCTGCAGACGGTGAGCTGGCTGTTCAGCGGCGAGATCGAGCACCGGGACAGCCTGGGCAGCCACGCCTTCGTACGGCCGGGCGAGCTGAACCTCATGACGGGCGGCTACGGCATCAGCCACTCCGAGGTCTCCACCCCGCGGACCACCATCCTGCACGGCGTCCAGCTCTGGGTGGCACTGCCGGACGAGCACCGCGACACCGCACGCGACTTCCAGCACCACGTCCCCCAGCCCGTGCGGATCGACGGAGCCGAGATCAGGGTCTTCCTGGGCTCCCTCGCCGGGGTCACCTCGCCGGTGCGGACCTTCAGCCCCCTGCTCGGCGCCGAGATCCTCCTCGAGCCGCACGTGACCGTCACGCTCGCCGTGGACCCCGCGTTCGAACACGGCCTTCTCGTCGACCAGGGGGACGTCCGCCTCGCCGACTCCCTGGTGCACCGCGCCGAGTTGGGTTACGCACACCCGGGCACCGACACGCTGACGCTGACGAACGAGTCGGAGGACACGGCACGGACGGTGCTGCTCGGCGGCACTCCCTTCGAGGAGGAGATCGTCATGTGGTGGAATTTCATCGGGCGGAGCCACGAGGACATCGCGAAGGCCCGGGAGGAATGGCAGAACTCCTCCGACCGATTCGGCGTCGTGGAAGGATATGCGGGAAACCGTCTTCCTGCCCCCGCCCTGCCGAACGCCGTCATCACGCCGCGCAGAAATCCGCCGCGTCACTGAACCCCATTCTGAAAGGCGCCCCATGAGCCAGTCTTCCACCGCTCCCCTCGTCGAGCGGATAGATGCGAAGAACCGCTACGAAATCCTGGTCGACGGCACGCGTGCCGGGCTGACCGCCTACCGCGACCGCGGTGAACAGCGGGTCTTCTACCACACCGAGGTCGACGACGCCTTCGCCGGTCAGGGCCTCGCCTCCCAGCTGGTCCAGCAGGCGCTCACCGACGTCCGGGCTTCGGGGAAGCGGATCGTGCCCGTCTGCCCCTATGTTGCCAAGTTCCTGAAGAAGCACGAGGAGTTCGCCGACATCACCGACCCGGTGACGCCCGACGTCCTGCGCTGGCTGGACACGGAACTGGGCTGAGGGCCCACGCACCGGCCCGGCCGCCGGTCACGGCGGCCGGGTGTACGAGTCGTGCACTGCCGCTGTTCCCACAGTGCACGATATGAGCCCAGGACTGCCCTTCCGCTTTCACCGTGGTCGGTGTCGAAGCCGCTGAATTCCACCGGTTCGGCGTTTCCCATGAACGCCGTGTGGCGACGGGCGGAAAATGCCCGCACGACGATTGGCGCAGGTGCGCTCTCGAGGGTGGGCGCGACGACGCCGCAGGAGAAGGCGTTGGCCTTCGCGGGGAACTCCTCGCCGCGCGCGGCGGCCGCGGCGGCCGTCCGTTCTTCCTGCCGGACGGGGCCCCTCCACGTGGCGGACGAGGACCGGCACCTACAGGTGCGCTGTCGGAACCGATCTCGTGCGCTGACGGTCAAGTGGCGGTCATCCGCGCTCACTAGCGTCGTCCGTGCGCCACCGCACGGGTCCCGCCGTGCCGGCGTTCGGCGGGTCGCGCCGTGTCCGCGCACGGCGGGTCTCGCCGTGCCCTCGTACCGTCGCGCCCGCCCCCCGAGCAGGAATTCCGAGGAGTGCCATGGCCAAGCAGACCATCGCCGAACAGTACGTCGACCTGATGGCCCGGGCCGGTGTACGGCGTATCTACGGGGTCGTCGGGGACAGCCTGAACCCCGTGGTCGACGCGGTCAGACGGCACGAGGCCATCGAGTGGGTCCAGGTCCGCCACGAGGAGGTCGCCGCGTTCGCGGCCGGTGCGGAGGCCCAGCTCACCGGCCGGCTGGCCGCCTGTGCGGGCTCCTGCGGACCGGGAAACCTCCATCTGATCAATGGCCTGTACGACGCCCACCGTTCGATGGCGCCGGTGCTCGCACTGGCCGCCCACATCCCCAGCGGCGAGATCGGCACAGGATACTTCCAGGAGACGCACCCCGACCGGCTGTTCGCCGAGTGCAGCCACTACTCGGAGCTCATCTCCTCGCCCCGGCAGATGCCGCGCGTGGTGCAGACGGCGATCCAGCACGCCGTCGGCCGGCGCGGCGTCTCCGTGGTGGCCCTGTCCGGCGACACCGCCGCCGAGGACTCCCCGGACGCCGCGCCCGAACTGGCCATGCCGCTGGACCTGCCCGCCATCCGCCCGAGCGACCAGGAACTGACCCGGCTCACGCAACTGGTGGACGCGGCGGAACGCGTCATGGTGTTCTGCGGCCGGGGCGTCGCCGGCGCCCACGCCGAGGTGATGGCCTTCGCCGAGAAGGTCAAGGCACCGGTGGGTCACGCCCTGCGCGGCAAGGAGCACATCCAGTACGACAACCCGTACGACGTCGGCATGTCCGGCCTGCTGGGCTACGGAGCCGCGTACGACGCCATGCACGAGTGTGACCTGCTGCTGCTCCTCGGCACCGACTTCCCCTACACCGACTTCCTGCCCCGCCATGTGCGGACCGTCCAGGTCGACGTGCAACCCGAGCGGCTCGGGCGGCGAACCCAACTCGACTTCGCCGTCTGGGGAGACGTCCGCGAGACCCTGCGGTGCCTCACCCCGGCGGTGCGGGAGAAGCACTCGCGCCGGTTCCTCGACCGCATGCTGGAGCGGCACGCCCACGCGCTCGAGGGCGCCGTGAACGCCTACACCCGCAACGTCGACAAGCACACCCCGATCCACCCCGAGTACGTCGCCTCGGTGCTCGACGAAGAGGCAGCCGACAACGCTGTGTTCACCGTGGACACCGGCATGTGCTGTGTGTGGGCGGCGCGTTACCTCACGCCGAACGGACGCCGCCGCATCCTCGGCTCGTTCGTGCACGGCTCGATGGCCAACGCGCTGCCCCAGGCCATCGGCGCACAGTTCCTCGACCGCGGCCGCCAGGTCGTCTCCCTCTCCGGCGACGGCGGGTTCTCCATGCTCATGGGCGATTTCCTGACACTCGTCCAGTACGGGTTGCCGGTGAAGGTGGTCGTCTTCAACAACTCCTCCCTGGGCATGGTCGACCTGGAGATGATGGTCGACGGACTGCCCCCGCACGCCACGAGCTACCCGCACACCGACTACGCGGCGATCGCCACTGCGGCCGGTGCGCGCGGCATTCGGGTGGAGAAGCCCGCCGAGGTACGCGACGCGCTGCGCGAGGCCTTCGCGCATGACGGACCGGCGCTGGTCGACGTCGTCACCGACCCGACGGCGCTGGCCGTCCCACCGAAGATCACCGCCGAGCAGATCAGCGGCTTCGCGCTGTCCGCCGGCCGGACGGTTCTGACCGGCGGAGTGGGACGCATGGTCCACCTGGCACGGGCCAACCTCCGCAACATTCCCCGCCCTTAGGGCGCACCCGGGGGTGCCCGGCAACGGGCACCCCCGCCAGGGGAGTGCGCGCACGGACGCTCGCAACTCCGGGTGACTCCCCCGGTCCTTTCGGCGGGCCGCCGGCTGATCCGTGGCGCGGGCGGGTACCGGCTGCGGGCCGACGGCGACTCGGTGGACCTCCTGCGGCTCCGCGAGCTGAGGGAGGAGGCCCGGCGGGCCGCTCGTCCGCACCGGCCGTGGAGCTGCTCACCGCGGCCCCGTGGCGGTGGAGGGGACCGGTCGCCGCCGCGATCGTGCCTCAGGCGCGCGCCCGCGCCGCGTGCGGTGCCGCGGAACGCGGGCACATGGCGGCGCGGGAGGCAGCCGACGCGGCGCTGCCCGCCGGCGTACCGGACGCGGTGCTGCCCGAACTCCGCAAGGCGGCCGACCACCCCCTGGACGAACCGCTGCCGGCGAGACTCGTCCTCGCGCCGGCGGCCACGGGCCGCCGTTCCGAGGCACGGGAGACCTACGAGGCCGCGGTGCAGGGCCCGGCTCCACGAACTGGACGAGCGGCTCGGCGCGGTGTGAACGTCAACGGCAGGTCCGGACCGGACGCCGGATCATGCGTGGCCGGATTCGGGCGCGGGTGTTTCCTGCTGTTCCCGCCGCCGTTCCTCCTGGTCTGACCGTTCCTTGCCTCCCCCCGGTTCCCCCCGTTCCCCCTGATCCGGCACGGCGGGTCCCGAACCGGCCGCGAAGGCGTGGGTGACCTCGGGCACCGTGCCCGGGACGAGCAGCGCGCGGGCCCGCTCCTCGTAGCGGCGGTCGGTGACCGTGAGGCGGCTGTGGTGCTGGGCGACGTGTTCCGCCCAGGACGCGACCAGGTAGTTCTCGACGAACCGCTCCGGGTCGTGGCCGTCCTGGTAGAGGCCCCATTCGAGGGCTCCCGTACGGCGCCTGGACCACGCGACATGGTTCATCCGGTCGGTGAACGCGGCGCGGTGGTCCGGGGCGACCCGGTAGACGACGGAGACCAGAACCGGGCCGTCGGTCTCTCCGGGTTCGAACACCAGTGGGGGAGCGGGCCAGTGGTCGGACAACGACGGGTCGATGCCCTCCGCGTCGTACAGCGGCCACCGCCGCACGCTGGCCGCGCTCAGCAGCATCACGGCGCCGGCGACCAGGAGGGCGGCCGTGAGCCCGAGCCAGTCCGCCACCGCGCCCCACACGGGTGCCGCCAGCGCTTGACCTCCCTGGAACACCAGGAGGTAGACGGCGAGTCCGCGCGCCCTCACCCAGCCCGGAAGCCGCGTCTGCACCGCCGCGTTCAGGGTGGACAGCACGCTGATCCAGGCGAGGCCCGCGGGCAGCAGGGCGATGGTCACCAGCCAGGGCATCCGGACCGTGGCCAGCACCGTCAACACCGCGGCGAACACCACCGCCCCGGCGGCGAGCGTGCCGTTCGTGCCCAGTAGCCGCCGGATCCGTGGCAGGACGAAGGCCCCCGCCACGGCACCCACGCCGACCGCCGTCAGCAGCAGCCCGTATCCGCCCGAACCGAGGCCGAGGGAGCGGCTCGCGCTCAGCGGCAGCAACGACCACAGGGCGGCGCCGCCGGGGATGAACAGGATCGTGCGCAGCAGGACCCGACGCACGCCGGGCGCGTTCCAGACATAGCGGCGGCCCGCGTTCAGGGCGGCCGACAGCCGCTCGTTCCCCGCGGTGGGCAGGGTCGTCCCCGGGCGCCGCCACAGCACGAGGACCGCCGCGATGCCCAGATAGGACACCGCGTTGAAGGCGAAGACCCACCCCGCGCCCGCCGCCGCGACCACCGCCCCGCCCAGTGCCGGGCCGACCGCGCGGGCCAGGTTCACGTTCACCGCGCCCAGCGCCGCCGCCTGACCGAGCCGCCGGCGTTCCACCAGCTCCGGCTGGATCGCCTGCCAGGCCGGGCCCATCAGCGCGGTGCCGCACCCCAGGAGAAAGGTGAGGGCGAGCAGCGCCGTCGGCCTGAGCGCATCCGTGAACGCCAGCACGGCCAGCGCGCCGGAGACCGCGAGCATCGCGAACTGCGCGACGAGCAGCACCGAGCGGCGGTCGAACCGGTCGGCGACCACCCCGGAGGGCAGGGCGAGCAGCACGACGGGCAGGCTCGACGCGGTCTGGACGAGGGTCACCAGAGCCGCGTCGTGCCCGACGAGCAGCCATTGGGCGCCCACCGTCTGCATCCAGCTGCCGATGTTGGAGACCAGCTGGGCGATCCACAGTGCCCGGAAGACGCGCCCTGCGAGCGGCGCCCAGGGGGAGTCGGACCTCGAGGGGCCGGGTGATGACGGAGCGGCGCTCATACTGGTCCTGACCGGTGCGGAGTGGGGGCGGAGTGCGGGCGAAGTGCGGGCGAAGCAGGGAGCAGTGCGGGAGGACATGCCCTGCCAGGTGGTGCGGTCGCATGAGAGCCCAGGAGTCACCGACCGCCGAGTGCTGCCCGGGAGCGCACCGGTCGTGGTCCGCCGGCGCACCGGCCCGGCCCCGGCCGGCGCCGCGTCCGTGTTCCTGTACGGCGGGGCCTGCCGCGGGACGGGCCCGCCCTCACGACTCCGACCGGGTCCAGGCGGGACCGCCGGCCGAGAGGCGGTGAGTGGCCGCGGAGGTGACCGCGAGCAGCAGCAGGGCCAGGCCCAGGGTGAACACGAGGTGACCGTGCAGCAGCAGTCCGGTTCCGACGAGGGCGCCGAGGAACATCGCCAGCACGGACAGGATCCGGCGGCCGGGCCGCGGTGCCGCACCGCCGGCCGGGGTGGAGTCCGCGGCCAGCCCCGTCAGGGTCAGGGTGAGTACGGTCGTGGTGAGATCCGGGACGCCCAGGCGCCGGGCGACCGCGTTCTGCAGGCCCATGCCGAGCCCCAGGAACACGATCAGTGTGTACTGGACGCCGGTCGTGACCCGGCCGCCGGTGACCGCCGCGACGGCCACGGTGACGGCGACCAGGACGGTCTGCACGGCGGTCGCCGTCTTCAGCAGGTGCCCGCGGTGCGCCGCGAACCGCGTGCCGACCCGGCCGCCGGCAAGCGCCCCGAGGAGGAACGCTGTCAGCGAGACGACGGAGGCGAGTGCGGACAGGTTGGCGGCGCCCGCCAGCGCGAACCCCAGGAACACCACGTTGCCGGTCATGTTGGCGACGAAGACATGCCCGAGCGCCAGATAGCTCACCGCGTCGACCAGACCGGTGACCACCGTCAGCGTCAGCATGAGGGGAGGCAGAGGTCCGTGGCGGTCGCCCGTGGGCGGCACGAGCGTGCGGACCGCGTCATTCAGCAGCCGGCGCATGCGGCTTCCTTTCCGGTGCGGTGGGCGCGCGGTGCAGCACCACGCGGGTGAGCAGCCCGCTCAGCGGGCCGATCACGATGGCCGGCAGCACGATCCACAACGGCCAGGGCGTGATGCCCAGCGCGTGGTCCAGGGACCGGCGGCCGGGCCCGGTGAGTGCGAGCGCCGCGGAGATGACGACCAGGACCATCGGATACTCGTAGCCGTCGTTCTGCACCCACAGGCCGTGGGACCACTTGACGGTGCCCGCGACCGTCATGACGCCCATGGCGGCCATCGCGGCCAGGGGCGTGAGGAGTCCGGCGGCCAGGAACAGGCCGGCCCCGATCTGACTGGCTCCCGCGACGACCGCGGTCAGCCGACCGCCGCGGAACCCGTCGTGGCGGAACTCCTCGGTTCCGCCCGCCAAGCCATGGCCCCCGAGCCGGAAACTCACCTTCTGCACTCCATGACCGGCGATGAGAAGTCCCGTCACCAGCCGGAGGACCAGCAGCCCAGCGTTCATCTGTTCCTGCCTGTTCCTGACTCCGTCCTGACTGCTCTGCGAAGGAGCCGGGATCAGCCGGCGGCGTGGGCCCCGATGATGGCCTGCGCGTAGACCATCCCGAGGCCGTAGGTGCCGCCGTGCTCCTTGACCACGTCGCCCACGGCGGCGTACGTCTCGGTGCGGGCCCAGTCACGCTGCAGCTCCAGGAGGACCTGCACCCAGGTGACCGGGACCGCGCCGGCCTGGACCATGCGCTGGACGGCGTGTTCGTGGGCCTGCGGGGTGACGCCACCGGAGGCATCGGTGACCACGTAGACCTCGTAGCCCTGAGCGAGCGCGGAGAGCACGGGCAGGACGATGCAGACCTCGGTCCACAGGCCGGCGAAGACCAGCTTCTTGCGGCCCGTCGCCTTGACCGCCTCGACGAAGTTGACGTCCTCCCATGCGTTCATCGTGGTGCGGTCGATGATCTTCTGCTCGGGGAAGACCTCGGGCAGCTGAGGCATGATCGGGCCGGAGAAGGTTTCGGCGGCCACGGTGCTCAGCACGACCGGCACGTCGAACGCCTTGGCGGCCTTCGCCAGGCCGACGGTCGAGTTGATGATCGCGGTGCGGTCGCCGCTGCCGGTGCCGAAGAACATCTGCGGCTGGTGGTCGATGAACAGCACCGCGCAGTCGTCCGGGGTGAGCAGGTCGGGGCTGGGGGCAGCGGTGACCTCGGAGATGTTGACCATGGGAGTGCCTTTCCATGAGTGAGACGCGGACGGGCGTCCGTGTCGGGCAGGCGCCCTCCTGGGGACGGGGCCTGTGGTGGGGTGGTGTCCCGGGAGGGGCGGCTCCGGGGCCGGGCCCCTCCCGGGAGCTCTAGAGGACGAAGCAGGGGTCGAACGGGGTGCCGGCGCCGTCCGGGGTCAGACCGCGCTGGACGCGCCACTCGCGGTGCCGCTCCGACTCGGCCACGGCCTCGCCGAGCGCCTGCGCCTGCCGGGCGCCCGCGAGGCCCTGCCCGGACGCCTGGTAGCCGCCGAAGTGCGCCACCGGGCTCCAGGCGGGACTGATGGGCGGCAGCTCCTCGTCGAGGCCCTCGTACTCGGCGGCGGCGTACACGATCCGGCCGCCGGTGACCGTGAGGAGCGACTCGATGTGGGGGATGACCGGCTCGGGGGCGGTGAAGTAGTCCTCGGACAGCACCGCCAGGTCCGCGTAGCACCCCGGGCGCAGCACGCCCTTGACCTCCTCCTCGCCGGTCAGTTCGGCGCCGGCCCGGGTGAACATCTCCAGTGCGGTCTGCCGGTCGACCTGGTTCGTCCAAGGACGCAGCGCCAGGTCGCCGACCGTGCGGCCACTGACCAACCAGTGCAGGGCGACCCAGGGGTTGTAGGTGGAGACCCGGGTGGCGTCCGTGCCGGCGGCGACGGTCAGCCCGCGGTCCAGCATGGCGCGGATCGGCGGGGCGTCCGCGGCGGCGCCGGGGCCGTAGCGGCGCAGGAACGCATCGCCCTGGAACGACAGCCGGTTCTGCACGGACATGGCTCCGCCGAGGGCGGCGACGCGGTCCAGGCTGTCCGGCGAGACGGTCTCCGCGTGGTCGAACAGCCAGCGGTTCCCGGCCGGGAAGAGCCCTTCCGCGGCCAGCTTCTCGAACACCTCGAGGTCCCGGCGGATGGTGTGGTCATACGTGGCGTGCAGCCTGAATCCCCACCCGTTCTCCATGAGGAGACGGACCGCCTTCTCGAAATCCGCCTCGTAATCCGGGGCGAGGTCCGGGCGCGGCTGGGCGAAGTTCTCGAAATCGGCGGCCGCCCAGGTGAGATTCTCTCCCGCCCCGTTCAGCCGCAGCCATTCGTCCCCGTCCTCGGGACGGGCCATTTCGATCCAGCGGGTCAGGTCGGCTATCTCCTGCCCGGCCGTCTGCGGGAAGAGATGGTAGGCGATGCGCAGCGACAACTGACCGGCCTTCGCCAGTTCGATGACGGTGCTGTAGTTTTCGGGGAAGTTCTGGAATCCGCCGGCCGCGTCGATGGCCGAGGTCAGTCCGAACCTGTTCAACTCGCGCAGGAAATGCCGGGTCGAGGTCTTCAGGTCCTCGCCCTGGAGCACCGGCGCCTTGGCCAGGGTCGAGTACAGGATGAGAGCGCTGGGCGCGGCCAGCAGCATGCCCGTCGGCTCCCCGTCCCGGCCGCGTACGATCTGCCCGCCCTTGGGATCGGGCGTGTCCTTGCCGTAGCCCGCGGCCTTCAGCGCCGCCCGGTTGAGCACGGCCGACTGGTACAGGTGCAGCACGAACACCGGGGTGTCCGGAGCGGCGGCGTTCAGTTCCGCCACGGTCGGCAGCCGGCGCTCGGCGAACTGCTCGGCCGACCAGCCCCCCACCACCCGCACCCACTGGCCCTTCGGGGTACGAGCGGCCTGTTCACGCAGCATCGCCAGGCCCTGACGCAGGCTGCGCACCCCGTCCCAGCGCAGCTCCAGGACGTAGTTGAGCCCGCCGCGGATCACATGCAGATGGGCGTCGTTGAGGCCTGGGACCACCCGTCGCCCGAGCGCGTCCACCACCTTGGTGTCCGCACCGACGTACGGCGCCACGTCCCTGTCGTCGCCGACGAGCGTGATGACACCGCCCCGGACGGCGATCGCCTCCGCCTGGGGGCGGTTCGGGTCTCCCGTGTGGACCTTCGCATTGCGGACGACGAGCTCCGCGGAATCGTCGGTGGCTCGGGGAACCAGTCCGCCGACCGGCATTGCTGACATGTGTGTACGACCCCCTCCGGGACGAACGGATGCGATGTCCGCTGTGGTTGACGTCCGCGGACGAAGCGAAGCGGAATTGTGCGTGTGTACGTCGGCCCGAATGCACGGGCGGACCGCGACCGCTCGGCCACCACACTAGGCCCGCTGGAAACCGTGGTGTTTTCTGTCAGTGCACCGCCGTCTTCCTCTCAGCGCACCGGGATTCGCAGGTCGTCGATCGGCGACCACGGCGACGCCTGTGCGCTGTGGGTAAAACAGCCGTGCGCTGTGGGGCAACCGCCGCGCCCACCGTGGTTTTACGCTGGCTGTCAGCGGCGCCGGAGTGGTCAGCACACGAACCGGGTCGTTCGCCGGCAGGACCGGCGTCCCCGACGTAATCCGAGGAGTTTTCCATGTCCGATGCCGTCGCGCTGGTTCAGCCGGTACTGGAAGCGGCCGCAGCCGAGTTCGCCGAGGCGACCGCCAATCCGCCGTACCTGTTCGACCTTCCCCCGGCGGAAGGGCGCAAGGCCGTCGACGAGGTGCAGTCCGGCGACATCGACAAGCCGGCGGTCGACGAGGAGTGGATCACCGTCTCCGGCGGTCCGACGGGCAGCGTCCGGGCGCGCATCGTCAGGCCGGCCGGCGCCACCGGCACCCTTCCGGTGATCCTCTACATCCACGGCGCGGGCTGGGTCTTCGGCAACGCCCACACCCACGACCGCCTGGTGCGCGAACTCGCCGTCGGCGCGAGTGCCGCGGTCGTCTTCCCCGAGTACGACCTGTCGCCCGAGGCCCGCTACCCGGTCGCCATCGAGCAGAACTTCACGGTCGCCCGCTGGGTCGTGGAGGAGGGCGCGGCCAAGGGCCTCGACGGCTCCCGGCTGGCCGTCGCCGGTGACTCCGTGGGCGGCAACATGACCGCGGCCCTGACCCTGATGGCCAAGGAGCGCGGCGGCCTCCCGCTGGCCCAGCAGGTGCTGTTCTACCCGGTCACCGACGCGAACTTCGACACCGGCTCCTACCACCAGTTCGCCACCGGCTACTTCCTGCGCCGGGACGGCATGCAGTGGTTCTGGGACCAGTACACGACCGACGAGAGCGAGCGCGCACAGATCACCGCCTCCCCGCTGCGCGCCACCACCGAGCAGCTGAGGGACCTGCCTCCGGCCCTGGTCATCACCGCCGAGGCCGACGTGCTGCGGGACGAGGGCGAGGCGTACGCCAACAAGCTGCGCCAGGCGGGAGTCCCGGTCACCGCCGTGCGCTTCCAGGGCATCATCCACGACTTCGTGATGCTCAACGCCCTGCGCGGCACCCACGCGGCCGAGGCCGCCATCAGCCTGGCGGCGCGCACCCTGCACGCGGCTCTGCACACCGCCTGACGAAAGGAAGTGGACGTACCCCGTCCCGGGCGGCGAGGACGCGGTCGAGGTCACCACCGCCGAGGAGGCCTTCCCGTCGATCTTCGCCGCCGACGTCCCGGCGGACGCGAGTGCTTCGGCGCGAAGCGGGCGGGGCGACCGTCGCCGAGCTGGAGGGCGTCTCGCTCGCGGTCGCGGTCTCGGGGCCCGAGGAGGTCACCCACCTGATCCGGGACACGGTCCGCGCGACGAGCTGACCGCGCGCACGGACGGCCGCGCGGAGGCACTCCCGCCCCGCTGCGTGCGGAGGCACTCCCGCACCGCGTCCGCACGGCCCCACCGCGACCGAGTGGTGGGGCGGCCCCGGCCGCCCGACACTGGAGAGGTGGCCGGGCCCTCGGTGGCCGGTGCACCAGGCGCACCGGAGGTACGGACCGCATGGGCGGCGCCGGCCGCGTCGCGGGCATGACGGCATCGGCCGCAGCGGCGGCATCAACTCAGGAGACCAGCTGTGACTTCCTTCTCACCGGGCTTCCATGGGCGCGGGCGGCGCCTCGCGGACCGGCTGCCGCCCGGTCAGTACCCGACCGAGTCCTTCCCCGTGCTGTCGGCGGGTCCCACACCGAGGGTCCCCACCGAGACGTGGTCCTTCACCGTGACCACGGAACTCGGCGCCACGCACAGCTGGACCTGGGACGAGATGATGGCCCTGCCGCAACAGGAGACGACCCACGACATCCACTGTGTGACGCGCTGGTCGAAGTTCGACACGCAGTGGCGGGGCGTCCCCGTCGACGCCTTCCTCGAGGACGTGGAGACCGCCGCGGACTACGCCGTCGTCAGCAGCTACGGCGGTTACACGACCAACCTCCCCCTGGAGGACCTCCTCGACGGCAAGGCATGGATCGTCCACACCTACGACGGCCACCCGCTGTCGCCCGAGCACGGCGGGCCCGCGCGACTGCTCGTACCGCACCTGTACTTCTGGAAGTCGGCCAAGTGGGTGCACGGACTCACGCTCACGCACGAGGACGAGCCGGGTTTCTGGGAGAGCGTCGGATACCACAACTACGGCGATCCCTGGCGCGAACAGCGCAACTGGGGCGACTGACATGGCCATCGCCTGGCGCGGCGCCCGGCTCCTCGCGCGCCACTCCCAGACCGCCACCGCCCGCTCCCTGGTCTTGGCGGTGCCCGGCTGGCCCGGCCATCTGCCGGGCCAGCACGTCGACGTACGGCTCACCGCCGACGACGGCTACCAGGCCGTACGCAGCTACTCCCTGGCCGCGCCCGCCGACGGCGACCGCATCGAACTCGGTGTGCAGACCGTGCCCGACGGGGAGGTGTCGCCCTACCTGGCCGACGGGCTGCCGGTGGGCGCGGAGGTGGAAGTACGCGGCCCGCTCGGCAACTGGTTCGTCTGGCGGGCCGAGCAGACCGAGCCGGCGCTCCTGGTGGCGGGCGGCTCGGGTGTGGTCCCGCTGGCGGCCATGGTCCGTGCCCACCGCGCGGCACGGTCGCGCGGCCCTCTTCACCTGCTGTACTCGGTGCGCACCCCCGACGACGTCTGGTACCGCGACCACCTGGCCGACGGTGACCCCTTCCTCGACGTCCGCATCGTGTACACCCGGCGGACTCCGCCCGGCATCGCGCGCCCACCCGGCCGCCTCACACCGACGGACCTGGACGAGGCCACGGCCCGGCTGAAGCCGGCCAGTCCCGTGTACGTCTGCGGGCCCACCGGTTTCGTGGAGGCTGTCGACAACCTGCTGATCGACAGGGGCCGGGACCCGGTCACGATCCGCACCGAGCGCTTCGGATGATCCACCGACCCCGACCGCACGGGAGGTCCCCATGGCAGAAGCCACCCCTCACCTCGACGGCAACTGCCTCGCCGGCCCGCTCTCCGAGATCCTCTCGGTGGAGCCCACCACGGCCTGGTGGCGGTGCCCCGAGTGCGCCCGGTCGGGTCCGCTCGCCGAACTCCACGTCTACGGCCCCGAACCGGGCCTGACCGCCCGCTGCCCGGGCTGCGCGTACATCGCCCTGCGCCTGGTCAGGGACGGCGAGCACATCTGGCTCACGATGGGCGGGGGCACCGGCGCGTTCCGCTTCGCCACGAGCGGTGCGCGGTCCTCGGCGGCGGGGGCGGCGCAGGTGTCGCCGTAGGTGCCCCGCTCCTCCGTCCTCCGCCTCCAGCGGCCCTGACGGTCCGTCGGGGATCGCCCGTGGCGGTGAACAGGCGCAGCGCGGTACGTGTCGGCGACGCAAGCGGATGGTGTTGCCGATGAAGCCTGTTCGTGGAGATGCGGCAGAGACCGCGGACCAGCCACCCCGCGACGCCTATCGTGTCCGCTATGCACGCAATTATTGTCAACCGTTACGGTGGCCCGGAGACCCTGGAACTGGCGGAGACCGACGACCCCAAGGTCGGACCCGACTCGGTGCTCGTGCGGGTGAAGGCCGCCGGCGTCAACCCGGTGGACTGGAAGATCGTCGCTGGTTACCTCGACCCGATCATGAACGTCCACTTTCCCCTCGTGCCCGGATGGGATGTGGCGGGCGTCGTCGAGGCGGTCGGCCTCGACGTCCCCGAGTTCTCGGTCGGCGACGAGGTCTTCGGGTACGTCCGCAAGGACGAGGTACAGCACGGCACCTATGCCGAGCTCGTGGCCGCGCCCGTGCGAACCCTCGCGCGCAAGCCGGCGTCGCTGAGCTGGCAGCAGGCGGCCGGCGTCCCGCTGGCAGGGCTCACCGCCTGGCAGTCACTGGCCCGGGTGGGGGTCGGCGAGGGCGACACGGTCCTGGTCCACGCGGCGGCCGGCGGTGTCGGGTCCTTCGCCGTGCAGATCGCGGTGGCCAAGGGGGCGCGGGTGATCGGCACGGCCGGCGAGCACAACCACGACTTCCTGCGCTCCCTGGGCGCGGAACCCGTCACCTACGGCGACGGTCTGGCCGATCGGGTCCGGAAGCTGGCGCCGGAGGGCGTCGACGCGGCGGTGGACTACGTCGGCGGTGACGCGGTCGCCGTCTCCGAGCAGCTGCTGAAGGACCGCTCCCGCCTCGCGTCGATCGTCGACGCCGCGGTCACCGAGCGCGGTGGGCACCACGTGTGGGTCCGGCCCGACAGCGCGGACCTCGCCGAGCTCGGTCGACTCGCCGACGCCGGCAAGCTCGGTGTCCACGTCGAGCACGCCCTGCCCCTGGCCGAGGCCGCCGAGGCGTTCCGTCTCAGCATGAGCGGGCGGACCCGCGGCAAGATCGTGTTGGAGGTCGGCTGACCAGCGGCTCGGGGCATGACCGGCGGCGGCAGCGCACGGGAGAGCAGCCCGTGGCTGCCGCCGCGGCTGTGCCACGCGACCGTCCCCCGGCACGCTTCCCCGACAGAAGGACGCCGCAGTTCGCCGCCCTCGCCGCGGCGCCGCACACTGGTTGATAGCCCGCCGAGGACCCGGCCGACCGGTTCGAGGCGGGGCACAGACGCAGGAAACCGGTGACCGGTTCGGGCCGTGTGGGCCGTACGCAGACCGCTGTCACGCACCTGCCGCCCGGGAGGGCGGGTGCGACGCACCCAGCGGAGGAAGCCATGCACGTCGCTGTGATGGGGCAGGGCTATGTCGGGGTGACCGGTGCGGTGGAGCTGACCCTGCGGGGGCACCATGTCACCGGCATCGAGCTGAACCCGGCCCGGCTGCGCGACCTGGGAGGCGGACGCGTCCCCTTCAGCGAGCCGGGGTTGCAGCACGCGCTGTCGGCGGCCCTCGCCACCGGGCGGCTGTCCTTCACCGGCGCCCTCGCGCCACCCCACCGACACCAGCCCCTCGACGTTGTCCTCATCACCGTGGGGACACCGCCCGACGGGCACGGATGGGTGGATCTCTCGCAGATCCACACCGCCCTGGACGCCGTCCTCCGGCTGCGGCCCGCGCCGCGTGTGGTGGCGGTGAAGTCCACCATCCCACCGGGCACCAG
The DNA here is from genome assembly GCF_042891915.1 of Streptomyces sp. NPDC001848. NCBI lineage: Bacteria > Bacillati > Actinomycetota > Actinomycetes > Kitasatosporales > Streptomycetaceae > Streptomyces > Streptomyces sp. NPDC001848. The sequence continues at coordinate 258,546 of NZ_JBIATP010000003.1, read as the reverse complement.
CAACGACCTCGCGGCCTCCCACCCCGGGCTGCGGGAGCGTTACGTGCACAATCCTGAGTTCCTCAGCCAAGGCAGCGCGCTGCAGGACTGGGCCCGCCCGGCCCGGATCGTCGTGGGCCTGTGGTCGCACGACCTCCTTCCGGCGCTCCGCGATCTGTACGCGGGCCCGTCCTGTGACTGGGTGGTGACCAGCCCCACCGGCGCGGAGATCATCAAGTACGCCAGCAACGCCTTCCTGGCCACCAAGATCAGTTTCGGGAACGAGATCGCCCGCCTGTGCTGTCTGCCGGACGTCAACGTCGACGACGTCATGCGCGGCATCGGCGCCGACCCGCGCATCGGGCACACCCTGCTGCAACCCGGCCTGGGATTCGGCGACCACTGTCTGCCCAAGGACACCGCCGCCCTGGCCCACTGGGCGGCCGGCCTGGGCGTTCCCACGCCGCTGCTGGACGCCACCATCGCCGTCAACCGGGACCAGCCCCAGCTCGTCGTCCGCACACTTCAGAGCGCCCTGGACGGGCAGCTGCCCGACGCGGTCGTCGCCGTGCTGGGCCTCAGATACCAGCCGTGGAGCGACGACCTGCGCGCGGCCCCCAGCCGCAGCATCATCCCCGCCCTGCTCGACCAGGCGGCCGAGGTCCGGGTCTGGGACCCGGCCACCGGCAAGGACGACATCGCCGCGCTGTTCCCCGGCACCCGACCCGCGGACTGCCTGAGCACCGCGGTCCAGGGAGCCCACGCGGCCGTCATCCTGACCGAGTGGCCGGACATCGTGGAAGCGGACTGGCGTGCCCTGAGCGGCCTGCTCACCGAACCCCGCCTGATCGTGGACGGCAAGAACTGCCTCCAGCCCCGAAAGCTGCTGGGCCTGTCCGCCCGCTACCACTCGATCGGCTCCCGCCCACCCACCACCGGATCGGCGCCCCGGCCGGCCTGAACGACCTGTAAGCGTCGCCCGGGCCCCACAGTTCGTCGATGTCGGCGGACGAAGGCGGCGCCCCCAGGTGGGGGACACCGCCTACGGGGCTGTGGACAAGGGCGATGCGGTCGTACCTACCGATCGTCGCCGGGCACCGGAGCTGTCTCCGGCTCACCGGTGCCGAGCGTCTTCGTGCAACTCGCGGTGACCGTGTCGGCAAAGGTCCGAGCGAGCGGGGACAGGGCGTCCCAGCGGCGTACGGCCCAGCCGACCGACAGCGGCGGCAGCGCCGGAACGGGGATGAGACGCAGGGGGCTGCCGTCACCGGGTGTCGGGAGACCCGGTACGGCGGGGACGACGGCGTGGCCCAGGCCGAGTTCGGCAAGGAGCAGGGCTGTGTCCCAGTCGGCGACGCTCGTGTCCGAGCCGACCCGGATGCCCAGTTCGGCGAAGGCGGCGTCCAGACGGGCGCCTGAGGTGGAGTTGGGCGGCAGTCGGACGAGGCGGATGCCCATGAGGTCGGAGGCGTCGATGCGCGGCCGGGCCGCGAGCGGGTCATCGGACCGCATGGCGAGGACCCAGGGCAGGTCGGCGACGGGTCGCTGCTCGATGCCGCGCACCGGGCCGCCGATGGTGATCCAGGCCAGGTCGAGGTTGCCGGCATGGAGGGCGTCGAAGCATCCGCGACTGGAGGTCTCGGTCTGGAACTCCAGGCTCACCTTCGGGTAGCGCCTGCGAAAGGAGACGATCGCTTCGGCCATGAAGTGCCGGACGGTCGTTCCGCCGGTCGTGATCCGCACGGAACCGCTTTCACCGTTCACCAGGTCTCCCAGGCGGCGCAGCGCGAGATCGAGCCCGGCGATCCCGTCGGCGGCGGCGTCGCACAGGACGCGCCCCGCCGCCGTGGGAACAACCCCTCGCGGCTGACGTTCCAACAAGCTCACGCCCGTCTCTCGCTCCAGGCGCTTGATGTGCTGGCTCACCGCAGACTGCGTACAGGCGAGCTCACGGGCCACGGCGCTGAGGCTTCCCGCCCGACACACGGCCACGAACACGCGCAGGTCATCCAGAGTCATGTCTAAGCTTAACCTTGGGTGATGCGAGAAATCCCCAGGATTGACTGGGGTACCGAGGTGTCAGAGGATCGTTGCAGGGCCCAGGCGGCAACCCGTGCGGCGCCTTCGTACGGATCCGGACCGACGAGGGCGCTGCGCGGGTGCCGACCAACCCGTCACCGAAGACGGCACCGAAAGCATCGCCCACCCCGGCGGAGCTAGCCGCCGGTGCACATCAGCGGCTTACCTGTGCTGACCCGGCCGGCCCAGGGGCAGCGTGCGGCACGTCGACACCACCGCGTACGGCATACCCGCCCGGGGGACGACCCGGCCGCTGCCGGTGACGACGCTGACCGTCGGCCTGGACGGACTCAACACCTCGGGGAGCGTCAAGGGGGCCCATCCGCGCAGCGTCGAGGCGACCGCCTTTCGTCCGACGTGTGACGTCCCGGCCGGTCAGTCGAGGTCAGTCGAGGTCGGACCCGCCTTCCACCGGTCTGCGTCCCGAATACCTCGGCACGCACAGTGCCCCACGCCGAGCCGTTTCGGACGACGTGGGGCACCACCTCCAAGGGCCTGGTACCAGGGGCCGCGTCAGCTGCGCAGGAGTCGTAGGCCGATCGCGTCGGCCATGGCCTTCATGCCCTCGTCGTTGGGATGGATGTGGTCGCCCGAGTCATAGGCCGGGTTGAGGGCGGCCGGGTTCGCGGGGTCACGCATGGTCTTGTCGAAGTCGATGACTCCGTCGAAGTCGGCGCTGGTGCGGATCCACCGGTTGACGCTTTGGCGGATCGCCTCCGCGGCAGGCGTGTAGTAGCCGTTGCCCTGATCGGGCATGAGGGTCGCGCCGATGACGCTTACGTGGGCGGCATGCGCCTCGTCGATCAGGGTGCGGTAGCCGTTGACGAGGTCCTGGGCGGTCAGCGCGCGGCCGTCGGGGCCGGCGTTGTTGCCTATGTCGTTGATGCCTTCGAAGAGGATCACGTCCTTCACACCCGGCTGGCCGAGGGCGTCGTGCCCGAACCGCTTGAGGGCGCTGACACCCTGCCACAGGGTCGGGACGTCGGTGAGCACCCGGTTGCCGCCGATGCCGGCGTCGACGACGCTCAGCCGCTGCGGCCCCGGTCCGGCGCCCAGCCGGCGGCCGAGGAAGTCGGGCCACCGGCTGTAGGTGCCGGTCGAGGAGTGGTAGCCGTCCGTTATGGAGTCACCGAAGGCGACGACGGTGCCCCGCGCGGTGGGTGACACGACGTCCAATCCCGCCAGGTAGTACCAGGATGTCGTGGCGGTGCCGAACGCGGCGGCGCCGTCGTCGCCGGTGTGGTTGCCGGAGGCGATGTAGGTGGTGTCGAACGCGTCGGAGTGCCAGGTCGACATACCGGTTGTGCCGGGCACGTAGAGACTGACGAGCAGGTTCTCCCCGGCTCCCACGGATATCGGGATGACGTCGCTGACCGCCTCTTCGCCCGCGGGGATCGTGACGTCGTGGGCCTGGCCGAAGGTGACGTTCCGGGTGGTCCCGCGCGTCGCCTCGCCGCCGTCCGCCTGGACGGCCACGTCCACGGCGCGGACAACGAGCGGGGAGGTGCTGTACCGGTTGGACAGGGTGATGCGGGCACCGAAGCCGGCGACGCTGCCGTGCACCACCATACGGATGGTCTGGTTGTCGAAGGACGGGCCGCCGGTCGTCATACTGGGCGACCAGGCGCTGACCCGGGTGCCCTTGCCCTGTGACGTGGGCGCCCCAGCGCTTGCCGGCTGCGCGGCGCTCAACGGCACGACCGTCAGAGCCAGTCCGGTCAGCGCGCCGCACACGGACAGCAGGGTTCCACGACGCGGTCGACGACCCGTCGCCGTGGTTCTCTCTTCCGGGGACATTGTCGATCACTCCGCTCTTCTCGTGGTCCGCATCCTCAGCCGAAACTGCCCAGAGTGACGGACTCTCCGGGTTCGAGGCTGATCTTCCGTGAGGTGCCGCCCGAGAGGACGGTCGTGTCACGGCCGCCGACGCTCTTCAACGTCACCTGTGTGACCTTGCCGTTCTTCCACTTCAGGTCGGCGACGAAGCCGCCGCGGACGCCTACGCCGGTCACCGAGCCGGATGCAGCCCATGCGGTCGGCAGCGCGGGCAGCAGTTCGACGTGGCCCGGCCGCGAGTGGACGAGCATCTCGATGATCGCGGAGGGGGTGCCGAAGTTGGCGTCGATCTGGAAGATGCCACGGCCTTGTCCCATGTCCATGATGTCGAAGAGGTTCGGCGCGGTGCCGTTGCTGCCGTTCACCGAGGGCTTGAGGTTGTTGACGACGAGTTGGTAGGCCTTCCCCGCGTTCTTCAGCCGGGCCCAGCACAGGCTGCGCCAGGCGTTGGACCAGCCGTAGCTGTTCATGCCGCGGGCGGTCAGGAGGGCCGTGGCGCCGGCGAGGATGTCCTTCGGGGTGGAGTCGTCCGGGCGGATCCGGTCGCCCGGGAAGAGGCCGATGAGCGGGGAGAGGTGCCGGTGCGTGGTCTCGCCGAGGTTGTCGGGTGACATCCACTCCTCCAGCCAGCCGGTCTTGGGGCTGACCACGGGCAGGTACAGGCGCTGACGCAGCGCGTCGATGGTCGCGCTGTAGGAGGTGTCCCTGCCGAGCAGTTGGGTCGCGGTGTGGTAGTTGCCGAACAGGTTCCACACCAGTTCCTGGGCGTAGGTGATGCCTTTGGCGTCCAGCGGGCCCTGCTCGGGCGACCAGTCGCTGTCGGCGATGAGGACCTCGCGCGAGGCTCCGGAGGCGTCGGTGACCGTCGTGGTGATGAGGCGAGCCTCCCAGAACTGGACGGCGCCCTTGAGGAGGGGGTAGATCCTCTGGAGGTAGGCGCGGTCCTGGGTGTATTCATAGTGCTCGAACAGGCTCTGGCAGAGCCAGGCGTTGCCGGCCGGGTGCCACCACCAGCCGCCTCCGCCGTAGGGGTTGGTGGAGATGGCTACGGTCCAGCCGGCGATCTTCCCGCTGGAGTTGCGGTATCGGTTGGTCTGCGTGTTGAACAGCCGCCGGGTGACGTCCGTCCAGGAGGGCAGCTGGGCGAGGCAGTAGTCCGCGAAGGCGTCGAAGCAGCTCGACAGGCCGGCGCGGTCGGCCATCCAGTAGTTCATCTGGACGTTGATGTCGGTGTGGTAGTCGCCCATCCAGTCCGGGTCGTTGCCGTCCAGCCATGGACCCTGCAGGCCCATCGGCAGGGTGCCCCGCGACCCGGAGATCATCAGGTAGCGGCCGAACTGCAGGTAGGCCGCTTCCAGTTCGGGGTCGGGTACGTCGTCCCGGTAGCGGGCCTGTATCCGTTGCCAGGTGTCCAGCCTGCGCTGCGCGGCGGACGAGGTGCCGAGGTTGATGTCCAGCTGCTCGAAGACGGGGCGGAAGTCGGCGACGTGTGTGTGCAGCAGGGTGCTCGCAGAGTGGTGGGCCGCGTTGAGGACCTTCGTACGCGCCAGGTGCTCCGGGTCCAGGGACGGGTCGCGGAAGCCGGTGGCCGCGTCGGGCGCGTAGTCGGTGCCGCCGCTGACCACGACGGTGAGGTCCTTGCACCCCTTGAAGGAAATCGACGAACCCTTCACGGAGACCGTGCCGCTGCTGCTGTAGGCGGTGACGGCGGCGCCGTACTTCAACCCGTTGGCCAACGAGCCGCCGAACGAGGCACAGCCCCCTGGGCCGTCGGCGGTGGTGTTCTCCCCGTGGGTGCCGGCGAGGGCAACGGTACCGGTGTAGCTGCCGCCACCCTGCTGGGAGAAGTACAGGACGATGACGTCGTCGGGGCGGCTGGCGAAGATCTGCCGCCGGTAGGTGACGCCGGACAGGTCGTAGGAGGCGCTGACGAGGCCCTGGGCCAGGTCCAGGGTTCGGCGGTAGTTGTCGACGGAGCCCAGATCGTGGGCGGGGATGTCGACGGTGAGTTCGGCGAGCAGGGTCAAGGAGCCGAAGTCATCCCGTCCGTAAGGGAATTGGCCGTCGCTCTGCAGGGTGTCGTTGAGGCCGCCGGTCCACAGCGTGGCGTCGGTGATCGTCAGGAGTTCGCTGGAGGGGTCGTTGCCCGCCAGTGCTCCGAGGCGCCCGTTTCCTACCGGCAGGCCCTGCTGGATCATCGAGTTGGCGGAGCCGGGAGCCTGCCACCACAGCTGGTTCTTCGCGGCGGCGGCCCCGGACAGCAGGGGAGAGGTGGCGGGGCGCACGGGTGCCGCCGAGGCGGTGAAGGCGGGAAGACCCCCGAGAGCGGCGGCCGCGCCGGCGGTGGCGGCGAGAGCGAGGAAGCCTCTGCGGCTCGGGTGGTTGTCGCGCGATTCGGTGTGATCGGTGTGCTGGGTGTCCACGTTGTGCACTCCAGGTTCGGGGAACGGCGCATGCGGGAAGGGCGGGTCCGGGCCGTCGCGCGTTGCGTGAGGCGAGGAGCCGGGCGTGGGCACGCCCGGGTCGCGGGACCGTGTGTGCGGGGGTGGGGACGGTCCCCGGCGCGGGCCCCGGGGCATGTCACTCCCGGGACCCGCGGAGGGTTCAGGCGGACTTGGGTACGTCGATCCTGTCGATGTCGGGCGAGTAGTCCCAGCCGCTGTCGAACGTGATGCTGTTGGAGCCCGCCTTCAGCGCCAGCTGGACGCTGACGGTGTCGACCGTGGACCAGTCGCCGGTGGAGGGGAACTTCAGGCTGGTTCCGTGGCCGCTGTTGGAGTGGACGGTCACCGAGCGAGGGTCACCGCTGACGTAGGAGACGTTGACGGTGTAGATGCCGGCCTTCTTCACCGTGATGTCGTTGAACTGCAGCTTGCTGTCGAGATAGAGGTTGCCGATCTTCTTGCCGCCGGAGCAGGAGTCGCATGGGGCGACGGAGGCGTTGCCGGTCAGGGTGTTGTTCGCCGACTCGGCCTCGTAGCGGGTGGTCGCCAGCGGGGTGCCACCGGGATGGACGGTGAACAGCCGGGAGCCGTGCGCGGGCAGCGCCGCAGTGATCCTGTTCCTGTACGTGCCCAGGTCCTGGTGGTTCCACAGGTCGCGCACGGAGGCGGCGCCGGTGAAGCCGAAGGACGCCCAGTCGGCGGTGACGGAGGCCGACGAGCCGCCGAGGTTGAACAGGGCGACGGTGTATGTGCCGTCGGCGTTCTTCGTGCCCCAGACTTGCTGGTCGCCCATCGGCGTGACGGGACGGGCGACGGGTGAGGTGTTCTGGTCGACGGCGATGACCTCCTGGTTGGTCAGCAGGGAGCGGCCGTAGTTGTCCAACTGGGTGAGGTCGTCACCGGTGAACAGGGGCGACTTGTTGATGGCCCACAGGGTCATGTAGCTCTGCCGCTCGGCGTTGGTGAGGCCGTCCATGGCCCCGTTGCCGATGTCGATCGCATCGAGGTCGTTCCAGCCGCCCGGGCCTGCCTCGTGGCTCCACACGGGGGCGTCGTTCCACCGGTCGTTGACCGAGTTCTCCCAGGTGACCAGGGTGTTGCAGTAGCACTCCACATCGGTGTCGATGCGCCAGCCGTTGGAGTACTTCTTCCAGTCGGCGGCGTGACCGATGTCGAGGGACCAGGACAGTTCGAGGTGGATCGGGCGGCCGGTGGCGGCGATGGCCTGGTGCCAGGCGGCGACGTCCGCGACGTTGTTGTAGTTGTCCCCGGACTTGAACGAGCCCGGACCCACCCCGTCCAGCTTCAGGAAGTCATAGCCCCAGTCCGCCAGCATCTGCGCCTGCGAGTCGATGTACTTCTGCGCGCACGGATTGTCGAAATCCAGCTTGTAGGCGCTGTCCCAGCCGTTGGTCGTACGCAGGTCCGGGTAGACGACGTCCGCCGTGGTGCAGCCGGGGGCGTTCCATATCGGCAGCTTGCCGCCGCCGTACGCGCCCTTCTCCAGGCCGACGGGCAGGTAGATGCCGGCCTTGAGGCCCTTGGAGTGGATGTGGTCGGCGACCGACTTCATGCCGTGGGGGAACCGGACCGGGTCGGGTGTCTGCCGGCCGTACTGGTCGAACTCGGACGTCCAGTTCTTGTCCATCCACCAGCCGGCGTCGATGTTGACGTAGTCGTAGCCGTACTTCTTCAGCGTGGTGGCCAGGGCGTCCGTCTGCTTCAGGACGTTCGCCTCGGTGAGGTAGCTGTAGTTGCCGTCCGGGTTCAGGCCCGGGTACCGGGAGGACTGCATGCTCCAGCTGGACCAGCCCATGTACGGCTTGGCCGGCAGGCTGGAGGTGGCATCCGCCGTGGTGGCGGCGGAAGTGACGGCTGCGCTTGTGGACTTGGAGGCGACGGCCATGGCCTGACCGGCGGCCGGGACCGCCGCGGCGAATCCGGCCGTGACGGCCAGGACCAGCATCGCGCGGAGGGTACGGCGCGGGAAGCCGGGGAGGGCTCCGCGCAGGGCTCTGTACGGGGATGACCGCATGGGTCGCCTCCTGGGGTGAGGGAGCGGAATTGTTCGAGGGAGCACCCGGTGGGGGACGGGCGTTGTCCGGGCAGGGGAGGGGGTGAGGTGTCGGGCAGGACGCCGGGTGGAGCGGTCGGGCGGCCGGTCGCCGGGGCGTCGGGTTGGTGGCTGGGCCCTTCCCCGAGGCGATGGTGGGCCCGCTGATGAGCCGTCGCCGCAGCGTGAAGTGCACCAGGGGCATGGGGACAGCGGTCCCGAGAGCACCGTCCGCTATCAGACGGGACTGAGGCGCCGTCCTCGCATCGGACCGGCCCCTGCGCCGCGGGCGGCGGGAGAGGGCGGGGCCGCAGTGGCGGCTCCGCACCGGACGGCGCCCGGAGCACCGCGCGGCGGCCGGTTCCCGTGACGGCCTATGGGCTGCGGCTCTGCAGCGTCATCGCTACTCCTCTACAGGTCAGACCCCATGAAGGACTGGATCGCGGTGGCCGCGGCTCCACGCGCCCACTCCTCGAAGGGCAGGGGATGTGTCACCACGTCGCACTGCGCAGCGGTGCCGAAGGCGGACGTGGCGAACGCGTCCCGGATGCCGTCGGCGAAGAGGTCGTAGGCGGCCAGGCCCTCGCCGGAAATGACCACCCGCTCGGGACCGAAAAGGTTCACCAGGAAGCCGATGGCCTTGCCGATGACCTCGCCGGCCCGTGCGTAGACCGCTCGGGCACCGGGGTCTCCGCCGTGGGCCAGGGCCAGGGCTCCGGCCACATCGGTCACCTGCTTGCCGGTGGCCGCGCGCACCGCGCGGAGTATCGCCGGGTCCGCCGCGATCGCCTCCACGCACCCGCGGTTGCCGCAGTGGCAGAGCGGGCCGAGCGGATCCAGCGCCAGGTGCCCGATCTCGCCGGCCACGCCGTGCGCGCCGGACACCACCCGTCCGTGGACGACCAGGCCGCATCCGATTCCGGCGCCCACGGTGACCAGGGCGAAGTCGGAGAGCCCGACGCCGGCGCCGAACCAGTGCTCGGCGACCGTGAGCGCCCGTACGTCGTTGTCCACCGTGACCGGCAGCCCGGTCGCGGTCCCGACGATCTCCGCGAGGCGTACGTCCCGCCACTCCAGGAAGGGGGAGTAGCGGACCACGCCCTCCGCGCGGTCCACGTCGCCCGAGATCGCGATGCCCAACCCCCGCACCTGGACACCGAATCCGTCGGCCTCGGTGAGCAACTCCTGTACCAGCGCGGTCAGGACGGGGAGCACGGCCTCCGGCTCGCGGCCGGTGAACGGTACATGCCGGGAGATCCGGATACGGCAGCACAGGTCGGCCAGCACGGCGATGATCTCGTCGCCGGTCACCTTGATCCCCATGAACAGGGCTTTCCCCTCGTCCACCCGCACCAGGTTGGCCGGACGTCCCACCGAGGGCCGTGCCTCTTCGTCCACGCCCTCGACCAGATAGCCGAGTTCCATCAGCGGACGGACCGCCTTGGTGACGGCTGCCGGAGAGAGCCCGGTCCGCCGCCCCACCTCGGCCCGGGTGAGCGGACCGTGCGAGAGCAGGGTGGTGAACACCAGGGAGGTGGCCGGAGTCATCGTCACGACTGACTCACGGGGGATGAGGCGCGCATGGCCGGAAATCTAGGGGTCAATATTTTCCGCTGTCAATGAAAAAACATCCGTCCATCAAGGGATCTGACGGGGAGCCATCGAGCCTACGAAAGCTCGTTCTGTCACGTGCGTTGACACATGATCCAAGGCGCGGTTGGCTGCTCACCGTGAGGACCAATGTCTACGATCACCTTCGATCCGGCCTCCGACGTCTGCCTGCTCTCCCTGACCACCTCGGGCTCCACCCACAGTCCGCACCGCATCCCGAGCGCGTGGACCTGGATGCGGTGGAGCGGCTCCACTCCCATCCGCGCCCAGTTCTCACCCGGCTTCGTGCGCCGCGACTTCGTAGAGGTCACGGCTGTTCGACCACGCCTGGGCCGTGCCGACCCGTACGACCCGCTCGGTGACCCTCACGCCGAACGGGCGGATGTTCCTCGCCGAGGCCCGCGCCCGGCGTGGAGCAGACCGCCGGTCGGACTGCCGTGCGTGTTTCGACTGGCACGGAGTCAGAGAGGTCAACAAGGGGTCAGTGTGAATTGTCAGCATGCGTGGCAGCCGTGTCTCCGTTCCGCCGGCACCGGACATGACGGACGGGTGGCGGGCGGCGATCCGGTCCTCGGGCGCAGCCTCTCATCCTGCGCCCGAGGACCGAGGGGCTCGACCGTTACGCAGCCTGCGCTGGTCCGTCGTTCGCCGACGGCAAGGGCCCGCAGCAATCGAGGAACGGACCAGAGCGCCGCGCGCCGCTGTCCTGTGCCACCTTGAGCGGGTGCCAACGCAGTGTGGGTGGCACGGGGGTTTGGTCGTCAAGGGTGGTGGTCGGACGGCTTGCGGGTGCACCGGATCCCCGCCACCCGTCAGCTGAGTTGCTCGGCCAGTCCGACGATGATGCCCTCGGGGCCGCGGACGTAGCAGAGCCGGTAGCTGTCCTCGTACTGTGCCAACTCGCCGACGAGTTCAGCGCCGTGAGTGCGCAGGCGGGCAACGGTGTCCTCGATGTCGTCGACGGCGAACATGACGCGGTGGGTGCCCAGAACGTTGTGCGGCCTGTTGCGCGGCCCGGCGCTGATCGCCGCGGGGCTGCGGTACTTCGCCAGCTCGAGCCGGCTGTGACCGTCCGGGGTCCGGAGCATCGCGATGTCACAGCGGACGCCGTCGAGTCCGGTGCACTGGTCGGCGACGAGACCCTCGACCTCCGCCCTGCCCTCCAGCTCCATACCGAGTTCCACAAAGAACGCGATGGCGGCATCCATGTCGTCGACGACGATGCCGACGTTGTCCATCCGCTGAATCGCCATGCTGGTTTCTCCCTCTTCCGCGTGCGGCCGGTGGTGGCCGCTGATGCCCCTGGGACGGAGCAGGTGGCTCGTTCTCGACATCCTGCGCCACGAATCCCAGCGAGCGGCCTGCACCAGTCACGTTGGCACACGCTGAAGGTCCGGTGGCACAGGACAGCCGCCGGCCGCCGAGCTGGTGACTGCGCCGCCAGCGCATCCCCTCGGCCGGCAGGATCCGGCGCACCTGGGAGCGGCCGACCTCGATGCCCGGGTCCCGGGCCCGCGGCAGCCAGCGCGTCCAAGGTCCACTCCGAGGGCCCCGACTCGTCCGCGGCCCACATCTCGTTCGACGGCTGTACCTCCAGCCGACCCGGCGGCGTCAGCCCGACCAGGCCGACGATCCGGGAGCGTTCGGCCTCGGTGATCCTTTGCTTGCGGCCCTGCCCGCCCAGATCCTCCAGGCCCTCAAGTCCCGAGCGCTTGAAGCGGTGCAGCCAGCGGCGCACCGTCTTCTGATCGCACCGCAGCTCGTCGGCGATCTGCGGGACCAGCCAGCCGTCCCAGCTCAGCTCCACCATCCGGCAGCGCTCCACCACAACCTTTGTGCGTGGCGGTGGGCGGGCCGATCATCGTCCACGGCAGCGCCGCCCTGCCGACGCCGCGGCAGAGACCGAGAGATCCCCCGGAACGGGTCAGAGGCCGGCGAGGAGTACGAGATACCAGACGACCAAAGCAGCGCATGTCACCGCGGGGAGGAGTTTGGTCAGCCCGTCGCCTTTGCGTACGTGCGTGGTCACGGCGCCGACGAGCAGCATCAGCAGCCCGGCACCGGCCAGCCCGCCGCACAGCGGTACGACCGGGCCGAGGGCCACGCCGACGGCGCCCGCCAGCTCCAGGCCGCCGATGACCCGGTAGGCCGCGGTGGTGAAGCCGGCGTGGGCGGCCAGCTCGGGCATCGGACCCAGGGCCAGGATTTTGGCCGCGCCCAGCAGGGCGAAGATCAACGCGATGAGACAGGTCAGCGAGGCGGAGAGGATCACGAGACGCCCTCGGGGGTGTGCGGGTGGCGGAGCTGACGGCGTTCGGCTCCCAGGGCGGCGAAGTAGGCGATCAGGTCGGGGTTGTCGACCGCGGAGGGGTTGAGGACCTGCTCGGCGGGCGCGCCCTGGAGGAGGCGTTTGACCGGGACCTCGAGTTTCTTGCCGGTCTTGGTGTGCGGGATGGCCGGTACGGCGAGGATCTCGTCGGGGACGTGGCGGGGTGAGGCGCCGGTGCGGATCGCGTCGCGGATCTTCTCGCGCAGGGCGTCGTCCAGGACGGTCCCTTCCGCGGGGACGACGAAGAGCGGCATCCAGTAGCCGCCGTCGGGTTCCTCCGCGCCGATGACGAGGGCCTCGGTGATTTCGGGGAGGCGTTCGACGATGTCGTGGATGTCGGCGCTGCCCAGGCGTACGCCGTTGCGGTTGAGGGTGGCGTCGGAGCGGCCGTGGACGATCACCGAGCCGTGACCCGTGACCGTGATCCAGTCGCCGTGGCGCCATACGCCCGGGTAGGCGCTGAAGTATGCGTCGCGGTAGCGGCTGCCGTCGGGGTCGTTCCAGAAGTACAGCGGCATCGACGGCATGGGCCGGGTGACGACCAGTTCGCCGACCTGGTCGACGACCGGTTGTCCCGCCCCGTCGTACGCCGCCAGCGCCACGCCGAGGTTGGGTGCGGACAGCTCGCCTGCCCACACCGGGGTGATGGGGGCGCTGCCGGCGAAGGCGGAGACGATGTCGGTGCCGCCGCTGGTGGAGGCCAGCTGGATGCCTGCGCCCACGTGGTCGCGGACCCAGGGGTAGGCGGAGGCGGGCAGGGCGGAGCCGGTGCAGCCGATGGCGCGGAGCGCCGAGAGGTCGTGCACGGAGGGTTCGATGCCGAGCTTGGCCGTGGCCAGCAGGTACTGGGGGCTGGTGCCGAAGACGGTGACCTTGTGGCGGGCCGCCAGCTCCCACAGGACGTCCGGGCGCGCCACCGGCGCGGGGCTGCCGTCGTAGGTGCAGGTGGTGGCGCCGGTGAGCAGGGTGGAGACGACCAGGTTCCACATCATCCAGTGGGTGGTGGTGTACCACAGCAGGCGGTCTCCGACGCCCAGGTCGCAGTGCAGGCCGAGGGTCTTGAGGTGCTCCAGCAGGACGCCTCCGTGGCCGTGGACGATGCCCTTGGGCAGCCCGGTGGTGCCGGAGGAGAAGACGATCCACAGCGGGTGGTCGAAGGGAACCGGGGCGATGGTGAGGTACTCGGTGCGGCCGGCCGCGTCCTCCCAGGGAACCGTGAGGCCGGCGGCCCAGGTCTGGGGCCAGGCAAGGCCCAGGTGATCCACGAGGACCGTGGCTTTCAGCGTGGGAAGGGCGGCGGCCAGGTCCAGGGAGGCGGCGCGGCGGTCGTGACGGGCGCCGTTGAAGAGGTAGCCGTCCGCGGTGATGAGCACCGTGGGTTGGAGCTGGGCGAAGCGGTCGGCTGCGGCCTTGGGCGCGTAGTCCTGGCCGCACACGGACCACACGGCGCCCAGGCTGGCGGTGGCGAGGAAGGCGATGACGGCGTGGGGGGTGTTGGGCAGGTAGCCGATCACCCGGTCGCCCGGTCCGACGCCGAGGTCGCGCAGGGTGGCCGCGACGGAGGCGACCTGGGCGCGGAGCTGCCGGCCCGTGATCTCGTAGGCGGCTCCGGTCTCGTCCAGCGCGGTGATCGCGGGGGCGTCCGGGTGCAGGTTGCGCAGTGCGTGGTGGGCGTAGTTGAGGGTCGCGCCGGGGAACCAGCGGGTGCCGGGCATGGTCTCCTCGGCCAGCACGCGCTCGTACGGGGTGGTGGCGTCGATGTCGAAGTACTCCCACACCGCGGCCCAGAAACCCTCCAGGTCGGTGACCGACCAGCGGTGCAGGTCCTGGTAGTCGGTGGGGTCTTGGACCCCTTCGGCGCCTTGGTGCCGGGCGGCCCAGCGGGCGAAGTCCGCTATGCGGCTGCCGGCGGCCGCTTGCGGGTTGGGCGGAAGGAAGGGTTCCGGACAAGGAGTGGAGTGCGGGGTGGTCATGGTGTGGTGTTCCTCGTCAAGGGGCGGGCCGGGCTTCGGCGGGGCGGCGGGCCGTGTGCAGCAGGGGAGCCCAGGCGGCGGTGTCGGTGAAGTCGCCGGTGCCGGTGGGGACGGTGTCCATCACGACGCGGTCGGGTCGAAGCAGGACGGCGTCCGCCCGGCCGCGTGCCAGCCAGGCGGCCAGGGTGCCGTCGTCGGGCAGGTCGTCGACATGGTTCACGGATGCGCCCAGGGCCGTGGCCACGCCCGTCATCCGTGCCGTGGGCGGCACGGCGGTCAGTACGGCGAAGGAGTCCCCGAGGATGTTGTCGAGGCGCTCCCGCCTGCCGTCGTACAGCACCCAGGGTTGTGGGCAGAAGGTGCCGGCCAGTGAACGGCCGGTCAGCCGGGGGCGGCGTCGTACCAGCGGGCCGGGGGGCAGTGCGGGGCTGAGGTCGCGGCTCACTGTCGCGGTCACGCCGGGGATGCGGCAGGCCGCGCCCACGAGGGTCCGGCGGATGGCCGCACCGCGGTCCTGCCCGCCGGTCATGGCCCAGCCGACGGCGACCGCGAGACGGATCACGTGGCGGGCGTGCGGCTTGCGCTCCTGCTGGTAGGTGTCCAGCAGGCGGTCGTCTGCGCTCTGTTGAAGGACGCGGGCGAGTTTCCAGGTGAGGTTGCGGGCGTCGCGCAGGCCCGTGCACAGGCCTTGTCCGATGAAGGGCGGGGTGAGGTGGGCGGCGTCGCCGAGCAGGAAGACGCGTCCTCGGCGCCACCGGTCGGCGAGGCGGGCGCGGAAGGTGTATTGCGCCTGCCGGATGACCTCGAAGTCGTCGCCCCCGTGGGCAGCGGACGACAGGTCGATCCAGGGGGTGACCAGTTCACGCAGGTGCTTCAGCCCTGCTGGGCCGTCCAGCGGCGCGTCGTCGGCCAGCCGGAACTCCCAGCGGTAGCGGTCTTCGCCGAGGCGCATGAAGGTGGCGGGCTGGGTGGGGCAGCAGATCTGGTCGACGCCTTCCCAGGTGCGTACCGGGTGGCTGGTGCGTACGTCGATGACCCGCCAGTTCTCCTCGAAGTGCAGGTCCTCCCATACGGCGCCGATGGCGTCGCGGGTGAGGCTGCCGGCGCCGTCGCAGCCGAGGACCGCCTCGGCCCACACGTGCTCGTCCTCGTCGCTGCCGTCGCGGCGGAAGGTCACCCGCACCGGAGCCGTACCGTCGGCCGGCTGGCTGACGGACATGACCTCCACCCCGCTCCACAGCTCGCACTCGGGGCGGCGGGCCAGTGCGGCGCGCAGCAGGCGTTCCAGGTCGGGCTGGTCGAACATGCTGGTCTGCGGGTAGCCGTGGTGCCCGTGCGGGGATCGCGTGAATTCGGCGATCACGCGGTGCTGGGAGTTCAGCAGCCGCAGTCCGCGTGCGGGACGGGCGAGGGCGGCGAACTCCTCCTGGATGCCGACGCTCTGCAGGATCCGGCGGATTTCGTCGTCGGCGACGACGGCGCGCGGCAGGGGGTAGATGTCCCGGTGGCGTTCCAGGAGCAGGCTGGGTACTCCGTGGCGGGCGAGCAGGAGTGCGGCCGTGACTCCCACGGGCCCGGCACCGATGATCACCACCGGTCTCTGGACTACGGCGCTCACCTCGCGTCCGCCACTGGGGTCCGCTGTTCGCCGAGGTCGATGTGCCCGTCCGGGGTGGCGATGGTGGCGGTGACGACGTCGCCCGCACGCAGGTAGAGGGGGTTGTTGACCTGACCCTTGAAGAATGCCTTCCACTTCAGGGCGGGCGGCAGCAGGGCGGCGATCTTCTCGACCGGCTTGGGCGGGGCCTTCAGGGCGGTGCCGCCGGGTGTGCCGGTGAGCAGCAGGTCGCCCGGGTCGAGGGTCTGGAAGCGGGCGAGCACGGTGAGCGCCTGCGCGGGCCGGACGATCATGTCGGCGAGGGTGCGGTCCTGGCGCGGTACGCCGTTGACCGACAGCCGCAGCCGCAGGTCGAGCAGGCGGTCGAAGTCCTCGGGCTCCAGCAGCGCCAGGTACGGCCCGGTCGGGGTGAAGGTCGGGTAGGACTTGCTCTCGTAGAACTGGGTCTTGGTCAGCTGGACGTCGCGGGCGCTGACGTCGTTGGTGAGGACGAGCCCGGCGATGTAGTGCGGCAGGTCGCTCTCCTCTACGACGGTGCCCACGGGCAAGGGGGCGCCCATGACGAGTCCGAGTTCCACCTCGTAGTCGAGGAAGTTCACGTGTGCGGGGCGGACGATCGTGTCGTGCGGGCCGCTGACCGAGCCGGACGCCTTGCGGAAGAAGGTGGGCGGGATGTCGCCGGTGAAACCCGAATCACGGGCGTGGCTGCGGTAGTTGACCATCTGGGCGACCACCCGGCAGGGGGTGGTGACCGGAGGCAGGGCCACCAGGTCGGCGACGGGTGTGCCGCTCTCGTCGGAGGCGGCGGCCTCGCGGACGGCGTCCCGGTCGGCGATCAGTTCGGCGGTGGTGACCGCCTTGGTCTCGATGCGGACGGCGCGCTCGTCCCGGACGACCCACCAGCCTCCCCCACGCTCGGCTCCGCTCGAGCGGGAGGTGCCCCCACGGGTGCGCAGAACGTTGGTGCTCATGAGCTCATCGCTTTCATCAGGCCCAGCAGGCGTGTGGGGTCGAGTTCGTTGTCGCCACGCAGGGCCGTCATGACCTCGCGCAGCTTGGCGGGGGAGGGGCTGGCGCCCAGGAAGTCGCGGGTGACGGGCGGCCCCCACTGGGCCAGGCCGCTCGCCGACATCGGCGCCCATCCGGGTTCGAGGTCGCAGGAGAACAGGTCGCCGTCGGCGAAGTGCTCCAGCATGAAGCGGTCGGGGTCGCGCCAGTAGTCGAAGAGCTGGCTGCCCTGGATGTGCCGGCCGATGCCCCAGCTGCGCCGGTAGCCGCGCTCGGCCAGGTACTCGCCGCCGACGGCGATCGAGTCGAGGTCGGTGACCTGGTAGGCGGAGTGGACACAGCCGGTGCCAGGCCCGAGGTGCAGGGCGAGGGTGTGGTGGTCCACGGGCGTGCTGCCCTGGTCGCAGCGGATGAACGCCATGGTCGGTCCGCGCCCGCGCTGCCCGTCGAGGAACAGGAAGTCGGACACGATCATCCCGAGGGTGTCCAGGTACCAGTTCAGGGCTCGCATGAACACCCGTGTCTCCAGCACCACGTGTCCGAGCCGCTGGATGCGCGACGGTTCGCGAGGCGGTCGCTGGGTGGCGTTCGTACGGCGGTGCTCGGTGCCGGTGTTGAGGATCAGCGGCGGCTGCTCGGGAAGTGCGGGCAGCTGTTCGGCGCAGTGCACGACCCGGACCGGGAAGCCGGAGGGATCGAGCAGGGTGACCGCCTGTCCGCCACCGGGTACGTCGATGTCACGGATGTCACTGCCGGTCGTCCGGGCCAGCCGGTCGAGGTCGGCCCGTTCGGCCGCGCGGAACGCCGGCCCTATGAAGCGGGACGCCTGCCCACGCCGGATGACCATGCACGGGGAGCCCGCGAAGGTGCCGCGCAGCCACAGTTCCCGCTCGGTGCGGGCGGCGATCGCGAACCCGAAGTCGCGGGCGAACACCTCGGCCCGGTCCAGGTCCGCCTTCTCGAACTCCAACCAGGCCAGGTCGGCCACCTTGATGGCGGGGTTGCGCGCGCGTCCGGGGTGCTCGCCGCGAAGGGCGCCCAGCTCGCTGTGGAGATCTTGGTGGGGCGTCTGCAGATCGGCCCTGTCAACGGGGGTGTGGGACATGGTGCCCTCCAAGCAACACTGCCGTAATGAGGAAATCATCAACTTTGCCGTTACTCATCGTCAATAGAGCAGACCCAAATAATTGAGGGAATCATCAGTCATGCGGGTGTCATCGGCACGGTTGTTACACTCGGTCGTATGCCGACCTCAGCCCCGCCCCGCAACCGTTTCGAACGGCGCCGCGCCGAGACCCGTCAGGCGCTCATCCGTGCGGCGCGGCAGATCCTCGCGGAGACCGGGGACACCAGCGCCAGCATCCAGGCCATCGCCGAGCGCGCGGACGTCGGTTTCGGCTCCTTCTACAACCACTTCGAGTCCAAGACGGAGCTGTTCGACGCCGCGGTGACGGACGCCCTGGAGGAGTTCGGGCAGGTCATCGACGCGCGCGTGGAAGGGATCGAGGACCCCGCCGAGCTCGTCTCAGCGGGTTTCCGGCTCACCGCACGGATGGCCGACTCCCACCCCGAGCTCATGCGGATTCTGCGCGACCGCGGCCTGGCCCACATCCACTCGGAGCGTGGCCTGTCCCCACGAGCACTTCGCGATCTTGAGCGTGGCATCGCCTCGGGTCGCTTCACCGGCACCGATCCGATCATGGCCCTGTCCGCTCTGGGCGGCACCCTGCTGTCCCTGGTGGCGTTGAGGCTGGACCGCCCCGACCTGGACGGCGACGAGGTCGCCTCCGACCTGGCCGCGATGGTCCTGCGCATGCTGGGCCTCCCCCCGGAGGACGCGCACGAGGTCACCCGGCGCGCGCTGCCCGGCCTCGACTGACCGTCAACGCCCCTCTGACGCCGGCTCCGTGAGCGATGCTGTCGAGACTCGCGTCGGGGTCGTCCCGCAGTTTCTGCCGGTCGGTGGTGAGGGTGCGGCTGCGGCTGGAATGAGCATCCCTGTGCTGCGGAATGCGAGCCAGGGTGTCGAACGTTGGTGCCGAACCCGGAGCGCTCACCGCGGTCCGCGATGGTGCGCGCCAGGTCCTCGCACGAACCCAGGCTGGAGCCGTAGGCGACGGCCAGGCTCACACCGACGCCGCTCACCGCGGCCTGCTGCCGCTCGTCGTCGCTCTGCATCTCGGCTCCTCTGCGTGGAGTGGAGGGGATGGGCAAGGGCGCGTTGCGCGGGTCGGTGCCGCACCGCACCATGGAAACATACGCCGTATGGATAAGTACCATACGTCGTATGGAAACTCGATGCAACCTCGGCTGAGGGAAGCGGTGCCGTGGCCGGAGTCATTTTCCGTACGCCGCATGGGGGCTGATACCGTACGAGGTATGGAAAAAAAGGTGAGACGTCCCCCGCGGGGAACGAGGAAGAGAGACGTGCCTCTGACCGAGGCCGGGATCTACGCCGCCGCCCTGCGGCTCATCGACGAGGACGGGGCCGAGGCGCTCACCATGCGCAAACTCGCGACCGTGCTCGACGCGAACCCGATGTCGCTGTACCACCACGTGCCGAACAAGGAAGCCGTGCTGCGTGGCGTGACGAGAATGGTCGGCGCCCAGTTCCGCACCGTGACGCTTGAGGACGCGCCCTGGCAGGAGCGGATCCGCCTGCTCGCCACGGACTTCCGGACGCTGGCACACCGGCACCCCAAGCTGATGGCGTACTCGTTCAGCCACCAGCCCGACTTCATCCAGCCCGACGACCCGTTCTGGACCGCGCTCACCGCGATCGTGGCCGCTGCGGGGGTGCCGCTGTCCGAGGTCGCGGAGATCGCCGCGCTGATCGTCGCCGTCGTCATCGGTGTGCTCAGCGCCGAACTCAACGGAGCGCTCCACCAGTGGGCGAACCTCAAGCCCCCCGGACCTGGTACTGACGGCGAAGACGGGCCCACGGATGCAGCCCCTGGCTCCACGGGTGCAGGTACTGCGGGCCCCGATGGGGACCACATGTTCCGTCTCGTGATGGACACGCTGATCACGGGCCTGGAAAGCCGGCTCACCGCAGGCCGCGAGGGCCAGGACGCCGGCCGTCGCTGAGTCCGCGGCTGAGGTGCTACGGCGTGAGGCTCGTCCGTGGCAGGCGAGCTCGGGGTGCTGCGGCGGGAGGAGATCGTTTCCCGCGCTGTCGGTCCGAGCTGGCTGCGTTCCGAGCTCGGGTCAGCAGTAACGGCAGGCTCGCTCCTACCGAGAGGCGTGTGGAGAGCAGCACCGCCTCGAACCAGTCCGCGCACCGTACCGACCTCGACAAGGAGCAACGCGCGGAGGATGCCCAGCCCGACAAGGCGTAGAAATGGCTTATGGGTGCACGCGGGAGATCGGAAGACCGCTTCTTGGCACAGCAGGCGGGGCGCGGGCTGCTGGTGATCGCGCTCGCACTGATCGTGGTCATCACTGTGACGGATCTCGGCATCGGCACCAGCGTTCATCTGGGCCCCTTGCTGGTCATCGCGCCGACTCTGACCGCCTCCTTCGCCGGTCCGCGGCTGACCGCTCTGGTCGGGGTTCTGGCGCAGGCGGCTTTGGTGATCATCTCCGTCTTCCACGGCGGGCTGACGACGACGAATCACGTGGCGCAGCTCATCGCCCTGGCCGTGCTGTCGGCTCTGGTGGTCTTCATCGCCTATGTGCGGGAGCGGCGCGCCCGGGAGCTGAGCCGGGTGCGGTCGGTGGCCGAGACAGCACAGCGGATTCTGCTGCGGCCTCCGCCCCGCCGGATCGGACCCTTGCGGGTGACCTGGCTGTATCTGGCCGCCGAGGACGAGGCCCAGATCGGGGGCGATCTGTTGGCGGTCGCCCGCGCCGCTCATCCCTGCACCCGGGTGCTCATCGGCGATGTACGAGGCCATGGGATGGCCTCCATCGGCGAGGCAGCGGTGGTGATGGGCGCGTTCCGTGAGGGCGCTCACCGGTACGCCTCCCTGCCCGAACTCGTCAGCGCCGTCGAGGAGAGCGTCTGCCGGAACCTGGACGAGGTCGCCGAGACCGCGCACGACGCCGGCGAGCACTTCATCACCGCCATCATGATCGACATCCACGATCACGGTCCGCAGGCCGAGATGCTCAACTGCGGCCATCCGCCACCCTTGCTGATCCGTGGAGACCAGGTGACCGTCCTGAACTCCCGCCGACCGGCACCCCCGTTGGGCCTGTGCGCCCTCTGCACCCGGAACGACCGCACCGACCCGTTCACCTTGGAACCGGGCGCCATGCTGCTGCTCTACACCGACGGCGTGATCGAAGCCCGCTCACCGACCGGAGCCTTCTACCCGCTCGCCGAGCGGGTCGCCGCCTTTCCCAGCTCAGGCCCCGACGCCCTGCTGCACCGCATTCACCGCGACCTGCTCGCGCACACCGGTGAGCAGCTCACCGACGACGCGGCCTTCCTGATCATCGAACGCACCCCCTCGCGCCATCTGCACCGGCCGCACCTCATGTCCCACACCGACGGATCTCCCCCGTCCACAACCGGCTGACCGGTCACGCCGGTCCCCGCCAGGTGGCGCACTGGTGCCCACCACGGGGCCCGACCGCCGCCCATGCCCCCCGTGGACTGACAGTCACCTGGCCGAGTTGGACCAAGCCGCTGAGTCAGCTCAAGGGCGAGTCGACGGTGGGCGTCAGTACGGTCTCGGTGACGCCGACGATCTGGCTGAGGTCGAAGCCCGCCATGTCGGCGCGGAATTCGGGGCCGGCCAGGTACGCCTGCAGCCGCTCCTGTACGTCGTCGGCGTCCCTGTAGGAGACGAGGGCGTACAGCTGCGGTGTCTCGCTTCCCGAAGTGGCGGGCACCGTCCAGACGCCGTGCGTGGTGATCCGGTGCTTCGCCATACCGGGGATGTGCTGGGACCAGACGTTCTCGTAGACGGCGAGGGCCTCCGGGCTGGACAGGGTGTAGACACGAAGCTGGTACTGGGACATGAACGCTCGTTCCTTTTCTGTCTGGTCATGGATTGTCAGCGGTCAGCTTTGCGAGAGCAGGTACGCCAGTTCGGCGTCCCAGTCGATGCGGCCGGCCTCGGTGCCCGGTGGCACCAGAGCCTCCGTGCGCTCAAGGAATGCCCTGACGTCCTGCACGGGAACCCCGAGCAGGGCGGTGCCCGCGCGAGACCCGAGAGCGATGTACATCGCCTGGTCGCCACGACCGACGGCCGACCGGATCCGGACGTCCCCTGACCTGCGCAGCCTTCCAGGCCATCAGCCAGGAGATCACGCCCCAGGACCCATTCGACCGGCTCGTCACTGTGGGGGGAAGAAGGCCGCACGGACGACATGGGGATCAGCGGGCTCGTACCGCAGACGCATACACAGGGGCAGCGGGCAGGCCCGCGAGACGACGGGCCGAGCGGTCACCCCCTGGACGACGGTCCTGGAAGACTCCATCGGCATTCACTCCAAGGCGCCTTCTGCCTCGGCTGCGCCTCGCCGCTCGCGGCGGCGATGACGCATCGGAGGAAGGGGTGTTGCAGCAGGGCCCGGGCGCCGGGACGGCATCGGCGGACCGCGCGATTGGTGGCGTCGCGGCAGATGGGCGACGCGTGCCTGCGGCACGAGGTGGCTGTGGGCAGGCAGGTTCGAGAGGGACGGATCCTCACTCAATCGCCCGCCTGGGCGGCGGTCAGGGGACCGCTCATCGTTGATCAGCGGTCGCGTCCCTGCCGCCGACGGGCATCAGGGCGAGGGGTACGGCTACGGCCCATGGGCACGAGCAGTGCCTGTCTCACCGGTCACCGTGGTTCCGGTCGATGTGGTCCCAGCCGAGGTAGTACCGGTCGCCGTGGTTCCGGCTGTGGTGGTCCCAGTCCCGGCCCTCGTGCTCGTAGCGGTTCCAGGTGTGCCGGTGCGACCTGCCGGACTTCCATCCGCGCCCCTCGTCGTCCCAGCGGTGGCAGCGACCCTCGGCGCTGTGCCAGGACGAGTCGGTGACACGGTCGTCGTGGTGCCAGCCACGGTTCTCGTCCCAGCAATAGCCCTGCTCGATCAGGTAGCCGATGCCGTGGTCCCAACGGTAGTCGGCGGCGTCGACGCCGGCGGCCGGCCGCTGGACGTGCACGGGGGAGGTAGTCGCGGCCGAAGCGGTGCCCCCGGCACCGATGACGGCGACGCCCGCGACCGCCACGGAGGAAGCAGCGACAGCGATCCGCTTCGTGAGCTTCTTCATGATCTTTCCTTCCGATTGGCGCGATCTGCGCCAACGGCTGCTGTGCAGGCGATGTGTAGCGCCTGGCGTTGTCCGATCGAGATTTCCATACGATGTATGGAATTGCCCCTCCAGGGTAACCATACGACGTATGGAAATGTCGAAGTGGAGACGGTGACACGCGCCACAGGCTGGAGAAGAGCGTGTGGGGTCGTTCTGACGATCTGGCCGAACGTCGCACCACCACTTCGGCGAGGTGGCATCCCTGAACAGCCCTTCAACCTTCGGTGCGATACTCATCCGCGCTGATCGTCTGGGCTTGACTGCCGAGTGGATGGGCCATGCCGATGAACAACTGGGCGTTCGTCCCCGAGCACTCATCCGTCAAAAGCCTGCGGCCGTCGCCACTCAGCCGTACGAGCCCCGCCGTTCCCCGTCGGTGGGCCATTTGGTCATGTGGCGTGGGGCGTCCACGCCCGCCTGCTGGACTCCCAGGGCGGACCGGCCGGAGAAGCATCCCCGTCGCGAGATCGTCGACGCGTGGCTCGCCCACCGGCAGCGGACCTCATGAGTGTGTGGTCGAGGGTGGTGATCGGGCCACGCCAGGTGTGTTCAGCGGCTTCGGCGGGGGCCCGTCTTGTCTCCGCAAACGCTCGTGATCAGGTGGCAGTTTCCTCGCGAACGTGCTCTCCGGAAGCCCCCGACCTGCATGAATCCGTCAATGACCAAGAACCGCCCCGCCCCGGAGACGTGCTGGGCCCACAACGGCGGTTTGCGATTGTCGGAAGGCGGCGCGAGCATTTTTCTAAGGCGCAATGGCCGGGCCAAGCCGTGAATGCCGGCGCCATTGGAGGAGAGGCACGCCCTTCGCGCTGCGACACTCCAACAGACGTCACCGTGACGGCGGCGACGCAGCGAACAAGACCGGGCCCGCTCAGCCGGTGTCCTGGGGTGACGGGTAGGACTCCCGCGGTCGGCTCACCTGGCAGAGGGACCGAGCCCCCATAGCTGCATGACCGTTCGATGGTCGCCGCCGCGGGGCGAGCGGCGGAGCGGAAGGAGTCTGCCCATGCGGATCGTCGTGGACCTGAATCGCTGTCAGGGATACGCACAGTGTGTGTATCTGGCGCACGAGGTCTTCAGGTTGAACGGTCAGGAGGCGCTCACCTATGAGCCGAACCCCGATGACGAGCTGCGCCTCCAGGTCGAGCGAGCCGCTGCGGCGTGCCCGGTGCAGGCGATCGTGATCGACCGCGTGGACGGAGCGGAACGGGGCGAGACGTCATGACCTTGCGGGCAACGGTCGCGGAGCTGGTGCGCGAGTTCCGGGCCAGCGGCCGGATCGTCATCGTGGGCGCTTCTCTGGCCGGGCTGCGGGCCGCGGAGACTCTGCGCGAGGAGGGCTTCACCGGTTCCCTGACCATCATCGGGGACGAGCCCTACGAGCCGTATGACCGTCCGCCGCTGTCCAAGCAGGTGCTCAAGGGCTGGGTGCCGGCCGACCACACGAAGCTGCCCCGTATGCGGGAAGTGGATGCGGACTGGCGGCTCGGGGTGGCTGCCACCGGGCTGGACCGGGCCACCAAGCAGGTGCGCCTGGCGAACGGCGAGCTGGTCCCGTACGACCGGTTGCTGATCGCCACGGGCACCCGCGCACGACGGTGGCCCAACCCGGCCGAGGCCGCACTGCACGGGGTCCATACCATCCGCTCGCGTGACGATGCCGCGCAGCTGCAGAAGGAGCTGGCCGAGCCGCCGTCGCGAGTGTTGGTCATCGGCGCCGGGTTCATCGGCTCGGAAGTGGCGTCCGTGTGCCGGGAACTCGACATCCCGGTGACCGTCGTCGAGCGGGGCGCGGCGCCGCTGGTCGGTGCGCTCGGCGGGGTGATCGGGGAGGTCGCCGCGCAGCTGCAGCGCGATCACGGTGTGGACCTGCGCTGCGGGCTGGGCGTGTCGTCGCTGGAGGGCGACCCTGGTGGGCACGTGCGGCGTGCGCATCTGTCGGACGGATCCACTGTCGACGCCGATGTGGTGGTGGCTTCGCTGGGGTCGATCCGCAACGTGGAATGGCTGGAGGGCTCCGGGCTGGCGGCCGGTTTCTGGGGTGTCGGGTGCGACGCCGGTGGTCGGGCCTTCGACATCAACGGCGTGGTCACCGACAGCATCTACGTGGCAGGGGACGTGGCGCGCGCTCCGCATGTGCTGTACGAGTACCAGTTTCTCGCGATGGAGCACTGGGACAACGCCGTACTCGGCGCCGAGGCCGCGGCCCACAACATGGTGAACCTGGAGCCCCACTATCGCCCGCATTTGCTGCTGCCCGGCTTCTGGTCCGGTCAGTTCGGCGTGAACATCAAGTCCGTCGGGGTGCCGCCCTTCGGTGACGAGATCGTCTTCACCCAGGGGTCCGTCGAGGACCGCCGCTTCGCCGCCGCCTACGGTCGGCGGGGCCGCATCGTCGCCGCCGTCACCTTCGATCACGGCAAGTGGCTGGAGTACTACGGGAAGTTGATCGAGCAGTCCGGTCCCTTCCCGCCTCCGCCGCCAGGCTGGGACCAGCCGCCCGACATGAAGCCGATGCCGGCGGAGTTTCCGGACCCGAGGGTCCCGACGGCGATCCCCGACGTCGTCCTGACCGGCCATGCCCCGAGCGAGCGGACGGCCGAGTTCCGGCCGCGCCGTCACTGACGCGCCCGCCGCCCGCCAGGTCACGCGTGCAAGCGGACAGCACCGACAGGAAGAAGGAGGGGAGCCTCGTGGTCGAGGAAACCCCCTGGCAGCAGGCCCTGCGTTACGCCAACCGCGCCAACCCGTACCCCTTCTACGAGGAACTGCGCAAGACACCGGTGGCGCGACAGCCGGACGGAACCTATGTCGTCAGCAGCTACCGGGAGATCGTCACGCTGCTCCACGACCCCCGGGTCAGTTCGGATCCGAGAAAGTGTCCCGTCCTCGGCGCGGCCCGGACAGAGGGCTCGGGGCAGCCGGCGGCTGAGCCGATCAGGGAGGCGCTGACCGAGCCCAACATCATCACCTGCGATCCGCCCGAGCACGATCGGGACCGCCGGACGATGATGCCGCATTTCGTCGGCCCGCCTCATGCGCCTCACCTGATCTCCGACCTGGAGCCCGAGATCCGGCGCCTTGTGGACGGTCTGCTGGACGGCATGAGGGGCAAGAACAGGATCGATGCCGTCGACGACTTCGCCTATCCCCTGCCGGTGACGGTGATCTGCAAGGTTCTGGGCGTGCCGCTGGAGGACGAGCCGCGCTTCCACCACTGGATCGAGACCGCCCTGGACGCATTGGACTTCGGCCCCGAGGCCGCCTCTGAAGAGATCCGGAGTCGGCTGGCCGGGGGCCGGCAGGCCGTGCAGGACTTCGGGCAGTTCGCAGCCGAGTTGCTCGACCGGTACGCCGACCAGCCCGGCCCGGGCATGCTCTCAGCCTTGGTGAACGAGGACGGCCCGGAGGGACGGATGTCCAAGGGCGTACTCGCGAGCAACGCCCTTCTCCTGATCTTCGCGGGGCATGAGACCACGGTCAATCTCATCGCCCACAGCGTGCTCACGCTGCTGCGGCATCCGGACGCGCTGGAGGAGCTGCGCCGCCGGCCCGAGCTGATCGTGCCGGGGGTGGAGGAGCTGCTGCGCTTCGAGTCGTCGGTGCAGTTCTGGCACACCCGCTCCGCTCTGGAAGACATCGACATCGCCGGCACCACCATCCCGAAGGGTGCGCCGATCTTCCTGGCGTACGGCTCGGCGAACCGCGACCCGGAACGGTTCACCGACCCCGACGAACTCGACCTCGAACGCCGCGACAACCAGCACCTCGGATTCAGCCAGGGCATCCACTTCTGCTTCGGCGCCCCGCTCGCGCGGCTCGAGGTCCAGGTCGCGGTCGGCGAGTTCGCCCGCCGGGTGCAGAACCCGCGGCTCGTCGAGGACCCGCCGCCGTACCGGCACAACCAGATTTTCCGCGGGCCGCGGCACGTCCTTGTCGACATCGACGGCATACGCGACTGACCAGTGTGTGCGTGAGGGATCGCTATGCGGGCTTTTCAACTCGTCGGGTGGAGGCAACCGCCCGAGCTGCGCGAGGCTCCGGTGCCCGAGCCCGCAGCGGGGCAGGTCCTGGTGAAGGTCGGAGGCGCCGGTGCGTGCCACTCCGACCTGCACATCATGGAGGCACCCGGGCCACCACTCGGGCTCGCCACGGAACTGCCCTTCACGATCGGCCACGAGAACGCGGGATGGGTGGAGAGCCTGGGACCGGGCGTCACCGGGTTCACACCCGGAGACCCTGTGATCGTCTACGGTTCCTGGGGCTGTGGCATCTGCGCCAACTGCCGTCAGGGCAGGGAGAACTACTGCCAGAACCTCGGCGGTCAGGGCCCGGGCCTTGGAGGCGGTCACGACGGCGGAATGGCCGAGTACCTGCTCGTCCCCGCGCCGCGCTACCTGATTCCGCTGGGCACCCTCGACCCCCGCCAGGCCGCCCCGCTCAGCGACGCCGGACTGACCAGCTATCACGCCGTCAAACGGTCGCTGCACCTGCTGGGGCCGGGGTCGACCGCGGTCGTGATCGGGGCCGGCGGTCTGGGCCAGATGACGATTCAGATCCTGCGGGCGCTCACCACGGCGACCACCGTCGTCGCCGTGGACACCGACGCCGGCAAGCTGGAAACCGCCAGGCACATCGGAGCCGACGAAGCACTTCTCTCGGGTGACGAGGCGATCGCGCGCATCAGGGACGTCACGGGGCAGCAGGGCGCTGAGCTCGTGTTGGACATGGTCGGCATCGACCCGACTCTCCGGATGGCCGCTCAGGTGGCCAGGGTGCTCGGCCACCTGACCATCGTCGGCCTCGGCGGAGGAGCCCTGTCGGTCAACTTCACCAGCCCGCCGCACGAGTGCTCGGTCGCCTCGCCCTACTGGGGGACCCTCCCCGAACTGATGGAAGTGATCACCCTGGCACAGCAGGAAAAGATCAGGATGCTGGTCGAGCCCTTCCCGCTGGAACGCGCTGACGAGGCGTACCAGCTCCTGCACGACGGCAAGATCCAAGGACGCGCCGTCATCACCCCCCACGCACGAGTACCGACGTCAACGCAGCCAGAACGCACATGAGGCCGGCCGAGTGACGACGGACATGCACTGACGCGACAACGCTGCTCCAAGGAGGAGGCAGGTGCCATGACATCTCCCACCGAATCCCCGGGCCCCGTTCCCCCACGCGGCACCGAACCAGAAGAGAGGCTCCTGGCCGAAGGCATGGCCGCCCTGGCGAACATGGGCTGGCAGATCCTGCTCACCATGGGCCTCGCCACCATCGCCCTGGGCGTCATAGCCCTGGTCTGGCCAGGCGCGACGCTGCGCGTCGTCGGCATTCTTTTCGGCGTCTACCTACTGGTCACAGGCGTCTTCCAACTCGCTGCCGCATTCGGCACACACGTCCCACGGCACCTTCGTGTCCTGCACTTCATCACCGGCGCGGCCTCCATCCTGCTGGGACTGATCTGCTTCCGGGGCACCCTTGAGTCGATCCTGCTGCTCGCCCTGTGGATCGGATTCAGCTGGCTACTGCGCGGTACCACGGAGACGGCCGCGGCGGCCTCCGCTCCGGCCATGCCGGGGCGCGGCTGGCACGTCGCCTTCGGGATCATCGGCGCTCTGGCCGGCGTCGTGATGATCGTCATGCCGTTCGCCTCGATCGCGACCCTCACCCTGGTGGTGGGCGTCATGGCCATCATCCTGGGCCTGACCGAGGTGGTCCGCGCCATCAGGACGCGCGTCGAGATCGGCCAGCTCGCTTCGGGCACGGCCACCCAGCGGCGCCCCCTGTTCCGCGCGCGTCCGCACCCCCAGCACTGATCGGCTGGAAGCGGTGAGCGGCGTTCGGGGGTCAGTCGGTGTGGCGGCCATGAGACCGTCCGGCAAGTGAGGCGGCCCGCTGGACGGCGGCCCATCCCAGCGGTCGCCATCCGGTGGGCACGGCGCCCGGCCGGTGACGGGGAACCCATACCCGAAGTGTCCGGGGACTGATCCGGCACCGCACGGTCGTCGGCAGGGGGACGGCTTCGCCGTCCAGCCCGACGGGGGCGACCGGGGCGTCGGCGTGGATGACGATGTCGTTCATGGCTCAGCAAGTACGGGAGATCATGACACCGGATCCGGTGACGGTGCCGGAGCAGACGCCGCTCACCGAGGTAGCGCGGCTGATGCGGGAGCGCGACTTCGGCGACGTGATCGTCACCGAAGCGGACGATGTCCGCGGCCTGGTGACCGACCGCGATCTGGGTGATCCGCGCCCTCGCCGAACACCGCGACCTCGACGCAACGACCGTCGGCGAGGTGTGCAGCCACGACCTGGTCACCTGCTCCCCGCAGGACCGGATCGACGAGGCCGTACGGCTGATGCGCGAGCACGCGGTACGGCGGCTGCCGGTCATCGAGGAGGGCCATCTCATCGGTGCCCTCAGCCTCGGTGACCTGGCCGTCGAGCGCGATCCGCAGTCGGCGCTCGCCGACATCAGCGCCGCAGAACCAAACGAATAGCCTGCTTTGCCGCACCCACCGATGCCCCCGCTCCTGGGCGCGGACCCACGCGTCGAAGCCGTCCGCCGGTTCCCGAGGACCGCTGCGGACCGGCCCCGGCCGGCCGCTCCCAGCTGGGTACACGGCCCGCTTCCCGGTGCCCGCGTACGCCGACACAGGAGGTGCCTGACATGGGGGCGACGCTCTCACCGGGACGCCTGGCGGGCATCCGCGTCGGAGTGCACTGGAGCGTCCTGGTCATCTTCACCCTGATCGCCGTCGGTCTGGCGGCAGGGCGCCCCCCACGCCAACCCCGACCATGGCGGCAGGGCGCCTGCCCCACGCCAACCCCGACCGACCGGCCGGACTGTACGCAGTGGTGGGAGTGGCCGCCGCAGTCATGCTCGCTTCGGTTCCGGTCCGCCGTGCGATGACACCCGATCCCGCGACCGTCCCGGCCGCCACCACGATCAGGGAGGTCCAGACCGGCCCGCCCTGGGAATACCGGCACTCGGCCTTCCCGGTCACCCATGCCGCCGGACACCCCTGGGTCTGATCAGTGTCGACCGGGCCGGGCAGGTCCCGATGACCGAGCGCGACCGCACCACGGTCGCTGACGTGCTGGTGCCCTCGACGATCTCCCGACCGCCGACCCCGACGACCGGCTGATCGACCTGCTGCCCTCCATCGAGACGTGCCCTGCCCGCCGCGCTCTCGTCCTGGCGCAGGACCGGCAAGTGGTCAGCATGAGTCCTGAAAAACCTGGGGAAAGCTGCCCGAACGTGCGACTCGTTGTAGGCTGTGGAAACAGCCCTTGACCTGCAAAAACGCGGGCAGGGAGCCTACTTGTGGGAGTGCCCCGATGTTGCGTACCATGTTCAAGTCCAAGATCCACCGTGCCACCGTCACCCAGGCCGATCTCCACTACGTCGGTTCCGTGACCATCGACGCCGATCTCCTCGACGCCGCCGACCTGCTGCCCGGTGAGCTGGTCCACATCGTCGACATCACCAACGGTGCGCGCCTGGAGACATATGTCATCGAGGGCGAGCGCGGGTCCGGGGTCATCGGTATCAACGGGGCCGCGGCCCACCTCGTCCACCCCGGGGACCTGGTGATCATCATCAGCTACGCCCAGGTCTCCGACGCCGAGGCACGGACGCTCAGGCCGCGGGTGGTGCACGTGGACGCCGACAACCGGATCCTGGCCCTGGGCGCCGACCCGTCCGCCCCGGTGCCCGGCTCCGACCAGGAGCGCAGCCCGCAGGCCGTGGCCGCCCTGTAACCCCGTACTCCGGCCCGCTCACCCTGCTGCACACCTCGCCCGTCCACGTCCCCGTCTTCGAGGGCCCGCGCGACACGGCCCATCCGAGGCTCCGCCTGACGCATCACGTGGCCGCGGAGTTGCCGGACCGCGCCCGCGCGCGGCCCCGGCGCCGTGGCCGGCGACGTCCGGGACGTCCTGCGCGGGCGCGGTCCGCGGTGGCCCGTGGCCCGACCGGGCCCCGGGCCCTGCGCGACGGGGTGAGTGCGCGTACGGCGGCCGGGTACCCGGGGGACAAGTCCAGAGCCGACGTACGACTGGCTGGAGGACACGATGACGCATCCGTTCCCCGATCCCGCTCAGCCGGGACCACCACCCGGACCGGGACCGACCCCGGGACCGGAGCCGACCCCCGAACCGGGCCCCGCGCCGGGGCCTGAACCCGCGCCCCCAGAACCAGGGCCCACGCCCCCAGGACCGGCGCCGACACCTCCGGCACCCGGCCCCACGCCCCCGGGACCCGAGCCGGTGCCGCCAGGACCGGGCCCCGACCGTCCGCACCCCGGCCCGGGGCCGGTCCCCACCCCGGAGCCGCCCCCGTCGCCGATCCCGAAACCGCCGGGCCCGGACCCCGTTCCCGAACCCGGAGAACCGGGACCGCCCCTTTCGTAGGACGGACCGGCACGCAAAGCACGTGGCCCGGCGCGCGGGCGGAAACCCCGCGCACCGGGCCATCGCCGTATCCGGGCGTGGGCGGAGCGGTGCGCTGCCGGACCCAGGCCTCGACAGAGCGCCGCGCCACCGCGCCACCGCGCCGGCCCGGCTCGATCGAGTCCCGCTCCCGGGACCCCCAGCGGCCCGACCTCCGAGTCGACCCCTGACGACCCCTGCCCCCTACGCCTCCACCTCGGACCGGTCCCCGCCCCACAGTGTGTGGAACGACCCCGCACGGTCCGTCCGCCGATACGTGTGGGCGCCGAAGAAGTCACGCTGGCCCTGGGTCAGCGCGGCCGGCAGCCGCTCCGCGCGCAGGGCGTCGTAGTAGGCGAGGGCCGCGGAGAAGCCCGGCGTCGGCACGCCCTGGCGGGTCGCGGCCACCAGGACCTCGCGCCAGTCGTCCTGTGCCGCGGCGATCTCCTGCGCGAACGTCTCGTCCGACAGCAGGCTCGGCAGGTCGGCCCGGGCGTCGTAGGCGGCGCGGATGCGGTCCAGGAACGCGGCGCGGATGATGCAGCCGCCGCGCCAGATGGACGCCACCTTGCCGAGGTCGATGTTCCAGTGGTACTCCGCGCTGCCCGCCGCGATCTCGTGGAAGCCCTGGGTGTAGGACACGATCTTCGACGCGTACAGCGCCTGCTCCACACGGTCCGCGAACGCCGCCGCCTCGGACCCGCCGAGCGGCGACGCCTTCGGCCCGGCCAGGCCCCTCGACGCCTCGCGCAGCGCCGTGTGCCCGGACAGCGAGCGGGCGAAGACCGCCTCCGCGATACCGGACACCGGCACGCCGAGGTCCAGCGCGATCTGGACCGTCCAGCGGCCGGTGCCCTTCTGCTCCGCCTGGTCCTGGACCACGTCCACGAACGGCTTGCCCGTCGCCGCGTCCACGTGGGAAAGCACTTCCGCCGTGATCTCGATCAGGTACGAGTCCAGGCGGCCGGTGTTCCAGGTGCGGAAGATCTCCGCGATCTCGGCGGGTGAGTAGCCGGCGACGTCCCGCAGCAACTGGTACGCCTCGCCGATCAGCTGCATGTCGGCGTACTCGATGCCGTTGTGCACCATCTTCACGAAGTGCCCGGCGCCGTCCGGGCCGACATGGGTCACGCACGGCGCGCCGTCCTTGGCCTTCGCGGAGATCCTTTCCAGCATCGGGCCCAGCGACTCGTACGACTCGGCGGAGCCGCCCGGCATGATGCTCGGTCCGTGCAGCGCGCCCTCCTCGCCGCCGGAGATGCCGGTGCCGACGAAGTGGATGCCCCGCTCCCGCAGCTCCTTCTCGCGGCGGCGGGTGTCCGCGAAGTGCGCGTTGCCGCCGTCGATGATCATGTCGCCGGGCTCCAGCAGCGGCGCGAACTCCTGGATCACGGCGTCTGTCGGCCCGCCCGCCTTCACCATGATCATCAGACGCCGGGGCCGCTCCAGCGCCGCCACGAATTCCTCGGCGGACTCGGTCGCCACGAAGTCGCCCTCGTGCCCGAACTCCTTCACCAGCTCATGGGTCCGTGACACGGTGCGGTTGTGCAGGGCGACCGCATAGCCGTTGCGCGCGAAGTTACGGGCGAGATTGCGGCCCATGACCGCGAGACCCGTGACGCCGATCTGGGCTGAAGTGCTCATAACGGTTGGCTCCTAGAGGTCCTGGAATCGGCGGTGCCGGTTCGATCCGGACGACATCATCGAAAGGTGGTGCCGCTCGTGCTGGTCAGTATTGCCCGGTGACCATCCTGACGCGCCGGTACACCCGCCGCACATCCGGGATCTCATGGCGAGGAGTGGGCGAGGAGTGGGCGAGGAGAGGGCGAGGAGAGGGCGAGGAGTAGGGGAGAGGTGGTCGACAAGTAGGCACCCTTCCCCCACAGCTCCCGGGCGGCCGCCGTAACCAGGCGCGCTTCCCGGCCAGTTGACGTGACGGAGCGGCCGATTCCCCGTCTTGTCATGCCTCTTCGCGGCATTTACTTTTGCCCCTCCTGACGCATGTCGAGGGGGCTTTCCATGGCCGTACGCGGCCGGCACCGCCGGTATCAGCCGACAAGGATCAACCGCGCCTCGCTCACCGTCACGGCGGGCGGCGCCGGCATGGCACTCCCGCTCATCGGCACCGGCGTCGCGCACGCGGCCGACGTGGACACCTGGAGCAAGGTCGCCGCCTGCGAGTCCAGCGGCGACTGGGGCGTCAACACGGGCAACGGCTACTTCGGGGGACTGCAGTTCACCCAGTCCACCTGGGAGGCCTACGGAGGGACGGCGTACGCGCGGCGTGCGGATCTGGCCACCGAGGACCAGCAGATCGCCGTGGCCGAGAAGGTCCTCAAGGGGCAGGGGCCCGGCGCCTGGCCGGTGTGCTCCGTTCGCGCCGGTCTCACCCGGGCCGGATCTGGCCCCGACACGCCGACGGCCGCCCCGGCAACCGTCAAACGTTCCGTGCGCGACGTGAAACCGCAGACCACGCCCCAGTCGCAGGCGGGCACCACCGAGATGTACACCGTGGTGCACGGGGACACGCTCTCCGGCATCGCCGACTCCCACCACGTCCGGGGCGGCTGGCAGCGGCTGTACGAGGCCAACCGCACGACGGTCGGCGCGGACCCGGACCTCATCCTGCCCGGTCAGCGGCTGAACCTGCGGGCCACGACGGCCAAGGCCCCGGCGCACCCGGAGGCGGGGCCGGAGCGGACCCCCAGGACGCCCGAGCCGACTCACAAGACGCCCGAGCGGACCCACAAGTCGGCCTCCCGGAAGACGCCTTCGCACCACAGTGCCACCACGCAGTCCATGGTCGCCCCGGTGCACGCCGCGACGGGCACGCCGTACCACGCCGCGGGTTCGGAGTGGTCGAAGGGCTACCACACCGGCGTCGACTTCCCCGTGCCGACCGGCACCTCCGTGCGGGCGGTCGCGGCCGGGCGGGTGGTCGGCGCCGGCTGGGGCGGCTCCTTCGGCTACCAGGTCGTCATCCGGCACGCCGACGGCCGCTACACGCAGTACGCCCATCTGTCGGCGATCTCCGTCAGGGACGGGCAGAGCGTGGTGGCCGGCCAGCGCATCGGCCGTTCCGGTTCCACGGGCAACAGCACGGGCCCGCATCTGCACTTCGAGGTGCGGACGGGGCCCGACTTCGGCAGCGACATCGATCCGGTCGCCTATCTCCGCGCGGGCGGCGTCACCGTCTGACACCGGTCGGTCCGGTGCCGTCCGACGGAACCGGACCGGTCAGGACCCGGCCCGAGCGATCCCGCTCCAGGACGGGCGCCGGAATGAACACCCCGGTGCGCAGCGGCCCGTACGGGCAGGACGGCTCGCCGTACCCGGCGGGACCCCAGTCCTCGTACGCCTTGTCGAACATGTCCTGCTCGTCCGGAACGGTCCTCCGGGTGACGGCCTCGCCAACCGCCGTCGGTTGTCGTTCGCCGCCGATCCGCTCCGTCAGCAGGATCAGTCCACCGGCGGCGAGGACACCGCAGCCCAGGGCGAGCACGGTGCCGGTGGTGCCGTAGCGGAAGGTTTCGCCGAACAGGGTGATGCCCACCGCGGCCGCCGCCACCGGATTGACGACGGTCAGCGTGGCGAGCGGGGCCGCGAGGCCCGCACCCCGGTAGGAGGCCTGCGACAGCAGCAGACCGGCCGTCGCGAAGACACCTATCGCCGCCAGGCTCGGCAGGTCCGCGAGGGAGACCCCGCCGGTCCAGTCCACGGCGACCGTCTTGGTGAACACCGACGACATGCCGAACGCGACACCGGACGCCACCGCCAACAGCACACTGCGTACCGCCGGATGCCGGCGCGTCGCCCGTCCCGCGACCATCAGCGCCAGCACGCCGGTCGCGGTGACCAGGGCCAGCGCCATCCGCTGGGCGCCGGCGAGGGAGTGCGTGCCGGAGGCGCCGACCAGGGACAGCAGGCCCGCGAGGCCAACGGTCGCCAGCACGGCACCGCGCCAGGCGGTCGCCCCTGCCTCGCGACCCACGCACAGGGCCGCCATCGGCAGCGCGAACACGATGGTCAGCGCGCCCAGCGGCTGGACCAGGCTCAAGGGGCCGTAGGCGAGCGCCGCCACGTGCAGCAGCCCGCCGAGACCGTTCAGCACGACCGCCGCCCACCAGGCCGGCCTGCGCAGCGGCGCGTAGGACCGGCCGGGCGCGGACAGGGCCACCTGCTCCTGCACGATCGCCCCGCCCGCGTACGCGACGGCGGAGACGACCGACAGGAGCACGGACAACGCGAGGGCGCTCATCAGCGTCTCCTTCGCGGGGAACCGGCGCGGGCGGCCCGGCGCGGCGAACGGTCTTCTTCCATGGTCGACACGATGCCGTCCGAGGCTGTTCCCGTCGTCGTCCCTGAGCACCCATTGGGTCATACTGCCGATGGAGTACGAAGGCGCTTCTCTCCTCCCCAAGAGGGGTGCCGACGGTCGGAACCCCTTGGGTCGTAACCCCTGGCCCTCGCAAGCCGCTGCCCGCAGCCCGCAGCCCGGAGTTCGCAGCCCGGAGTTCGCAGCCCCAAGTGCGCTTGGTAGTACTGCCTTCGTGGACCTCGATCCCGATCTCTCCGCGCTCGGCGCCCTCGGCGGCTTCTTCGTGCTGCGCACCGGAGCGCCGGCGCGCGGTGCACCGCCCACGCTGGCGCAGGCGTACGCGTCCGGGCCGCCGGAGGGCGGCGCGGATCCGCTGGCCGTGCGCATCCGCAAGGTCGCGCGCACTCTGCGGGCCCCGGAACTCCGGGTCGCCGCCTCCCTCGCCCACCAGGGCCTGGCGGCCCGGCTCTGGTCGGTCGCGCTCGGCTGCGCCGCTCTGTACGGGCGGCTGCCCGACCTCGATCCCCGGCTGCTGCGTTGGGACCCGGAGGGCAGCATGCCCGACGATCTGTGGCTGAGCGACGTCCGCCCGCTGCCCGTCGCCTCGCTCGACACCGTCGTACGCGAGGGACACCTCGCCCCCCTCACGGCCGCTCTCGGCGCCCGACACCGCATCTCTCCGGGGCTGCTGTGGGGCAACGCGGGCTCCGCGCTCGCCGGCAGTGTCCGTACGCTCGACCGCTGGGCACGGAAGTACGGTCGTGCGGACGTGGCGGAGCGGGCCCGCTCCCTCGCCGCGGCGCTGTTCGCGCACCCCGACCTGTCCGGCACCCTGGACCCGGCCACCGGACGCCGCCGCAGCTGCTGCCTCCACTACCGGCTGCCCGCGGGCGGATTGTGCGGCGACTGTTGCTTCGACCGCCCGCCGGGGCGCGAGTGAACACAGGTGGTCTTCCGCAACGGCCGCATCTGGGTGACCATGTGGGAACCAACCGCTGAGACAGGGGGTACCGGGTGCGTGTGGGACTGCTGACCCGGGAGTACCCGCCGGACGTGTACGGCGGCGCGGGCGTCCATGTCGAGTTCCTCGCCCGGGAGTTGCGCTCCCTGGTCGACCTGGACGTGCACTGCTGGGGCGAGGGCGGCGCGGGCGGCGTCATACGCCACCGGCCGTGGACCGGTCTCGACGCGGCCAACGACGCGCTGCGTACCTTCTCCGTGGACCTGTCCATGACCGCCGCCCTGCAGGGCCGCGAGCTGGTCCACTCGCACACCTGGTACGCCAACCTCGCCGGCCACCTCGCCAAGCTGCTGTACGGCATCCCGCACGTGATGACCGCGCACTCGCTGGAGCCGCTGCGCCCCTGGAAGGCCGAGCAGCTCGGCGGCGGGTACGCGCTCTCCAGCTGGGCCGAGCGCACCGCGATCGAGGCCGCCGACGCGGTGATCGCCGTCTCCGGCGCCATGCGTGATGACATCCTCGCCTGCTACCCGGCCCTCGACCCGGCGCGGGTCCACGTCGTGCACAACGGCATCGACACCACGCTGTACCGGCCGGACCCCGGCACGGACGTACTCGCCCGCCTCGGCCTCGACCCGGAGCGCCCCTACGTCCTGTTCGTCGGGCGGATCACCCGCCAGAAGGGCGTGCCCCAGCTGCTGCGCGCCGTGCGGCACATCGACCCGGCGGCCCAGGTCGTCCTGTGCGCGGGCGCACCGGACACCCCGGAGATCGACCGCGAGTTCCGCGACCTGTTCGAGGAGCTGAGCAGGGGCCGCGAGGGCGTGCACTGGATTCCGAAGATGCTGCCGCGCCCGGAGGTGATCCAGCTCCTCACCCACGCCACCGTGTTCGTCTGCCCGTCGGTGTACGAGCCGCTCGGCATCGTCAACCTGGAGGCCATGGCGTGCGGCACCGCCGTGGTGGCCTCGCGCACCGGCGGCATACCGGAGGTCGTGGACGACGGCCGCACCGGCCTGCTGGTCGACGTGGACGACGACTTCGAGGAGCACCTCGCGCGCGCCCTCGACGCCGTCCTCGGCGACCCCGAGGGCGCGCGGCGGATGGGGGACGCCGGACGGGAGCGCGCGGCCAAGGAGTTCGGCTGGGACACGGTGGCCCGCCGCACGGTCCGCCTGTACGAGGAGGCACTCGGCAGGGAAAGTGCCCCGGACAGGGGTAGGGAATGAGCAACAGCGGCACAACCGGGCGTAGAGGGGCGGCGGCATGCGGCGCGGTGGACCTTCGGTGCTGGGAATCGTACTGGCCGGCGGGGAGGGCAAGCGGCTGATGCCGCTGACCGCCGACCGCGCGAAACCGGCCGTGACCTTCGGCGGCACATACCGCCTCGTGGATTTCGTCCTGTCGAACCTCGTCAACGGTGACATCCTGCGCATCTGTGTGCTCACGCAGTACAAGTCGCACTCGCTGGACCGGCACATCACCACCACCTGGCGGATGTCCAGCCTGCTCGGCAACTACGTCACCCCCGTGCCGGCCCAGCAGCGGCTCGGCCCGCGCTGGTACCTGGGCAGCGCGGACGCGATCCTGCAGTCGCTGAACCTGATCCACGACGAGCAGCCGGAGTACGTGGCCGTGTTCGGCGCCGACCACGTCTACCGCATGGACCCGCGGCAGATGCTCGCCCAGCACATCGAGGGCGGCGCGGGCGTGACGGTCGCGGGCATACGGGTGCCGCGCGCGGAGTCCTCGTCCTTCGGCGTGATCACGCCCGGCTCGGACGGTCAGACGGTCGAACGCTTCCTGGAGAAGCCCGCCGACCCGCCCGGTCTGCCGGACGACCCCGAGACCGTCTTCGCCTCCATGGGCAACTACATCTTCACCACCAAGGCACTGCTGGAGGCACTGCAGCGGGACGCCGAGGACCAGAACTCGGTGCACGACATGGGCGGTTCGATCCTGCCCCAGCTCACGGACCGGGGCGAGGCCCAGCTGTACGACTTCAGCAGCAACCACGTGCCCGGCGAGACCAGCCGGGACCAGGGCTACTGGCGTGACGTGGGGACCCTGGACGCGTACTACGAGGCCCACATGGACCTGATCGCGGAGCGCCCTGCCTTCAACCTCTACAACCGCAACTGGCCCATCTACACCCACTCCAACCAGCTGTCCCCGGCCCGCTTCAACTCGGGCGGCATCGCCAGCGAGTCGATCATCAGCGCCGGGTGCCTGATCCGGGGCCAGGTGACGCGGTCGGTCCTGTCCCCGGGTGTCGTGGTGGACCCGGGCGCCGTGGTCCAGGGCTCGGTCCTGCACGACAGCGTCCACGTCGGCCGGGGCGCGATCGTCCGCGGAGCGGTCCTCGACAAGAACGTGGAGGTACCCCCGGGCGCGACGATCGGCGTCAATCCGGAACGCGACGCGGCACTGTACACGGTGTCGAAGGGCGGAGTGATCGCGCTGGGGAAGGGGCAGCGGGTGCCGTAGCCGGCCGGGTCCGACCGGCTCCCTCTCAGCGGAAGGCGGAGACGTGCTCCCGGGCCCAGTCGGCGAAGGGACGGGGCGGGCGACCGAGGACGCGTTCGACGTCGGGGCTGACACGCTGTTCGGCGGGGGTCGGCTCGCCCAGGATGGACAGCGTGGTCTCGACCACGGGCTCGGGCATGAACCGCAGCATCTCCGCGCGGGCCTCGTCGCGGGTCTGCTCGACGAACCGTACGGGTTCGCCCAGTGCGTCACCGATCGCCTCCACGCGCTGCCGGGGCGTGGTCAGGGACGGCCCGGTCAACTCGTACACCCGGCCCTGGTGACCGTCCTCGGTCAGCGCCGCCGCGGCGACGCCGGCGATGTCGACCGGGTCGACGGTCGGCAGCCCGACGTCGCCGAACGGTGCCGCGACGGTTCGCCGGGTACGGACCGACTCGGCCCAGGCCCAGGCGTTGGAGTGGAAGCCGCCGGGCCGCAGGATCGCCCACTCCAGGCCCGACTCCCGTACGGCGTCCTCGATGGCGCGGGCGACGCCCCCGTGCGAGCCCGACTCCGGCCGGGTCGCGACCCCTTGCGAGGACAGCAGCACGACCCGTTCGACGCCGCCGGCCTTGGCGACGTCCAGGATGTCCCGCGGGCTCAGCAGGTGCGCACCGGGGCCGCCGTTCTGCAGGAAGAGCGTGTCGGCGCCGTCGCACACGGGCCGCAGGCTCTCCGCGTCGGTCAGGTCGGCCGTCCGCCACCGGACGCCTTCCGGCACATCGGCCCCCGAGATCCCGCGCGATGTGGCGGTCACCCGCTCACCGGCGGCCGCCAGGATCCGCGTAAGCGCCCGGCCGACGTTGCCGGTCGCACCCGTCACTACGATCATGGTCAACTCCCCGCTGTTTCAAGGTGGTTGTCGTGGTTGTCGAGACGCAGGGACGCTAACACCGCCGATATGGTAGGTACCTAGAGGAAAGTGGCTGTCCTGGAGGGATGCGCATGGCCGGCGAAGCGACCTGGGTGGCCGCCGCCGCGACCGACCCTGCTCTCGCCTGTCCGATCGCCCCGGTCGTGGACATCGTCTTCAGCCGCTGGACGACCCCGATCCTGTGGACCCTTCACACCCATGGCCGTCAGCGCTTCGTCGAACTTCAGCGGCGTATCGACAGGATCACACCGAAGGTGCTGACCCAGCGGCTGCGGCAACTCGAACGCGACGGGCTGATCGTGCGCACGTACCATCCGGAGGTTCCCCCGCGGGTCGAGTACGAGATCAGCGAACTCGGCCGCAGCCTCGCCCCGCTCTTCGCGCACCTCGCCAAATGGTCCGCCGAACACCTGGACGAGGTCGAACAGGCCCGGAGCGACTACGACACCGACCAGGCCCGGTAGCACCGCCGGGCGGCACGGCCGGGTGAACAGCCGCCGTCGGTGAAGAACCTCGGCGAGCGCATCCTCGTTCCCTATCCCGTGGAGTCGCAGCGCTTCGGCATCGAGCGGCACGAGGACCGTATGGGGAACCGCCGCACCTTCGCCCTGCCCGCGGGCCGGCACATCGGCACGGGCAGGCGGCTCCAGCTCACGAGCCGGACGCCCCGCGTCTGCCGGCTGCGCCCCAGGCGCTGATCCGCGACGTGTCCCGGAAGCCAACCCGGCCTTTTCCCCGGGAAACTGACGCCCTGCCACCTCACTGTGCTCAACGACGTCGATCCTTTCGGAGGTCTTCCCAGATGAGACGCACCCGGCGCCTGCGCCTCGCCGCCGCGAGCACGGTGGTGGCCTCGGCGCTGTGCCTCCCGCCGGCCGCCCGTGCCGCCGAGCCGCGCGACGGCGGGCTCACCGGCCTGGTGAACCCCTTCATCGGCACGCAGAACGAGGGCAACACCTTCCCCGGCGCCGCCGTGCCCTTCGGCATGGTGCAGTTCTCCCCGGACACCGGGCACAACACCGGCTACGACCACACCCAGAACCGCATCCGCGGCTTCTCCCTCGTGCACCTCTCCGGCGTCGGCTGCGCCATCGGAGGAGACCTGCCGGTGCTGCCGACGACGGGTGACGTGACCCAGACGGACTACACCAAGTACGCGGCCACGTTCCGCCACGCGAACGAGCAGGCGAGCCCCGGCTACTACAGGGTCGGCCTCGACAGCGGCATCGAGGCCGAACTGACGGCATCCGAGCGCACCGCCGTGCAGCGCTACGCCTTTCCCGCCACCGACAAGGCGAACGTGCTGCTCAACGCGGGCCAGGCGCTGCACAAGAACGTGTCGTCCAAGGTGGAGATCCTCGACGACCGCACCGTGCGCACCGAGATCACGGGCAGCGGCTTCTGCCGCTCCACCCGGCCGTACACGCTCTACACGGTCACCCGTTTCAACCGGCCGTTCACCGCGCACGGCACCTGGTACCAGGACTCGATCACCCCGGGGGCGACGAAGTCGTCGGGGCCCGGTCACAACGGCGCGTACGTCACGTTCGACACC
The DNA here is from genome assembly GCF_042891915.1 of Streptomyces sp. NPDC001848. Lineage (NCBI taxonomy): Bacteria > Bacillati > Actinomycetota > Actinomycetes > Kitasatosporales > Streptomycetaceae > Streptomyces > Streptomyces sp. NPDC001848. The sequence continues at coordinate 216,705 of NZ_JBIATP010000003.1, read as the reverse complement.
AGGAAGAACCGCACCGTCGAGGCGACCACCGCGCTGTCGTACGTCGACGCACACGGCGCGGACGTCAACCTGGGTACCACGTACGGCCGTTCGTTCGACGCCGTGCGGGAGGCCGCCCGCCGTTCCTGGGAGGCCCGCCTCAACACCGTCCGGGTCCAGGGCGGCGACGCCACCCTCCGCACCACCTTCTACTCCTCGGTGTACCGCTCGCTCCTCGCGCCGAACATCGGCAGCGACGCCGACGGCCGCTACACCGGCTGGGACCAGAAGGTCCACCGTGCGCAGGGCTTCACGTATTACCAGAACTGGTCGCTGTGGGACACCTATCGCACCCAGTCCCAACTGCTGTCCCTGCTCGCGCCGCGCGAGGCGCGCGACATGGCGCTCTCCCTGCTCCGGATCGACGAGCAGGGCGGCTGGCTGCCCAAGTGGGGCTACGGCACGGTCGAGACGAACATCATGAGCGGCGACCCGGTCACCCCGTACCTCACCCACGCCTATCACCAGGGACTGCTCAAGGGGTACGAGGAGCGGGCCTACCGCGCGCTGAAGAAGAACGCCGACGGCGTGCCACCCGCCGACACCATGTACGTGGGCCGCGAGGCGAACCGCGAGTACATCGCGGGCGGCTTCGCGCCCTACATCAAGAAACGCCCCTACATCAAAACCGGCGACTCCGACTACCACCACGGCGGGTCGGTGACGCTGGAGTACGCGCTCGCCGACGCCATGCTCGCCCAGATGGCGCGCGACCTGGGGCACCCGGCGGACGCCGCCCGCTACGCCGCCCGGTCGCGGAACTACCGCACCATCTTCGACCCCTCGACCGGTTTCTTCCGCGCCCGGGACGCCTCCGGCGCCTTCGCCGGGCCGGCCGATCCCGCCAGGAGCGAGGGGTTCCACGAGGGCACCGCCTGGCAGTACCAGTGGCTCGTGCCGCAGGACCTGCCCGGCGTCGTCGGCCTCATCGGCGGCCGGAAGGCGGCCAACGACCGGCTCGACGCCTTCTTCGCCCACGACAAGCTGCTCCAGGACCCGGCGAGGACGGCGCGCGAGGTCTGGGTGCACGGGCCGTACGCCTACTACAACGCGGACAAGTACAACCCGCAGAACGAGACCGACCTGATCGCCCCCTACACATATCTGTCGACGGGTGAGCCCTGGAAGACCACGGACGTGGTGCACGCGGCGCTGACCCTCTTCACCGACGGGCCGACCGGGATGACCGGCAACGACGACCTCGGCACGATGTCCGCCTGGAACGTGCTGTCGTCCATCGGCCTCTTCCCCGTGCAGCCCGGCTATCCCACCTGGGGCCTGACCACCCCGGTGTTCGACCGCGTCGACCTCGTGCTCGACCGGGCGTACTACCCGCACGGCACGCTGACCATCACCGCACCGGGTACATCGCAGAGCGACCGGTACATCCAGAGCGTGCGCATCGATGGAACGACGTACGAACGCACGTACATCACGACGGACGCGTTGCGCCGTCTGGGCACGCTGGAATTCACGGTCGGCGCGCGGCCGTCCGGGTGGGGTACGGCGCCGGAGGCCGCGCCGCCCCCGCTGAAATGACCTCTTCCGCCACACGAGTCCCGCCTCTCTCGGCGAGGCGGGACTTAATCCGCTGTTAACTGTACGTAGCCTGATCGTACTTGACCGTAATCGTCTGTCGGAGGTTGACTCGTGCTTCCCTCATCGTCGACGCGAGGCAAGCCATTGACTTCTGACCTGCTCGCACCACTCGACCTGGCGTTCTGGAACATCGAGTCCGCCCGGCATCCCATGCACCTCGGTGCCCTCGGCGTGTTCTCCTGCCACTCGCCGACCGCCGGCGCCCATGCCGCGGACCTGCTCGCGGCCCGCGCCGCCGCGGTGCCGGGACTGCGCATGCGGATCCGCGACGTCTGGCTGCCGGACGTACGCCTGCCCCGCGATCTCGCCGCCGCGCGCCTCCCGCTGGCCCTGGGCGGCGCCACCCGGGAACCCGACCCGGACTTCGACCCCCTGCGCCATGTGCGGTTGCACGCGCCCACCGCCGACTTCCACGCCGAGGCCGGGCGGCTCATGGAACGCGCGCTGGTGCGCGGCCGGCCGCCGTGGGAGGCACATGTGCTGCCGGGGGAGGACGGCACCTCCTTCGCCGTGCTGTTCAAGTTCCACCACGCGCTCGCCGACGGACTGCGCGCACTGACCCTCGCGGCCGCCGTCATGGACCCGATGGACATGCCGGAGCCTCGACCGCGCCCGCCGGAGCCCGCCCGGGGGCTCCTGCCCGACGTGCGCAGACTCCCGGGGATGCTGCGCGGCACGCTCGCCGACGTGGGGCGTGCCCTGGACATCGGTGCCTCCGTCGCCCTGTCCACCCTCGGCATGCGCTCCTCCTCCGCGCTCACCTCCGAGCCCAGCGGCACCCGCCGCACGGCCGGTGTCGTCATCGACCTCGACGATGTGCACCGAGTGCGCAAGTCGGCGGGCGGCACCGTCAACGACGTACTGATCGCCGTCGTCGCGGGCGCCCTGCGGCGCTGGCTGGACGAGCGCGGCGACGGCAGCGCGGGCGTCGAGCCGCGGGCGCTGATCCCGGTGTCCAAGCGCCGGCCGCGCACCGCGCACCCACAGGGCAACCGGCTCTCCGGCTACCTGATACGGCTTCCGGTCGGTGACCCGGACCCGCTGGAGCGGCTGCGGACGGTGCGTACGGCCATGGACCGCAACAAGGACGCCGGGCCGAACCGGGGTGCGGGCGCCGTCGCGCTGCTCGCCGACCACGTGCCGGCGCTGGGGCACCGGTTGGGCGGGCCGCTGGTCAGCCAGGCCGCGCGGCTCTGGTTCGACATCCTGGTCACCAGCGTGCCGCTGCCCAGCCTCGGCCTGAAGCTCGGCGGCAACCCGCTCGCCGAGGTCTTCCCGCTGGCCCCCCTGGCCCGTGGACAGTCCCTGGCCGTGGCGATCTCGACGTACCGCGGCCGTGTCCACTACGGGCTCGTCGCGGACGGCCGGGCGGTACCGGACCTGGAACGCCTGGCCAGGGCGGTCCCGGAGGAGGTGGAGACGCTGCTGGCGGCGTGCCGCATCTGAACGGGCGGACGTGTGCCCCGGCACCCGAGCGGTGCCGGGGCACACGTCACCACCCGGTGGCGAGGTTGCAGGCCGACGGCGGGGGCCGGGGGCGCCGTCCCCAGGCGCGTGATCAGCGCTGGTTTGGTGACCGGCCCCGCCGCTCCGTAAAATTCCGCGTTCGAAAGCGAGCGCGGTCGGAGCGCTGCGCGGGTGAGCGAGGAACGGCAGCGCGATGACCTTGACAGAGGACGGCCCGGTGGGCGGCTCGGCGGCCCCGGACGAGGTGTCGTACGGCCCCGGCATCGACCCCGAGCGCCTGGCCGTCTGCCTGAGCGTGCTCGAGGAGCTGGACAAGCTCGACGTCGACCACCCTGACGCGATCAAGGTGCGCCGCGCCACCTCGCACATCTACCGCACGGTCAAGCAGCGCCGCCGCCAGGAGCGCCGCGCCGCCAAGACCGCGCACGACAAGGCCGTCACCGAGGCCACCGCCACCGGATCCGCGCAGCGCATCGACGACGAGACCGAGGGCATCCTGCCGTCGTCGCGGACCGAGACCGGGCAGATCGCGGGGATACTCCAGCGCCCCCGCTCCTGCTACGTCTGCAAGGCCCGCTACGTCGAGGTCGACTACTTCTACCACCAGCTCTGCCCGCGGTGCGCCACCGAGAACCGGGCCCGCCGCGACGCCCGCGCCGACCTCACCGGCAAGCGCGCCCTGCTCACCGGCGGCCGCGCCAAGATCGGCATGTACATCGCGCTGCGCCTGCTGCGCGACGGCGCCCACACCACGATCACCACGCGCTTCCCGAACGACGCGATCCGCCGCTTCAAGGCCCAGCCGGACAGCGACGAGTGGATCCACCGGCTGAAGATCGTCGGTATCGACCTGCGCGACCCGGCCCAGGTGGTCGCCCTCGCCGACTCCGTCGCCGCCGAGGGACCGCTGGACATCCTGATCAACAACGCGGCGCAGACCGTGCGCCGCTCCCCGCAGGCCTACAGCGAACTGGTCGCCGCCGAGTCCGCCCCGCTCCCGGCGGGCGAACTGCCGGCCGCCGAGGTCATCGGCACGTTCGGCTCCGGAGCCGTGGCCGCGCTGCCCGTGGCCGGCGGCGGCGCGCTGACCGCGCAGGACGTCACCGACCTGGCGCTGGTCTCCGGCTCGGCGTCCCTGGAGCGCATCGCGGCGGGCACGGCGATCGACGCGGGCGGCCTCGTGCCCGACCTGCACGACACCAACAGCTGGGTGCAGACGGTGGAGGAGGTCACGCCCGTCGAGCTGCTGGAGGTCCAGCTGTGCAACTCGACGGCGCCCTTCATCCTGATCAGCCGCCTGCGCCCGGCGATGGCGGCGTCCAAGGCCCGCCGCACCTACATCGTGAACGTCTCCGCCATGGAGGGCGTCTTCAACCGCGGCTACAAGGGCGCCGGCCACCCGCACACCAACATGGCCAAGGCCGCCCTGAACATGCTCACGCGCACCAGCGCCCAGGAGATGTTCGAGAAGGACCGCATCCTGATGACCGCCGTCGACACCGGCTGGATCACCGACGAGCGCCCGCACCCGGACAAGGTGCGCATGGCGGACGCCGGCTTCCACGCGCCGCTCGACCTCGTGGACGGCGCGGCCCGGGTATACGATCCGATTGTGCGCGGCGAGCAGGGCGAGGACCTGTACGGCGTCTTCCTGAAGGACTACGCGCCGGGCAAGTGGTGAGCCCGGAAGCGGCCCGAAGGCGGTGACGCGGCGCCCCTGACGCGTCATCCGGCGTCGGCCGGGAACTCGTTCGCGACGAGTACCGCGCTAGGAGGTCCCATGTCCACTCCACATGAGATCGATCCCCGCGCCGCCGGCGATCCCCGCAACGTGTACCCGAGCGACGAGCAGTTCTACATGTCCGACCGCCCGGCGGACTGCGTCCTGCCGGAGGACCGGCCGCGCGGCGGCGGCCCCGCCGAGCCGGTGAGGCACCGCGGGACCTGGACCACCGTTTGGTTGATCGTCGGCATCGTCCTGCTGATCATATTCGGGATCGCACTGTTCCCGTGAGGGCCACCGCGTGCGCCCCGGAGGCCGAGGCCCCCGGGGCGCACGCCTGAGCCTGCGAAAAACTGTTCGCTACGGCGTCGACCCGGCGGCTAACGTCCGTCATGCCCTGGCTCCCCGCTGCTCCGGATCTCCCGGCGCACCCATGAGAACCAAGGAAGGCGGCCGACGTGACCGTCCCGAACGTCCTGCTGTCCGGTGTCGTCGGGTCCACCGCGTACGGGCTCGCCCACGAGGGCTCCGACGTGGACCGGCTCGGCCTGTTCGCGGTGGCCACCGAGCGGCTGCACGGACTGCACCCGCCGAAGGAGTCCCATGTCACCACCGCCCCGGACCGCACTCTGCACGAGGCCGCGAAGTGGTGCCGGCTGGCGCTCGGCGGCAATCCGACCGCGATGGAACTGGTATGGCTCCCGGACGAGTTGTACGAGGTGCGCACCGCGCTCGGCGACGAGCTGATCGGCATCCGGACGTCCTTCCTGTGCGCCAGGCGCGTCCGCGACGCCTATCTCGGCTACGCCACCCAGCAGTTCCGTCGCCTGGAGTCCCGCGGGGACGGCTCCTTCTGCGCGGGCACCCGCGGACGCACCGCCAAACACGCCCGCCACCTCAAGCGGCTCTGCCACCAGGGCCTGGAGCTGTACACCACCGGCCGCCTGACCATCCGCGTGGACAATCCGCAGGAGTACCACGAGTTCGGCGAGCGCGTGGCCACCGACCCGACCCTCGCGCTGCCCCTGCTCCGGCGCTGCGAGAACGCCTTCGGCGAGGCACGCGCCGCGCTGCCGGAACGGCCCGACGAGAGGGCCGTCGAGGCATGGCTGCGCCGCGTCCGCGCCCACTTCTACCCGCCCGACGGGTGAGCTCGCGTCCCGGCCGACGGGACCTGAACCGCACCGCGCGCGCCGGTCCGTACACCTGCCGTACCGGTATGCAGTTCGAGGAGGGGACCGAACGGGTGGCCGTGAACCGCACCGAACACCGTCAAACCGGAAGAAAAAAGGGTCGTGTGGTGCCGCACGACCCAAGACAGTTACATGGTTGTTTCAGCCCCATCGAGCGGGAGCGCGCTCATTTGGTTAACCTGAGGTGTACGGACAGCCATTGGGGTCCTACCCACACCCACGGTCCGTCCCGGGGCAGGCCGGTCATCACGGCCTGCTCCCGCACGAGTTGCCGGCGCCACCGCGTCCGACCTTTTTGACTCATACCCGACCGGACGTCGAGGCACAGCGGCACACTGGACCGGAACGTCCTGAGGGTTACCCGACACATAAGGAGTGCGCGGTGACACCGGAGAAGACGCATCACGAACAGTGCCCCAAGGAACGCGTGGAGCGCGGGGCCCGTCGTACCGAGAAGAAGCTCGGCAGCCTGGACGTGTGGGCCCGTTCCGCCCCCATCCGGCTGGCCGGCTACGAGGACGACCTCGCCGAGCCGCACATCCTGCCGAGTGTGGACTGACCGTCGTGCTCGCTGACGGCATGGGCGTGCCAGACTCGCGCCCATGCTGATCAGAGAAGCCGCGGCCGACGACTGGCCGCGCATCTGGCCGTTCTGGCACCGGATCGTCGCCGCCGGGGAGACCTACACCTGGGACCCCGACACCACCGAGGAAGCGGGCCGCGCCCTGTGGATGGCGTCGGCCAAACGTGTGTACGTCGCCGAGGACGACACCGGAGCGGTAGTCGGCTCGGCCTATGTGACGCCCAACTACGGCGGTCCCGCGGCCGGTATCGCCAACGCGGGCTTCATGGTGGACCCCGATCGCGCCGGACAGGGCATCGGCCGCGCTCTCGCCGAGTACATCCTGGCCGCGGCGAAGTCCCAGGGCTACCGGGGCATGGTCTTCAACGCGGTCGTCGAGACCAACCCCGCGGTGGCGCTGTGGACGTCCCTCGGGTTCACGATCGTGGGCACCATCCCGGACGCGTACGACCATCCCCGGTTCGGGAGGGTCGGGTTGCACGTCATGTACCGGGCGTTGTAAGGGCGCTTCCCACGGCGCATGTGTCGATCCCGTCCGGAGGGGGACTCGGCGCACCGTGAACGCGAACGACGACGCACCTCAGCACCCCGGACAGCAGCACCCCCAGCCGGAGTTCCCCCAGCAGGACCAGCCGCACCCGGGCTGGACCGGCCCGATGGACCCGCCGCCGGACCACGGGGAGGAGTCGTACCGCGGCAGCGACCTCCTCGCGGACCGGAAGGCCGTCATCACCGGTGGCGACTCCGGGATCGGGCGCGCCGTCGCACTCGCCTACGCGCGGGAGGGAGCCGACGTCCTGTTCACCCATCTGGAGCAGGAGAGCGGCGAGGCCCGCGAGACGGCGCGCCTGATCGAGGACGCGGGCCGCAAGGCGGTCCCGGTGTCCTGCGACATCCGTGACGAGGAGCAGTGCGACCGGCTGATCGAACGGGCCCTCTCCGAGTTCGGGCGCATCGACATCCTGGTCAACAACGCCGCGTACCAGATGGCCCAGTCCGACGGCATCCAGGCCATCAGCACCGAGCAGTTCGACCGGGTGATGCGGACGAACCTGTACGGCATGTTCTGGCTGTGCAAGAAGGCACTGCCGCACATCCCGCCCGGCGGGTCGATCATCAACACCACCTCGGTACAGGCGTACAAGCCCAGTCCGCACCTGCTCGACTACGCCACGACCAAGGGTGCCATCGTCACCTTCACCCAGGGCCTGGCGCAGATGGTCGCCGCCGACGGCGTCCGGGTGAACGCGGTGGCCCCCGGGCCCGTGTGGACCCCGCTGATCCCGGCCACGCTCCCGGACACCACCGAGTTCGGCAAGCAGGCACCCCTGGGCAGGCCCGCCCAGCCGGCCGAGATCGCTCCGGCGTACGTCTTCCTCGCCTCGCAGCACGCGAGCTACATCACCGCCGAGATCGTCAACGCCACGGGCGGCACACCGCTGCCCTGACCCGCCCGCGCTTCGACGGCCCGCCCCGGGGAACTCGGTGCGCCATGAGTGATCACACCGGCACGCAGACGTCGTACTGGATCGAAACGGCGCCCGGAGTTCCCCGGCCGGCCCTCAGCGAGGACATCACCGTCGACGTGGCCGTCGTCGGGGGCGGGATGGCGGGCCTGAGCACCGCCTGGGAGGTGGCACGCGGCGGCCGCAGCGTGGCGGTGCTGGAGGCCGACCGCCTCGCCGAGGGCGTCACCGGGCACACGACCGCCAAGCTCACCGCGCTGCACTCCCTCGTCTACCAGCGGCTGCGCCGCACCCGGGGCGAGGACGGCGCGCGGCTGTACGGCCGGTCCCAGCTGGAGGCCATCGGCCGCGCCGCCGAACTGGTGGACGAGCTCGGCATCGACTGCGAGTGGGAGACCGCACCGGCGTTCACCTACGCGACGGACGACCGTGCCTCCGAGCTGCGCGCCGAGGCGGAGGCCGCGCGCGAGGCCGGACTGCCGGCCGAGTTCGTCACCGACACGGACCTTCCCTTTCCCGTGGCGGGCGCGGTCGGGGTCGCCGACCAGGTGCAGTTCCATCCGCGCAAGTATCTCCTCGCACTTGCCGAGGCTCTGGAGCGCGGCGGCGGACAGCTGTACGAGCACACCCGTGTGGTCGGGCTGCACGAAGGCGAACCCTGCCGTCTGACCACCGAGGCCGGGCACACGGTCACCGCACGGGACGTCGTGGTCGCCACCCACTACCCGATCTTCGACCGCGCGCTGCTCTTCGCCCGGCTCTCCCCGCGCCGCGAGGTCGTGCTGACGGCCCCGATCGACGCCGGACGCGCGCCGCAGGGCATGTACATCACCCCCGAGGAGAACACGCGGTCGGTACGCACCGCTCCGTACCGGGACGGCACGCGTCTGCTGATCGTCACCGGCGAGCACTTCACCCCGGGCACCTCCGACACCGGGGAACACCTCACCCGGCTGGCGGACTGGGCGACCGCGCACTTCGGGCCACTGGAGTTCCGGCACCGCTGGGCCACTCAGGACAACGACTCATCGGACACCGTGCCGCTCGTCGGCCCCCTGCACGCGGCGAGCCGCCACACCTACGTCGCCACGGGCTTCGGCGGCTGGGGCCTGAGCGGCGGTGTCATGGCGGGGCTCCTGCTGTCCGCGCTGATCGACGGGCGGGAGCCGCCCTGGACGGGGTTGTACGACCCGCGCCGGGTCGGCACCGTCCTGCGGGAGGCGCCCGCCTTCCTCAAGTACCAGGCGAAAGTCGCCCAGCACTTCGTGGGTGACCGGCTGGCGCCGTTCCTGGAGGGCGGTTCGGTCGACGACGTCGCCCCGGGCGACGGCGCGGTGATGCGCGTCGGCGGCCATGTGTGCGCGGTGTCCCGGGACGACTCGGGGCAGCTGCACGCGGTGTCGGCGCGCTGCACCCACCTGGGCTGCCTCGTCGCCTTCAACCGGGCCGAGCGGGCGTGGGAGTGCCCCTGCCACGGTTCGCGCTTCGACGTCGACGGACGCGTCCTGCAGGGCCCGGCCACACGGCCGCTGGAGCAGCGGGACGTCTGAGACGCCCAGCCACGCCCATCCACGCCTTCGACCGCCCGCCCATCCACGACGTCGGCCCGCCCCCGCGTCGGCCCACGGGCATCGGAGCGCGGCCCACGGGCATCGGGCGGACGCCGGGTTCACGCCCCGCCGTCCGCCCCCGTCCGTGCACAGCTGATGCAGCGGTCCGTGTGCGGTACCGCCAGCAGACGGTCGCGGCCGATCTCGCCACCGCAGGAGGCACAGCGGCCGAAGCCGGGCGCCCCCACCCGGGACAGCGTGGTGAGGATCCGGTCCAGCAGCGTCCGGGCGCGCGCGGTGTCCGTGCGCAGGGCCTCGAGGGCGGTCGCCTTCGCGCTCGCGTCGCCCGCGTCCAGGTCGCAGTCGGCGGACAGGGCGGACATCTGTGCCTCGGCCGCCGCGAGCTCCACGCGCAGCGCGTCCGCCTCGGCGGTCAGCCGCTCGGCGATGTCACGCCGGTCCTCGGTCGACAGTTCCTTCGTCGGCATGGGTATGTCACCTCGGGCTCGGTCCTCAGTCCTCGGTTCTCGGTCCTCAGGACGGTCATGGCTTGAGCAGGGTCTTGACCATGCCGTCCTCCTTGGCCTGGAACATCGCGTAGGCCTTGGGGCCGTCCTCGAGCGGCATGGCGTGCGTCTTGAATCCGTCCACGCCCAGCGGGTCCTCGTCCGTGAGCAGGGGCAGGATGTCGTCCACCCAGTTCCAGACGTTCGCCTGGCCCATGCGCACCTGGACCTGCTTGTCGAACATGGTCAGCAGGGGCATGGGGCTCGCGGCCCCGCCGTACACACCGGAGATGGAGAGGGTGCCGCCGCGGCGTACCAGGTCGATGGCCGTGTGCAGGGCCCCCAGCCGGTCCACCCCGGCGTGCTCCATCAGCGGCTGCGCCACCGCGTCGGGCAGATGACCGGTCAGCCACTGCGCGGCCTTGGCGAACGGCGCGCCGTGCGCCTCCATGCCCACGGCGTCGATCACGGAGTCCGGTCCCCGCCCGCCGGTCAGCTCCCGAACGGCCTCGGTCAGGTCCTTGCCGCTGTGCCGGCGCAGGTCGAAGCAGGTGACCCCGTGCGCCGCGGCGCGCTCCAGCCGCTCGTCCACCAGGTCCACGCCGATGACCAGACCGGCGCCCCGGTGCCGGGCGATCCGGGTGCACATGTCGCCGATGGGCCCGAGGCCCAGGACGGCCACGCTGCCCCCCTCGGGCACCGCCGCGTACGCCACCGCCTGCCAGGCGGTCGGCAGCACGTCGGACAGGTACACGTACCGGTCGTCCGGCGGCCCCTCGGGCACCTTGATGGGCAGCTTGTCGCCGAACGGCACCCGCATGAATTCCGCCTGCCCGCCCGGCACCTGTCCGTACAGCTTGGTGTAGCCGAACAGGGCGGCGCCGGTGCCGCGCTCCCGGACCTGGGTCGTCTCGCACTGCGAGTGCAGGCCCTGGTTGCACATGAAACAGTCACGGCACGAGATGTTGAACGGGATGACCACGCGGTCACCTGGTTTGAGCGTGCGGACCTGCGGTCCGACCTCCTCGACGATGCCCATGGGTTCGTGGCCCAGGACGTCGCCCGGGTCGATGTAGGGGCCGAAGAGCTCGTACAGGTGGAGGTCGGAACCGCAGATCCCGCTTGAGGTGACCCTGACGATGATGTCGTCGGGCTTGTCGATCCTGGGGTCGGGGACGGTCTCCACGCGCACGTCGCGTCGGCCCTGCCAGGTCAGTGCTCGCATGCTCTGCTCCTCCGGTCGTACCGCATGCCGGAATCGGCACCGGTCCCGTCGGGGACCGGGCTCCCGGTCCGAGTCCCCGGGGCGCCGGGTTCGACACACCGACGTGGCGGCCCACGGCGGTCACACCCGGGAGGCGAACCGCTCCCAGACGCGGTGCTTGGTCAGCAGCCCGCTGATCTGCTCCAGCGCGCCGGAACCGGTCTCGGCCGTCACCACTCCCGGAGCGTCCGTGGGCACACCGGCCGCCCGAAGCGCGGCCTCGGCGCCGGCCCAGCCACCGATCGCCTTGCCGTGCCGGAAGGCCTCCGCCAGCATCAGCAGCACCCGGGGATCGACGCTGCTGTCGGCTCCGGGCTCCCCGGCCTTCGCGTCGCGCGAGCCGTACGCGTCGGGGGCGGGTGCCGGGGCGCCGGCCAGCAGCACGGCGTCGTACTCGACGGACCGGGCGGTGGTGAAGCTGCGCTGGACGGTGACGGGCTCGCCCTCCGGGTCGAGCTTCCCGCCGGTGGGAGCGATGATCAGTGGCACCATGCCCGCGCTGAACACCGCGTCCCGCACCGTGCGCAGACCTTCCAGGTCGGTGCTGCCGTCGGTGACGACGCCGATGACGCGCCCGTCCAGCGGCCAGACGTCGCCGACCTGCGACAGGGCGGGACTGGGGTCGAGGGCGACGATCGGCACGGTGGCCTCGGGCGCGGGCAGACCGAGGCCGGCGGCGACCTGTTCGCACAGCTCGGGGTCGATGTTGGCGAGGACCCGCAGCCCTCGTTCCTTGACGGCCTGTTCGTAGCATTTGCCGAGCTCGAAGGTGTAGGCGGCGACCAGGTGTTCCCGCTCCACCGGGCTCAGGCTCAGCCAGAACATCCTCGGCTGCGTGAAGTGGTCCGCGAAGGACGCCGGGGACGTACGGGTCTTCGTCGCCTCGGGGATCCGCACCGGGGTCTCGACGTACGCGTGGTCGCCCGCGCCCGCCGTGAACGGGCAGCCGCCGTCGAGGGAGTTGGGCCGGTAGGGGGCCACCCCCGTGTGCACGGCGGTCTGGTGCATGCCGTCGCGCAGCATGTCGTTCACCGGGGCGTGCGGGCGGTTCACCGGGATCTGCGCGAAGTTCGGTCCGCCCAGGCGGGTGATCTGGGTGTCCAGGTAGGAGAAGAGGCGGCCGGCCAGCAGCGGGTCGTCGGTGATGTCGATGCCGGGCACGAGGTGGCCGGGGTGGAAGGCGACCTGCTCGGTCTCGGCGAAGAAGTTCGACGGGTTGGCGTTCAGCGTGAGCAGGCCGACGGGCTGCACCGGTGCCAGTTCCTCGGGGACGATGTTCGTGGGATCCAGCAGATCGATGCCCTCGAAGGTCTGTTCGGGGGTGTCGGGGAAGGTCTGGATGCCCAGCTCCCACTGGGGATACGCGCCCGCCTCGATCGCGTCGGCCAGGTCGCGCCGGTGGAAGTCCGGGTCCGTTCCGCCGATGAGCTGGGCCTCCTCCCACACCAGGGAGTGCACGCCGAGCTTCGGCTTCCAGTGGAACTTCACCAGCGTGGTGGCGCCCTCCGCATCGACCAGCCGGAAGGTGTGGACACCGAAGCCCTCCATCATCCGGAACGAACGGGGAATGCCCCGGTCGGACATGTTCCACATCGTGTGGAACGTGGCCTCGGTGTGCAGGGTGACGAAGTCCCAGAACGTGTCGTGCGCGCTCTGCGCCTGCGGGATCTCCCGGTCGGGGTGCGGCTTCGCGGCGTGGACCACGTCCGGGAACTTGATCGCGTCCTGGATGAAGAACACCGGGATGTTGTTGCCGACCAGGTCGAAGACGCCCTCACCGGTGTAGAACTTGGTCGCGAAACCCCGGGTGTCGCGCACGGTGTCGGCCGACCCACGGGAGCCGAGCACCGTGGAGAACCGGACGAACACCGGTGTCTCCACGTCCCGCTGCAGGAAGGCCGCCTTGGTGACGTTCGCGGCCGTGCCGTAGCTCTGGAACACCCCGTGCGCGGCGGCACCGCGGGCGTGGACGACCCGCTCGGGGATGCGCTCGTGGTCGAAGTGGGTGATCTTCTCACGCAGATGGTGGTCCTGAAGCAGGACGGGCCCGCGCGCACCGGCCTTCAGGGAGTGGTCCGTGTCGTGGAGGCGGTTGCCCTGCGCGGTCGTGAGGTAGGGACCGCCCTGGGCCCGCGCCGTCGTGTCCGCGTCCGTGGGGCGGCCGGTCGGGCTGACCGCCGCCGGGGTCGTCTGGTCGGGCTTGGGCGGCAGCGGCGGCCTCGGCTCGGTCGGCTCCGCCACCTCGGGCGGTTCGGCTCCGGGCCTGCCAGGGATGGCGCCGTCCGTCCGCCCGTCGCCCCGTAGCGCGTCGACCACCTTGTCCTTCATCCCTTTGACCGGGTTCTCGCTCATGTGGTTGCCGCCTTCCGGGCGTGTCGTCCACGCGGCGACGGGTCGCGGAGGGGGACGCCCTCCGGCGCCCGTGGAGGAAGCGCCGCGCGCTCGCGTTCGCTTGCCCCGCCTGGGTACCCACGCCCTCCTCGGTGAAGCGTGTACAGGGCAGCCAAATGACCCGGCCGTTTCCCTCGTCCCGGCCGTTCCCCCGGCCCTCAGTCCTCGCCCCGGACGATGTTCTCCTCCGGGCCGCGGCGCGGCCAGGGCCGCTTCCCGTCGTCGACGGCCGGGACACAGGTGCGCAGGCCGTTCTCGCGCGGGCGGCGGGCCTTCGCCCAGCCGGTTTCAGGCGGACGGACCACGGGCTTCTCACTTGGCTGTGCGGTCACGACAGTTCATCTTCTCTCTGCATCCTCGAGCGCCGGTCCCCGTCTCGCCGGGGTCTCACGGCGCTTGCTGACCGAGTCCCCAGCGACGGCCCGGGGAAACGGCCTCACGTCCCACGAGCCACAACGCGCGACAACACCCTGCGCGCAGCGGTGGGAACGACCGGGTGAGGCGTCGGGTTCGCCGGGTACCCGGCGGCCGAGCGCGGTGACCGGCACCGCAGCGATGCGCGAAGGGAGACATGATGGCCCAGCACGTACGCGACATCATGACCGCCGCACCCGTGACGGTGGAACCGCGGACCCCGGTGGCAACCGTGGCCCAGGTGATGCGCGACCAGAACATCGGCGCGGTCCTCGTGACGGAGGGCGACCGGCTGCGTGGGCTGGTCAGCGACCGCGACCTGGTGGTGCGCACGGTCGCGGAGGGGGCGGACCCGCGGGAGACCACGGTGGATCGCGCGTGCAGCGGCGACCTGGTCACCGTCAGCCCCGAGGACGAACTGGACCGCGCGGTACGCCTGATGCGCGAGCACTCCGTGCGCCGTGTCCCGGTCGTCGAGAACGGGGAGCCCGTGGGCATCGTGTCCCTCGGCGACCTGGCCATCGAGCGGGACCCGGAGTCGGCGCTCGGTGACATCAGCGTCGCGAAGTCCAACCGGTAAGCCCACCAGCAAGCAGGGTGGTCAACCGGCCGGCTCGGAGCGTGGGGCGGCACCCCGGCTCAGCGGTGCGGTGCGCCGCCAGGGCCGCAGGGACTCCAAATGGCTTGCCACCGCGAGGAGTTCGCGCTCCGAGCCCGGCCGTCCCACCAGTTGCACCGCGCAGGGCGCGCCGCTCGGGAGGGTGTCGAACGGGACCGACATCGCGGGCCAACCCGTGAGGTTCCACGGCGGAGTCATGGGGGAGTAGGCGGTGTTGGCCAGCACGTTGCGCAGCCAGCCGCGCTCGTGCCAGGCATCGGCGACCGGGCCGCGGCGGGCGAGCGTCGGGGTGAGCAGCACGTCGTGCGTGGCGAAGAACGGTTCGAGGAGTCGGCGCAGCTGTTCGCGGCGGTCACCGGACCGCACGTTCCCCACGAAACGCCGCCCCACCGCCGCGTGCACCCGGGTGCGCCGGGCCAGCCGCCGCCGGTCGAGGCCCTCGGCGTCGACCGCCGTACCCGCCGTCCAGTGCGCCAGCGACGTCGTGCCCAGCCACCAGGGGTACGGCGGCTCGTCCGGACGCACGTCATGACCCGCCCTGGCCAGCAGTGCGGCCGCCGCGCGGGCCGCGTCCGCGTACGGGCGGCTCACGTTCACGCCGAGCAGGGGACTGCGCAGGGAGAGCGCGATCCTTCGCGGCACGCTCCCCGGCGCCCGATCCGCCCCTGTCCCCGCCAGGACGTCGAACATCAGCCGCGCGTCCTCGACCGTCGTCGCCAGCGGCCCGTTCTCGGACATCCCGAACCAGTCGCCGTTGCCGATCCCCGCAGGGACCGTCCCGTGCCCCGGCTTGAGGGTGACGAGGCCGCAGTTGGCGGCCGGGATGCGCAGCGACCCCATCCCGTCGTTGCCGAGCGCGATCGGCACCATCCCGGCGGCCACGGCCGCCGCGCTGCCGCCGGAGGAGCCGCCCGCCGTGCGCGTCAGGTCCCACGGGTTGCGGGCGGTCCCGTGCACCCCTTCCGTGGTACCGAAGACACACAGCTCCGGCACGTTGGTCAGACCGACCACCACGGCGCCCGCCGCGCGCAGCCGGGCCACCGTGGCATGGTCCTGCTCGGCGGGTGCGTCGGGGGTGGCGGCCGAGCCGTTGCGAGTCGACTCGCCGCGCACCGCCAGATTGTCCTTGACCGCCACGGGAACGCCGGCCAGTGGCAGGCCGGCCAGATCGGCGCGCGCCGCCAGCTCGTCGGCCTCGGCGAGCGCCGCCTCCGTGCGCACCCGGCGGAAGGCGCCGACGCGGCCGTCCAGCTCCTCGATCCGTGCGAGGTGCTCGGCCACCACCTCCCGCGGGGTGGCCCGCTTCTCCCGTACGGCGGCGGCTATCTCGGCGGCGGTCCGGCCGACCCAGCTGGTCACGGGTGCTCCCTGTCGGTGCTCGGCGTGTTGACGCATGAACGTACTGACGAGTACGAGCAGCACTGTGCCGTGCGGGCGGCGCCACGTCGAGAGCACGGGGCAGACCTGTCACCGGCGTCACCCCCGGACCGCACGCCCGTTCCTCAGCCGTCGGCCCGCCGCACCTCCAGCAGCAGCGCCTGGTCCGGGTTGAGGTTCGGCATGGGCAGTCCGGCCACCGTGAGCACCGCACCCGGCAGCGTCAGCCAGTCGTCGAGCGCCGCGGTCAGCCACGCCGGGCCGGAGGTCTGGTGGAAGGACGGCAGCCCCAGCTCGGTGCGGACCCGTACCCGGTAGTCGGCCTCGGCGGAAAGTCCGGGCAACCGGACCCGCCCGGACTGCCCTTCGGGGGAGGTGGCCACCCGGGCCCAGCAGTAGAGCGCGGCCGTACCGTCGTGCGCCACGACCCCGTGCAGCAGGGTCGCGTCACCGGGGAGGTCGGCGCGGACCGTGCGGCCGCCGTGCAGCAGGGGCCGCAGTTCGCGGTAGAGCCCGGCCCAGGCGGTGAGCCGGGCGAGTTCTTCGGGGGTGCACCGGGTGATGTCCTGTTCGATACCGGCGTGCCCGAACAGGGCCGTGGTCAGCCGGAAGGTGTCGGAGCTGACCCGGGCGGTGGTGTGACTGGTGGCGGCGCCGACGTGGGCGCCGATCAGCTCCGGCGGCAGCAGTTGCGCCGTCCACCGCTGGATGGCCTGACGCTCCACCGGATCGTTGCAGTCCGAGGCCCACACCCGGTCGGAACGGGCCAGGATGCCGAGGTCCACCCGGCCGCCACCGCTGGCGCAGCTCTCGATCTCCAGCCCCGGGTGGCGCTCCTTGAGGGCGTCGATCAGCCGGTAGAGCGCGAGGACCTGGGCGTGCGCGACCGGGCGGTCGGCGGGGCCGTGGACGGCCTCGTGCAGCTCCCGGTTGTGGTCCCACTTCAGATAGGCGATGCCGTACTTCTCCACCAGGGCGTCCAGCGCACTCAGCAGGTAGTCCCACACCTGAGGGTTGGCCAGGTCCAGGACGTGCTGGTGCCGCGAGGACGGGCCGACGCCGCGCGCCGGGCCGAGCACCCAGTCGGGGTGTTCCCTGGCCAGGTCGGAGTCCAGATTGACCATTTCCGGCTCGACCCACAGCCCGAACTCCATGCCGAGCGAGCGCACATGGTCCACCAGCGGCGTCAGCCCCTCGGGCCACACCACCGGGTCCACCGTCCAGTCGCCCAGCCCGGCGTGGTCCGAGCGGCGCCCGCGGAACCAGCCGTCGTCGAGCACGAAACGCTCGACACCGACCTCGGCGGCCTTGTCGGCCAGCCGCAGCAGCCGGTCCAGGTCGTGGTCGAAGTACACCGCCTCCCAGCTGTTGAGGATCAGCGGGCGGGGTGTGCGCGGATGGGTGGGCCGGGACCGCAGCAGGGTGTGGAAACGGTCCGCGAGCCCGTCGAGGCCCTGATCGGACCAGGTGAAGTGGCAGACGGGCGTGGTGTACGACTCGCCGGGGGCGAGCCGGATCTCCCCGGGACGCAGCAGCTCTCCGGCGCCGAGCACCGCGGCATGGGTGCCCGCGCCCTCCGGCAGCTGCTCCACCAGGTACCGCTGGTCACCGCTCCAGGCGAGGTGCACGCCCCACACCTCGCCCCGGCGGAAACCGAACCCCGGCACACCGACCGCCACCAGGTACGGCGAGTCCAGGCCGGGTTTGCCCCGTCGCACCTCCCGGGTGTAGGTGCCGAAGCCCAGCGGGCGGCGCTGCGGGGAGCGCTCCCGGCTCCACTTGCCGGTGAAGTCCAGGATCTCCGCGGCCCGGCGGGGCAGTGGCAGCAGCGTGGTGACCTGCGCGAGGTCGTACGGCTCCGGGGCGGCGTCCGGTCGGCGGCCGATCCGGGTCTGCACGCCGAGGACACCGGAGGGCTCCAGGCGGTAGGTGACGGTGACGTCGAGTCCGGCTCCGGGGTCGGTCAGGTCCAGGGACAGCTCCCCGCCCTCGACCTGCGGCCGGTACGACGTTCCGGCCAGGCCGAGCCGCGGTGCGGCGGTGGTACCGGCCAGATGGCCCTGGTGGGCCGGGGTTCCCGACCAGCCGTCCGCCTCGGTGGGCCAGACGGTGAAGCGGCGCGGGATGTCGATGGAGTTGTTCAGCACGGCGGGTTCGCCGGTCAGGGCGAGCGCCGCCAGACCGGCCTCCGGCAGCTCCCCGAGGTCGGCTCCCCAGTGCAGGACTCTGGGCACCGGCTCGGCGAGCTCCACGACGAGTGAGGTGCCGGCCGCGCGCAGGGCCAGGATCCGCGCGGTGGTGTCAGGCATGCAGAGTCCTTTCATGGATCCGGCCCGCCGGACGGACCCTGGTCGGGGGCCGCGTCCGGCGCCCGGACAACCGGTTGCCTTCGGTGGTTCAGTTCTTCGCGAGCAGCGTCCTGCTCTTGTCCCGCATGTCCGTGAACACGGAGTCGTCCTTCTGACCGGCGAAGTACGCCTCGAACAGCGGCTCCAGCGCGTCCTGGAGGGCGGCGCCGTTGCCGTAGACCGGGGAGGGGTAGAGGATCTTGTTCTTCATCATGTCGGTGAAGACGGACAGGTCCACACCCTTGGCGGCCAGCGCCTTGGCCGAGGAGTCCATGGCGGCTGGGATCGACGGGAAGAATGTACCTGTCTGCGAAGCCTTGGACTGGCAGGACTCGGAGCCCATGTACGAAACCCACTGCCAGGCCAGGTCCGGGTTCTTGGTGCCGGCCCAGATGTTGTTGCCGTTGGAGTTGCTCAGCACGGCCCGGGTCTTGCCGTCGGGGCCGTAGGGGGTGGGTGCGATGCCGACCTTCAGGTTCGGGATCTTCACGAAGGTGGCCGCCTCCCAGGAACCGGCGCTCTCCATGGCGACCTTGCCGGACGACAGCAGGTCCACGTCACTGACGCTGTTGGCGAAGTCACCGATCTTCGGTGCGTAGCCCTTGTCCGTCAGCGAGCGGATCCAGTCCATGGTCTTCACGAACCGCGGGTCGGTGTAGTTGAACACCGACGGCCAGGTGGGCTTGTCGCCCAGGCGCCAGCCCGTGGTGTCCACCAGCGGGCTCCAGGTGGTCTGGCCGATGAAGTCCTTGGCCGCGACCTGCCCGTAGCCGTAGGTCTTGACGTGCGACTTGTCGAAGCCCGTTTGGTCGCCGCGGCGTCCCTTGGCGTCGACCGTCAGGTGGGCGATCATCTTGCCCAGGGTGCCGCCGTCGTCCGGGTTCCAGTTCAGCGAGTCGACGTCCTTCTTGCTGTACCCGGCCTTGGCCAGCGCGTCCGCGTTGTAGTAGATGCCGGTCGCCGCCCAGTCCAGTGGCAGCGCGTACTGCTTGCCGTCGGTGAACTTCCAGGCGTCCACGCCGACCGAGA
This sequence comes from Streptomyces sp. NPDC001848, assembly GCF_042891915.1. NCBI lineage: Bacteria > Bacillati > Actinomycetota > Actinomycetes > Kitasatosporales > Streptomycetaceae > Streptomyces > Streptomyces sp. NPDC001848. The sequence goes on along the minus strand of NZ_JBIATP010000003.1, from coordinate 197,137 downwards.
AGCGGGACAGGTCGAACTTGTCCTTGGCGATGAAGTCGTCCAACGGCATCAGCTGGTGCTGGGAGGCGTACGCCTGGAAGAACTGGACGCTGTTCTGGAAGGCGTCGGGCGCGCTGCCGGCCACGAACCCGGCAGTCAGTTTGGTGAAGTAGTCCGCCACGTTGTACTGGGTGATCTTCACCGTGACACCGGGATGGGCCTTCTCGAAGTCCGTGGCGCACACCTGGTATGCCGCGGCCTGCTTGTCGTCCCAGGTCCACCAGTTGACGGTCTTGGCACCGCCGCTTGAGGAGGAGCCGGAGGAGCAGGCGGAGACGACTGCGGCGAGGGTGACCGTGGCGCCCAGCGCCACGGCCTTGCGCAGGCCCATGACTTTTCTCATCGTTCCTTCTTTCCTTCAGGACCCAGGGGCGGGGGACGGCACCCCTGGCGGACGGGACGACGTCTTCAGAAGCGCGCCGAACGCGCTCAGTGCGGTGGCCAGGTCCTCGGGACCGCCGGCGTCATGGCCGTTGAACTCCCACAGCCGCAGCTGCTTGGGTCCGCCGTAGGCGTGGTACGCGGCGATCGCCGTGACCGGCGGGCACACCTCGTCGCGCAGCCCGGCGGAGAACCAGGCCGGGGCCGTGGCCCGGCGCGCGAAGGCGAGCCCGTCGAAGTAGCTCAGCGTGTCGAAGGTCTGCTCGACCAGGTCCCGCCGGGCGGCCAGATAGCCGATGATCTCGGCATAGGGGTGCGCGTCGGTGAGCCGGGTGGCCTGCCGGATGTCGCACAGGAACGGCGCCTGGAAGTGCGCGGCCGCGAGACCGGGTACGAGTCCGGCGACCGCGAGTGCGATGCCGCCGCCCTGGCTGGGGCCGACGACGGCGACCCTGGCGGGGTCCACCAGGTCGGTGCGGCCGCGCAGCGCCTCGACCGCGCGGACGGCGTCGGTGAAGACCCGCCGGTAGACGTAGGTGGTCCGGTCCTGGATGCCCCGGGTGAGGAAGCCTGGATACGCGGGGCCGCTGCCGACCGGGTCGGGCGTGCCGCCGCCGCCCGCCCAGGCGCCGCCCTGACCGCGGGCGTCCACCAGCAGATGGGCGTATCCGGCCGAGGCCCACAGCAGGTCGTCGATGGGGGCGCCGCGTCCGCTGCCGTAGCCGTGGAACTGCACGACGGCGGGCAGCGGGCCGGTCCGCCGGCGGGGCATGCGCAGCCAGCCGCGGACCGGGTGGCCGTCGAAGCCCGGGAAGACGGCGTCGAAGACGTCCACGGTCTCCAGTCCGGTCGCCACCGGCGTCAGGTCCAGCGCGGCCTCATGCCGGGCGCGGGCCTCGGCGAGGGTGTCCTTCCAGAAGACCTCGAAGTCGGTGGGCTCCCGGTAGGCGCTGCGGTAGGAGAAGAGTTCGGGCAGGTCCTGCTCGGTCAGCACGGCACCGGCTCCCCTCGCGGGCACAGGTCCGCGTCGAGGGTGACCTGCGTGCGGGCCGGGACGCGTAGCTCGACACGGCGGTCCCGGTGGCGGACCCGGACCGGCTCGGCGTCGTCGCCGGCGAGCCGGCGCACCGTGACCGAGGTCAGCGAGCCCCCGCTCCAGGCGAAGTCGGCCGCTAGGCCGCCACGGCAGCGCAGGTCCGTGGCCTCGCCGTCCGGCCACTCGGCGGGCAGTGCGGGCAGCAGGTGGAGGGTGCCGGTGTGGCTCTGCAGCACCATCTCGGTGAGAGCGGCCATGAAGCCGTAGTTGCCGTCGATCTGGAAGGGCGGATGGGTGGAGAAGAGGTTGGGCAGCAGCCCGCCCCACTGGGAGCCGTCCACCGGGGCGTCGGTGCCGGGGTCGCCGTCGAGCGGGCGGCTCGCCTCCAGCAGCAGACGGCGCGCGGCCCCGGCGTCGCGCAGCCGGGCCCGCAGGGCGATCTTCCATGCCCAGGACCAGCCCATGGCACCGGGACCGCGGTGATCGAGCACCTTCCGCGCCGCGTCGGCCTGTTCGGGCGTGGTGTCGGGGTCGACGAGGCCCAGCGGATGCACGGCGACCAGGGAGGAGAGGTGACGGTGGTGCGGGTCGGCCTCCGGCAGGTCCTCGGCCCACTCCTGGAGCCGGCCGTCGGCGGAGATCCGCGGCGGGCGCAGCCTGGGCAGCGCGGCGCGGATCTCGTCGGCCGGCGGGGTGTCCACGCCGAGGATCTCGGCCGCTTTCAGGACGCGCTCGAAGGTGGCCCGGGTCAGCGCCATGTCCATCGCCGAGGAGCGGGTCAGCGACCTGGGGGTGCCGTCGGCGTCCAGGAAGAGGTTCTCGGGGGAGGTCGAGGGGAGGGTGTCCAGGTACCCGGTGCCGTCGTCGGTCAGCCAGTCGAGCAGGAACTCGGCGCAGCCGCTGAGCAGCGGCCACGCCCGCTCCCGGAGGAAGCCCAGGTCGCGGGTGAACTCCCAGTGGTCCCACAGGTGCTGGGACAGCCAGGCGCCGCCCATCATCCAGATCGCCCACGAGGGGTTGCCGTGACCCATGCCGACCGGCAGTGCCCAGCCCCACATGTCGGTGTTGTGGTGTGCCACCCAGCCGCGGGCGCCGTACAGCTCGCGCGCCACCTCGGCGCCCTGGGCGGAGAGCCGGTCGAGCAGGTCGAACAGTGGCTCGTGGCAGGGGGAGAGGCCCGCCGCTTCGGCACCCCAGTAGTTCATCTGGGTGTTGATGTTGATGGTGTAGTTGGACGACCAGGCGGGGCGCAGGTCGGCGTTCCAGATGCCCTGGAGGTTGGCCGGGGGACCGGTGTGCGGGCGGGAGGCGGTGGCCAGCAGATACCGGCCGAGCTGGAACAGCACGGTCGCGGTGAGGAGTTCGTCGTCCCCGCTGAGGATGTCGCGCGCCACGTCGTGGGTGCCGCCGCGACGGGCGCCGATGCGCAGGGCGGTGTCGCCGAGGAGGCCGCGGATGTCGGTTTCGTGAGCCTTGAGCAGGCCATCGGCGCCCCGGAGGGCGGCGCCCGCGGCCGTCCGGGTCGCGGTCTGAAGGTGGGTGGCGCGGTCCGCGGTGGGCTGTCCGTGCCAGTGGCGGGCGGCGTTGGTGGAGCCGGCGAGGGTGACCAGGGCGTGCGAGGCGCCGGTGACGAGCAGGGTGCCGTCCGCCACGGTCACCTCGCCATCGGTGCTCAGGGCGAGGGCGAGCGCGCCGAACGGGTCGTAGCCGTCGACGGGTCCGTCGGCGTACCGCAGCGGTTCGGCGACATCGGGCTCGTGGGCGGGTGCGCCGTCCACCGGTATCTCCACACCCAGCAGGAGTCCGCGGACCGAGGCCGACCGGTGAACCTCCCGCAGCGGGGTGGACAGGTCGACGCGCAGATCCACGGTGCCGCCGGCCGCGTCCATCGTCGTGCAGACGGTGCCCGTCACGGCGTCGGCCCAGACCCGGCGGTGGACCGCCGTGCCGTCGAGGACGAAGCGTTCCTCGGCGACCGCCGTGTCGAGGTTGAGGGTCCGGCCCTGGTAGGCGGCCCGCTCGCCGCCGGACACGGTCAGCCACAGGTCGGCGTAGGGCAGGTACTCCTGGCTGTAGGGCCCCTCGAAGGCCATCAGCAGGGCCTCGGCCCGGTCCTGGTCGCCGGAGCGGAGCGCGGCGCGCACCTCCTCGAGCCGCCGCGGTCCGGCGCCGGCCGCACGGACCGCGGCGAGGGCGGCGGCCGGGCCGCCGGGGGTGCCCGACCACACGGTGGAGTCGTTGAGCTGGATCCGGGCCCGGTGGGCGCCGCCGAAGACCATCGCGCCGAGCCGGCCGTTGCCGACGGGCGCGGCCTCGGACCACCCGGCCGCGGGCGCGGGCCACCGCAGCACCAGGTCGGTGGAGTGCATGGCTGTGCCTTCCGATCGAGGTGGAGAGCCGGTCACTTGAGGCCGGAGAAGCCGATGGAGTTGACGACGCGCTTGCCGAAGGCGATGAAGAGCAGCAGCATCGGCAGCGCCGCGATCAGCGCGGCGGCCATCAGGCCCGCCCAGTCCGGTGCGGCCTGTGGCGAGGACTGCTTGAAGACCCCCAGCGCGAGGGTCAGGGGCTGCACGTCTTGACCGTTGGTGATCAGCAGGGGCCAGAAGTAGTCGTTCCAGGCGTTGACGAACATCAGCAGCGACACGGTCGCGAGGGGCGCGGACGACATCGGCAGGATGATCCGGAAGAAGATCCGCAGCGGTCCGGCGCCGTCGATGATGGCGGCCTCCTCGACCTCGCTGCTCAGGCCGAGCATGAACTGCCGAAGGAAGAACAGCGTGAACGCCTGGAAGAGCGCGCCGGGCAGGATCAGCCCGGCGAAGGTGTTGGTCAGCCCGAGGTCCTTCACAAGGACGAAGTTGGGCAGCAGCGTGAACACACCGGGCACCATCAGGGCGCTGATCAGGACGTTGAACACCAGGTTGCGGCCGCGCCAGTGCAGCCGGGAGAAGGCGTATGCGGCGCACGCGGAGAACAGCACGATCAGCGCCGTCTGCACGGACGCGTAGATCAGCGAGTTGCGCAGGTACAGCGCGATGTCGAGGGAGGCGCCGGAGCCGCCCTGCGCCTGGGCCTCGGCGGTGGAGGCGATGCCGAGGGCCCGCTCGAACGCGCCCCAGGTGAAGCCGACCGGCAGCGGGGAGGAGGGGTCGGTGGCCAGCTTGTAGTTGTTCGACAGCGCGGTGCGCAGGATCCAGTAGAACGGGAAGAGGGTGGCCACGACGATGACGCCGAGGTAGATCCAGGCGGCGATTCTGCCGGGTGTGAGCCTGCGGGTGTCCTGGTGGGGACGGTGGCGCGGGACGGCCGCCCGGCCGGGTGCGAGGGTGACGGCCACGTCGGCCTCCTTCAGTTCAGGTCGGACTCGCCCGCGCGGGCGAGCCGCAGCTGGGTGAAGGTGACGGTGATGAGCAGGGCGAACAGGGCCAGCGACAGGGTGGCGGCGTAACCGAAGTCGAACTGCCGGAAGGCCTTGTCGTAGATGTACATCTGCAGCACGTTCGAGGCGTTGGCCGGCCCGCCCCTGGTGGTGACCTGGACGATGTCGAACACCTGGAAGGAGTTGATCACTGTGAGGACGACCACCATGACGAGGATCGGCCGCAGCAGGGGCACCGTCAGCCGGCGGAACATCTGCATCTCGCTCGCGCCGTCGACCCGGCCCGCCTCGTAGATGGTCGACGGGATGGTCTGCAGGCCGGCGAAGATCAGCAGAGCGTAGTAGCCCATCCACTTCCACACGCTGATCGCAGCGAGTGAGGGGATCGCCCAGCCTCCGCTGCCGAAGAAGTGGATCGAGTGGCCGGTCAGGTGCCTGAGCACGATGTTGACGACGCCGAGTTGCGGGTCGAGCATCCACTGCCAGACCAGGGCGGCGATGACGTTGGAGATCAGGAACGGCAGCAGGATCACGCCGCGCAGGAGCGACGACCGGGCCACCCGGTGCAGCACCACCGCCGTCACCAGGGAGATCAGGGTGCCGAAGCACACGGACAGGACGACGAAGTAGACGGTGACGAGCAGGGAGTGCCAGAAGACGTCGTCACCGAACATCTCCCGGAAGTTGGCCGACCCCACCCAGTTCGGCGGGCTGAGGACGTGGAAGTCGGTGAAGCTGAGGTAGATGCCGCGCAGGGTCGGATACGCGAAGAAGACCGCGAAGCCGGCCACGGCGGGGAGGATCAGCAGCAGGGCGGCCGGCAGGTCCCGGCGGCGGGCCGCCGCCGACCTGGTCGGCGTGTGGCGGCCCGGCTTGCGGATCTTGCGGGGCTCGCCCGGGCGGGCGGCCGTGGTGGCCACCGCGGCGGACGGCGGTGTGACCGGCGTCGTGGGGTTGCCCTGTGATGTGACCACCACGGCACTCTCCTTACATGGTCAGGCGGGCGGAAAACCGACGGACGGAATGATCAGAGGGTGATCCGGTCCACGTCGGACACGTAGTCCGAGGGGTTGCCGAAGCTGATCGTGTTGGTGCCCGCCTTCAGCTGCACCGGCACGGTGATCGACTGCGGGTGGCCCCAGATGTTGTCGTTGGTTCCCGGCAGCGGCAGTTGGAAGGACGTCCCGCCGGCGGTGACGACGACCGTGCGGCCGGAGGAGCCGTCGGTGTAGTCGAGCTTCATCAGGTAGGTGCCGTCCCTGGGCACGGTCACGTTGTTGACGGCGACCGAGCCGCTGTAGCCGAGGTTGCCGACCTTCTTGCCGCCGGAGCACTCGGAGCAGTCCGCGACGCTCGCGTTGCCGCTGAGGGTGTTGCCCGCCGCCTCGGCCTCGTAGGAGACAGGTCCGCCGGCCGCCGGCGTGGTGACGGGCACCGCCTTGCTCGGTGCGGAGGTGCGGCCGCTCGCATCGTGGGCGACCACGGTGAAGGCGTAACCGGTGGCGGCGCTCAGACCGCTCACGGTGGCGGAGGTGCCCGTGACGGTGGCGGCCTTCGCCCCGTTCGCGTAGACGTCGTAACCCGTCGTGGTGGTGCCGGAGTTCACCGCGTCCCAGGCGAGCGAGACGCTGGTGGCGGTGGAGGCGGTGCCGTGCACGGCGAGCGGGACGCCCGGGTGGCTGCCGGTGCTGCTCGGGGTCAGGCGCAGCAGGCGGGAGCCGTGCGGCGGCAGGTTGTCGGTGAAGGAGCCGCCGACCGAACCGAGGTTCTTGTGGCTCCACAGGTCGCGGACCGCGGCCTTGCCGCTGATGCCCAGGTCGCTCCAGTTCGCGGTCACGTCCGCGTAGCCACTGCCGAGGTTGAACAGCGCCACGGTGTAACTGCCGTCCGGGTTGCGGGCGTACCAGACCTGCTGCGGCGTGTTCTGGCTGACCGGCCTGGCCGGGTGGCCGGCCTGGTCGACCGCGATGACCTCGTCGTTGGTCAGCAGCTTCAGACCGTAGGAGTCGAGCTTGGTGAGGTCGTCACCCATGTACAGCGGCGCGGACTCGATGGCCCACAGCGTCATGTAGCTCTGCCGCTCGACGTCGTTGATGCCGTCCATGGCACCGACGCCCACGTCGAGGGAGTCGAGGTTGTTCCAGTGGCCGGGACCGGCGTCGGGTATCCACTGCACGACGTCGTTCCAGCGCTGCTTGACCGAGTTGTTCCAGGTGACCAGCGAGTCGCAGTAGCACTCGACGTCCGTGTCGACCCGCCACCCGTTGGAGTTGGCCTTCCAGACGTCGGCCTTGTTGTGGCTGAGCGCCCAGGACAGGATGAACTGGATGGGGCGCCCGGTGTTCTGCAGAGCGGTGTGCCACGCCTGGATGTCGGGCACGTTGTTGTGCGCCTCGTCGCCCTGGAAGGAACCGGGGCCCACTCCGTCGATCTTGAGGAAGTCCACGCCCCACCCGGCCAGTTCGTCGGCGATGGACTGGATGTACTTGGTGGTGCAGGGGCTGGCGAAGTTCAGCTGGTAGGAGACGTTGTCCCAGCCGCTGGTCTTGCGCAGGTCCGGGTAGACGATGTCCTTGGTGGTGCAGCCCGGCGCGTTGTGGATCGGGGTTCTGCCGTCGTTGTAGTAGTCCTGGTAGAGACCGACCGCCAGGTAGAGACCGAACTTCAGTCCCTTCCGGTGCAGGTAGTCCCCGACGTACTTCATGCCGTGCGGGAACTTCTTCAGGTCGGCGGTCGGACGGGCGTAGCCGTCCGAGACGTTCTTGCCGTTGTCGACGTTCCAGCCGGCGTCCACGTTGACGTAGTCGTAGCCGTGGGACTTCAGTTTCGAGGCCAGGACGTCGGCCTGTTGCAGCACATGGGACTCGGTGAGCCACTGCTCCCCGCCGTAGCCGGGGAAGTTGGTGGACTCGAGGCTCCAAGTGCTGTAACCCATGTACGGCTTGGCGGCCACGGCCGGGGCAGACGTGGCGCCGGAAGCCTGGGTGCCGGAAGCGGATGAGGGCGTCGCGGCCCATGCGGTGGGCGCGGCGAGGGCCACCGCGAGCGCCGTGGCACCGGCGAGTGTTCTGAGGCGTGGGGGTCGAGCTGGACGAGCCATGGATGTACTCCGTCTCGGCGCGAGCGCAAGCGGTCTTCCGCCTGAGGGATCTGGGGTGGTGGGAGCTCCCTCGGTGGTGGTCGTCCCGGAGCGCCACCGAGGGGGAAACACTGAGGACCAACGGGGAATGTGTGGTCACGCCCCTCCCCGGTGCGGACCCGTCCCGTCCGCTCCGACGAGGAGTGCGGCGAATGTAGCCATGGTTTCCTTCCAGCGTCAACATAGTCGGCGCACAGAAGTCCGATGTCTCCTGGAGTGGCATGTCCGGCACTTCCCCAGGGAATCCCTGCCTGGAGTTGGCCTTCGTCTGATGTCTTGCCCCGGCAGTGGGCGCAGGGCCCGTGCGCCCTGCGGAGATCTGGCCTTGTTTTAGTTTCCCTTGGAAATGTACGGTGCCCAGGTGAGCCTCGCCGACCTGCCCCCCGCCGCCGTGATGGTCTTCCAGACCCTGCTGGCGCACGGCCCGCTGAGCCGCGCCGACATCGGGCGGCGGACCGGGTTGACGCCGGGGGCCATCACCAAGGTGGCCACGCCCCTGATCGCCGACGGCTGGATCGCCGAAGCCGGCCGGCCCACCGGGGAGCGCGCCGGCGGCCGTCCGGCCACGCTGCTCGCCGTACGGCCCGGCCGCGCCCGGTTCGCCGGCGTGAAGGTCACGGGCGACGAAGTCATCGGCGTACTGGCCGATCTGACGGCCCAGCCGCTGGCCTCTCAGCGCTCCGCTCTCGGCTCACGTGACGTGGGCACCGTGGTGCTGGCGATCGCCCGGCTGGTGGACCGGCTACGGGCCGAAGCGGGCGTGGAGGGGGCCGACGCGCTCCACGGGGTCGGCGTCACCATCTCCGGCGACGTGGACGGCCAGACCGGGACCGTGCAGTACTCGCCTTTCCTGAACTGGCGCCGGGTACCGCTGGCTCAGCTGGTCGAGTCGGCCACCGGCACCCCGACGGTCATCGAGAACGACGTCCGGGCCCTGACCGTGGCCGAGCAGTGGTTCGGCGCCGGTGCCGGCCTGTCGTCGTTCGCCCTGGTCACCGTGGGTGCCGGCATCGGCGCCGGTCTCTCCATCGGCGGCCGGGTGGTCTCCGGGGCGCACGGCGTGGCGGGCGAGATCGGCCACCTCCCGGTGGGCGGCACCGACCGCACCTGCACCTGCGGCAACACCGGCTGCGTCGAAGCGGTCGCCTCCACCCACGCGATCACCGAGCAGGCCCGCCAGGCCACCGGCGACCCGGAGCTGACCATGGGCAAGGCGGTCCGGCTCGCCCATGGCGGCGACCCCGCCGTCCGGGCCGTCTTCGCCCGCGCCGGACATGCCATGGGCCTGGCGCTGGCCTCGGTCGCCAACCTCATCGGCCCGGAACGGATCATCATCTCCGGTGAGGGCGTGGCGTCCTACGACCTGTTCGCCGACCAGATCCGGCAGACCTTCGCAGACCACGCCTTCGGCGCCGCCGCGGACTGCGACCTCGTGGTCCGGCCGCTGCCCTTCGAGGAGTGGGCCCGGGGCGGCGCCGCGGTTGCGGCTCAGCGCGTCTTCGCTCCCGTCAAGCAGACGGCCCTGGCGCCTGCCGCGCGTCAGTAGGTGTCGTCGTCGCCGATCAGGTGCATCGCGGCCTCCTCGGCCGATGCCCCGGCGCCGTCCAGCCCGACGTCGGAAGCGACCAGGTCGGACTCGCTGTTCTCGCGAATGCCCTCGTCGGGTGAGACGAGCCGTCCGGCGCGCACATCGCCGACCTCGTCGTCGATGAGCTCGCCGTCCGTGTCCCAGGTGTCCCCGATACCGTCGCCGTCCGGGACACCGATGTCCGGTACCTCCTCGGCAAGGCGCTCGTCGAGACTCTCCCCGCGCTGTCTCTCCGACGCCGTGACGCCGGTGTGCTGCACTCCCCAGGGCCGCTCCGGCGGAGAGTACCCCTCGTCCAGAGCCTGGTCGCCGCCCCGGTAGTCCAGGGTGTCCGAGGCGTCCAGCAGCCCGGCGTCGTCCTGCACTTCGGAGCCGTCCGGCTGGTAGACCTCATCGCCCATCGCTTCGTCGGTCACGTGTGCTCCCTCTCTGTCCGTTCCTTCAGTTTCTCGCAGAATCCAGGCCGGAGGAGTGGTCCAGGACTGCACACTCCTGTCCTGAGCGTGCAGAGTTCACCGCGCGCCCGCCGCGGTCCGTTGCAGGGACGCCGTGCCCCCGTGGACCATGTGCGCCATGAGCGAAGCCGATGCCCCCGAGGGCCACCACCACGGCGTCCGGGGTCTTGTCCAACGGATGAACGAGCACCACCGGGACGCCGTCCGGCGCCGGGAGGAGGAAGAGCTGGAACGCGCGGCGGAAGACGCCGGTTTCGACCTGGGCGCCGACATGGCGCATCCCACGGTGGGTCCCGCCGCGGTCGGCTACGACGTCGAAGCCGATCTCGGACTGGACAACGAGCCGCCGGAGCTGCGCCGGTAGAGAGCCTCGTCGCAGTCGGCAGAGAGTCGTCGCAGCCGGTAAAGGGTCTCGTCGCAATCGGCGACAGCTGAGAACCGGCCGTTCGAAGCCGTGAGTTCCGCTCGCCGTGGTGGCGGGGTGGCGGGGCAGGGTGGCGGCGCGGCGGCTGCCCTCAGGAGGGCAGCTGGCTGCGCAGCCACTCCTCCACCTCGCCGACGTGCGCGGCGGCAGCCGCCCTGGCCGCCTCCGGGTCATGGGCGGCCAGGGCGCGGTGGATCGCCGCGTGCTCGCGACGCGTGCGCGCGAAGGCGCCCTCCTCCTCGTAGCCGCGCCACACGCGGGCGCGGAAGGTCCGGGAGGACAGGCCCTCCAGGATCGCCGCCATCGTCTCGTTGCCCGCGGCGATCGCGATCTCCCGGTGGAAGGCGAGGTCGTGCGCGAGGATCTCCTCCGGATCGTCCGTCGCGTTCATCGCCGCCAAGTGCTTCTCCACCTCGGCGAGTTGGTCGTTCGTGATACGGGCGGCCGCCAGCGCCGTCGCCGTCGACTCAAGGACCCGGCGCACCTCCAGCAACTCCACCAGGCGCTGCCCGCGCGAGAGATCGGCCACCACGCCGAAGGTCTCCAGGAGGTCGCCCGCCTGGAGTTGGGTGACGTAGATGCCCGAGCCGTGCCGGGCCTCCAGCACGCCGAGGACCGTGAGCGCGCGGATCGCCTCCCGCATCGAACTGCGCGAGATGCCGAGCTGCGCCGCGAGGTCGCGTTCCGTCGGCAGGCGCTGGCCCGGTTCCAGCCGGCCCTCGGCGATCATCGCCGTGATCTGCTCGATGGCGCGCTGCGTCACGGTGCCCTTGTACGGGGCTGTCTCCTCCACGCTGCTCCTCCAGTCACCGGGTGCGTCGCAGTCTAACCACCAAGGTGGTCGGACCACTATGGTCTGACGACGCGGAAATGTGCCGTCGAGGGGTGTTCTGGCGGGGGAGTGGTCTGATAAGTATGCGGGCATCTGCTCGCACACGCTCAACGAGGAGCTGCCAGATGCCCGGCAGAACACTGAGGAAGCGGAACAGGCCCCGGATCATCGGCGCGGCGGCCCTCGCCGTCGGCGCCTCGCTCGTGCTCGCCGCATGCGGCAGCACCAAGGACACCGGCGCCTCCAGCGCCGCGGGCGGGGGCACCGGCGAGGTCGGGGTGATCCTGCCCCTGCTGACCTCGCCGTTCTGGCAGTCGTACAACGACTACGTGCCCAAGATGGCGAAGTCCGAGGGTGTCGACGTCCTCAAGACCGTCAACTCCAACAGCGACCCCTCGCAGCAGATCACGGACATCAACAACGAGCTCAACCAGGGCGTCAAGGGCCTGGTCGTCGCCCCGCTGGACAGCGCCGCCATCCAGGCCGGCCTCGACCAGGCGGAACGCAAGGGCGTCCCCGTGGTGGCCGTCGACGTGGCGCCCGACAAGGGCAAGGTCGCCATGGTGGTGCGCGCCGACAACGTCGCGTACGGCGAGAAGGCGTGCGACTACCTCGGGCAGCACATCACCAGCGGCAAGGTCGTGCAGATCATGGGCGATCTCGCGTCCGTCAACGGCCGTGACCGCTCTCAGGCGTTCCGCTCCTGCGTCAAGGAGAAGTACCCCAAGCTGAAGGTCCTGGAGATCCCCGCCAAGTGGGAGTCCGACACCGCGGCCTCCAAGCTGGACACCCTGCTCAACGCCAACCCCGACATCAAGGGCATCTACCTGCAGGCGGGCGGCGTCTACCTCGCGCCCACCCTGCAGACCCTGAAGTCCAAGAACATGCTGAAGGCGGCGGGCCAGAACGGCCACATCGTCATCGTGTCCAACGACGGCATCCCGCAGGAGTTCGACGCCATCCGCAAGGGCGAGATCGACGCCACCGTCTCGCAGCCCGCGGACGCCTACGCCAGGTACGGCATGTACTACATCAAGGCCGCGATGGAGGGGAAGACGTTCGAGCCCGGCCCCACCGACCACGGCTCCACCATCGTCAAGCTGCCGAACGGCATCCTGGAGGACCAGCTGCCCGCCCCGCTGGTCACCAAGGACAACGTCGACGACCCCAAGCTCTGGGGCAACACGGTCAAATGAGCACCCCACTGGTCGAGGCGAGGGGCATCGTCAAGCGCTACGGTCCCACGGTCGCCCTACAGGACGGACAGCTCGCCGTGCTCCCCGGCGAGTCCCACGCCCTCGTCGGCCGCAACGGCGCCGGCAAGTCCACACTGGTCCACGTCCTCACCGGACTCCAGGCACCCGACGAGGGCACGGTCCGCTTCGACGGCGAGCCCGCACCCCCGCTCGCCGACCGCGACGCCTGGCGCCGCAAGGTCGCCTGCGTGTACCAGAAGCCCACGGTCGTCCCGGAGCTGACGGTCGCCGAGAACCTGCTCATCAACCGGCAGCCCACCGGGCGTGGCGGCCTCATCAGCTGGCGGAGGCTGAAGGCCGAGGCCGCCGAGGTCCTCGCCACCTGGGACGTGCACGTCGACCCGGAGGCCCGCACCGCCGACCTCAAGGTCGAGGACCGTCAGATGGTGGAGATCGCCCGCGCGCTCAGCTTCGGCGCCCGGTTCATCATCCTCGACGAGCCGACCGCCCAGCTCGACAACCGGGAGATCGAGCGCCTCTTCACACGGATGCGCGCGCTCCAGGACTCCGGCGTCACCTTCCTGTTCATCTCCCACCACCTCCAGGAGGTCTACGAGGTCTGCCAGACCGTCACCGTCCTGCGCGACGCCCGCTGGATCACCACCGCGCCGGTCGCCGACCTGCCGCGCGCCGCCCTGGTGGAGGCCATGGCGGGGGAGGCCGTCGCCGAGCGAGAGGCGGCCGTGCGGGGCGCGGTCGCGGACGACGCGCCGGTCGCCCTGGAAGTCCAGGGGCTCACCGGCCAGTCGTACCGGGACATCGACCTCACCGTCCGCCACGGAGAGGTCGTCGGACTCGCCGGCTCCAGCGGCAGCGGCAAGGTGGAACTCGCCGAGGCCCTGGCCGGACTGCACACCCCGGCCGCCGGCACCGCCCGGCTCGACGGCAGGCCGCTCCTCTTCGGCGACGTCCAGGCGGCGCTCAGGGCCGGCGTCGGCTGCGTACCCCGGGACCGCCACGAACAGGGCCTGGTCCCCGGCATGTCCGTCGGCGACAACGCCACCATGAGCGTCCTGGACCGCCTCGGCCGCCACGGGTTCGTCGGCACCCGGCGCAAACGCGGCTTCGCCGGCGACCTCATCCACCGCCTCGACATCCACGCCGAGGGACCCGACCAGCCCGTCTCCGACCTGTCCGGCGGCAACGCACAGAAGGTGGTCATGGCCCGCGCCCTGGCCTCCGACCCGCGCCTGCTGGTCCTCATCAACCCCACCGCAGGGGTCGACGTGAAGTCCAAGGAGTCGCTGCTGTCCCGGGTGGACAACGCCCGCGAGGACGGCACCGCCGTGCTCGTCGTCTCCGACGAACTCGACGACCTGCGCCGCTGCGACCGCGTCCTCGTCCTCTTCCACGGCCGGATCGTCGCCGAGCACCCGGCGGGCTGGCACGACCACGAGCTGATCGCCTCCATCGAAGGAGTGGACCATGGCTGACACCAAGGCCCCGCCGCTCACGCCCCTCCCGGTCCCGGACGCCCGCTCGGCCAAGACCGTCCTGCTCCGCCGGGCCCGTGAACTCGCCCTGCTCCCGGCCCTGGTGCTACTGATGGTGCTCGGCGCGTTCGTCAACGACTCCTTCCTCACCGAACGCAACATCATCTCCATCCTGGGCGCGTCCGCGGCCCTCGCGATGGTGGTGCTCGCCGAGTCGCTCGTCCTGATCACCGGCAAGTTCGACCTGTCGCTGGAGTCCGTGGTCGGCATCGCCCCGGCCGTGGGCGCCCTGCTCGTCCTGCCCGCCGCCCAGTCCGGCTGGGGCACCGCATGGCCCACCGCCCTCGCCCTGGTCGCGATCCTCGTGGTAGGCGCGGCGATCGGCGCCTTCAACGGCATCCTGGTGGTCAGGTTCAAGCTCAACGCGTTCATCGTCACTCTCGCGATGCTGATCGTCCTGCGCGGTCTGCTGGTCGGCGCGACCAAGGGCAAGACTCTGTTCGGGATGCCCGACGCGTTCTTCACCCTCGCCACCACGACCTTCCTGCGGATCCCGATGTCCGTGTGGCTGGCCGCGGTCGCCTTCGCGGTCGCCGGGCTCGTCCTGCGCTACCACCGCGTCGGGCGCGCCCTGTACGCGATCGGCGGCAACGCGGACGCGGCCCGCGCGGCCGGCATCCGCGTGGAGCGCGTGATGCTCGGCGTGTTCACGGTCGCCGGTCTCCTCGCCTCCGTCGGCGGGATCATGCAGACCGGGTACGTCGGCGCGATCAGCGCCAACCAGGGCCAGAACATGATCTTCACGGTGTTCGCGGCGGCGGTCATCGGCGGCATCAGCCTGGACGGCGGCAAGGGCACCATGCTCGGCGCCCTCACCGGTGTGCTCCTCCTGGGTGTCGTGCAGAACCTGCTCACCCTCGCCCAGGTGCCGTCGTTCTGGATCCAGGCCATCTACGGCGGAATCATCCTCGTCGCCCTGGTGATCGCGCGGGTGACGACGGGCCGTGCCCAGGACTGACCCGCTTCGTTGTCGTACGGCGCCGTACGACGTACGCCCTCGCGCACGACCTGTGCACCACCCGGTGCACGACCTCGTGCCCCCGGACCGAAAGGCCTCCCGTGTCCCCAACTGCCGCCCGGATCACCGCGGTCGACACCTTCGACATCCGTTTCCCCACTTCCCGGGAGCTCGACGGCTCCGACGCGATGAACCCGGACCCCGACTACTCGGCCGCCTACCTGGTGCTGCGCACGGACGCCGCCGACGGTGTCGAGGGCCACGGATTCACCTTCACCATCGGGCGGGGCAACGAGGTGCAGGTCGCCGCGATCGAGGCGCTGCGCGGACACGTGGTCGGACGGAGCGTGGACGAGGTGTGCGCCGACCCGGGACCGGTCTACCACGACCTGGTCGGCGACAGTCAGCTGCGCTGGCTCGGACCCGAGAAGGGCGTGATGCACATGGCGATCGGCGCGGTCGTCAATGCCGTCTGGGACCTGGCCGCCCAGCGCGCCGGCAAGCCGCTGTGGCGGCTGCTCGCCGAGGCCGACCCCGAGTGGCTGGTCCGCCAGATCGACTTCCGCTACATCACCGACGCGCTCACCCCCGAGGAGGCGCTGGAACTGCTCAGGCGCGGCAAACAGGGCGCCGAGGAGCGCACCGCCCGGCTCATGGCCCGGGGCTACCCCGCCTACACGACCTCCGCCGGCTGGCTCGGCTACCTCGACGACAAGCTCAGCCGTCTCGCCGCGCAGGCGGTCGCCGACGGCTTCCGGCAGATCAAGCTGAAGGTCGGCGCCGACCTCGCCGACGACGTGCGCCGCTGCCGGGTCGCCCGCTCCGTCGTCGGCCCCGACGTGCGGATCGCCATCGACGCCAACCAGCGCTGGGACGTGGAGGAGGCGATCACCTGGACCAAGGCGCTCGCCGAGTTCGACCCGTACTGGATCGAGGAGCCGACCAGCCCCGACGACGTCCTCGGCCACGCGGCGATCCGCAGGGCCGTGGCCCCGGTGCGGGTCGCCACCGGAGAACACGTGCAGAACCGCGTCATCTTCAAACAGCTCCTCCAGGCCGGGGCCATCGACGTGCTCCAGATCGATGCGGCCCGCGTCGGCGGCGTCAACGAGAACCTGGCGATCCTGCTGCTGGCCGCCAAGTTCGGGGTGCCGGTGTGCCCGCACGCGGGCGGTGTCGGGCTCTGCGAGCTGGTCCAGCACCTGTCGATGTTCGACTTCGTCGCGCTCTCGGGCACGACCGAGGACCGGGTGATCGAGTACGTGGACCATCTGCACGAGCACTTCCTCGACCCGGTGGTGATCCGGGAGGGCCACTACACGGCACCCGCCGCGCCGGGCTTCTCCGCCGCGATGCGACCCGAGTCCATCGCGGAGTACACCTTCCCCGGCGGCACCTTCTGGGCCGCCGACCTCGACCGCAAGAAGGGGCAGGCTGCATGAGCGACTTCGAGGGCCTCAGGGCCCTGGTGACCGGCGGGGCGTCCGGCATCGGGCGGGCGACCGCGGAACTCCTGGCCGAGCGCGGGGCCCAGGTGGCCGTCCTGGACCTCGACCCCTCGTCGGTGGAGAAGCCGCTGCTCGCGCACCGGGCGGACGTCGGCGACGACGCGTCCGTACGCGCCGCAGTGGCCGCCGCTGTCGCCGACCTCGGCGGCCTGGACGTACTGGTCAACAACGCGGGCATCGGTGCCCAGGGCACGGTCGAGGACAACGACGACGACCAGTGGCGGCGGGTGTTCGACGTCAACGTGTTCGGCATCGTGCGGGCCACCCGCGCGGCACTGCCGCACCTGAGGAAGTCCGCCCACGCGGCGATCGTCAACACCTGCTCCATCGCCGCCACGGCGGGCCTGCCGCAGCGGGCCCTGTACAGCGCCAGCAAGGGTGCCGTGTACTCGCTGACCCTCGCCATGGCCGCCGACCACGTCCGCGAGGGCATCCGCGTCAACTGCGTCAACCCCGGCACGGTCGACACGCCGTGGGTCGGCCGCCTCCTCGACGCGGCCCCCGACCCGGCCGCAGAGCGGGCCGCGCTGGAAGCCCGCCAGCCCACCGGCCGCCTGGTCGCGGCCACCGAAGTCGCCGGTGCCATCGCCTACCTGGCGAGCCCGCTGTCCGGCGCCACCACGGGCACCGCGCTCGCCGTGGACGGCGGTATGCAGGGCCTCAGGCTGCGGCCGGTGGGCCGGTGAGCGCGCTCGGCGGCAGCGGCGTCGAGGTCAGCCCGCTGGCCTTCGGCGCCGCCGGCATCGGCAACCTCTACACCGAGGTGAGCGAGGCGCAGGCGTACGACGCCGTCCAGGCGGCCTGGCAGAGCGGGATCCGCTACTTCGACACCGCACCCCACTACGGCCTCGGCCTGTCCGAACGCCGCCTCGGCGCGGCCCTGCGCGAGCACCCCCGCACCGCGTACACGCTGTCCACCAAGGTCGGCCGCCTGCTGGAGCCCACGGACGAGGGCGGCGACGACCTGGCGAACGGCTTCGCGGTCCCCGCCGGCCACCGCCGGGTCTGGGACTTCAGCGCGGAGGGCGTACGCCGCAGCCTGGAGGAGAGCCTCGAGCGGCTCGCCCTCGACCGTGTGGACGTCGTCTACCTCCACGACCCGGACGACCATGCCGAGCAGGCGTTCCGCGAGGGCTACCCGGCGCTGGAGAAGCTGCGCACCGAAGGCGTGGTGGGCGCGATCGGCGTCGGCATGAACCAGACGGAGATGCTGACCCGGTTCGTGCGCGAGACGGACGTGGACGTGGTGCTGTGCGCGGGCCGGTACACCCTGCTGGACCAGCGCGCCCTGACCGAGCTGCTTCCCGCGGCGGTCGAGCGCGGGGTGTCGGTCGTCGTCGGCGGCGCCTTCAACTCCGGCCTGCTGGCCGATCCGCGGCCGGGCGCCACGTTCAACTACGCCACCGCACCGGGCGAGTTGCTCGACCGAGCCCTGCACCTGAAGACGCTCGCGGAACGCCACGGCACCACGCTGCGGGCCGCGGCCCTGGCCTTCTGCTCCGCCCACCCGGCCGTGGCGAGCGTGCTGGTGGGCGCCCGTTCGGCGGCCGAGGTACGGGACTGCGCCGAGCAGTTCGAGGCGACCGTACCGGCCGGATTCTGGCAGGAGCTGAAAGAGGCGGACCTCCTGCCGCCGCACGCCCCCGTGCCCACCGAGGAGACATGATGAGAGTAGCCCTGCACACCAAGGTCCGTGCCGACCGCGTCGAGGAGTACGAGGCCGCCCGAGAGCTCGGGGGAGGGACCGACCTCTTCCATGTGCTGGAGTGCGAGGACTACGGGCGGCTGCCGGCCGAGCCGGAGAAGCTGAAGGTCGACGTGGCCTGGCAGGCGCGGATGGCGGAGCTGCCCGACGTGGCGCACGACTACTCGGCCGAGGGCGCGGACGCGGGGCTGCCGGTGGTCTGGGAGCTGGCGTGACGGTCGACGCGCACCACCACGTGTGGGACCTCTCCGTCCGCGACCAGGACTGGATCAGGGGCCCGGAACTGGAGCCGATCCGCCGCAGCTTCACGATCGCGGACCTGGAACCTCAGGCACGACCCATCGGCGTCGACCGCACCGTGCTCGTACAGACCGTCACCGTGGCCGAGGAGACACCGGAGTTCCTCGCCCTGGCGGAGCAGAACGAGATCATCGCGGGCGTCGTCGGCTGGACGGACCTGACCAGCCCGGACGTGGCGGACCGACTGGCCCGGCTGCGGGAGCTGCCCGGGGGCTCGTATCTGCGCGGCATCCGCCACCAGGTCCAGGGCGAGGCGGACCCCGAATGGCTGCTGCGCCCCGACGTACGCCGGGGCCTGGCCGCGGTGGCGGAGGCGGGCCTGGTCTACGACCTGGTGGTGCTGCCGCACCAGCTCCCGGCGTGCGTCGAGGCGGCGGCGTCCCTCCCGCACCTCACCTTCGTCCTCGACCACGTGGGCAAGCCTCCCATCGCCTCCGGATCCCTGGAACCCTGGGCGTCGCACCTGCGCGCCCTCGCCGCCCTGCCGAACACCGCCTGCAAGCTGTCGGGCATGGTGACGGAGGCGGACCGGAAGAACTGGCGGGTGGAGGACCTGCGCCCCTACGCGGAGACGGTGCTGGACGCCTTCACGCCGTCCCGGCTGATGTTCGGCTCGGACTGGCCGGTGTGCACGCTGGCGGCGTCCTACGCGGACGTGTGGGACACGGCGGTGGCGTTGACGCGGGGCCTTGGCCAGGACGAGCGCCACCAAGTCTTCGAGGGCACCGCCACCCGCGTCTACCGCCTCTGAGCCATCGGCGCGGCCAGCCGGGTCGGCGGCATGAACTCCCGGACGTAGGTGCGGTGCCAGCAGGCCCCCGTCTCCCGTAGTTCCCGCCACGTCGTGTACCGGTAGCGGAAGAGGCGCGCCCGGATGCAGCGCGGCGGCTCGTCCGCGGGGAACGGGGAGCGGCGCAGCAGCTTCAGGGTGTCGCGGTCGTTCTCCAGGAGACGTTCGACCAGGCCGCCGAACCAGGAGCCCGCGTACGCGGGGGAGAGCGCCGCGAACCACATCAGCCAGTCGAGTCGCAGGTGGTACGGGGCGAACTGGCGCGGCCAGTGCCGGGGATCGCCTGGTTTGCCCTTGAACTCGTACTCCCGCCACTCGGAGTCCTCCCGCGGCACGTCGTCCGCCGTGCCCTCCACCACCACCTCGTACCGGATCCGGCTGACGCTGCCGAACGCGCCGTAGGTGTTGACGAGGTGCAGCGGGTCGAAGGAGCGGTTCATGATCTGTGCGCGGGAGGTCATGTTGCGCACGGGGTGGTAGCTGAGGGCGAGCAGGCCCGCGCCGACCGCCAGGACCAGGACCTCGTACCACAGGGGGGCACCGGAGACCTTCGGGGCGGTGGTGGGGAACAGGACCGCCGACAGGCCCAGCACGATCGTGATCCAGTTGAGCCAGGAGAAGTTGCCCGACAGGACCAGCCACAGCTGCGTCACGATCATCAGCGACGCGGCGGCCGTCGCGACCGGCTGCGGCGTGAACAGCAGGACCGGGACGATCAGTTGGGTGACGTGGTTGGCCGCCACCTCGACCCGGTGCAGCGGCTTCGGCAGATGGTGGAAGAACCAGCTCAGCGGGCCCGGCATCGGCTGTGTCTCGTGGTGGTAGTCCAGGCAGGTCAGCTTCCGCCAGCAGGCGTCCCCGCGCATCTTGATCAGCCCCGCGCCGAACTCCAGGCGGAACAGGATCCAGCGCAGCAGGAAGAGCACCACGACCGGCGGGGCGACCTCGTCGTTGCCCAGGAACACCGCCAGGAACCCGACCTCCAGCAGCAGCGACTCCCAGCCGAACGAGTACCAGGTCTGGCCGACGTTGACGATCGACAGGTACAGCAGCCACGGGATCAGCCAGAGCACCATCGCCGCCCACAACGGCACCAACGAGTCGGCCCCGGCGACCAGCGCCGCCGACACCGCGCACCCCGCCCACGACCAGGCGGCGAAGAAGCGGTCCGAGTAGTGGAGGTGGAAGACGCTGGGCGCCAGTTTGAACGGCACCCGGGAGACGTACCGCGGCACCGGCAGCATGCCGCGCTCCCCGATCAGCGCCCGGAACTGCAGCGCGGCGGTCAGGAAGGCGACGAGGTACACGACGGCCAGGGCCCGCTGGAAGACCAGTCGGCTCAGCCAGTACTCCGGTGCGACGAACCAGTCCACGGCAACCGCTCCTCTCCCTCCAGTGTGACCCGGTACCCCCGGCCGGGCCGGTCAGCCCGTCACTCGGTGTACACCGATTCACCGGTTGCGTAACCCGCCGTCGGCGCGACCCCGGCCGCACGGCCTTGCCGGACCGCCGCCCTCGGGCACGGGAATACCGAGCCGGGCAGAAGTCGAAGAATCCGGCAATCCCTGGCATGGTGGCCCCATGGTTGATCGGGGAGGGAGCACCCTGCCACTCCCGGAGGACTGGCCCGCCCACCCGGGTCCGATCCTGGCGCTCAACCGCATGGGCAGCTTCGACTGGGACCTGGACACCGGGCTGTTCCACATGGACGCCCGCGCCCACGAGATCTTCGACATACGCCCCGAGGAATACGACGGCCGCCCCGAGAACCTGCGGCTGCGCGTCCCCCCGTCCGAGGGCCGCCACGTCGACGCCCTGGTGGCCCGGGCCATCAAGGACGGCAGCGAGAACTACGGCACCTACTTCCGCGTCCGCCGCCGCGACGGCAGCCTGCGCTGGACCCACACCCAGGGCTACATCCGGCGCGACGAGACGGGCCGCCCGCGCCGGATCATCGGTATCGTCCGCGACGCCACCCAGGAGCTGCGCGACGGCCTGGCCCGCAGTGAACAGCTGGCCCAGGACGAGGCGCTGCGCCGGCAGACGAACATCGTCGAGTCCACCACCGCCGCGCTCGCCCACGCCCGCACCGTCCAGGACGTCATCGACGTCCTCAAGGACAGCCAGGGCCTCACCCACTTCGGCGCGGCCAGCCTCGTCATGGGCCTGGTGGAGGCCGGCCGCATCCGCATCGTCGCCGAGGGACCCGCGGGCAGCGCCGTGCCCGGCACCCAGGTCACGCGCGTCGACGAGCCCTACCCGATGAGCGAGGTCGTACGGACCCTCCGCCCGCGGTTCATCGAGTCCCCGGAGGAGTTCGCCGAGCGCTACCCCATCCTGTGGCCGCACCTGACGGACCTGCGCGTCACCTCAGCCGCCTATCTGCCGCTCGTCGCGCAGGCCCGCCCCATCGGCGCCATGGGACTGCTCTACGACGACCGGCGCGGCTTCACCCCCGACGAGCGCAACGTCCTCGTCGCGCTCGGCAGCAGCATCGCGCAGAGCCTGCAGCGCGCCATGCTCTACGAACAGGAGAAGGACCTCGCCCAGGGACTCCAGCAGGCGATGCTGCCGCGCTCCATC
Organism: Streptomyces sp. NPDC001848; assembly: GCF_042891915.1. Taxonomy (NCBI): domain Bacteria; kingdom Bacillati; phylum Actinomycetota; class Actinomycetes; order Kitasatosporales; family Streptomycetaceae; genus Streptomyces; species Streptomyces sp. NPDC001848. Next base: position 175,268 of record NZ_JBIATP010000003.1, on the reverse strand, counting down.
CCCAGCGTGCCCGGCGCCGACGTCGCCGTCCGCTACCGCTCGGCGTCCCTGGGCCGGGACATCGGCGGCGACTGGTACGACCTGATCCCGCTGCCCGGGGACCGGGCCGGCGCCGTCATCGGCGACGTGCAGGGCCACGACACGCACGCGGCCGCCGTCATGGGCCAGCTGCGCATCGTCCTGCGCGCCTACGCCGCCGAGGGCCACCCGCCCGCCACCGTGATGGCCCGCGCCTCCGTCTTCCTCCAGGAACTCGACACCGAACGCTTCGCGACCTGCCTGTACGCGGAGGCCGACCTGGCCACCGGAGTGGTGCAGCTGGTCCGCGCCGGCCACATCGACCCGCTGCTCAGACTGGCCGACGGCAACTGCCGACGACTGCCCGTCGAGGGCGGCCTGCCGCTCGGACTGTCCGCCGAGTTCAACCGTCTGGAGTACCCCGTCACCACGGTGGAGCTGGACCCCGGCCAGACCCTGGTGCTGTGCACCGACGGCCTGATCGAAGAGCCGGGCGCCGACCTCGACGAGGGCGTGCACACCCTTCAGCAGCTGGTCTGCGCCGGCCCCGGCGATGTGCACGACCTCGCCGACCGGCTCATCGACGTGGCCGAGGAGCGGGGCGGCGACGACGACGTGGCCCTGCTGCTTCTGCAGCGCCGGGGACTCACCCGGCGGTCCGGCGGCCGCCTCCAGCAGCACGTCCCGCCCGGTGATCCGGAGGCGCTCACCTCCGCCCGGCACATGATTCGCACCACCGTCCGGGCGTGGGGTGCCGGCGAGCGCTCCGACGAGATAGAACTGGTCGCCGACGAGCTGATCACGAACGTCCTCGTGCACACCGAAAGTACCGCCATCGTCACCCTGCGGGTTCTCACCGGCCACGCCCGCCGCTTCCGCGTCGAGGTCGAGGACGCCTCCAGCGCGCTGCCCCGCCGCCGCGACGCGGGCGAGTCGGAGGTCTCCGGCCGGGGGCTGCTGCTCGTCGACCGGCTCGCCGACGTGTGGGGCGTGGAGGCGCGCGGCGGCGGCAAGGTCGTCTGGGGCGAGTTCCTGGTCCAGGAACGCGGCTGACCGGCACGACGGGTGGCGGCGTCAGGGGCGGGTGGCACCCTGGACACATGCCGGAACTGCCCGAGGTCGAAGCGCTCAAGGACTTCCTCACCGATCGTCTCGTCGGCCACGAGGTGGTCCGGGTGCTGCCCGTCGCGATCAGCGTCCTGAAGACGTACGACCCACCGGTCACCGCCCTGGAGGGCCGCGAGGTCACAGCCGTCGCCCGGCACGGCAAGTTCCTGGACCTCACCGCCGGCGGACTGCACTTCGTGACGCACCTGGCCCGCGCGGGCTGGCTCCAGTGGAAGGACCGTCTGCCCGACGGAGCGCCCCGCCCCGGCAAGGGACCGCTCGCGTTGCGGGTCGCGCTGGAGACCGGGGAGGGCTTCGACCTGACGGAGGCGGGCACCCAGAAGCGGCTCGCGGTGTACGTCGTCCGTGATCCGCTGGAGGTCCCGGGCATCTCCCGCCTGGGTCCCGACCCGCTGGCCGCCGGCTTCGACGAGCAGCGCCTGGCCGGGCTCCTCGCGGGCGAGCGGCGCCAGATCAAGGGGGCGCTGCGCGACCAGAGCCTGATCGCGGGCATCGGCAACGCCTACAGCGACGAGATCCTGCACGCCGCCCGGATGTCCCCGTTCAAGCTGGCGTCGTCGCTGTCGACGCAGGACGTCCACCGCTTGTACGAGGCGCTGCGCACGACGCTCACCGAGGCGGTCGAGCGTTCGCGTGGCCTGGCCGCCGGACGGCTGAAGGCGGAGAAGAAGACCGGCCTCAGGGTCCACGGCCGCACCGGGGAGCCCTGTCCGGTGTGCGGCGACACGATCCGCGAGGTGTCCTTCAGCGACTCCTCGCTCCAGTACTGCCCGACCTGCCAGACGGGCGGCAAGCCACTGGCGGACCGCAGGCTGTCACGGCTGCTCAAGTAGCGCGTGCAGCAGCTGCCGCACCGGCTGCGCGGCCTGTCGGCGGCCCTTCGGGAAATCGGATTGCCTCGGCAGGAGAGCTCACGTTGGCTGGGCGCATGACCGAACTGCATACCGATCGCCTCACCCTGCGTCGATGGCGTGACTCCGACCTTGAACCATGGGCGGCGATGAACGCCGATCCCGAGGTTCGGGAGCACTTGGGCGACCTGCTCACCCGTGAACAGAGCGATGCCTCCGTGGCGCGGTTCCAGGCCGAGTTCGACCGGCGAGGCTACGGGTGGTGGGCCATTGAGGCTCAGGCCACGGGCGAGTTCATCGGCTTCGCGGGCCTGGACCAGGTGGATGACGGGATGCCGTTCACCGGGGTGGAGATCGGCTGGAGGCTCGCCCGATCGGCCTGGGGCCAGGGCTACGCCACCGAGGCCGCGCTGACAGTCCTGGCCTACGGCTTCGACACGCTGGTGCTTCCCGAGATCCTCGCCGTGACAACGGCTACCAATCTCCGTTCTCAGGCAGTGATGCGAAGGATCGGCATGACCCGGGACCCGGCCGACGATTTCGACGACCCGGCCGCACCCGAAGGACCACTGCGTCCGAATGTGCTGTTCCGCATCGCCCGTGGTGCGAGCGGGACGGGGTGTCAGTGGGGCGTGGCAGCATCCGCCACATGACGAGTACAGGTGCGGACCGCGGCCTGGACGTGTTCAGAGCAGGGGACTTTCCCTTCTGCACACTGACCTTCGTGCGGGATCTGCCCCCCGAGGAGCTGCTGACCCGCATGGGGGTGGAGCCGACGACCCTGGCGCTTCGCGACGGCAGAGACCTCTCGGACGATTTCGGCGACGACCTGCTTGACGATGACGAACCGGTCGCCACCTGCGGTGTCGACGGCTCCTGGACGTGGGCGTGGGAACAGGGCGGGACGCACGGACTGGACGAGCGGATACTGAGCGCTGTCTCTGCGGGGACCGAAGCCGTCGCGCTGCACTACAACGAGAAGCCGATGCACTGGTTCAAGTACGCGGTGGGCGGCGAGATCATCGTCGACTTCCACACCCTCCAGGCGATCGAGCCGACCGGGCAGGATCCGACAAGGCTTGACGAGATCATGAGGCCGCTCGGGCTGGTTCCTGGCAGTGTCGCGCCTCTTCACAGCGTCTTGGGGCTGGTGGAGAACGCTTTCGGCATCCGCCTGACGATGCCCGGGGAGGTCGACGACGAGCGGTGGAGTGGCAGGCTGCGTCCTCTGCCGGACTGAACGTCTCGTTGCTGCCCTCAGGGCGGGAGCTCAGGGGGCAGCCAGGCCCGTCAGGGGGCCTTCAGGGTGACCAGGTGCTGTCCGTCCTTGGTGCGCACGTCGAAGTGGTCGATCTCGTCCGACCGCATCCCGGTGCCGCCCTGCAGCGTGGTCGGCTCATCGTCCTCCGCGGGGTCCATCCAGCTCGCCACCGTCTGCTCCGAACCGTCCCTGCCGACCGCGACGAGCCGGCACGGGTGCGGTCCGGAGCGGTCCTTGACCGTGACGTCGATCTGGCTGCCCCAGAGCTGGTCGTGCGCGGTGATCCGGGCCCATACGCCCGTGTTCGGGTCGGTCGCGGTCATGGCCGTGGCGGTGGTGGACGTCGAGCCGTGCCCGGTGACGACCGCCATGGTCGGGCCTCCGACGGCGAACACCACAGCCGCCGCGACGGCGTACAGCCATCGCCTGCGCCCGCTGCGGTGCTTGGTCGCCACCTCGTCGAGCAGCCGCTCCAGCAGCCGGGGCCCAGGCGCCGCGAAGGGGTGCACGGACCGCGGGGTCGCCCTCCGGTAGAGCATCAACTGGCGTGCGGCGGGGCGGAACTCCGTGACATGCGCCGTGCACGACGGGCACTCCATGAGGTGGTCCTCGAAGCGGAAGGCTTCCGCCTCGTCCAGCACGCCCAGCGCGTAGGCGCCGACGTCGCGATGGCGTTCCAGGGACCTCATACCAAATCCTCAGGCCGGTGGGCGGTGGTGGGGGTGGTGCTGCTGTTGCCCACCGGTACGGACCAGGCGGCCGAATCACTCAAGGCCGTTACCGAATCGCGGCCAAGAAGGGTGTTCGGAGCCGCCGGGCCGGCGGATTGGTCGTCCGGGAAGACTTTCTTCAGAAGAATCAGAAGAGATGGATGGCGAGATGTCCCAGGGGAAGCCCCAGCTGCCAGGCCGGCGTCCACACCTTGGGGCCGTCGTCCTCGCCGACCACCGGACCGCCGCCCGGCACCGCGTCCAGATCGGGGGCGAGCAGCTCGGTCTCCTCCAGCCAGCGCCAGGCCGCCGTGGCGAGCTCCAGGTCGGGCGCCGGGCCGCCCGACCGGGCCGCTTCCGTGGACAGCTCCGCCATCCGCTCGCACACCCAGTCCTGCCACGGCTGGTCGTACGCCGTCAGCGAGAGCCAGGTCTCCAACTGGGAGACCACCCGGATGCCGGAGAGCTCGCCACCGGTGTCGGACAGGAAGATCGTCAGCGCCAGGGCGTCGCGCCCGGCGCGGAACTCGAAGGACGTCGGCGGCATCAGGTCGCCGGTCCGCAGCAGCTCGTCCGCGATGTACTCGGCGTACAGCCATGCCATGGGGACGGTCAGTTCGCCGCCGTCGGTGCCGTCCGTGCTCTCGTGGCCTCTGTGCAACATCCCTTCCTGCCTTCCTCCGGTGCGTGCGCGTCGCCCGATGCTCGGGCCCCAGTCCGCAACACGGATGAGGCAAGCCCATTGCTCAACCATGGTCGGCAGCAAGGCGCTTTGCGAAGGCTTGACTCCGACGTCGGTTTCACCGCAGGTCGGTCGCGTATTCCGGAAGGACCCGGCGCAGGGCGCGCAGCGCGTAGTACGCACGGGACTTCACAGTACCGGGCGGAATCCCCAGCGTTCGGGCGGCCTCCGCCACACTGGCCCCGCGGAAGTACACCTGCACCAGGACTTCCCTGTGCTCGGGAGTGAGTGTCTTCACAGCCCGCCGGACATCCAGCGTCGCGGCGGCCCGTTCGGCGTGGTCGGCGATCACGCGGGCGTTCTCCGGGACTGCATCCCCCACCTCGGGGGGACGCGCCTGGCGCGCCCGCCTGGCGTCGATGGCGAGCCGCCGGCCGACGGTGAGCAGCCAGGGGCGCACGGAGTCGAAATCGGGCGCGCGCAGCGCTTCCGGGTGCTGCCAGGCGCGTACGAACGTCTCCTGCAGCAGGTCCTCGGCACGCTGGCGGTCGCCGTCCGAGAGCCTGAGCAGCAGCGCGAAGAGCGGGCGGCCGTGCTCGCGCTGCAGCTCGGCCAGCTCGTGCTCGGCGGTCGTCCCGGTGGCGGGGGTGGTGCTTCCGGCCGTCATGGGCGTATGGGAGCGTGCCCTGGGAGGTCGGGACAGGGCCGGGACGGGGCGGTGCGGTGGGCGGTCGCTGTTCGTCGGTGAACGGTGCGCTGAGCGGTCGACCGGCGGGCCGTGGCGGGCCCCGGTCAGGCTGAGGGAGCGGCCCTCGCCAGCTCCGAGCGCCGGTAGGAGTAGCCGAAGTAGACGATCTGGCCGATCAGGAACCACACGGCGAACCGCACCCATGTCTCCCACCGCAGGAATGTGATCAGCCAGAGCGAGAAGACCACCCCCATCGCCGGGACGAACGGCATCCACGGAGTGCGGAACGTACGCGGCAGGTCCGGTCGCCGGTGGCGCAGCACGATCACCGCCGTGCACACCACGACGAACGCCAGAAGGATCCCGATGTTCGTCAGTTCGGCCGCCTGTGCGATCGGCAGGAAACCGGCGATCAGGGCCGAGGCGATCCCGACGATCCAGGTCACACGCGTCGGGACGTGACGCGTGGGATGTGTCTTCGCGAACCACGGGGGCAGCAGTCCGTCGCGCGACATGGAGAACCACACCCGGGTGACGCCGAGCATGAACGTGAACATGACCGTCAGGATGCCGATGATCGCCCCGACCGCGATCACGTCCGCGAGCCCGCCGAGCCCCACCGCCTTGAACGCGCTGGAGAAGCCGCTCTCCTTGTTGATGTCCTTGTAGTTCTGCATGCCCGTCAGGACCAGGCAGGCCGCCACGTACAACACCATGGAGATCGCCAGCGAGTAGACGATCGCCTTCGGCATGTGGCGCTGTGCGTCCTTCGACTCCTCCGCGGCGGTCGACATGGCGTCGTAGCCGAACACCGCGAAGAAGACGGTCGCCGCACCGGTGAACGCGCCACCGACGCCGTAGGGGAAGAACGGGTGGTAGTTGCCGGTGTCGATGTGGAACACGCCGACACCGATCACCAACAGGACGACGAGGACCTTCAGGGCCACGACGAACGTCTCGAAGCGGGCCGCGCTGCGGATGCCCAGGTTCAGCAGATATGCGATCAGCAGGCACAGCACGACCGCGAACAGGTCCACCCGGTGGCCCGCGCCCGTGCCCGGCGCGCCCAGCATCCACGCCGGGAGGTGCGCGCCCATCTCGCCGACGAGGAAGCCGAAGTAGCCGGAGATGCCGATGGCGACCACCGCCACGATCGCGGTGTACTCCAGCAGCAGGTCCCAGCCGATGAACCAGCCGGCGTACTCGCCGAGCACCGCGTAGCCGTACGTGTAGGCCGATCCCGCCTTCGGGATGAGCCCCGCGAACTCGGCGTACGACAGGGCGGCAGCCGCGCTCGCCAGGCCCGCGACCAGGAACGACACCAGCACCGCGGGGCCGGCGGTGCCGTTCGCGACCGTGCCCGCGAGCGTGAAGATGCCGGCGCCGATGATGCCGCCGACGCCGATTGCGGTCAGCTGCCACAGGCCGAGCGAGCGTTCGAGCCGGGTGCCCTCGCCGACCTCCGTCTCGTCGATGTGCTCGATGAGTTTGCGGCGGAGAATGCCCTCGCCCTTGCGGAGTCCGGCCATGAGCCTCACCTCTTCGCGGACGGCAATGCGCCTGGCCGGATCATGATGGCGCAGCGCCGTCGGGGAGGGAAGACGGCGGTGCCCCTACGGGACGACCGTCACCGGCCAGCGGCCCGCCTTCACCAGGCGGATCGCGACCGAGCCGATGATGCGGTGGCCGGCCTGCTCGGAGGCGCCCACCACGACCGCGTCCGCCTTCAGCTCGTCGGCCGCCGTGACCAGGCCGTTGTAGGGGTCGCCACGGAAGGTGTGGAACTCCCAGCGCACGTCGAATATGCCTTTCACCCGCTCGGCCGCCTCGCGGATCTGGGCGACCAGGTCCTCCGCGATCTGGTCGGTGGTCTCCGCCACCGGAACCCCGAGGGCCGCCCCGGCCGCCATCACCGGCTGGACGTACACGACCGCGAGGAGCGCGTGCTGCCGACGGGCGAGACCGCCGGCGTAGGCCGCGGCCCGCAGTGAGGAGTCGGAGCCGTCCACTCCGACGAGGATGACCTTGGGCCCGTCCGTGCCCCGCTCGAACTGGTGCGAGTGCTGTTCCGTCACACCGGCGAGGCTATCGGAATCCGCAGGTCCGGGCCGGTGCGGCCGGGGTCACCGGCCGTACGTCCGCTCAGGTCCGTATATCCGCGGACGTGGGTCCCATCGGGTGATTTCCGCCGCCGTACCGGTGTTGCGTGGTCGCGGTCGCACCGATCCGCGCGACTGATGAGTCATGAAAAAGGATCAGCTGCTCTCGCGGCGCCGCATGCTGCTCGCCGGGGCAGCCGCCCTGGGCGCGGCCGGGGCGGCGGGATGGGCCGGGCTGCTCCTCGACGACGATCCGGTACGGCCGGCGCGCGGCGCCCTTGGCGTCTCGGGTCCGGGGGCCCGCACCCGGCAGAAGGCGTCCACCTTCCGGCTGCGGCCCATGACCGGGTACGGCCCGGCGCGCCGCACACCGGCGCGGACCGCCGTGCGCCGCGAGCCGATCCTGCGCATGGCGGGCCGTGGCAGGAGCATGGTGCTGACCTTCGACGACGGCCCCGACCGCCACTACACCCCCGGCATCCTGCGGACCCTGCGCGAGTACGACGTGCGCGCGATGTTCTTCGTCTGCGGGGAGATGGCCGCGGACCACAAGGACCTGCTGCGCGAGATGGCCGACGACGGTCACATCGTCGGCAACCACACCTGGACCCACCCGCTGCTCACCCGGCTGACCCGCCCCGAGATCCGCGCCGAGATGGAACGCACTTGCGAGATCGTCCAGGACGCGTACGGCGAGGCACCGCTGTGGTTCCGTGCGCCGTACGGGGCCTGGAACCGGGCCACCTTCGAGCTCGGCGCCGAGTTGGGCATGGAGCCGCTGGCCTGGACGCTGGACAGCGGCGACTGGACGACCCCGCCCCCGGACGCGAAGGCCATCGTGGAACAGGTGGAGGGCGGCGCCGCCCCGGGCGTCGTCGTCCTCTCGCACGACGCGGGCGGTGACCGCTCGCAGACCGTGGCGGCCCTGCGCGACTGGCTGCCGTTCCTGCTGGACGCCGGCTACCACCTCACCGTGCCCCGGCGGCGTTTCGGCTGAGCAGGGTGCCGGCCACGCGTACGGCGCCCGTCAGCGCACCGCGACCATCCGGGCGAACACCACCACGTTGCCCTTGTAGTTCCCGTCGACGAATTCTCCCCCGCAGGTGATGACCCGCAGTTCCGGGGCCCCCTTGTTCCCGTAGACGCGGTCGCCGGGGAAGTGCGCCTTGGCGAACACCTCGTTCCCGTAGACCTCGAACACGGCGGTCCTGCCGTCCTGGCGTCGGACCTCTAGGTGATTGCCCTTCCCGAGCGCGCCGAGACCGTAGAAGACGGCCGGCCCCTCATGGTTGTCGACGTGACCCACGATCACGGCCGTGCCCTTCTCGCCGGGGGAGACCGCGCCGGTGAACCAGCCCGCCAGGTTCGGATCCTCGGGCGGCGGCGCGGCCACCCAGCCGGAGGTGTCCAGGCCCACCGGCATGACGGGGGCGTCGACCTGGAGCGCCGGGATGCGGATGCGCTCCACCGCGGAGTACGGCAGCGGATCGGGCGGGTTCGGGAGGTCGGGGCCCGAGCCGGAGCCCGATCGGGAGTCAGGGGCCGCCGCCGTCGCGGGCTGGGGCGGCCCCACGTGCGACTCGCCCGAACCGTTCCGCACCAGGGCGACACCCGTCAGCAGCACCAGTGCGATCACGCCCCACGGGGCGCGCTTGCGCTGGTTCCGCTCTCCTTCGGCCGGTCCGGAGGCAGACATTCGCCATCCCCTCCCGGCGCCGCCGTATCGACGCGCCGTTCACGCTGTGACGGTCAGGAGGTGCTGCCGCGGCCACGGCGGCGCGTGAGGTGCCAGGCGGTACCGACCGAACCCAGGACGAGCGCCGCGCCGAGAGCGGTCTTCGTCAGGTCGAAGCCACCAATGCTGCCGCCCTCACCGGCATGCACGCCGTGCTGTGGCCGCTCCGCCTCGCCGCGCCCGTTGCCACGGCGTGAGTCTTCGTCGCGTGACTCCTCGTCGCGGTCGTCCCGGGCCGTCATGACGAGCTGCCGGTGGCCGGAATGGTGGCCGCACTGGAACATCACGTCGAACGTGGTGCCCGGCAGAGCGTGCCGGCCGACCGTGACCGTGGCCGAGTTCCGTCCCCGGGGAATGGTGACGTCGTCGTCGAAGGCGCCGGAGAACACCTTGGCGTCGCCGTCGCAGCCCCGTACCGGCAGTTTGATCCGCCCGCCGGGGGCGACCGCGTCCGGCTCCAGGTTGTAGGAGAATCCCGAGTGGCCGGCAGCGTCCCCGTCACGGGCGGCGGCCGTCGTACACGCCGTGAGGGCCAGGGCGGTGACGCCCAGCATCGCGGCCGAAGCGACGCGAGTCGCGCGCATGGTGAGCCTCCAGGTCCCCGAGGAGCCGTGCTGCGGACCTGTTCCGCTTGCGTCGGAAATGCACCTCGTTGCCCGAAACGCTAAGAAAAGGGGAGGCTGGGCGCGATCGCAGTAGCGCGAATGGGGTACGGCTGTGCCGCACAGGGGAGGCCGAGCGGCGAAGGGGGCGGGCGCGGACGGCGCCCGCCCCCTGAGTGCTCGTGGAGCCCCGTCAGCCGTGCAACTGCGGGAACAGCGCCAGGAACGGCTCCGCGGAGGCCGAGATGCCCCGGCTGTAGGGCGCGTCGAAATCCCAGATCAGGAAGAGCAGGAAGGCGATCAGCGCCGAGAAGAGCCCCGCGAGGAGGAGTTCACGGGCCGTCCGCCGGATCTGCAGCGCGAACACCATGCCGATGGTGACCACGGCTCCCGCGATCAGCCCGAACCACACCACCGGCGGCATGGTCGAGCCGGTGGCGTCGGCGCGCGCGTTGCGCGCCGCGTCGGCCGCCGTCACCTGGTCCACGAGCGGCTGGTACGCCTGCGCCTCGTAGTCCGTCTTCGGGTGGTAGTCGGTGACGTCCTGACGGATCCGCTGGAACAGCTCCTGGCCGCGGGCCGTCACCTCACCGTGATCGGCCATCGCCTTCCACTCGGTGGTGACGACATGGCCGACATACGCGTTGACGTCTGCACGGACGCGGTCGCGGACGTCGGCCGGATAGACGCGGACGCGCTGTGAGATCTCGTGCAGCGCCTGCGCCTCGGCCTGCACATGGTCCTGGGCGGCGCTGCGGGCCTCCCAGACACCGGCGATGGCCAGGCCCAGCACGATGGCGTACACCACGCCGATCCACATCGTCATGTACTCGATCACGTCCGGGGTCTCGGACGGGTCCTCGTCCGCGGCGACCGTACGGGCGCGGACCAGGGTCACCACGATCACGACGACGCACGCGGCCGCCATCGCGAGGGTGAGAACAAGCCATTCCGACAACAGGTGCCTCCAGAGATCAGCGCGGACGCAGCGCGGCGATGGCGAACACCGCAGGCGCGGCGATGAGCAGGGTGAACGTGAGCGGGGACGGCCCGTCGTGGGGCGGCCGCGGGTGGGACACGGGGTGGTACGCCGGATAGCGCACCGGGGTGGGTGTGGGGTGCGGGCTCGGCCTGGGCGGGGGTGTCGGGGACGGCTTCGGTGCGGGTGAGGCGAGGTGGACGGGTGTCGGGACCGGCCGGGGGGCCGGCGGTAGGGGGCGTGGCGGCGGAGGCGGCGGCACGGGCTTCGGTGTGGGGTGCGGCCGCGGGGGCGGCGGGGGTTCGGGCGGCGGCGTGGGTGTGGGCGTCGGAGTCGGGGTCGGTGTGGGGCTGGGTGGCGGAGGGGGGCTCGGACTCGGCGGGGAGCACGGCGGCGTCGGCGAGAGCCGGCCGCCCGCGATCGCCACCGCCTCCGTGCCGCCCGGGCCGGTCGAGGCGTACGCGCACGCGTCGGCCGAGGCCGCCCCGGTCGGAGCGCCCACGAGGAACCACACCAGCGCCACCAGGGCCAACCCCCGGGTGACGAGGGCCGTTCGGGGCCGTTCGGGTCGTTGCACGACCGAGATCATCGGCTTCGCCGCGCCCCTGCACGCACCGGCCGCCGCGAATTGCCTCGAAGGAGGGAGGTCCGCCTTCGTGGTGTTTTGGGTAACCACGCCCGTCCCGCGCCGAGTTGGGCACATCCGTGCGAGGAGTGAGGGGTCGGCCGGGACGGCGGCCGGAAACACGTCACAGGTTCCGAAAAGAAATTCCCGGCCCGATTGAACACACCGGGCACTCCCGCCCGTACCCATGGCCATACAGCGGCGCACACAGGACGCTGCAACACCGAAGCTGACAGCGGGAGTTGAGAATGAAGACAACCTGGCGGAGCGCCTCCCTCGTGGCGACCGCTGCCGCCGTGCTGGCGCTCACGACGGCGTGCGGTTCGCAGAGCGGCACCCAGTCGGCGGGCAGCCAGAACGTGGGGGCCACCGCCCTCCCGGGCAGCCTGGGTTCCAGCGCCTCCCTCCCCGGGAACGGCTACGGCGCCGACTCCACCGCCGCGCCGAGCGCCTCGGCCTCCGCGGGTGGGCAGGCCGCGGGTCAGCTGGCCGTCGTCGACAACGCGAAGCTGGGCAAGATCGTCACGGACGGCGCCGGCTTCACCCTCTACCGCTTCGACCAGGACACGGCCCAGCCGCCGAAGTCCTCCTGTGACGGCGACTGCGCGAAGACGTGGCCGCCGGTCCCCGCCGAAGGGGCCACCGTCGCCTCCGGTATCGACAAGTCCCTGCTGGGCGAGGTCACCCGCTCCGACGGCAGCAAGCAGCTCACCATCGCCGGCTGGCCCATGTACCGGTACGTCAAGGACACCAAGGCCGGTGAGGTCAACGGTCAGGGCGTCAAGGGCACCTGGTTCGCGACCGCGCCCACCGGCAAGAAGGCCGGCGTCGCGTCCTCCCTGCCCGGCCTGTCGGTCCGCAACGACCCGAAGCTCGGACCGATCGTCGTGGACAAGAACGGCATGACGGTCTACCGCTTCCTGAAGGACAAGGCGTGGCCCGAGCCGGTGTCGAACTGCACCGGCGCCTGCCTGGAGAAGTGGCCCGTGGTCGCCCCGGTCCAGCCCGACGACACCAAGGGCGTCAAGAAGAAGGGCCTCATGGGCTTCACCCGACCCGACGGTGCCAAGCAGATGACCATCAACTGCTGGCCCATCTACACCTTCTCCGGTGACAAGGCCCCCGGAGACACCAACGGTCAGGGTGTGGGCGGCACCTGGTACGCCGTCTCGCCCGACGGAAAGCCGGTCGGCGCGCCGAAGTAGAGATCACACCTCCCCAGGGTTGATCGACCGCCTCACCCAGTCAGCGACGGAACGCGGAAGGGAGTGGAACAAGCCGGACGAACAGGACGCAGGCGCGCACGACCGGCCCACCCCCTCCGCACCGCACGGAGGGGGTGGGCCCTTTGCCGCGCGGCGGCACGCGTCCCGACTCTCCACGGAAACCCCACGTCGTGACCGGGAACGGACGGTCAATTTCCGTTTTTACTCGCCCCCTTGGCGGACGATCAGTAGCCTCAGCTCGAACACCGGATCGCCTACACCGTCGTCAACGCCTTGGAGAGCTGCATGGAGCGCCCCGCCTGGGCCCCCCGGAGCATCGACATCTCCGTGCCGAGTGTCGCCCGTATGTACGACTTCTACCTGGGCGGCTCCCACAACTTCGAGGTCGACCGCGAAGCCGCGCGCAGGGCCATGGGGTACATGCCGGGGCTCCCCAAGATCATGCAGGCCAACCGGGCGTTCATGCGCCGCGCCGTGCGCTTCGCCGTCGGGGAGGGCATCACCCAGTTCCTCGACATCGGCTCCGGCATCCCGACCTTCGGCAACGTCCACGAGGTGGCGCAGCAGGCGCACCCGGGCGCGCACGTGGTGTACGTCGACCACGACCCGGTGGCGGTCGCGCACAGCCGGGCCGTCCTCGAGGGCAACGACCACGCGGACGTCGTCGCGGCCGACCTCCGCAAGCCCCAGGAGATCCTGGCGAGCCCTCAGGTACAGCGACTCATCGACCGGAACCGGCCAGTCGCCCTCCTCCTCGTTGCCATACTGCACTTCGTGGAGGACACGGACGACCCGTACGGTGCGGTGGCCGAGCTGCGCGACGCGCTCGCGCCGGGCAGCCTGCTCGTTCTCACGCACGCTTCGTACGAGGGGATCCCGCTGCCGAAGGAGCGGGCCGACGGGGCGGTCGACGTGTACAGCAACATCCGCAATCCGCTGATCATGCGCTCGCGCGACGAGATCGCGCGGTTCTTCGAGGGGTACGACATGGTGGAACCCGGGCTGGTGCCGATGCCGAAGTGGCGGCCCGACACGGCACCCGAGGACGAGGACCCCTATGCGTTCGCGGGGTTCGCCGGCGTGGGGCGCTCGGCGTGAGGGCGGGACCGGGCGGACCGGGGGCACCGGGCACACCCGAGGACAGACTGCGCAGGTTCGCGACGATCTGGAGCCGGGCCGTCTATCCGGTGACCTCGACATCGCTGACCCGGCCGGAGTTCGAGGAGCGACTGCTGCCGCTGGCCCGGCAGTTGAGCGAGGCGCTGCGGGCCAGGGCCTTTGACGCAGCCGCCGCCAGGGCGATCGGCGCGGCGCTCATCGAGGCGCACTGCACCGACCCGGAGGCCCTCAGCCGCACCCTGGACTGCGTCGACGCCTACCTCGTGCTCTACTGCGGCGACCCGGACGCCTCCGCCGAGGCGCAGGAGGCCCGGCGCAGCCGCTGCTCGCGGTTGCAGCACGCGATGGCCGCCGGGTTCGCGGCGGCGCTCAAGGAGCGCACACTGGCCGAACAGGAGGCCATCGCGCAGGCCGCCCTCACGGCCCAGGGGGAGGTGGCCGAGGCGCTGCACTCCACCGAGGCCCGCTTCCGCGCGGTCTTCGAGGGCGCCGCCATCGGCATCGGCATCGCCGACCTCGACGGCAAGGTGCTCCAGGTCAACGGCGCCCTGCTGCGCATGTTCGGTGGCTCCGAGCAACTGGTGCGCGGCCGCAACGTCGCGGAATGGACGCATCCCGACGACGCACCGCAGGTCTGGCGCCTGTACGACGAGCTGGTGCGCGGGGAGCGGGACCACTACCACGTGGAGAAGGCCTTCTACCGGCCGGACGGAACGGTCCTGTGGACCAACCTCACGGTGTCCCTGCTGCGCGACGCCGACGGCAACCCGCAGTACCAGCTCGCGCTCATGGAGGACACCACCGAGCGGCGGCTGCTCAACCTCCGGCTGCGGTACGAGGCCACGCACGACGCGCTCACCGGCCTGCCCAACCGCACCCTGTTCTTCGAGCGCCTGGAGAAGGCCCTGGCGGCGGGGGAGGGCCGGCGGTTCGGCCTGTGCTACCTCGACCTGGACGGCTTCAAGACCATCAACGACAGCCTCGGGCACGCAGCCGGGGACCGGCTGCTCGTCGAGGTCGCCGACCGGCTGCAGGCCTGCGCGACCGGCCCCGGTGAAATGGTGGCGCGCCTCGGCGGCGACGAGTTCGTTGCGCTGACCACCGGGCCCGACACCGAGCGCGCGGTCGACGAACTCGCCGGGCGCATCATGAACGCGCTGGGCACCCCGATCAGCATCGACGGGCGGGAGCTGACCGTGCGCGGCAGCATCGGCATCGTCGAGGGCCCGGTCGGGGAGCGCGGCCCGGCGGAGGTGCTGCGCAGCGCGGACATCACCATGTACCGGGCGAAGTCGGCGGGCGGCAACCGCTACGAGCTCGCCGACCCCGAGGCCGACGCCCGGGCCATCACCCGGCACGGGCTGACCACGGCGCTGCCCACGGCCCTGAACCGGGGCGAGTTCTTCATCGAGTACCAGCCGCTGGTGCACCTCGGCGACGGCAAGGTGCACGGCGCCGAGGCACTGGTGCGCTGGCTGCACCCGCAGCACGGCGTGCTCGGCCCCGACCGTTTCATCCCGCTCGCCGAGCGCACCGGGCTGATCGTGCCGCTGGGCCGCTGGGTGCTCCAGGAGGCGGTACGACAGGCCCGCGCCTGGCAGGAGAAGCAGGACCAGCCCGGCCCGCTGCGCATCAACGTCAACCTCTCGCCGTGCCAGCTCACCCATCCGGGGCTGGTCTCCGACACCGTCGAGATCCTGGAGCGGGCCGGCCTCGAGCCGGACGCGCTCTGCCTGGAGGTCACCGAGTCGGCGCTCATCGGCGCCGACGACGACCTGCTCAAACCGCTGCGCCGACTGGCCGAGATGGGGGTGGACATCGCCCTCGACGACTTCGGCACCGGCTACTCGAACCTCGCCAACCTGCGCCGGCTGCCGGTGCGCATCCTCAAGCTGGACCGTTCCTTCACCCAGAGCATGCAGCAGTACCCGGCGGACCCGGTGGACCTGAAGATCGTGGAGGGGATCGTCTCCCTGGCCCACAGCCTCGACCTCGCGGTCACCGTGGAGGGCGTGGAAACCGGCGCCCAGGCCGAACAGCTGCGGATGATGGGCTGCGACACGGCACAGGGCTGGTACTACGCCCGCCCCGGCCCTCCGGAGCGCCTGCACGAACTGGCCCTGGTGGACGCGACGGGCTGAGCCGTCAGGGGCGTACGGGCTGTGCGCCCCCGGCCCGTGCCCGTACGGTCTCGGCCACTGAGGCGGCCGCCCGGACCAGCGCAGCGGTGGCCGTCGAACGGGACTGCTGCGGCCAGGCGATGGCCAGGACCGCAGGCGGCGCGTCCTCGACGGGGCGGTAGGCGACACCCGGACGCGGGTAGCGGTCGGCGACGGAGGCGGGGAGCAGGGTGACCAGGTCGCCCAGCGCGATCACCGTGAGCAGTTGGGCGAGGTCGCGGCCCTTTCGCCGTAGCCCGTCGAGGAATTGGTGCAGGTCGCCGGGGTGCAGGCCGAGGTCGGCGAGGCCGAGCCGATCCCGGGACGCGAGCGGATGCGTGGCGGCGAGGGCGGCGACGCGCGGCTCCTCGGCCAGCGTCTCGCTGTCCAGACCGGTGCGGTCGAAGGGCTCGTAGAGCAGCGCGGCGTCGGCCTCGCCCAGGCGTAGCAGCCGTGGCTGTTCCTGCCATCCGCACAGCCGGACCGTGACGGGTACGGCCCCGGGCTCGGTCGCGTAGCCCTCCAGGATCGGCTCCAGCAGTCCCGCGTCGCCGTCGGCCTTGACGGCCAGGACCAGTTCCCTGTCCCGGGCGGCCGCGCGCTGCGCCCGTCGAGCGGCGGCGCGCAGGGCGTCCAGCGCGATCCGCGCCTCCGCGAGGAGCACCTCGCCGGCCGGGGTCAGGGCGACGCTGTGCGTGGTCCGCTCGAAAAGGGTGACACCGAGTTCCGCCTCCAGGTGGCGGATCGCACGGGACAGGGGCGGCGGGGAGATGCCCAGCCGCTCGGCCGCGCGGGCGAAGTTGAGTTCCTCGGCGACGGCGACGAAGTAGCGCAGCGGACGCGACTCCACGGTTCCCCCCTCCCGGTATTGCCTAGAGGGTAACAACCGGGAGCGAACCGGTCCTTCAGTTCCGGTCGTCCGGGGAGCAGTCTCGATCACGTCCTTCCCAACCTCTGCTTCCCGGAGTCCTTCCCATGATTCTCGTCACCACCCCGACCGGGCAGATCGGCAGCCGGGTCCTCGAAGCCCTCCTCGACGCGGGGGACACGGCCGGGCCGATCCGGGTGATCGTCCGCGATCCCGCGCGCCTGACCCCACGCGTCCGCGACCGCGTGGAGGTCGTTCGGGGATCGCACGCCTCCCCCGACGTCGCCGCCGAGGCGTGCGCGGGCGCCGAGCGGGTGTTCTGGCTGGTGCCCCCGACGCCTACCGCCGACAGCGTCGAGGGCCACTTCGATGACTTCACCCGGCCTCTCGTCGAGGCGATCGAGAACCAGGGCGTCGAGCGCGTCGTCGCCGTCTCCACCCTGGGCCGCGGGGTCGCCGAGAAGGCCGGGCAGATCTCGGCCTCGCTGGCCATGGACGACCGGATCCGGGCCACGGGCGTGCACCACCGGGCGCTGTGCCCGCCGTTCCTGATGGAGAACCTGCTGCACCAGGCCGAGTCGATGCGCGGCGGGGGCGTGTTCTTCCTGGCGACGGCCGGTGACCGGGTGCTGCGCACCTGCACCACCCGTGACGTCGGCGCAACGGCGGCGCGGCTGCTGCTCGACGGCTCCTGGACCGGGCAGGCCGATGTGCCGCTGGTCGGCCCCGACGAGCTGACTCCCGAAGGCATGGCCCGGGTCGTGTCCGAGGTGCTGGACAGGCCGGTCCGATTCCAGCGGATCAGCGCCGAGGACCACAAGGCGACGCTGATGCGTCACGGCGCGACCGAAGCCTGGGCACAGGGCCTGGCCGACATGGCGCGAGCACTCGATGACCAGGGCTTCTACGGCGCCGCCGAACCGAGCACGCCGGATACCGCACCCACTTCCTTCCGCCAGTGGTGCGAGGAGGTGCTGAAGCCGGCCGTCCTGGCCTGAGCGCCGCCCGGCTCATCGCTCCAGCAGCATCCGCTGCAGCTCCCGCGCCGCACGCGGGGGAGCCACATCGCTGCGGTGGGCCAGGGCGATCGTCCGGTACAGCCCCGGCCGGGCCAGCGGCGTCACCCGCAGCCCGCGCCCGGAACGGGCCGCGACCATCCGCGGGACCACCGCGACGCCCAGGCCCGCCCGCACGAAGCCCAGCACCGCGTCCATCTCGCCGCCCTCCACCGCGAAGTCCGGCTCGAAGCCCTCCGCGCGGCAAGCCGCCACGGTGAGTTCCCTCAGGTCGTAGCCGTGCCGGAACATCACCAGGCGCTCGCCCTCCAGATCCGCGATCCGGACCGTGCGCCGCCCGCCGCCGGGCCGTGGCGCGTCCGGCGAGGACACCACCACCAGGTCCTCGCGCAACAGCTCCACCGTGGTCAGGGCGGGGGAGGGGGTGGGCAGCGGCAGCACGATCAGCGCGAGATCGAGGGCGCCGCGCGCCAGCTCCCGTACCAGGTCGTGGGAGCCGCCCTCCTCGATCAGCAGCCGGATGCCGGGGTAGCGGTCGTGGAAGGCGCGCAGCACGTCCGGCAGCAGGCCGGTGCACAGGCTGGGGGTGGCGCCCAGCCGGATCCGGCCGCTGCGCAGCTGCACCAGCTCCTGCACCTCGTGCCGGGCCGTGTCCGCGTCGGCCAGGATCCGGCGGGCCAGCGGCAGCAGTGCCTCACCGGCGTCGGTGAGCGTGATGTTGCCTCGCGCCCGCAGGAACAGATCCGCCCCCAGCTCCCGCTCCAGCGCCCTGATCTGCTGCGACAGCGAGGGCTGGGCGACATGGACCAGCTCCGCGGCCCGGGTGAAGTGCCGGGTCTCGGCGACCGCCACGAAGTACTGGAGTTGCTGGAACTGCACCCCTCCATCATAGGATCTGCCTATCAAAACAAGCCGGACCATGTCTTGGACCGATGAGGACCTTCGGCCCTAGCGTGCTGTGGCATGGCACTGGCAACGCGGACGGACCGACGGCCGTCCATGGCACGCACCGTGTGGGACTCCACCGTCGGCAAGAAGACCGTGATGGCGGTCAGCGGTCTGATCATGCTGCTGTACCTGGTCGCCCACATGATCGGAAACCTGAAGATCTACTTCGGGGCGGGCGAGTTCAACCACTACGCCCACTGGCTGCGCACCATCGGCGAGCCGTTCATGCACTACGAGTGGACGCTCTGGCTCATCCGAATCGTCCTGGTGGTGGCCGTCGTCGCCCACGCCGTCTCCGCCTACCAGCTCAGCCGCCGCGACATCAAGGCCCGGCCCAGCAAGTACGTGCACGCGAGGCCGCGGGCGAGCTACGCCACCCGCACCATGCGCTGGGGCGGGATCATCCTCGGCCTGTTCATCGTCTGGCACATCCTGGACCTGACCACCGGCTCCGTGCACCCGGGCACCTTCCAGCCCGGACACCCGTACCAGAACGTCGTCAACGACTTCTCCCACTGGTACAGCAACGTCATCTACATCGTCGCCATGCTGGCGCTCGGCCTGCACATCCGGCACGGCTTCTGGAGCGCCGCCCAGACCCTCGGCGTCGGCAGCCGGAGCCGCGACCGCGCCCTGAAGACCGTCGCCAACGTCCTCGCGCTGCTGCTCACGGCCGGATTCATCGCCGTACCCGTGGGCGTCATGACCGGAGTGGTGAGCTGACATGACCGACTACGTGAACTACACATCCGGCGACCCGCTCGTCGACACCAAGGTCCCCTCCGGCCCCATCCACGAGCGCTGGGACAAGCGCCGCTTCGAGGCCAAGCTGGTCAACCCCGCCAACCGCCGCAAGCACACGATCATCGTCGTGGGCACCGGCCTCGCCGGCGGCTCCGCCGGCGCCACCCTCGCCGAACAGGGCTACCACGTCGTCCAGTTCTGCTACCAGGACTCCCCGCGCCGTGCCCACTCCATCGCCGCACAGGGCGGCATCAACGCGGCGAAGAACTACCGCAACGACGGCGACTCGATCCACCGGCTCTTCTACGACACCGTCAAGGGCGGCGACTTCCGCGCCCGCGAGTCCAACGTCCACCGCCTGGCCCAGATCTCCGTGGAGATCATCGACCAGTGCGTGGCGCAGGGCGTCCCGTTCGCCCGCGAGTACGGCGGCCTCCTAGACACCCGCTCCTTCGGCGGCGTCCAGGTCTCCCGCACCTTCTACGCCCGCGGTCAGACGGGCCAGCAGCTCCTCCTCGGCGCCTACCAGGCACTCTCCCGGCAGATCGCCGCCGGGAACGTGGAGATGCACCCGCGCACCGAGATGCTCGACCTGATCGTCATCGACGGCCGGGCCCGCGGCATCGTCGCCCGCGACCTGATCACCGGCAGGATCGACACGTACTTCGCGGACGCCGTCGTCCTCGCCTCCGGCGGCTACGGCAACGTCTTCTACCTGTCGACGAACGCCATGAACTCCAACGCGACCGCCATCTGGCGGGCGCACCGGCGCGGCGCCTGGTTCGCCAACCCCTGCTTCACCCAGATCCACCCGACCTGCATCCCGCGCACCGGCGACCACCAGTCCAAGCTCACCCTCATGAGCGAGTCGCTGCGCAACGACGGCCGGATCTGGGTGCCGAAGGCCAAGGGCGACAACCGTCCGCCGAACGAGATCCCCGAGGACGAGCGCGACTATTACCTGGAGCGCATCTACCCCTCCTTCGGCAACCTCGTACCCCGCGACATCGCCTCCCGCGCCGCGAAGAACGTCTGCGACGAGGGCCGGGGCGTCGGCCCCGGCGGCCAGGGCGTCTACCTCGACTTCGCGGACGCCATCCAGCGGATGGGCCGTAAGAAGGTCGAGGAGAAGTACGGCAACCTCTTCGAGATGTACCAGCGGATCACCGCGGAGAACCCGTACGAGGTGCCGATGCGGATCTACCCCGCCGTCCACTACACGATGGGCGGCCTGTGGGTCGACTACGACCTGCAGACCACCATCCCGGGCCTGTTCGCGATCGGCGAGGCCAACTTCTCCGACCACGGCGCCAACCGCCTCGGCGCCTCCGCGCTGATGCAGGGCCTGGCAGACGGCTACTTCGTCCTCCCGGCGACCATCAACGACTACCTGGCCCGCAACCCGCACCAGGACCCGGTCACCGCCGGCCACCCGGTCGTCCAGGAGGTCCTGGCCGAGACGGAGGACCGCCTCAACCTGCTCCTGTCCGTCGACGGTGACCGTACCCCGGACTCGTTCCACCGCGAACTGGGCGAACTGATGTGGGAGTTCTGCGGCATGGCCCGCAGCGAAGCCGGACTGCGCAAAGCCCTGGAGCGGATCCCGCAGATCCGTGAGGAGTTCTGGCGGCGGATCAAGGTCCCCGGCACCGGCGAGGAGCTCAACCAGTCGCTGGAGAAGGCCAACCGCATCGTCGACTACCTGGAGCTCGCCGAGCTGATGTGCCTCGACGCGCTGCACCGCACCGAGTCCTGCGGCGGCCACTTCCGCGAGGAGTCCCAGACCCCCGACGGCGAGGCCGCCCGCAAGGACGACGAGTTCTCCTACGCGGCCGCCTGGGAGTTCACGGGCACGGGCGAGGCCCCGACCCTGCACAAGGAAGACCTGGTCTTCGAGTACGTCCACCCCACCCAGCGGAGCTACGCATGAAGCTCACCCTGCGCGTCTGGCGGCAGAAGAACGCCGACGCCGACGGCGCCATGTCCACCTACGAGGTGGACGGCATCTCGCCCGACATGTCCTTCCTGGAGATGCTGGACGTCCTCAACGAACAGCTCATCCTCTCCGGCGAGGACCCCGTCGCCTTCGACCACGACTGCCGCGAGGGCATCTGCGGCGCGTGCAGCCTCGTGATCAACGGTGACGCGCACGGCCCCGAGCGCACGACCACCTGCCAGCTGCACATGCGGTCCTTCAAGGACGGCGACACCATCGACATCGAGCCCTGGCGGGCCGCCGCCTTCCCGGTGGTCAAGGACCTGGTCGTGGACCGCTCGGCCTTCGACCGGATCATCCAGGCCGGCGGCTACATCACCGCCCCGACCGGCTCCGCCCCCGAGGCCCACGCCACCCCCGTGCCGAAGGCGGACGCCGACTACGCCTTCGAGCACGCCGAGTGCATCGGCTGCGGCGCCTGCGTGGCCGCCTGCCCCAACGGCGCGGCCATGCTGTTCACTTCGGCCAAGGTCAACCACCTCAACGTCCTGCCGCAGGGCGCGCCCGAGCGCGAGACCCGTGTCCTGGACATGGTGGCCCAGATGGACTCCGAGGGCTTCGGCGGCTGCACCCTCACCGGCGAGTGCGCCACCGCATGCCCCAAGGGCATCCCGCTGACCTCCATCACCCACATGAACAGGGAGTGGCTGCGGGCGACCCGCAAGGTGGCCAAGCGGTAGAGCCGCCCACGCAGAGACGTTCGCCGGCAGGGTGCGGACGGGCGGGACCGGGTTGTGGTGCTCAAGACCCGGTCCCGCCAGGCACCGTCCGGGCGCCCCTGGCATTCAACAACCTCACACCCGCTCTCCCTTCGTGGGTCACGCGCAGGCCAACCGGCATCGGAAGAACTGTTCCGGCCGGACGTACGGGACCGGCCCGCTCGTACCTGCCGAACCCGGCCCGTGACCAGGAGAGAGCCATGACCGGCGTTTCCGCCCTCGCCAGCCCCCCGCCGCCGCTGGCGCCCACCCGCTACACCATCGCCCTCGCCCGGGACGAGGACGACGTCCGGGCCGCGCAGCGGCTGCGCCACGACGTCTTCGCCGGGGAGATGGGCGCCCTGCTGTCCACCCCGCAGCCCGGCCTGGACATCGACCCCTTCGACGCGTACTGCGACCACCTGCTCGTGACGGACACGGTGACCGGCCAGGTGGTGGGCACCTACCGGCTGCTGCCGCCCGAGCGCGCCGCGATCGCCGGACGGCTGTACTCGGAGGGCGAGTTCGACCTCGACCCGCTCGCCGCGATCCGCTCCGGCCTCGTCGAAGTGGGCCGCTCCTGCGTCCACCCCGACCACCGGGACGGCACGGTCATCGGACTGATCTGGGCGGGCATAGCCCGCTACATGGTGGACGGCGGCCACGAGTGGCTGGCCGGCTGCTGCTCCCTGCCGCTCACCGACGGCGGAGCCCTCGCCGCGGCCACCTGGGAGCGGGTGCGGGCCAAGTACCTGGCCCCCGACGAGTACCGGGTACGGCCCCTGCTGCCCTGGCGCCCCGAGGCGCCGGTTCCGGCCGGGCGCACCGAACTGCCCCCGCTGCTGCGCGGCTACCTCCGCCTGGGCGCCTGGGTCTGCGGGGAGCCCGCCCACGACCCCGCCTTCGGCGTCGCCGACCTGTACGTGCTGCTGTCGATGCGCCGGATCGACGCGCGCTATCTGCGGCACTTCCTCTCGCTCGTCCCGGCGTGATGAACACCCACCGGACCGTGTCCAGGACCGGCCTCGCGGCACTGCGCCCGCGCCGCGGCACCCCCATCCCGGTGAGCCCGGGCGCGAGCACCGCCGCGCTCCCGGCCCCGGCCGCCGTGCCCGCGCCGCGGCACTCCGCCGCCCCGCACCCGGCCGCCGCCCCGGCCAGTCCCTGGCAGCCCAGCGCACCGTGCTCGCCGCACTCCTGCATCGACGCCGCGGCGTCGATGGCCGCCGTACCGCTCGCCGTGCTCCGGTTCGCGGCGGTTCTGACGCTGATGGTCGCCGGGTCGGCGCTCCTCCCGGTCGTGCGCAGGCTCCCCGTCGCACCGCGCGAGCGGATCATCAGGACCTGGAGCCGTGCGGTCGTACGGGCCACGGGCGTCCGCGTACGGATCACCGGATCCGCTCCGCCGCACGGCGGACTGCTGGTGGTCGCCAACCACATCTCCTGGCTGGACATCCCGCTGCTCGCCGCCGTGCGGCCCGGCCGGATGCTCGCCAAGTCCGACATCCGGAAGTGGCCGGTGGCCGGTGCGCTCACCGCGCTCAGCGGCGCCCTCTTCATCGACCGCAACCGGCTGCGGGCGCTGCCCGAGACGGTCGCCCGGATCGCGGGCGGCCTGCGCGCCGGGTCGACGGTCGTGGTCTTCCCCGAGGGCAGCACCTGGTGCGGCCGGGCGCAGGGCCGCTTCCGGCCCGCCGTCTTCCAGGCGGCACTGGACGCGGGCGCCCCCGTCCAGCCGGTCCGGCTCCACTACCGGCACGACGGCGGCCCGGCCGGCACCGCGGCGGCGTTCGTGGGCAGCGACTCCCTGCTGACCTCCGTGTGGCGGGTGCTCACGGCACGCGGGCTCGTCGCGGAGGTGTGGGTGACGCCGGTGCTGGCGCCGGGCAGCGCGCCGGACCGCCGGGGCCTCGCTCTGGCCGCCCAGCGAGCCGTCGAGTCCGCGAAGAACGCCCGGCAGGACCCGTACGCGTGCCTCTGAAGTACCGCCGCCGCACCGGTGCGCCGTAGATCATTGCTACGGTGCACCGGTGTCCGAATCCTCACGCGATACCGCCGAGGGCGCCGGCTGGGGCGCCGTGGAAGGCGGAAAATACCGGGAATTGATGCCGGGTCGGGTGGAGAAGCTCTCCTGGCTGAACCCGAAAACTCTCCGGGCGGCGCGCAACGGCGTGCTGGCCTCCTGGTTCGGTGATCCCACCGGCCGTACCCGAAGCCGCTGGGTGCAAGAGCGCGAGGCGGCCGGCGCGCCCGCGGACAAGGTGATCCGGCGCGACGACCCGGACCGCTTCTCCTTCATGGTCCTCGGGGACACCGGTGAGGGCGACGATCCCCAGTACGCCGTGGTGCCGGGCTTCCTGAAGATGGGTCAGGACACGCGTTTCGCCGTCATAGCGAGCGACGTGATCTACCCGGTCGGTGCCACCGCCGACTACGGGACCAAATTCTTCCGCCCGTACCAGGATTACCGGGCACCCATCTACGCCATACCCGGCAACCACGACTGGTACGAGGACCTGTACGGGTTCATGCGCGTCTTCTGCGACGCCCCGCCGCTCGCCCCGGACCCGGCCCCTCGCCCGCCGCTCAGCGCCCGGCTGCGCTCCCTGCTGTGGCACCACCCGGGCGCACAGGACGAACAACGCCTCGCCGAGGCACGCGCGTTGCGCTCGGCACCGGCCCAGCAGGCCGTCCAGCCAGGCCCGTACTGGGCGATCGACGCCGGGCCCCTCCGTATCGTCGGCATCGACACCGGCCTGCTCGGCACCATCGACGCCGAACAGGGCCGCTGGCTGCGGAAGGTCTCCCGGGGGCCCCGCCCGAAGATCCTCATCACGGGCTCCCCCCTGTACGTGGACGGTGAGCACCACCCGTGCCCCATCGAGGGCGGCGGTACGGTCGACGACATCGTCCGCGACCCGGACCATCACTACGTCGCCGCGATCGGCGGAGACATCCACAACTACCAGCGTTACCCGGTGAGGGTGGACGGCCGCACGATCCAGTACGTGGTCTCGGGCGGCGGCGGCGCGTTCATGCACGCCACCCACATCATCCCGCGCGTGTCCATCGCGAACGTCGGCGAGGAGGACTTCCGCTGCTACCCGCTGCGCGGCGACTCCCTCGCCTTCTACAGCAGGCTCTACGGACGCCGGCTGCGGCTGCGCCGCTTCTTCACCTTCACCGAGGCCGAGGCGATCGCCGTCATCGCCGAGAGGCTGGGCATCCCGCCGACGCGCGCCCAGGGCACCCCCGCCGCCCGGGTCACCTGGCGCACCCGCCTCGTCGCCAGCCTGCTGGGCGCCGGTGGCCGCCCCGACCGGACCTCACGGTTCCGGCTGCCCGTCCGCAAGATCTACACCCAGCTCTTCTCACCGAGCTCGGCCACCTACAGCCCGCCGTTCTTCAAGAGCTTCCTGCGCCTGGACGTCACCCCGGAGGCGCTCCGGTTGCGCTGCTTCGCGGCGACCGGCAACCGGCGCGAGGAACTCGACCCGCCCGTCGAGGACGAGGTGACCATCCCGCTGCTGTGACGCCACGAGCCGGGGTGCCCCGCGTGCGCCCGGGCCCGGAGTCCAGCGGCTGCGGGAGAAACAGCCGTCTCGTACCGTGGTCGCCCGAGTGGAGAACGACTGTTCCCGTCTTCACGGAGGCGACATGACGCACCCACCCCGCCCACCGTTCCCGCCGTTCACCCACGACACCGCCACCGAAAAGGTGCGGCTCGCGGAGGACGCCTGGAACACCCGCGACCCGGAGCGGGTGGCACTCGCCTACACGGTGGACTCCCGCTGGCGCAATCGAGCGGAGTTCCTCACCGGCCGCGACGAGATCGTCGCCTTCCTCACCCGCAAGTGGCGCCGCGAGCTGGACTACCGGCTCATCAAGGAGCTGTGGGCCGTCGACGGCAACCGCATCGCGGTGCGGTTCGCGTACGAGTGCCACGACGACTCGGGCAACTGGTTCCGCTCGTACGGCAACGAGAACTGGGAGTTCGACGACAACGGTCTGATGCGCCGGCGTCACGCGTCCATCAACGACCTCCCCGTCCAGGAGTCGGAGCGCCTGTTCCACTGGCCGCCCGGGCGCAGGCCCGACGACCACCCGGGCCTGAGCGACCTGGGCCTGTGACCGGTGTGCGGCGCGCGGCGGCCTACGCCGCCCCCAGCCCCGCGACCCGCGCCAGCCTCCGGTAGGAGTCCACGAGCGCCGCACGGTCGTACGTACTGGTCGTGACCAGCACCTCCTGCGCCCCCGTCTCCTTGAGCAGGCCCGCCAGCTCATCGGCGACCTGCTCCTCGGTGCCGGCGAGATGACCGACGAGCCCGGCCTCGTAGTACCCCCGCTCCTTGGCGCTCATCGCCATCGGCTCCACCCGCTCGGCGGCCGGCAGCGGCGGAAACGTGCCATGGGTCCGCGCGTACGCCATCGACCAGGCCTCGGGGATCAGGATGCGGCGGGCGTCCTCGGCGGTGCCGGCGACCGCGACGGTGCCGGAGACGACGACGTACGGCTCGGGCGCCCACTCGGAAGGCCGGAACTCCCCCCGGTAGCGCTCGATGCCGCGCAGCATCCGCTCGCGGTTCCGGAAGTCGCCGATCACCATGGGCAGCCCGGCGTGGGCGGCGATCAGCGCACCCTCACCCATGGCCAGTACGAAGGGCGGCACGGACAGACCCTCGGCCGGGCGGGCGTGCACGCCGGTGGGCGAGGTGCCGCGGAACCACCCCAGCAGCTCGGCGAGTTGGCCCGCGAAGTCGTCGGCGTCGCCCTTGTCGCGGCCGAGCGCCCTGCGCACCCCGTCCGTGAAGCCGACGGAACGGCCGAGCCCCATGTCGATCCGCCCCGGGAACAGCGACTCCAGCACGCCGAACTGCTCGGCCACCACGAGCGGTCGGTGATTGGGCAGCATCACACCGCCCGTCCCCACCCGTATGGTCCGCGTGGCCGCGGCGACGGCCGCCGCCAGCACGGTCGGAGCCGAGCCCGCGACACCGGACACGCCGTGGTGCTCGGAGACCCAGAACCGGTGATACCCCAGCCGCTCGACCTCCTGCGCCAGCCGCACGGTGTCCCGCAGGGCCTTGGGGCCGTCGTGCCCCTCACGGGTACGCGAGCGGTCCAGCACGGAGAAACGGGTGCCTGCGATCACTGAGCTCACAAGGACTTCAACGCTCGCCGCGCCGCGGGATTCCCGCCGTGGTGGGCGCGCGCAGCCGACGTCGACCCGTTCACCGACATCGACCCGCTCAGCCCACGTGGACCCGCGGCCGCCGCTTCCGGTCCGGCTCCGCCTCGCGCAGCACCTCCCGGGTGACCGGTGCCACCTCGCCCTGCCCGAAGAGGAAGAAGCGCAGGAAGTTGGCGAACGGGCCGCCCTCGGTCCACTCGAAGTAGATGTGCGGGATGCGCCCGGTCCTGTCACGGACATGGAGCAGGAGTGCCGCCAGGGCGTTGGGGATGGAGGAGGACTCCAGCGTCAGGACGCGGTAGCGGCCGTGCAGCACCTCTCCGCGCACGATCAGCCCCGCCTCGAACTCCGACGGGTCCCCGACGGTCACCTCCACGAAGACGAAGTCCTCCTGGGCCGTGACGTCGTTGTCCGCCCGGATCTGCTCGATCTTCTCGCGGTACTCCGCGACGTCGCGCCGGTCCGGCTCATTGGCGACGAAGCGGATACGGCGGCTGGCGATATCCCTGACGAAACGTTCCGCCATGTCGTCGAGGGTCACGCTGGTCACACGGAGCTCGAAGGCGCGGGCGAGCCGCGACAGCAGCGAGACGAGGATGATCCCGGCGATGAAGCAGGCGCCGATCTTCACACCGTCAGGCCGCTCGATGACGTTGACGACGGTGACGTACAGCAGAACCGCCGAGACGACCGCGAAGCCGATGGTCCAGCCCCGCTGACGGGCCTTGCGCGCGGCGATGGTCACCGCGATCGCCGCGGACGACATCAGCACCAGGACGCCGGTGGCGTAGGCGCCGCCCTGGGCGTCGACGTTGGCGTCGAAGATCCAGGTGACCAGGAAGGCGATCAGCGTGAAGACGATGACCATGGGGCGCACCGCGCGGGCCCAGTGCGGGGCCATGCCGTAGCGGGGCAGGTAGCGGGGCATCAGGTTGAGCAGCCCGGCCATGGCGGAGGCGCCCGCGAACCACAGGATCGCGATCGTCGAGATGTCGTACAGGGTGCCGAAACCGCCGCCCAGGTACTGGTGAGCGAGGTACGCCAGCGCACGACCGTTGGCCTGGCCGCCCGGCTGGAACTCCTTCGCCGGGATCAGCACGGTGGTGATGAAGCTGGTGGCGATCAGGAAGACGCTCATGATCAGCGCGGCGGTCGTGAGCAGCTTCTTGGTGTCGCGGATCCGGCCCGCGGGCTTGTCCTCGCTGTCGCCGGGGTCGCCCTGGACGTGCGGCATGACGGCGACACCGGTCTCGAAGCCGGACAGGCCGAGCGCCAGCTTCGGGAAGACGATCAGAGACACCCCGACCATGGCGAGGACGTTGCCGTGCTGGGTGGTCAGCGCATTGCTCCAGTCGGTCACCACGTGCCCGGCGGTGACGACGTGCCACAGGCCCACGACCACCACGACGGCGTTCAGACCCAGATAGGTCACCACCAGGGCGACCGCGACTCCGATCGCCTCCAGGAAGCCCTTGAGGAACACCGCGCCCAGCAGCGCCACGAGGAAGAGGGTGATCACCATCTCCTTCCCGTGCAGCAGACCCGTCAGATGCGGGTTCTCCACCAGGTGGGTGGAGGCGTCGGCGGCGGAGAGGGTGATGGTGATCAGGAAGTCGGTGGCGGCGAAGCCGAGCAGGGTGAGGACGAACAGCTTGCCCTGCCAGAAGGAGAGCAGGCGCTCCAGCATGGCGATGGAGCCTTCGCCGTGCGGGCTCTCCTCGGCGACGCGGCGGTAGACGGGCAGGGCGCCGGCCAGGGTGACGGCGACCAGGACGACGGTGGCGACGGGGGAGAGCAGTCCGGCGGCGAGGGCGGCGATGCCGGGCTGGTAGCCGAGGGTGGAGAAGTAGTCGACACCGGTCAGGCACATCACCCGCCACCAGCGCTGGCCCTTGTGCGGGGGTTCGGGCTGGGCGTGCGGACCCTGAACGGTGCCCTTGCCCATGTCGGACAGTCCCTGCAGCATCCACGCCCGCAATCGACTCGCAGGTGGGTGTTCGGTGGTCGCGGCCATGGACGTGTTCTCCTGTTGTGCGGCTTGCGCCTGATGCGTGGCTTGGTGCGGGAATCGACCCTCACCCGGACGGCCGCACCAGCGTAAGCAGAGAGTGACGCGAGGGCCCCCGGATGACGGGCCTCCAGGCGTCAAGCTTCCGTTAAAGAACACCAGGCAGACGGCCGCCCGGCCGCCCGGCCGACCACCCGACCACCCGGCCCCGCCCGGCAGGACACCCCTCGGGTCAGATGTCGGCCAGCCGGGCCTCCTCCAGGTCCAGAGAGCGCTGGAGGCGGCGGCGTGTCGTGTCGCTGATGGCGCGTTCGTCGTACAGGCGCCGGAGCTCCGCCGCTTCCGCGGCGATCAGGTCGCGGCGCAGCTGCCGGTAGACCAGGTCGGCGGATCCGACAGGGGCGGCGGTCCTGTCCACGTCGGCGAGGTGTTCACAGCGTCGTCGCGACGGGCGCTCAGCCCCCGCCGCAACCGGTGCAGGACGACGTCGGGAACGGCCTGTGACTGCGCCAGTTCGTCCAGGCGGCGCATGCCCGCGCCGGCCAGGCGGCAGCGCACCGCGGCCTCCTCGCGTTCCGTGTGGTCGGGCTCCAGCGCGATGCCCGAGCGGCGGACCACCGGGGCCAGGGTGAAACCCCGGACGACGAGGGTGACGACCACGACCGACGTGGACAGCACGAGCAGCAGGGGCCGCTGCGTCAGCGCGGCGCCGTGCCGGGTGGTGACCGGGATGGACAGGGCCGCGGCCAGCGGGACCACACCCCGCGTGCCCGCCCAGGTGAGGACCAACGCCACCCGCCGGTTCATGCGCTGTACCACCGCCGACAGCGGCGCCACCCACAGCAGGCGGACCGCGACGAGCGTGGCGGCGATGGCGAGCGCGACCATCCTTGATACGACCCTGACGGCCCCGCGGCTTTTTTGACGCCGTCCGCACATGTGCGGACGGCCGGCGTCGGCCCGATCGCCGTCACCGTCCTTCGGAGCCCCAACCTCACGGCCTGGTTACAGAACCCTCAACCTCTGATGGCGCCGGAGTGAGGAGACGACGATGGGCACATGACTCTGGCCCAGCGCGCCCTGGAACGGCTCGACGCCTGGCCCGACCTCACCGTGGGGCCGGCCAGTTGCGGCAAGGGGCGGGCGCTCAGCACCCCGCACAGCGAGATCGTCCACTTCCACAGCGACCGCGAGGCGGATCTGCACCTGACCACCGGGGTCATCCGCCGCTTCTCCGACGACCTCGCGGAGTCGACCGCCGTCCGCATCCTGCCCGGCTCCCGCTGGGTGACCGTGCGTCTGGACTGCGACACCGACGTCGATCTGCTGCTGAGTCTGGTGAGCGCGGCGCTGCACGCCCACCAGACCTCTCGCCCGTCGGCGCCCCAGCCGCCCGTCGCGTGCAACCTCCACCGCGTGATGCTGCTGCCCCGCGACCTCGACCCGAACGGTTTCAGCCGCTGACACCCGGGCAACGACGACACACGTGTCGTCGATAATGCAGTCGACGTGCTCGTTGGAAGACACCGCGCCGCCGGGCGGTGTCCGGGTCCGGGCCGGGGAGGCGCAGTGGGTGCGACATCGGTACAGCGAGCGCCGGCGCCGGCCCGGATGGGGCCGTGGCGCTTCGTGGTGTGGTTCGGCACGGTCAGCCTGCTCGCGGACTTCGTGTACGAGGGCGCCCGCTCCGTCACCGGTCCGCTCCTGGCGTCGCTCGGCGCCTCCTCGCTCGTCGTCGGCCTGGTCACCGGCGCGGGCGAGGCCGCGGCGCTGGGACTGCGGCTCGTCTCGGGGCCGCTCGCCGACCGCACGCGCCGGTTCTGGGGCCTCGCGATCGCCGGGTACGCGCTCACGGTGCTCTCCGTCCCCCTGCTCGGCGTGGTCGGGACGCTCTGGGCGGCCTGCGTCCTCGTCATCGCCGAGCGGGTCGGCAAGGCGGTGCGGTCCCCGGCGAAGGACACCCTGCTGTCGCACGCCACGGCGGTCACGGGACGCGGCCGCGGCTTTGCCGTCCACGAGGCCATGGACCAGATCGGAGCCCTCGTCGGACCGCTGACCGTCGCCGGCGTCCTCGCGCTGACGGGCGGCGCCTACGGACCCGCACTGGGCGTGTTGGCCCTGCCCGGGGCGGCGGTCCTGGGGCTGCTGGTGTGGCTGCGGGCCCGGGTGCCCGACCCGGAGGCGTACGAGCGCGAGATCACCCCGCCCTCCGCCGCACCCGCGACCCCCGGCGTCCGCCTGCCCACCACGTTCTGGACCTACGCGGCGTTCACCGCGGCCACCACCGCCGGCTTCACCACCTTCGGCCTGCTCTCCTACCACCTCGTCGAACGGCATCTGGCCCACACGGCGTGGGTGCCGCTGCTGTACGCGGCCGCCATGGCCGTCGACGCGGTCGCCGCACTGGCCACCGGCTGGGCCTACGACCGGTACGGGCCCCGCGTCCTCGCGGTGCTGCCCCTGCTGTCGGCGGCCGTCCCGGTGCTCGGGTTCACCCACACGGTGACGGTCGCCGTGGCCGGGTCGCTGGTGTGGGGCGCCGCCATGGGTGTGCAGGAGTCCACGCTGCGGGCGACGGTCGCCGACCTGGTCCCCTCGGGGCGGCGGGCGACCGCGTACGGGGTCTTCGCCGGTGTGGTCGGCGGGGCGAGCCTGGTGGGCGGTGCGCTGACCGGAGCCCTGTACGGCGTCTCGATCCCGGCCCTGATCACGTTCGTCGGCGTGGTCCAAGCCCTCGCCCTGATCCTGCTCGCCGTCACCCGGCCCGGCCGCGCGCGGGTCCGGCGCTGAGAGCTTCGCCCACAGGGGCCCCGGCTGCGTCAGCCCTGCGAGGCACGCCGGCGGGAGGCCTCGATCTCCGCGTAGGCCTCCTGCCGTCCCTCCCAGTGGGAGCCCTCGACCGACTTGCCGGGCTCCAGGTCCTTGTACACCTCGAAGAAATGGGTGATCTCCAGCCGGTCGAAGGCGGGAACGTCGCCGATGTCCTGGACGCCCGCGTAGCGCGGGTCGTGGGCCGGGACGCACAGGATCTTGTCGTCGGGGCCCTTCTCGTCCTTCATGACGAACATGCCGACGGCGCGGCACTCGATCGCGCAGCCGGGGAAGGTGGGTTCGCCGACGATGACGAGGGCGTCGAGCGGGTCGCCGTCCCGGCCGAGCGTGTGGTCGATGTAGCCGTAGTCGGCCGGGTACCGGGTGGAGGTGAACAGCATCCGGTCCAGACGGATGCGGTGCTGTGCGTGGTCCATCTCGTACTTGTTGCGTGATCCCTGCGGGATCTCCACGATCACGTCGAATTCCACGACGGCCTCCTTGCCTGGTCGGTCGGCAGGCCGGGGCGCGGGCCGGGTTTCCAGTGTGCCCCCGCCCCCCGCACGTCGGCATCCGAGGGCCGACCGTGTGAGAGCGCCGGACGCCGGGTACCCGCCAGCGCCGGAAGGAGTACCCGCCGACGTGCCGAGCTGTCCGCGGCGGTGTCACGCAGTCGTGAGGAGGAGCGCGAGTGCCGCGGATCGCTGAGCACGAGGCAATGCGACGGTTCACCGACGCCCGGGTGGCGCGGCTGGCCACGGTGGACCCCGAGGGGCGCCCCCACCTCGTACCGGTCGTGTTCGCCGTGCGCGGCGACGGCGGGATCGTCATGGCGGTCGACCGCAAGCCGAAGAACTCCCGGCGGCTGAAGCGACTGCACAACATCGCCGTCCATCCGGCCGTGAGCCTGCTGGTGGACGCGTACGACGAGGACTGGGAGCGGCTCTGGTGGGTACGGGCCGACGGAGGCGCCCGGGTCGTGCCGCCGGACGCGCCCGCGGACGACGATCGCGGCGAGTACCAGGCCGCCGTCGCCCTGCTGGCGCAGAAGTACCCCCAGTACCGGGACGCCCCGCCGGACGGACCCGTGGTCGTCGTCACCGTCCACCGCTTCAGCGGCTGGCACGCCGGCCCCGCGCCGGAGGCGGCCGACCGGGAGCCGCACCCCCACACGACGAACCAGGAGGTTTCCCATGACCAGGCAGGTACGTGACGTGATGTCCCGCGGCACGGTCGCCGTCGAGCCGATGACCTCCGTGGCGCGGGCGGCCCGCCTCATGCGCGACGAGAACGTCGGCGACGTGCTGGTGACGTACGACAGCGACCTGTTCGGGGTGCTCACGGACCGCGACATCGTGGTCCGCATGATTGCCGAGAACCTCGACCCGGACACCACGACCGCGGGCTCGGTGTGCAGCCGTCCCCCCGTGGTGACGCTCGCGCCCGACGACACCACCGACCACGCGGCCGCCCTGATGCGCCGCCACGCCGTACGCAGGCTCCCCGTCGTCGAGAAGGGCGGCTGCCCGGTCGGCATCGTCAGCCTGGGCGACCTCGCCGTGGCCGAGGACCCGGCTTCGGTTCTGGCGGACGTCAGCAAAGCCCGGCCCAACCGCTGAGGGGGTCCGTCACGTCAGGGCCGGGTGTCGGGTCGTCCCAGATCGTCGACCACGGTGGTCCGGCGGGCCCGACGCCACCCCCGGGGGCGGTGTGTCGCGCCGCTCGTCGCCGTTGCCAGGCCCAGCGCGAAGATCAGCGCCAGGGCGAGACCGGCGCAGAAGATGGCGAGGGCGTTCATGGTCGCGATGTTCTGTCCGAGCACCGACACGCTGTAGTGCGGGCCGCCCGACAGGTTGTCCGCGATCAGCAGCCCGGTGAAGGCGGCGGTGGCCGCGAGGAGGAGCATTCCGAGGAAGCGCATCCGAGTCATCTCCCCAAAGAGTCGTGACACCCTGCGGGTACCCGCCGCGGCACGGGCCAGACAGCGGCGAAACCATCCCCGAGGCACCGCAGCGACGGCACAATGGCCGCCGGCGGTGAGCGCCGCCGAAGCCGCGGGGAGACGAACGTGAGCGAGCGCCGGCGCCGGCCGGGCGGGCCGACACGGGTGGACACCCAAGTGGCCCCCGACGCGCGGGTGTCGCACCACTGGATCGGCGGCCGGGACGACCACGAGATCGACCGGAAGGTCGGCGACCAGGGTGTGTCGCGAAAGTCGTGTTGCGAAAGTCCCGTCGTTCGCCCGAAGGGCGGGCCTCACGGCGTCAGCTGCGTGCTCTGGGGGTGCCCCCGGCTCGAAGAGCTTGGGGGAGTGCCCCGGGCGGAAGCCCTGTCACCGGCCGCGTCGCCGCCACGATCCTCGGCGTCCTCAGCTTCGTCCTCGACACCGGCCGGGCACGGGACATCGAGCGCACCCTCGTGTCCGCGGTGCCGTCCCACCACCGACACCGACCTCGGCGGGCAGGGCAACGTCGAGGCGATGCGGTCCTGGCGGACAACGCTGTCTCGTGCGCCCGCCGACGGCCCCACTCGGACCCCGAGTCCCCGGTCACGGTGCCACGGTTCGGCGCCGGCCGCCGTCAAGCCCTGAACGGCCCTTCTCACAGCGGGGTGCGGCTGGCCGTCATGAGGTACGTTCCGTAGGCCACCGACATCAGCGTGAGCGCGATGCCCAGCAGCCAGGCCTGTTTCGGCCGTACCCGCCACGTCCGTACGAGCCCGCGCGCGAGCGGGATCAGCAGCGGGAACGCCGGCAGCAGGAAACGCGGCTTCGACGCGTACGGACCGGAGCCGCCGACCGTGATCAGCAGCAGTATCCCGGCGTAGACGATCAGTGCCAGCGGCGCCCGGTCGACGCACAGCAGGCAGAACAGCAGGATGGCTGCCGTGACGATCACCAGTGCCAGGGGATAGACGACCCGGCCGCCGTGCTCCAGCAGCCCCTTGAGGAAGTGCAGCGACCCCGCCCCGAAGTCGAAGCGGGAGTCCCAGGCACGCTGCACGGTGAAGTAGCCGCCGAACAGATCACCCATATGGGCGCCCACCCACAGCACGAAACTCACCCAGCCGAGGGGCGCGATCGCGGCGCCGCACCACATCCGGAGCGGGACGCGGCCGCGCCGCACGACGATCTCGTACAGGGCGACGGCGACCACCGCGGCGGCCACGGAGAAGCCCGTGGGGCGGGACAGGCCCGCGAGGGCGGCCAGCGCCCCGGCCCACAGCCAG
Source organism: Streptomyces sp. NPDC001848 (assembly GCF_042891915.1). Classification (NCBI taxonomy): domain Bacteria; kingdom Bacillati; phylum Actinomycetota; class Actinomycetes; order Kitasatosporales; family Streptomycetaceae; genus Streptomyces; species Streptomyces sp. NPDC001848. The sequence goes on along the minus strand of NZ_JBIATP010000003.1, from coordinate 139,878 downwards.
CGGCCCGTCAGCACCGCGTACAGCGCCCAGACGGCGAGCGCGGTCAGCAGGGACTCGGTGTAGGCGATGTCGAGGACGACGGAGTGCGGCATCGAGGCCCACACCCCGACGAGGACGGTGGCGACGGCCCGTCCGTACAGGCGGTGGCCGATCGCGTAGATGCCGTACGCGGCCACCCCCGCGGCACTCCAGGCGACCAGCAGGGCGGCGGCGCCCGGACTGATCGGCAGAACGGTGTACACGGCGCGGGTCAGCCCCGGGTACAGCGGGAAGAACGCCCAGTCCCGCTGGACGGCACCGTTGTGCAGGACGTGGACATAGGTGCCGTAGCCGTGCTGGGCGATGTGGAGGTACCAGCGGGAGTCCCAGGAGTGGGCCAGACCCTTGAGCATCGGGTGGCCGGCGAGGTGGTTCGCGACGGCGATCGCGACGACACCGGCGATGCGGATGGCGGCGAACAGGGCGAGGGCCGATGGGGCGCCGGGCAGAAGTCGGTTGTCGAAGGGCAGGCGGATGCGACGGGTACCGCCCCCGGTGTGCGTGGGGGCGGGGGCGGGCGAGAGTGCGCTCACCCTTTGACCCTGCGGCACCGGCGCACGGTCCGCAACGTGAGGTTTGGCCATGGTTGGGTCATATACCACTGCTGTACGAGAATCTGGCGTGACGGAGTGCTGAAGTCGGTGAGTCGTCCATGCTCAAGAAGACGAAGACCCGTGGTGGGGCGGTTGCCTGTGTCGGCGGATGTTCTCACTCTTCCGCGTGACGAGTGGCACCGGCGCGGTCACAGCGACTTCACTGGGGGTGAACGCCCGTGTCCCCGACGGAAGGAGCAGCCGGGTGGATTTCCGCCGACCGCGGATACCCCAGCCGCCCACCAGATCCCCGGCGCCGGACAGCCGCGCGGCGGTCTTCTGGCGCAACCGCGCGCTGGGCCTGTTCGACCGGATCCCCCTGCCCACGGCGTACTGCACGACCGACGGCACGATCCTGCGGGCCAACGCGGCCATGGCGGGAGAGTGGGGGACACTCGCCGGCCCGCTGCGCGGGCGCAGCATCCTCGATCTGTTCCACCCGCAGACCAGGGACGAGCTGCGCGCGGTCACCGAGGCGATCCGGCTGCACCGCAGGTCCCGTTACACCGTCGCGGTCGGCTGGACCACCGCGGCCGGCGTCGAGCGCCGCGGCGAGATGACCGTCGACCTGGTCGGCGAGACGTCCACCGACGCCCCCGACCTGCTGCTGATGCTCCGCATCCGTGAGGACGTCCCCGCCCCGGCCGAAGACCGTGGCGCCCCACCCGTCAAGGCGGACGAGATCGAGTCCCGGATCCTCGCGCTGGCGGCGGCCGGTTCCACGACCGGCCAGATCGCCTCCGCCGTGGGAGTGACCGTGGACGGCGTCAACTACCACTTCAAGCAGCTCTCCCGCCGCTGGGGTGTGACCGGCAAGGCGGCCCTGGTGGCGCGCGCCTACGTGGAGGGCGTCCTCGCGCCCGGAGTGTGGCCGCCGGCCCCCGCGCGACCGGAGGCCTGACGCGGGGCCCTGACGCCGGGCACCCATCCCTACAGTGGGGTGCGTGACCCACGACAGCAGGCCCGTCGCCGTCTTCGACCTGGACAACACCCTCGCCGACACCACGCACCGGCAGCGCTTCCTTCGGACGAGACCGCGTGACTGGGACGCCTTCTTCGCGGCCGCGCCGCAGGACCCGCCGCTGGCCGAGGGGATCGCGCTCGCACTGAGGACCGCCGAGGAGTGCGAGCTCGTCTATCTGACCGGACGGCCCGCGCGCTGCCGGCGGGACACCCTCGACTGGCTCGCCGCCCACGGGCTGCCCGAGGGACGCCTGTACATGCGGTCGAACGGAGACCGCAGGCCCGCCCGCGTCACCAAGCTGGAGTTGCTGCGCGAGCTGGCCCGCGGCCGGGAGGTCCGTGTTCTCGTCGACGACGACGAACTGGTCTGCCAGGACGCCGAACGAGCGGGTTTCACCGTCGTCCGTGCCCGCTGGGCGTCCCCGTCCGCCGCGCTGCAGGACGCCCAGGAACGGGAGGGGCGGACCTGACGGGCCCGCCCCTCCGGGGCCTCGAGGACCGCCCTCCGCTACTCGCCCTCCTCCAGGCGGAAGCCCACCTTCAGGCCAACCTGGTAGTGCTCGATCCGCCCGTTCTCGATTCGGCCCCTGACCTGTGTGACCTCGAACCAGTCCAGGTTGCGCAGGGTCTGTGAGGCGCGTTCGATGCCGTTGCGGATGGCCTGGTCGATGCCCTCGGGCGAGCTGCCGACGATCTCGGTGACCCGGTAGATGTGGTCGGTCATGTGAGTGCTCCTCTCCTTGGCGGGTGTCCGCGGGTGTGTCACACGCGGCGGCTCAGCCGGCCGGGCGCGCCGAGCTCAGGGACAGGGCGAACCTCCCCTCCCGGTCCGTCCACCAGTGCGTCAGGTCCAGTCCGGCGGCCGCCAGTTCACGGCGTACGCCGTCCTCGCGGAACTTCGCCGACACCTCCGTGCGCAGCTCCTCACCCTCGGCGAAGTCGGCCGCCAGGTCCAGCGCGGGGATCTTCACGGTCTGCGCGGCGCGCGCCCGCAGCCGCATCTCGATCCACTCCATCTCCGCGTCCCACAGCGCCACATGGTCGAAGGCGTCCGGGTCGAAGTCGGCGCCCAGCTCCCGGTTGACGACGGTCAGCACGTTCTTGTTGAACGCGGCCGTCACCCCGGCCGCGTCGTCGTACGCCGCCACCAGCACCGTGGGGTCCTTCACCAGGTCCGTGCCGAGCAGCAGCGAGTCCCCGGGCGCCATCAGTGCCCTGACGGACCTGAGGAACGTCGCCCGCTCGGCGGGCACCAGGTTGCCGATGGTGCCGCCGAGGAACGCGACGAGCCGCGGCCCGGGTGTCTCCGGCAGCGTGAGGCCCGCCGTGAAGTCGGCGATGAGCGCGTGGACGTCGAGACCGGGCCGCTCGGCGGCCAGGGCCTGCCCCGCCTGGGTGAGCGCGCTCTCGCTGACGTCGACGGGGACGTAGGTGCGCAGCCCGCTCATCGCGTCCAGCAGGTGCCGTGTCTTCTCGGACGAGCCGGAGCCCAGCTCCACGAGGGTGCGCGCGCCGGCCGCGGCCGCGATCTCCCCGGAGCGGGCGATGAGGATCTCCCGTTCGGCGCGCGTGGGGTAGTACTCCGGCAGCTCGGTGATCTTCTCGAACAGGTCGCTGCCGTGGGCGTCGTAGAACCACTTCGGCGGCAGGGTCTTCGGACTGCGGGTGAGGCCGTCGAGGACGTCGGCGCGCAGCGCGGCGTCCGTGGCGTCCTCGGGAAGGGTGCGGGTCACATGGAACGGGCTCACGTGCGGGGCTCCTCGGGTGGTGGTGCCATGTCGTCGCGCGGGTCCTTCAGCGGTGTCAGCAGGACGTCGGTGGTGTCGGCCGTGAGCAGGGTCCGGTCGGGCACCTCCTGCCAGCGCGGGTCGTCGTCGTACGGTTCGGAGGCCACGACGACGGGGGTTCCCCCTGGTCGAGCGGGACCGAGGCCTTGGGGGTGGCCGCCGGTCTCGGCGAGGTACCACAGCGTGTCGCCCCACGCGGTCGCCGCGATCGTCGAGCCGTTGGTGAGCAGTAGGTTGAGCCGGGCGCCGGGGGCCGCCGCGGCGACCTCCAGCACGGTGTCGGCCAGGGCCTGCCCGCCGTCGTCGCCGGCGCGCAGCCGGTTCAGCACGAGCGCCCACACCAGGGCCGAGTCGGTGCGGGCCTCCAGCGACAGCAGTTCGGCCGGCGGCAGGGACCGGGCGAGGGCGGTGACGGAGCGGGGCCATCCGGGCACGGCACCGTTGTGGCTGAACAGCCACCGGCCGGCCGCGAACGGCGCCGCCGCGGCCTCTCCGGCGGCACACCCTTCGGTCGCGTCCCGTACGGCGGCAAGGAACGCCCCCGAGCGCACGACCCGCGCCAGATCGGCGAAGGACGGGTCGCTCCAGATGGGCTCCATCCGGCGGTACCGCGCGGGCACGGGGTCGCCCTCGGCGTACCAGCCGACGCCGAAACCGTCGGCGTTGACCGTGCCGTACCGCTGCCGCCGCGGCTCCCACGACTGCCGGTACAGGCTGTGCGACGGCTCCTTGAGGAGTCGGCCGAGCGGCACCTCGGGGCCCAGGTAGGCGAGATGACGGCACATCACGCGTCCCGGGCGGTGCGGAAGCCGGAGAAGATCTGCCGCCGGATCGGGTAGTCCCAGTTGCGGAACGTGCCCCTGCAGGCCACCGGGTCCACGGCGAACGAACCACCGCGCAGCACCTTGTACTCCGGTCCGAAGAACACCTCCGAGTACTCCTTGTACGGGAACGCCGTGAACCCCGGGTACGGCAGGAAGTCGCTCGACGTCCACTCCCAGACGTCACCGATCAACTGCCGTACGCCGAGCGGTGAGACGCCCGCCGGGTAACTGCCGACCGGCGCGGGGCGCAGGTGCCGCTGCCCGAGGTTGGCGTGCTCGGGCGTCGGGTCGGCGTCGCCCCACGGGTAGCGGCGGGACCGTCCCGTGGCGGGGTCGTGGCGGGCCGCCTTCTCCCACTCGGTCTCGGTGGGCAGCCGGCGCCCCGCCCAGCGCGCGTACGCGTCCGCCTCGTACCAGCACACGTGCAGCACCGGCTCGTCGGGCGGTACCGCCTCGGTGACGCCGAAGCGCCGCCGCAGCCACTGCCCGCCCTCGCGGCGCCAGAACAGCGGGGCCTCGATGCCGTGCGTCCGGATGTGCGCCCAGCCCTGAGGGGTCCACCAGCGCTCGTCGCCGTAGCCGCCGTCCTCGATGAAGGCGATGTAGGCGCCGTTCGTCACCGGGACGGCGTCGATGTAGAACGGCGGCACCTGGCGCTGGTGCGCGGGCCGTTCGTTGTCCAGCGCCCACGGCTCGGTGGAGGTACCCATGATGAACGGGCCGCCGGGCACGAAGACCTCGACCGGGCCGTCGTACGGCGCCACCGGCTCCGGATCGGGGGCGGTGAGCGCCTGGGGGCCCTTGCGGAGCTGGTGCGTGATCAGCATGGTCTCGTCGTGCTGCTGCTCGTGCTGGGCGATCATGCCGAAGGCGAAGCCCGCCTCGGTCAGGCGCCGGCCCGTCAGCGGCGTGCGCTCCAGCACGTCCAGGGCCCGTCCGCGGACCTCGGCGGCGTAGCGGCGGGCCTCGTCGGGCGGCAGCAGCGGCAGCGAGGGCCGCTCGGCGCGCGGGTGCTCGAACGCGTCGTACAGCCCGTCGATCTCGGGCCGCATCGCCTCGCGGCCGGCGACCGCGCGCAGCAGCCACAGCTCTTCCTGGTTGCCTATGTGCGCCAGGTCCCACACCAGCGGGGACATCAGCGGCGAGTGCTGGGCCGTGAGGTCGGGGTCGTCGACGCAGCCGGTCAGGAGCGCGGTGCGGTCGCGGGCCGTGGTGAGGGCGTCCAGCGCGCGCTCCCGGAGTATCTCGGGGTCGATCGGGGACCGTTCGTCGGTCATGTGCGGATGTCCTTCCCGTGGAACCGGGTCTCGTCCCCACCGGAGGGGGTGTCCTTCCCGTGGAAGCGGAGCAGCAGGTCGTCGGCGGGGCAGCGGCCCCGGGCCACGTAGCGGTCGGTGAACTCGGCGACGGCTCCCAGCACGTCGGCGGTGGCACCGAGCCTCGGCAGCGCCTCGGCGGCGGCCGCGAAACAGGCGACGGCGGCCTCGCGCAGCTCGGGGTCGGCCAGTCCGTCGCGGGCCGCGGCGATCCAGAGCGGATTGAACGGCGGCGGCAGGGGACCCGCCCGTTCGGCGAGGGGCTTGACCGACCGGTACGCGGTCTCGGCGGCCTCCGGGTCGTCGAAGAGCGCGGCCGTCACGGCGAGCGGGACGATCCAGCCGTCGTCACCGGGCTGCGCGTCGATCATGCGCAGCTCCAGGTGACCGCGGGGTCTGACCGGGGGGAACAGGGTCGTCAGGTGGTAGTCGAGGTCACCTCGGTCCGGCGGATCGGCGGACCGGGTCCAGGCCCGGAAACTCAGGCCCCGCGGCACCCGCCAGGGACCGCTGCGGTCGCGGACGCACATCACCGGCGCGTCCAGCACGTGCCGGGCCCAGGCGGCGCGCGGGTCGCCGTCGAGCGGGGGCGCGCCGGAGCGGCCCGGGTCCATGGCCGTCCACAGGAACTGCCGCGTCGAGCGCCAGCCCGTGGGCCGGCCCCCGGCCAGCGGGGAGTGCGCGAACGCGGCGACCAGGACCGCGCCCAGCTGGTGCGCCAGCCACCAGCGCCGCCCGAACCCCAGGGGCCCCGGCTCCTCGTGCCCGGCGTCCAGGCACACCTGCACGGAGGCGGAGGAGCACATCATGGACCGCCCCTCGGGCCCGGCACGGTCCAGGCAGCGCTCCATGGCGTCGTAGCGCGGCTCGCGCAGATAGCGGCGGGGAGGGCGCCACGGGTCGTGGCCGTGGCCGCTGAGGGCGAGGCCGGCCTCGCGCAGCACGGCGCGCACCGCGTCGAGGTCGGCGGAGACGGACCCCACGCACTCCATCAGGGAGGCGGCCGGAGCGGAGCTGAGCTCCAGCTGACCGCCCGGTTCGACCGTGAGGGCCGAACGCAGGGGCAGGGTCCGCAGTGCGGCATAGGCCGCGTCGAGATGTTCCGGTGGTACGGGGAGCCACGGATTGCGCGGCTCGTGGACTTGCCATTCGACTTCGACACCGAGCGAGCGGGGCGGTCCGGTCTTGAAGCAGATACCGCGGACCAGCGCCTCCACATCGGCTTCGGTGACGGCGGAGCGGTACTCCGTACAGTCACTCACCGAATCAGACATGTCGGGATCCTCCTGAGGTTCCACCATGTCGCCGATCCGGGCCCCAGGAGGCCGGACCGGCATCACTCGTCCCACCCAAGACGCTTCGGCGGATTCGCACAAGGGTGCGCAGTGGGGCTTTCCGGACTGCTTGCCTCCTGTTGTGCGAGTCGCGAAGCGTTGTTCCCGGCACCGCGAAAGTCTGTTGCGGCGTGAGACCAGCATCGCTCACCATGCGTTCATGAGCACGACGGGGGAGATCGTCGCCACGCCGGGGGAGCGTGCGCGCGGCGCGCTCACGGCGCCCACGGGGGTGGCGCCGTGAGCGCGCGTCTGCGCGGGATCGCGCGGCAGACGGAGGAGATCGTGGCGGCGGGGGCGTACCGCGCGCCCGCCGGACGTAGGGTGACCATCGCCGCGGCGGTCGAGGCCGCCCGCGCGCGGACGCGGATGTACGGTCCGGACGCGGTGGACATACCGCCGGCCGGCCAGGTCACCGCGGTTTTTGAGGTCACCGGCGAGAGCAGCCTGGAAGCGGCCCGGCGCCTGGTCGGCCGATCGGGTGAACCGGTGGCCGTCCTGAACTTCGCCTCCGCCAGAAACCCGGGCGGAGGCTTCCTGAACGGCGCGCAGGCCCAGGAGGAGGCTCTGTGCCGCGCCTCCGCGCTGTACGCGTGCGTTCGCGAGGTCAAGGAGTTCTACGACCACCACCGCGCGCACCGCGACCCGTTCTACACGGACCGGGTGATCCATTCGCCCGCGGTGCCCGTCTTCCGCGACGACCACGGGCGTCTGCTGGACGCGCCCTACACGGTCGGATTCCTGACCGCCGCCGCGCCCAACGCCGGAGTGGTCCTGCACCGGGCGCCGGAGCGGGCGACCGAACTGCCGCGCGCCCTCGCGACCCGCGCCGAGCGCGTGCTGGAGACGGCGGCGGCCTGCGGCTACCGACGCCTGGTGCTGGGTGCCTGGGGCTGCGGGGTGTTCCGGAACGACCCGGCGCAGGTGGCCGGGGCGTTCCACGGGCTGCTGGTCGAGGGCCGGTTCGCGGGATACTTCGAAGAAGTGCTCTTCGCCGTGCTGGACCGCACGCCGGGGGCGACGACACGGGCCGCGTTCGAGCGTGCCTTCGCCACCCGGGTGGGCGCGGCGTGACCCGGGGTCAGTGCCAGTCGTAGCGTTCCCGCAGCCGGTGCACCACGAGGTTGAACCGCATCCGGTCCAGCGCGCACGCCTCGCGCCGCATGCCGGCCTCGTGCACCCGCAGGACACGGTCCACGTCCACCCAGGAATCGCGCCCCGAGCGGTCCCAGGGCCCGCTCCCGATCGGCACCCACTCGCGGTCACCGTCGTGCCGCTTGCTGGACAACTGCACGGCCAGCAGCGTGCCGGCCGCCTCACGGGCGACCACGAGCACCGGGCGGTCCTTGCCCCGCCCGTCGTTCTCCTCGAACGGCACCCACGTCCAGACGATCTCGCCCGGGTCGGGATCACCGTCGTGTGCGGGGGAGTACTCGGTCCGCACCCGGCCCACCTCACGGGGGTCGGCCTCCGTGGTGGCGGAGGGGCCGTAGCGGCCGGGGACGTCTTCTTCGGTAAAGGCAGTCACGCGGCTCACGGTAGAGCGTCACGGCGGACGCGCGCCGAGCGGGTCGGCTCATGACATTGCGTCAATGACCGTACGACCTAGGGCTGGGGCGGGTTGTCCTGCTCCGGCCGGGACCGCATCTGTTCCCTGAGCGCGTCCGGGCCCTTGTCGACCTGACCGGGCTGTGTGCCGTGAGGCTGCTCGCCGGCGGGCCGTCCCGCCTTGTCGTGGCCCTCGCCGATGCGTTCGCCGTGACCCTTGAACATCTGCCTCAGCTTGTCCATCACGGACATGACAGCCTCCTTCGCGTGTCTGCACTTTCCTTCAAGGATCACGGCCGTTCGCCGGGGTTGCATCCGCTGGGGAAGGCGCCGCATACCATCCACGCATGGTCGATCACTGCTCGCTCGATGCCGGAGGCGTCCGGCTGGCCTGCCGGATCTCGGGCCCGCTCCATGCCCCGCCGCTCGTCCTGCTGCACGCGCTGGGCGAGGACGCCTCCACCTGGGACGCGGTGGCGCCGCGTTTCGCCCGCAGCCGGCGCGTGTATGCCCTCGATCTGCGCGGCCACGGCCGCAGCGACTGGCCCGGTGAGTACTCGCTCGAGCTGATGCGAGCCGATGTCCTCGGCGTCCTGGACGCGCTGGGCCTCGACGCGGTGGAGCTCATCGGGCACTCCCTGGGCGGGGTCGTGGCCTACCTGCTCGCGCAGGACCATCCGGGGCGGGTGGGCCGGCTCGTTCTGGAGGACGTTCCGCTGCCACGCCCCCGACGTCCGGCCGCCCCGGTCCGGCCGGACGGCGACCTGACCTTCGACTGGGCGGTGGTGACGGCCGTCAGGCCCCAGCTCGACACACCGGATCCCCGCTGGCTGGAGCGGCTCGGCCGGATCACCGCCGACACCCTCGTGCTCGCCGGCGGTCCCGGCAGCCACATGTCCCAGGACGGCGTGGCGGAACTGGCCCGCCGGGTCAGGCGCGGGCGGACGATCACCATTCCGGTCGGGCACCTCATCCATGAGGCGGCCCCGGACGCCTTCACGGACGCCGTCTCGGCCTTCCTGCTGTGACCCGTCCCGCCGGTGCTGTTTTCCGAGGTGCCCGGGCGCGAGCCCGCTCGGGAGTCGTGCGCGACGGCGGACGCCGCACCGGCTTCCACGGACCGTCGTCGACGCAGTCGCGCTACTGTCGGCCTGTCGGGACGGCCGCTCAACGACGAACCGCCACCGGAGCCTTCACGGGGAGCCGCACATGACCACTGCACGGGACCTGCTGATCGTCGCCCTGGACGCGGCACCCGGCCGTTCCGCCGAACCGGGCGACCTCTCGCTCGCGCTCGCGGGAGCGGAGTTGCTCGACCTCCGGGACGCCCGGGCCCTCACGCTGGACGGAGACCTCGTCGTGCCGGGCGACCCGCCGGTGACCGACGACCGCCTGGTGCGGGAGGCCGCGGCGACACTCGTCCGGCGGACACCCTACGAAACGGTCGAGGACTGGCTGTGGCGCCGCGGACGTGGTCTGTCCTCGGCGTATCTGGCCGCCTTCGAGGACGAGGGACTGCTCGAGCGGCAGCACCGCCGACTGCTGCCGTCCTGGACCGGCGAGGCGGTGCTGGCCGACTCCGCCGCCCGGCGGCGGGCGGCGGACCGCTGGGCCGAGGACGAGCCCGTGCTCGCCGCTCTCGCCACAGCCCTCGGGATCCGCGAGACGCCGGCCGGAGAACTGCCGGACGAGACCGACGCGGCGGTGACGACGGTGCTCGCCGCGGTCGACGACGCGGTGACGGAACTGACGGCCGTACGACAACGACGAGCCATCGAGAAGGCCGCCTTCGACAACATCTGGAGGGGGAACTGACCCGAGAGCCGGACCTCAGGCGTCCAGGGGCCCGGACAGGGCCGCCTTGACCTGCCTCGTCCGCTCGTCGGCGAGGACCTCGACCCGGTTGTCGGTCAGAGCCCGCATGGTCTGCTCGGCGACATCCTCGGCGCCGATCTTCGGCGCGTCCGTCCAGGCGGCCAGTTCCGTGTCCACGAAGCCCGCGTGCACCCCGACCACCAGGGTGCCCTGGTCCCGCAGTCCCTCGCGCAGCGCGCCGGTCAGCGACCACTGCGCCGCCTTGGAGGCCGCGTAGCCGGGCCAGCCGGGCCGCCCCGCCCAGGACGCCACCGACAGCATGTTCACCAGGGCACCGCCCCCGTTCCGCGCCAGGACGGGGGCGAAGGCGCGGGCGACGGCCCAGGTGCCGAAGAAGTTGACCTCCATCGCCTCACGGGCGCCGTCGAGGGAGCCGTCGAAGAGTTTCGTGCCCCAGCCGCCCACACCGGCGTTGTTGATCACAATGGTGACGTCTCCCGCCGCGGCGGCGGCCGCGGTGACCTCTTCCTGCCGGGTGACATCCAGACGCAGCGGCGTGACGTCCGGGTCCGTCACGCTCTCGGGGTCCCGCGCCGCCGCGTAGACCTTGGCGGCGCCGTGGTCGAGCAGCGCACGGGTGAACGCCCTGCCGATGCCGCGGTTCGCGCCCGTCACCAGGGCCACCGATCCGGCGATGTCCATAGGTCCTCCTCATCCGTGGCGTGGGGGCTCGTCCGCCCGCCGACGCCCACCGTCGTCCCACGGGGCCATCCTGCCCCGGGGTACGGCGTCAAGTGGCGCTCGGCGACGGGTCGTTCGGGTGTTCACCGAGCGGCGTCGTCTCAACCGTCATCCAGGGTGCCAGCGGCAGCGCCTCCAGGACGGCCGCCAGCTCGGCCGGTTCCTCGGCACGCCACAGGCCCAGCGCCCGCCCCCGGCCCGGTAGCCGCCACAGTCGTACGAGATACCCCCGCGCGGCCAGCTCCCGCGCGCAGGACGCCTCCGCTACCGTGGCGGAGGCGATGTCCTGGGCAGGTGTGTCCTCGGCCGCCTCGAGGGTGAAGTGGACCAGGAACTCCCGCGCACCGGGCCGGCCGGCCGCCGCCGGGGACGGGTCGTTCGGATGCGGGGACAGCGGCGTGACCTGGTCCGTGCGCCACACGCGCAGCGGCATCGAGGCCAGCACCTCCTCCAGCCTGGCATCGTCGTCGGCCGCGAACAGCCCCAGCGTGCGCCACTCGCCGGGCCTGAGCGGCGGGCGCCACAGACGGAGCAGGTGCCCCCGCCCGGCCAGCTGGCGCGAGTGCGCGGCCTCACGGGCACGGATGTCCGCGACGGCTTCCTCCGGTGTGCCCTCGGGAACCCGGGTGGTCATCGTGACGAGGTATTCCATGGCGCGACTCCCGCGGTGGCTCGCTGGGTCCTCCACATCACCATCACGCGCGGCGCGGCGGCGCGCACCTGTACCTGTCCCGGGACCGGCCCGGACGCGATTCACCGGACCACCGCGCTGGCGTTCGCTTGTCGTGGCGTGCATCACCTGTCAAAGTGGTGACGTGAACCTCGACCACGTGTTTCCCTGCGGAGACCCCGCCCTCGACTTCGCCGCGACCCTCCGGGCGCGCCGTTCGGTACGGTTCGAAATGTTCGTGTCGCCGGACCGGCTGGACGCCTGGTACCTGGAGTCCGGGCTCGTCGACGCCGTCATCCCGAGTCGGGAGTCCGACGTCGAGCGGGCGATCGAGGTCCGAGAGGCCATCTACGCGCTGGTCTCCGCCCGGCTCGCCGGACAGGAGTACGACCGGGGGGCTCTCGCGGTGGTGAACGGGGCGGCCCGCAAGCCGCCCGCCACTCCGCAGCTCACCCCGGCGGGGCGGTGGACGGAGGCGAGTTCCGAGGAAGTGCTGTCCACCGTCGCACGACACGCCGTGGAACTGCTGAGCGGACCGGACGTGCCGCTGATGAAGGAGTGCGGCAACCCCGAGTGCACCCGCGTCTACATCGACCGTTCGCGCGGCATGCGCCGCCAGTGGTGCGGCATGGAGTCGTGCGGGAACAAGCTCAAGGCGCAGGCCTACCGCGCCCGCAAGAAGCAGGCCCAGGCGTCGGCCGCCCGCTGAGGGACGGTCCGGGTCGGTGACGGTTCCCGGCCGACCGCCGCGCCGCAGAACACGCTCCGGGCGTACGGGGCCCGAACCGATCCCGTACGCCCGAAGCCGCAGCGCCGCAGCGCCGCAGCGCCGCAGCGCCGCAGCGCCGCAGCGGCTCACCGATTGAGGGATTCAGCCCTCGTCCTTCTCCACCGCCACCTTCTCCGGCCGTGGCGGCACGAACCCGTTGAGCCCGGCCGTCCCCGCCGCCGGTGTTCCGTTCTGGTTCATCGAGGAGAGCAACTGGCGGGCGAGCCCCAGGCCGGTGCCCCCCATCGTCAAGGCCTTGGCGAACATGTCGGCCATGCCGTCCGCCCCGTTGAGCAGCACCATGTTGTCGACGTTGCCGAACGCGGACGCGCCCGCCTGGACGATCTCCGGCCACTTCTCGGCGAGTTGCTGCGCGACCACGGCCTCCTGGTTCTCCGCGAGCGCCGCGGCGCGCGCCTTGATGGCCTCCGCCTCCGCAAGGCCCTGCGCACGGGCCGCCTCCGCCTCCGCCAGGCCCTTCGCCTGAGCGGCGGCCGCCTCGGCCTCACCGGTGGCACGCGTCGCCTCGGCCGCCGCCGCACCGCGCGTCTTGGTCGCCTCGGCCTCCGCCGCCGCGGCCGTCTTGACCCGCGTCGCCTCGGCCGCCGCCGCGAGCTCCGTCTCCTTCGCCTTGGCCTGCGCCGCCGAGATCCGCGCGTCCCGCTCGGCCTCGGCCAGCGTGCGCTTCTCGTACGCCTTCGCGTCCGCCGGCTTGCGGACATCGGCCTGGAGCTGCTGCTCGCGCCGGTGCGCCTCCAGCTCCGCGACCCGGGTCTCCTGCACCACGACCTCCTGGCGGGCCGCGGCGTCCGCGAGCGGACCGGCCTGGCGCGCCTTGGCGGCCGCCTTGTCCCGCTCGGCCTGGTAACCGGCCTGCAGGATCTCGCTGTCCCGCGTCGCCTCCGCCATCCGCGCGAACGACTGCTGCTCCGCCTCGGTGGCGAGACGGTTCGCCTCCGCCTGTGCGATGCGCGCGTCCCGCTGCACCGCCGCCGCGTGCGGCGCGGCCAGGTTCCGGATGTACCCCGTCGGGTCCTCGATCTCGTGGATCTGCAGCGAGTCCACGATCAGACCGAGCTTCTCCATCTCCGTACCGCAGGCGGCCCTGGTCTGGCCGGTCAGCTTCTCCCGGTCGCGGATCATGTCCTCGACCGTCAACCCGCCGACGATCGACCGGAGATGACCGGCGAACACGTTGTGCACCCGCTCCGACATCAGCTTCTGCTGGTCCAGGAAGCGCCGGGCGGCGTTGGCGATCGACACGAAGTCGTCGCCCACCTTGAAGATGACCACGCCGCGCACCTTGAGCGGAATGCCCTGGTGGGTCACGCAGTCCACGTGCAGTTCCGTCTCGTTGAGGTCGAGCGACAGCTTGCGCACCGCCTGCACACCCGGCAGCACCAGCGTGCCGCGCCCCGTGACGATGCGGAAGCCCATCCCTTCCTCGAGACCCTCGGTCCGGTGCTTCGAACCGGAGATGATCAGTGCTTCGTTGGGCTCCGCGACACGCCACATGAGCTTGAAGATCCCAACGATGACAAGCAGCGCGAGGACGGCAGCCCCCGCGACGACGCCGATGACCATCGGCATACGCCCCCTTTGCCTGGTGCCGGGTCGGCACCGAACGAAGGGAGTCTGCGCCTTGGCAAGCCCGGGGAGAAGACAGTGACGCAACCTTGTTGCAATCTTGACGCCCGCACCTCTCACCTGCGGCGAGACGGGCTCAACTGCCGTACACGGCCTCGACGTAGACCGTCCGCGGCGGCAGATGCTCCACCACCATCACCACCGTGCCCCGCTCGAAGCGGCCCGTCCCGTCGGCGGGATACGCGAGGAAGTGCTCGGCGCCGCCGCGCACACGGACGATCACCTCGCCGACCAGCCCGGGCCCGACGGTACCGGTGACACGTCCCATCAAGCCGACCATCGGCGCGTCGTCCATGGCCACAGGGTACGGTCCGCACGCTCCCGCGTCGCCGGCGCGTGACACGGAAAGCCCAACTTCCCTTGTGGCAGCGGGTGTTACGGACGCGAGCGCACCCCGGGGACGGTTGCTGTGAGTGTTCTGCGAAGATGCGGTACGTCATGGTGCAGATACCGAAACAGCCCGTCCCTTCGTCGCCCGCACCACCCGCCGTGCCGACGAGTGCCGATGTGGCACGCCTGGCCGGTGTCTCGCGCGCGACCGTCTCCTACGTCCTGAACAACACCACTGCGGTACGCATCAGCGAACCCACCCGCCGCCGCGTCCACGAGGCCGCCAAGGAGCTGGGGTACGTCCCGCACGCCGCCGCCCGCAGCCTGCGCGCCGGACACAGCCGCATGGTGCTCATGCCCTCGCCGAACGTGCCGGCCGGCCCGCTCTACAGCCAGTTCCTGAGCGAACTGCAGTGGGCGCTCAGCCGGCTCGACTACACGGTCGTGCAGTACGGCGGCATCGGCCTCCACCGCGGCGAGGCGGCCCGCGCCTGGGCGGAACTGCGGCCCGTCGCGGTCATCGTGCCCGGCGGCGACCTCGGCCCCGAGGGCGTGCACGTCCTCAAGCGCTCCGGAGCCCGCGCCGTCGTCACCCTGGGCCCCGAACGCGTCGAGGGCGCGCACGCGCTGCTCCTGGACCACGACGGGGTCGGACACAGCGCCGGGGTCCATCTGCTGGACCGCGGCCGCCGCCGTGTGGGTGTGGTCATGCCCGAGGAGCCCGGTCTGGAGTTCTTCTCCAGGCCCCGACTGGAAGGGGTGCGGCGCGCTCTGAGGGGCGCCGACGCGACCGTCACCGAGCTGCCGCTCGCCTACGAGGAGGGCTCCGCCGTCCGGCTCGCCGCACGCTGGCGTTCTTTGGGCCTGGACGCGGTCTTCGCGTACAACGACGAGTACGCGATGCTCCTGATGCGCGCCCTGCAGGACGAGGGCGTGGACATCCCTCGGGAGACGGCCGTGGTCGGCGCCGACGACCTGGTGCTCGGCCGGCTGCTGCGCCCGCGGCTGAGCACCGTCCACATCGAACTGCCGTCCGGACGCCACCTCGCCGAGCTGGTCGACCGCGCGGTGCGCGATCCTGGAGGTGTGCCGGAGGTGCACGAGGTGTTCGGGGCACGGATCGTGCACCGCGAATCGAGCTGAGCACGCGGGACGGGAACCTGCGCGCACCGTGCGCCCCGCCCGGTGCCGGATCGGAGAGCCGTCATGCCGCTCGCCCCGGAGACCTGGCAGCCCCACCCGCTGACGGGCGCCGAGTACGTCGTCACCGAGCCCGCCACGGGCGAGTCGCTCGGCACCATCACGCTCGCCTCCGAACAGGACGTCGAGACCGCCACCCGGGCCGCCGTCACCGCCCAGGGCGCCTGGGCCAGGACCCCGTACAGCGAGCGCGCCGCCGTGCTCCGCAGGGCCGGCGACCTGCTCGCCACGCACACCGCCGAGCTGCGCGACTGGATCGTCCGCGAGTCCGGCTCCGTCCCGGACAAGGCCGGCTTCGAGCTGCACGTCGCCGCGCAGGAGTGCTACGAGGCCGCGGCCCTGGCGTCCCACCCGATGGGGCAGGTCCTGCCGTCGGAGGCGCCCCGGCTGTCGTACACGCGACGCGTCCCCGTCGGCGTGGTGGGCGTGATCGCCCCGTTCAACGCCCCGCTCGTCCTCGCCGTCCGCTCCGTCGCGCCCGCCCTCGCGCTCGGCAACGCGGTCGTGCTCAAGCCCGACCCGCGCACCGCCGTCTGCGGCGGCCTCGCCGTGGCGGCCGTGTTCGCCGAGGCCGGACTGCCCGAGGGGCTGCTGCACGTCCTGCCCGGCGGGCCCGACGTGGGGCAGGAACTGGTCGCCGACCCGCGCGTCCCGGTGATCTCCTTCACCGGGTCGACCGCCGCCGGGCGCGCCATCGCCGAGGCCGGCGGACACCACCTCAAACGGGTCCATCTGGAGCTCGGCGGCAACTCCGCGCTGATCGTCCTGGAGGATGCCGACCTCGACGCCGTCGTCTCCACCGCTGCCTGGGGATCCTTCTTCCACCAGGGGCAGATCTGCATGGCGACCGGCCGCCACCTCGTCCACGCGTCGCTGTACGAGGAGTACGTCGAACGGCTCGCCGCCAAGGCCGACTCGCTCACCGTCGGCGACCCGTACCGCGAGAAGGTGCACCTCGGCCCCGTCATCGACGCGAGCCAACTCACCCGGATCCACGGCCTGGTGGTGGCCAGCACCGCCCGCGGCGCCAAGCTCGTGGCGGGCGGCACGCACCGCGGCCTGTTCTACCGGCCGACGGTGCTGGCCGGAGCCGACGACACCACACCGGCGTACACGGAGGAGGTCTTCGGGCCGGTCGCACCCGTACGCCCGTTCACGACAGCCGAAGAGGCCGCCGGCCTCGCCTCCGCGGGGCCTTACGGCCTCTCCCTGGGCATCGTCACGCGGGACGCCGCACGCGGCCTTGACCTGGCCGAGCGGATCCCCACGGGCATCGCCCACATCAACGACCAGACCGTGGGCGACGAGGCCGTGGCGCCCTTCGGTGGCATCCGTGCCTCCGGCACCGGCTCCCGCTTCGGCGGTGAGGCCAATCTTGACGCCTTCACCCACCTGCGCTGGACCACGGTGCGCGGGGACGTGGCCACGCACCCCTTCTGACCGCCCGACCGGCAGCCGCTACTCGCCGTTCTGCCCGGTCTTGGCCTGCTGTTCGGCCACCGCCTTGCGGACCTCGTCCATGTCCAGCCTGCGGGCCTGCCCGATCACGTCGTCCAGAGCGGCCTGCGGCAGGGCGCCCGGCTGCGCGAACACGGCGACCCGGTCCCGCACGATCATCAGCGTCGGGATCGACTGGATGCCGAACGCCGCCGCCAGCTCGGGCTGCGCCTCGGTGTCCACCTTGCCGAACACCAGGTCCGGGTTCTCCTCGGCGGCCTTCTCGTACACCGGTGCGAACTGACGGCACGGCCCGCACCAGGACGCCCAGAAGTCGATCAGGACGAAGTCGTTGTCCTGCACCGTCTGGTCGAAGTTCTCCTTGGTGAGCTCCACCGTGTTGCTCATGGCCTATCCCTCTTCCTGATGTCGGGGCCGAGCCGCTGTCGTCAACGGTCACACCTGGTCACGTATTCCGCGCCCTACCCGTGTGGCCACCGGGCACACCACCCACCAGACTGTCCCCATGACGGAAACGGAATCCATCGCGTACGACGTCGTGGTGCTCGGAGCCGGGCCCGTGGGGGAGAACGTCGCCGACCGCACCCGTGCGGCCGGTCTGTCCACCGCGGTCGTGGAGAGCGAACTGGTCGGCGGCGAATGCTCCTACTGGGCGTGCATCCCCAGCAAGGCGCTGCTCCGCCCGGTGATCGCCCGCGCCGACGCCCGCCGCGTCCCCGGCCTCGCCCAGCTCGCGCAGGGCCCCCTCGACGCCGCCGCGGTCCTCGCCCACCGGAACTACGAGGTCGGTGACTGGAAGGACGACGGGCAGGTTTCCTGGCTGGACGGCATCGGGGCCGACCTCTACCGGGGCCATGGGCGGCTGGACGGGCCGCGCAGGGTCACGGTGACCGGCCCGGACGGCGCGCGGCACGTGCTGACCGCACGGCACGCGGTGGCCGTGTGCACCGGCAGCGACGCCCAGCTGCCCGACCTGCCCGGGGTCGCCGAGGTGGACCCGTGGACCAGCCGCGAGGCGACCAGCGCCAAGTCCGTCCCCGGCCGGCTGATCGTCGTGGGCGGCGGTGTGGTGGCCTGCGAGATGGCCACCGCCTGGCAGGCCCTCGGCTCCCAGGTCACCGTCCTGGTCCGCGGCAAGGGCCTGCTGCCGCGCATGGAGCCCTTCGCCGGGGAACTGGTCGCCGAGGCGCTCACCGAGGCGGGCGCCGACGTGCGTACCGGTACCTCGGTGGAGTCGGTGCGGCGCGAGGGCGACACCGTCGTGGTCGTCACGGACGCCGGCGACCGCCTCGAGGCCGACGAGATCCTCTTCGCCACCGGCCGGACCCCGCGCACCGGAGACATCGGCCTCGACACGGTCGGCCTGGAGCCCGGCTCCTGGCTGCCGGTCGACGACACCCTGCGGGTGACGGGCAGCGAGTGGCTGTACGCGGTCGGAGACGTCAACCACCGCGCTCTCCTCACCCACCAGGGCAAGTACCAGGCCCGGATCGCGGGCGCGGCGATCGCGGCCCGCGCGGCGGGAGTCCCGCTGCTGGAGACCGACCCCTGGGGCGCCCACTCCGCGACCGCCGACCACCGGGCGGTCCCTCAGGTGATCTTCACCGATCCGGAGGCGGCGGCGGTGGGCCTGTCGCTGGCCGAGGCCGAGCAGGCGGGCCGCCGGGTGCGCGCCGTCGACGTCGAGTTCTCCTCGGTGGCGGGCGCGAACCTGTTCGCCGACGGCTACCGCGGTCGCGCCCGCATGGTCGTCGACCTGGACAGCGAGACCCTGGTGGGCGTCACCTTCGTCGGCCCCGGGGTCGGCGAGCTGATCCACTCCGCGAGCATCGCCGTCGCCGGCGAGGTCCCCATCGACCGTCTCTGGCACGCGGTGCCGTCGTTCCCGACGATCAGCGAGGTGTGGCTGCGGCTGCTGGAGGCGTACCGGGGCTGACACCCCCGCGCCTCAGTCGGGCAGCGTGAATCCCAGTTCTCGCGCTGCCCGTTCCGGCGTGGGCTGGGACCACCGTGCCGCCACCGCCTCGTTCGACGACAGCGAGCGTGGCTCGGCCCGGTCCAGGTAGAGCGTGCCGTCCAGGTGGTCCGTCTCGTGCTGGACGATGCGCGCCGGCCAGCCCGTGAACTCCTCGTCCACGACGGCCCCGTGCTCGTCCAGCGCGCGCAGCCGTACCCGGGCGTGCCGGGCCACCACGGCCTGCCAACCCGGCACGCTCAGACAACCCTCGAAGAACGCGGCGCGCTCGGTGCCGACCGCCTCGTACGACGGGTTGACCAGCACCCGGAACGGCTGCGGCACCCGCCCGCGCGCCACCCGGACCTCCTCCGGAACCGGCGCCGGGTCCTCGATGACCGCGATTCGCAACCCCACCCCGACCTGCGGCGCCGCGAGACCCACCCCCGGCGCCGCGTGCATCGTCACGCGCAGGGCCTCGACGAAACGGGCCAGCAGCGCGGGCTCCAACTCCCCGTCGAACGGCTCGGTGCCACGGCGCAGCACCGGATGCCCGGCGGCGACGATCGGCAACGGGCCGCCGCTGGCGAGCAGTTCCTCGACCTGCTCGGCGAGAGGCCTGAGATCACGTGGAGATGCCATCGCGCCAGCATGCCACGGCCCCGCCGACGCCTCCGCGTGACGTACGCCACGTAATCCTGCCGGAACTCGGCCCCGTCCCGCTCCGACCTCTGGACCGCCACCGCTGAGAAACGAGCCCTCGGAGAGGCCGCCGATGCCCACCGCTGCTTCGCCCACGACGGACGAGTCCCCGCCGTCCGTCGCCCCCTCGCCCTCCCCATGAGCGCCCCTGCGCCCCCTTGTGCTGCGCCCGCACTTCTACGCCGGGCTTCTCGTCGCCCCCTTCCTCCTGGTCGCCGCCCTGACGGGCTTCCTGTACGCCGCGTCGTTCCAGGCGGAGAAGATCGTCTACGCCGACGAGCTGACCGTCCCGGTCGGCGCCGGCAAGCTGCCGGTCAGCCGGCAGGTCGCCGCCGCCCGCAGGGCCCACCCCGAGGGCACGCTGTCCGCCGTACGCCCCTCCCCGGCGAAGGACGCCACCACCAGGGTGCTGCTCTCCGGCGTCCCCGGCGTCGCCGAGGGCCACTCGCTCGCCGTCTTCGTCGACCCGTACACCGGGAAGGTGCGAGGCGCCCTGGAACAGTACGGCTCCACCGGTGCCCTGCCGCTGCGCACCTGGATCGACGAGTTCCACCGCGATCTGCGCCTCGGCGAGATCGGACGGCTGTACAGCGAACTCGCCGCCAGCTGGCTGTGGGTCATCGCAGATGGGGGCCTTGTGCTGTGGTTCGCGCGCCCGCGCGCGGCGGGCGGTCCGCGGTACGAGCGGCCGCCGCCGCACCCTCGCTCCGCACGGCACGCTCGGCGTGTGGGCAGCGGCCGGGTTCTTCTTCCTCTCGGCGACGGGCCTGACCTGGTCCACCTACGCGGGGGCCAACGTCGACGAACTGCGCACCTCGCTCGGCCAGGCCACCTCCTCGGTCTCGGCGGCGGTGAGCGGGGAGCACGCGGGTCACGGCTCCGCGGCGGCCGGCGGCGGTGGCGAGCGCACGGTGTGGGCCTCGACGCGGTGCTGGCGGCGGCCCGAGCGAAGGGGCTGAGCGACCCCGTCGAGATGGTCCCGCCCGCCGACGCCGGCTCCGCGTACGTCGTGAAGCAGGTGCAGCGCAGCCGGCCCGAGAAGCAGGACTCGGTCGCCGTTGATCCGGCCACCGGCGAGGTCACCGACGTCGTGCGCTTCGCGGACCACCCGGTCCTGGCCAAGCTGACCCGCTGGGGCATCGATCTGCACACCGGCATGCTCTTCGGGATCGCCAACCAGATCGCCCTGATGGCCCTCGCGCTCGGTCTGGTCCTGCTGATCGTCTGGGGGCACCGCATGTGGTGGCAGCGCGGCCGGGCGGGCGCCTTCGGGCGGCCGATCCCGCGCGGCGCCTGGCAGCACGTGCCGCCACAGATCCTGGTGCCCTGCATGGCGGCGATCGCGGTCCTCGGCCATTTCGTGCCGCTGCTCGGGATACCGCTCGCGGCGTTCATCGCGGTGGACGTGGTGCTGGGCGAGATCGCCCATCGGCGTGGCAGGCGCACGTACGGCGGCCGGGTGGCGTGATCCGTGGCCGTGACGAGGCTCCTGATGCCGCGCGGCGACGACGCGCCGACGGTGCTGTGACAGCGCGACGGCCTGCGCCCGGCGGTACCGGGCTCAGGCCGTCGCTTCTCCGGCGGTTCTCTGCGGGACCCCTCGGGGATCAGAGGTCCGTGAAGTCACCCGCGAGCGCCGACGCCAGCCGCATGTGCGGCTCCGCCTCGTCGTGGCGCCCCTGCCGCTGGAGGGTACGCCCGAGCAGCAGCCGGGCGTAGTGCTCCACCGGGTCGCGCTCCACGAGGGTGCGCAACTCCGCCTCCGCGCGCCGCAGTTGGGCGGAGTGGTAGTAGGCGCGCGCCAGCAGCAGCCGGGGCCCGGTCTGCTCCGGCACCTCGGCGACCAGCCCCTCGAGGACCTGCGCCGCGGCGTAGTAGTCCTTCGCGTCGAAGAACATCCGAGCTCGCTCCCAGCGCTCCGCGGACGTCCCGTGGTCGTAGTACGTGGTCTTCACTGAGGACCTCCTCACGGGGCGCACAACCGGCGCGGTTGGTTGAATATTCCACGAGTTCCGAGGGGTGCGCGGCGACGGCCTCCAGCGGGGTGCCGCGGCATCGCGGCCACCACTGACGGTGCCCGCCCCGGCGATCGGCGCGTGCCGTTCTCCTACCGGATACCGATCTCAGCCAACTGGAGGCGGTACCTGGTGGTCTCGTCCGACGCCGGCCTGTCGAGCCTGGTGGCTCCAGCCGGACGTAACGGCCACTGGCCGAGGGGAGGGTGTGGGTCTGGGCGGCTCCGTCGGGTTGGTCCGGTTCGTCACGGTGCGGCCGGTGGTGCAGGCGGTGGCGCCGACGTCCGCTGAGCCGAAGCCGATGCTGGTGTAGCCCTTGGAGCCGGTCACGCTCGTGATGCTGCCGTCCAGTACGCGGGTCTTGCCCCAGTCGCGGTTCTCCAGCGTGTAGTTGCTGGTGACGGTGGTCGCGGAGGTGGGGACGGTGAGCTCGGCGAGCTGGAGGCGGTACGTGGCGGGCTCGTCGGCGGCAGGGGCGCCGAGGCGTGTGACGTGCAGGCGGACGTAGCGGGCGGTCGTGGTCGTGAGCCCGTACGTCTGTGGCTGACCATCGGGGTTGGGCTCGGCGGTGACGGTGCGCTGCGCAACACCTTGGAGACGGCGGAGGTGGACACGCCCGCGCTGCGTGCGACGTCGGTGATGGTGACCCGCTTCGTGCCGCCCGCCGGTTCCCTGTGAAGCGCACCTTTCGTGGTCATGCAGCGCTCTTCCTGCGGCGTTTACGGAACGTCGGTGCAGATGGCTTGACGGCTTCGGTCCGTCCGATTCTGCCTTACGGTCTTTCTCCGTGGAACGTTGTACGTCCGGCTACGCGGAGCGGGCGGCGAGCGCTGCCACGGCTGCGGCGACCTGGTCAGGGCTGGAGATCATGGTCAGGTGCCGGGCTCCGGGGACGAGCGTGGGCGCGGGCGCACCGATGCGTCGGGCCGTCTCCATCGGCGTCTGCCTGCTGAACACGTCGTCCCGCGCACCGAACACGACCGACTTGGGGAGGGGAACGGCGGCGAGCCGTGCCACCTGGTCGGCGGGCAGGCCGGGCACGCCTTCGCCGAGCATGCTCCACAGAGCGTCCTCGGCCCCCGGCACCCGAAGCGGCCGGCGCCACTGATCCAGTCCGGCCGCGTCCAGGCGGGGGCAGGCAGGTCCGCACTGGGCGTCGTAGACGGAGCGGATCAGCCAGTCGGCGCCGAGTCCGAGCCGCAGCAGGCTGGTGCGATAGGGATCGATCAGCAGGTACCGGAAAGCCCGCGGCGGACCGGCGCCGGTGTCCAGCGCGTCCCCGTCGAGCAGCATCACGGACCCGATCCGCCCTGGAGCACGCAGCGCCGCCTGGACGACCACGGCGGCTCCGCTGGAGTGCCCCACCAGCATGGGGCGCTCGCCCGGTCCACCGAGGTGCATGGCGTCGAGGAAGCCAAGGAGCTGCTGGGTGAAGTGGCCGACGGTGTAGGGGCCGCGGCGCTCGCTGTAGCCGTCCCCCGTCAGATCCAGCGCATACACGCGGTGATGGCGTGCGAGCAGCGGGGCGAGCCGTGACCAGGTGTCCACCTGCTCGAAGGCGCCGTGGACGAGGACGACCGGCGAGCCGGTCCTGCCCCATGTCCGGTAACGGGTCCGGACGTCGGCCGCCTGGACGTACCGGAGCCCTCCGGGAGGTACGGCACGTCGTCCGGTGGCGGCGTTGTAGAGGAACGAGGCCGATGTGAGGACGACCAGCAGGACGGCACAGACCAGCACCAGGCGACGGACCCACCGCCTCAGCCGCGAACGGCGCCGAGGCGGCCTGCCGTCGTCCGTGCCTCGGGTCTCCGGCGGCGCGGGGTCGAGTGGCTGGGCCTGAGGGTCGGTACGCACGTCGGTCTCCTGTCCGGCCTGGCGGGTATGCGCGACTGCGGCCACTGTGACAGATGGCGTGGACGTACGGCGCGTCCACCCATCCGGCCCTGTGTGACCAGGGGCGCGTGGGTGATCGCGGTCAACTGGACGGCGACACCGTCGAGTTGAGTCCCGGATCGCCGACCCGGTTCAGAAGGCGGTGTGGGCGAACCAGCGGTCCAGTACCACGGTCTCTCCCGAGACGTCGAAGGCGGCCTCCTGGTACGACCGCCGCCCGTAGAGCAGCAGCAGAAGGTCCTCCGCCCGCCCCCGTACCGCCGCCCGCGCCTCGGCCGGCGCGGACCCGGCCGCTGCCGGTGGCAGCAGGCGGAAACCGTCAAGATCCAGTCGCACCCGCCACTCCTCGCCGCTTCCCCCGGCCAAGTCCGCGCACCGGAAGGCGATGACCTCCCCGTCGCCGTGCAGCTTGGTCACGGCCGGCGCGAAGAGACCCGCGTGCGGCAGGTTGACGAGGAACTCGTCCACACAGTCCGCCGCCAGTACCGGGTCGATCTCCGCCTCCCGGCCGACGGCCCGCTCCGCGTCCACCCGGTGCACCAGCGTTTCGCACAGCATCCGACGGGCCCAGAACCGCGCGTGCTGGTCCTCGCCCCAGGCCCACATCGCCGCCTGAGGATCCGCGGCCCGCAGCACCTCGCCCACTCCGGCTACGCCCGCCGCCACCCAGTCGGCGTACTCCTCCGCGTGCTCCGGCAGTCCGTACGCCACGTCACGCGTGCGTGGCGGCTCCTGCACCAGCCGGGTCAGCAGTGCGCAGAACCAGCGCTGCAGCGACCCGACGTGCCGGGCGAGTTCGGCCAGCGTCCAGTCGGGGCAGGAGGGCACGGGGGTCCCGGGGTCCACGCCCTTCACCACCTCGGCGAAACGGAGCGTCTCCCGCTCGATCGCCTGCCGGTAGGTGTCGTAGGGCAGAGGGTGCCCTGCCCGGCTGGTCGTCCCCATGTGCTGCCGCCTTCGTCTTCGCCGTCGGATTCCGCCGCGATCAGTGTGACGGCTGGAGTCCACTCGAAGACAAATCCGCGCGGTGCCCGGGCGAGTGACTGCCGGGTCCGGATGAGGGTACCGGTCAGGCCGTCAGGTGCCGGCAGCCGGAAGAGTCAGGAGGCCATCGCCTGCCGATCGAGCCGTGTGGAGGGTGATGAGGTGCGCCTGCGTCACAGTCGTCCCTGCGAACCGGGCTACACGCGCAGGCGCCGCGGTCGCGGGTTCCAGTATCTCGACGCCTCCGGGAGGGCTTTGACGGACGCGTCGGAAATCGAGCGGATCAAGGGGCTGGTCATCCCTCCGGCCTGGAAGGACGTGTGGATCTGCCGTCACCCTCACGGGCACCTCCAGGCCGTCGGCACCGATGCGGCAGGACGCCGCCAGTACCTCTACCACCCCCGGTTCCGGGCCCAGCAGGAGGAGAGCAAACACGAGCACGTCCTGGAGGTCGCCGACGCGCTGCCACGCCTGAGGGAAGCCGTGGAAGCACATCTCAGCCTGCGCGGACTGACCCGAAACCGTGTCCTCGCCACCGGCGCCCGCCTGCTCGACCTCGGCTTCTTCCGCGTGGGAAGCGAGCGCTACGCGGACATGAACAACTCCTACGGCCTGACCACGCTGCTGCGCCGGCACGCCAGGGCCTCGCGGGGACGCATCGTCTTCAGCTACCCGGCCAAACACGGCAAGGAGCTGATACAGGCCGTGGGGGACGAGGCCATACTCCGTGCGCTCACCTCCCTGCTACGGCGGCGAGGGGGAGGCGACCGGCTGCTGGCCTACCGGGAGCCGCCCGACTGGCACGAGGTCTCGGGTGACGACCTCAACACCTACCTGAAGGAAGTCAGCGGTGTGGCCATCACCGCGAAGGACTTCCGCACCTGGCACGCCACCGTTCTGGCCTCCGTCGCCCTGGGAGTCTCACAGCCCGCGGCCCGCAGCGAGACCGGGCGGCGCAGGGCGATCGCCCGTGCCGTCCGGGAGGTCGCCGACTACTTGGGCAACACGCCGGCAGTCTGCCGCGCCTCCTACATCAACCCCCGCGTGATCGAACTCTTCGAGGAGGGCACCACCCTCGCCGGGTGCCTGGACCGGCTGGGCGACGGGGCCGACTTCGGTGTGCCGGCGACGCAGGGAGCCATCGAGAAGGCCGTCATCCACATGATCAGGACCGGCCGCCCTCCCGTCGACCGTGGGGCGGCCCCGATCTAGTGCGACGCGACGCGGCCTCGTCCGCGGTCCGCGGTCCGGTGCCCGCTCCACGTGTTTTGTCGGGTGGGGCCCGGGTACTGCGGGCGGGGGTGCCGGACCGGGGTGCCGAACGGGAGGAGTCCCGATGAATCCGCTGTGCGTGGCCCGGGCCCAGGGCCTGTTCAATCTCGGCGGCGGCGGGTGGCCCCTGCTTCACCTGCGCAGCTTCGAGTGGGTCTTCGGCCCCAAGACGGAGCACTGGCTGCAACGGACGACGGCCGGCCTCCTCGCCACCAGCGGCTGGGCGCTGCTGCGCACTCCGTCCGGCTCCGGCGCCCTGGCCCAGGCACGCCGTACGGGCGTGGGCACGGCGGTGACGCTGCTGGCGATCGACCTGGTCTACGTGCCGCGGGGCCGGATCCGCCCCACCTACCTGCTGGACGCGGCGATGCAGGCCGGATGGCTGGCGGCCTGGTGGCGGTGCGGCCGTCTGGGCGGGCACCGCGGGAAGGAACGGTGACGTGTGCCGGGCACGACCGCCGCTGACGTCGGCCGGCGGCGCGACGGGCGCCTACGGCTGCGGTTCGATGGGTGGATCGCGGGGATCGGCACGTCGTCGGGTACGCGGGTGGTGCTGGGGTACTGGGTCCGGTCGCCGTTCGGTCCCTTCAGCGACGTGATGCTCGAACGGAAGGGCGGACACCGCGTCCTTCTGGCCCCGTCCGCGCAGACGGCGCGCTTCGTCGCCGGCACCTACCTCTTCGACGAGGTCCGGGTCGTACCGGTCGGGGTGGAGGTCGGCCGCGGGGAATGGACGGTGGCGGCTTCGCCGCTCGACCTGCGTTTCGTCACCGGCCGGCGGGGTCCCATGGGCCTGCTGCTCAGAGCCGTGCCCGGTCCGCTCGCCGCCCGACCGGCGTGGGCCGTGATGACGGCCCCGGCCGCCAGTGCGTTGCTGGGGGTGCGGACCCACGGCAGCGCGCGCGCCGGCCGGTACGAGTGGTACGGGGCGAAGGACCTGCGTCCTGTCATCGAGGCCCGAGCCGCCTACGAGGGCGAGGACCTCGGCTCCCTGGCACCGGTCGAACCCGCCGTGCGGTTCGGGTTCGGCTCGACGCCCCGCAGACCGTGTGTGGTGGGCGTCACCACCACGGTGGCCCTGGAGGGGAGCCGGCAGGCGGTTCCCGCACGGTGACCCGGCAGGCGGTTCCCGCACGGTGACCCGGCCGGGAGCCGCCCGGCCGGGTCACCTGCCGGTGGCGCCTTCGCCCGTCCCGTGCTCGTCGGTCCCGGTCTCCGGCTCCCGCCGGGTCCGTTCCTCCTTCTCGACCCCTTCCAGGGGCTTGCCCGCCGTGGTGCCGCGCTCGGTCTGGTAGCCCTCCTCGGCACTCGCCGTACCGGGCACCGTCCGCTCCCGCGCCTGGCTCTCCGCACCCGAGTGGGCGCCCGGCTCGCCAGGGTCACGCCCCCGTGCGTATCCGCTTCCGCGGTCGTCCTTGCGATCACTCATGTCCGTCCCTCCCGTCCCTGCGGTCGGTCTCGGGACCTCACCGGGTTCCCTCGGGGCACCGGCGGAAACTGCGCCGGGGCGCCTGCCGGGCCCGGACGTCCGCCCTGCTCGGGCAACCGTTCACGGGCCCGGCCGCGCCCACCGCGGCCGGGCGTCTCAGGCGGCCCTGCGGCCCCGGTCCCGGTGCGCGCGCACGATCTCCGCGTACCGGTGGCCGCTGCCCTTGATGGTGCGGACCTGGGTGCGGTAGTCGACGTGAACCAGGCCGAAGCGCTTGTCGTAGCCGTACGCCCACTCGAAGTTGTCCAGCAGTGACCAGGCGAAGTAGCCCGCCAGCGGCGCGCCCTTGCGGGACGCCGAGGCGCAGGCGGCGAGGTGGTTCACCAGGTAGTCCTGGCGCTCGGGGTCGTCCACCGTGCCGTCGGGGCGGACGACGTCCGGGAAGGCGGAACCGTTCTCGGTGACGTAGATCTTCCGGGCGCCGTACTCGTCGGTGAGGCGCAGCAGCAGGGTCTCCAGGCCGCTCGCGTCGATCTCCCAGTCCATGCCCGTGCGCTTCACGCCGGGACGGCGCACCGAACGGGTCCTCGGCACGGGACCGGCCGGGTCGTCGGCGACCGTGGCCGGCATGTAGTAGTTCAGGCCGAGCCAGTCCAGCGGTGCGGCGATCGTCTCCGGGTCGCCGGGCCGCTCGGGCAGGTCGACGCCGTACACCTCCCGCATGTCCGCGGGGAATCCGCGGCCGTGGACCGGGTCCAGCCACCAGCGGTTGACGTGACCGTCCATGCGACGCGCCGCGGCCTGGTCCTCGGGGCGGTCGGTGGCCGCGTGGACCGTGGAGAGGTTGTTGACGATGCCCACCTTGGCCCCGGGCGCGGCGGCGCGGATGGCCCGCACCGCCAGACCGTGTCCCAGGAGCAGGTGGTAGGAGGCGCGCACCGCCGCCGTCAGGTCGGTCAGGCCGGGGGCCATCCTGCCCTCCAGGTGGCCGATCCAGGCCGAGCACAGCGGCTCGTTGAGGGTGGCCCAGTGGGTGACGCGGTCGCCGAGGCGTTCGGCGACCGCGGAGGCGTACGCGGCGAAGTGCTCGGCGGTCGCGCGCTCGGGCCAGCCTCCCCGGTCCTGCAGCACCTGCGGCAGGTCCCAGTGGTAGAGGGTGACGGACGGGGTGATGCCCGCCTGGAGCAGGCCGTCGATCAACTCGTCGTAGAAGGCGAGACCCTTGGGGTTGACCGGTCCGTCGCCGCCCGGGACGACCCGCGGCCAGGCGATGGACAAGCGGTAGGCGTTGGTGCCGAGTCGCCGCATCAGGCCGATGTCCTCGCGCCAGCGGTGGTAGTGGTCGCAGGCGACGTCGCCGTGGTCGCCGCCCGCGGTCTTTCCCGGGGTGTGGGAGAAGGTGTCCCAGATCGACGGGGAGCGGCCGTCCTCGGTGACGGCTCCCTCGATCTGGTACGCCGATGTGGCCGTGCCCCACAGGAAGTCGTCCGGGAGCGCGGCGAGGTCGATGGTGTCAAAGGACACAGGAGTCCCTTCGTGTTCAGGGGTGTTGGTCACTTCACCGCTCCGGCGGTGAGCCCGGCGACGAGATAGCGCTGCAGCAGCAGGAAGCCGGCCACCACGGGCACGCTGACGACGAGCGAGGCGGCCATGATCTGGTTCCAGTACACGTCGTACTGCGTGGAGTAGCCCTGCAGGCCGACGGCGAGCGTGCGGGTGGTGTCGTTGGTCATGACGGAGGCGAAGAGCACCTCGCCCCAGGCGGTCATGAACGCGTAGACGGCGACGGCGACGATGCCGGGGATCGCGGCGGGCACGACGACCCGGAACAGCGCGCCGAGCGGTCCGCAGCCGTCGATCAGCGCCGCCTCGTCCAGGTCGCGCGGCACCGAGTCGAAGTACCCGATCAGCATCCAGATCGAGAACGGCAGCGAGAAGGTCAGATACGTCAGGATCAGCCCGCCGCGCGAGCCGAACAGGGCGATGCCGGTGGCGTTGCCGATGTTGACGTAGAGGAGGAACAGCGGCAGCAGGAAGAGGATGCCGGGGAACATCTGCGTGGACAGCACGGTGACCGTGAACACACGCCTGCCGCGGAAGCGGTGGCGGCTGACGGCGTACGCGGAGAACACCGCGACGACCACCGAGCAGACCGTCGCCGCACCCGCCACGATCAGGGAGTTGACGAAGTACCGTGCGAGCGGCACCGTCGACCAGATGTCGATGTAGGGCCGGATCGTCAGGCCGCTCGGCAGCCAGCGGAAGCCGCCCGTGACGTCCGCGAGCGGTTTCAGGGAGCTGGAGACCATGACGTAGACCGGCACCAGGACGAAGCCGGTCAGCAGGGTCAGGAAGATCCGCCTCGACCACAGGAACGAACGTGGCGGGGCCATCGGGGACCTATGCATCGGCGGACCTCCGTCCGCGTGAGGTGAGCGCCAGGTACACGCCCGTGACGACGAGCAGGAAGAGCAGCAGCAGGACGGACATGGCGGAACCGGTGCCGAAGTTCCAGGTGACGAAGGATGCCTGGTAGATGTGGACCGAGATGAGGTCCGCGGCCTGCGGGGCGGCCCTGCCGAACAGCACGTACGGCGTGTTGAAGTCGTTGAAGGTCCACAGGAACAGCACCAGGATCAGCACCTGGTTGACGGGGCGCAGCGACGGCAGGGTGATGCGGCGGATCTGCTGCCACGTCCCGGCACCGTCCAGGGCGGCCGCCTCGTACAGCTCCCGCGGCACGGTCTGCAGCCCGGCCATGACGATGAGGAAGGCGAACGGCCACCCCTTCCACACCGACACCGTCAGCAGGGCGACGAAGCTGTTGTCGCCGATCAGCCAGAACGAGGGCTTGCCGGTGAGGTGCAGCTGGTCGTGCAGGACGTGGTTCACCAGGCCGTTGTCGTGCTGGAACATGAACACCCAGGTGATCACGGCGGCGTAGACCGGCAGCGCGTACGGCACCAGGAACAGGGCGCGCAGCAGGCCCCGGCCGCGGAAGGCGTCCTGCATGCAGATCGCGGCCGCCGTGCCGATGAGCCAGCACAGGCCGACCGACAGCAGGGTGAAGCCGACGGTGACCAGGAAGGAGTGGAGCAGGGCCGCACCGACGGGCGCGTCGAAGTCCACCGACATGCGGTAGTTGCCGAGGCCGGACCAGGGGGCGGTGCCCCAGTCGCGGATGTAGAACTGCGTGAGCTCCTTGAAGCTCATCACGATGCCGATCACCATCGGCACCAGATGCACCAGGAGTTCGAGCAGCAGGGCGGGCAGGAGCAGCAGGTACGGCAGGGATGCGCGGCGGATCCGCCCCGCGCGGCGGCGGTGGCCGCGCGCCGCACCGGCGGAGTCCTCCCGCACCGTCGGCCTGCCGGCGTCCACGGTGGTCGTCATCGTGCTCACTTCGCCGGCATCTGCTGCTGGGCCTTCTGAAGCTTCGCCTTCACCGAGTCGGTGGTCACCGCCTGTCCGGCCGCGGCGTCGGCGAACAGCTCCTTGACGGCCGTACCGACCGTCGTCTCGAACTGGGACTCGTCGGCCACCTGCGGCAGCGCGGCGGCACTGGTGGCGAGGGTGTTCTTCAGGACCGCGTTGGCGGGCGTGCTGAACGCCGGGTCCGCCTGGGCGGCCTTGACCGGCGGGATGGAGCTGTAGGCCTTGTTGAGGATCTTCTGCTCGGCATCGCTCGTCATGAACTTCACGAACTTCGTCGCACCGTCGAGGTTGTGGCTGTTCTTGAAGACCGCCAGGTTGATGCCGGCGACCATCGAGTCGACCTGGGTGCCGGTCCCCGGGGCGCCGGACTGCACGGGCACCGGGGCGATCCCGTAGGCGTCCTCGCTCATGCCCTGGGACTTGAGGTTGGCGGACGCCGACTGCCACAGCAGCATCGCCGTCCTGCCCTTGGCGAAGTCGCTCACCGACTGGTTCTGCGCGTACTCGGCGTTGCCCTGCGGGATGACCTTGTCCTTGGCCATCAGGTCGACGTACTGCTTCACCGCGGCGACCGCGCCGTCGTTCGCGAAGTCCGGCTTGCCGTCGGCGGTGAAGAAGTCGGCGCCGTGCTGCTTGGCGAAGACGAAGACGTGGTGGATGTTCTCCGAGACGTTGGAGCCCTCGGCGCCGAGTACCTGCTTGCCCTCGGCCTGGATCTTCTTCCCGTCGGCGATCAGCTCGTCCCAGGTGGCCGGGGGCTTGGCCAGCCCCGCGTCGGCGAAGATCTTCTTGTTGTAGTACAGCGCGTACGCCATCGAGTACAGGGGTACGGCCGCCGGGTCCTTGCCCTGGGCGCCGGTCGAGCCGAGCGCGGAGTCGACGAAGCGGTCCCTGCCGCCGATCTTCGCGAAGTTCTTCGCGTCCCACGGCAGCAGTGCGCCGGTGGCCTGCAGGGAGGCGCTCCAGGTGTTGCCGATGTTGAGGACGTCGGGGCCCTGGCCGGAGGTGGTCGCGGTGAGGATCCGGTTCAGCAGGTCCGACCAGGGCACCACCTCCAGCTTCACCTTGATCCCGGTCTGCTTCTCGAACTTGTCGAGTTCGGGCCCGAGGACCTGCTTGTCGACCTCCAGGCTCGCGCCCTGGTTGGAGGCCCAGTAGGTGAGCGTCTTCGGCGAGGTGTCGGACCCACCGCCCGTCGACGAACCGCCTCCGCAGGCCGAGGCGGCGAGAGCGAGAGACAGGGTGACGGCGCCTGTGGCCGCGGCTCGGATGCTGCGCATGGCTCCTGGTGTCCCTTTCCGGGAGTCGAGAACCCGAGGATGGCCCCGGAGCGGACACGCGGTTCGACATCCGAAGCACCTCATGGCTTAATTCAGAGCGTGAGTTAAGCCTCGCGAAAAACAGGCGTCAAGAGATCCGGCAGAACTGACCGCGGAGGTATCTTGCGGGCAGGGACGCAGAACGAGGGGGTCAAGTGGCAACGCGCAACGGCCGGACGGTCCGTGACCTGCGACGTGAGAACCGCGCCACGGTGCTGCGGCGGCTGTTCTTCGACGGGCCGATGAGCCGCAACTCCCTCGGCCCGGCGACCGGTCTGAGTTCGGGCTCTGTCAGCAACGTGGTCGCCGAACTGCTCGCCGACGGACTCCTGGAGGAGGCCGGCAGCGTGGAGTCCGACGGCGGCCGTCCCCGCACTCTGTTGCGTGTCGCCCCGGGCAGCGGCCACATGGTCGGCGTGGACGTCGGCGAGACCCGGGTGCGCGTGGAGCTGTTCGATCTCTCCCTGGCCGAACTCGCCCGCGCCGAACGGCCGTTGGCCGCCCGAGGCACCGGGCGCCGGGGCCCGTACGACGACGAGCTGATCGCCGGCCACATCCGTGACGGCCTGGCCGAGGTCATGGACGCCGCAAAGGTCACCCCCGACGCCCTGCTCGGTGTCGGCATCGGCGTGCCCGGCATAGTCGAGCGGTCCGACGAGGGTGCGGTGGTGCACGGCCAGACCATCGGCTGGGACGCCGTCCCGCTGGAGCGGATGCTGCGCGCCTCGGGCCGGCTCCCCGAGGACGTGCCCTACTTCATCGACAACGGCGCGAGGACGCTGGGGCAGGCCGAGATGTGGTTCGGCGCCGGGCGCGGCGCACGCAACGCGGTCGTCGTGCTCTTCGGCTCGGGCGTCGGCGCCTGCGTCGTCACCGACGAGGTCGAGCGCGGCCGGGCCGTCGAGTGGGGACACCTCACGGTGCGGGTGCGGGGCCGCCGGTGCCGCTGCGGGGCGCTGGGCTGCCTGGAGGCGTACGCGGGGGCGGAGGCACTCCTGGAGCGCTGGCAGGAGGCGGGAGGGCGACCGCCGCAGGGGGTCGACGAGGAGACCGCGCTGACCACGATGCTGGCGGCGGCGTATCCGGTGGACGGCGGCGAGCCGGACCCGGTGGCCACGGCGGTCCTGGCCGAGACGGCGGAGTACCTGGGCGCCGGGCTGTCCGACCTGATCAATCTCTTCCAGCCCGAGCGCATCCTCATCGGCGGCTGGGCGGGCCTTCAACTCGGCTCCCGTTTCCTGGAGTCGGTGCGCGCCCACGCGCTGTCCTACGCGCTGCGGTACCCCGCCGGACGCGTCGGCATCGAACTCGGGAAACTCGGCCCGGACGCCGTCACCGTGGGCGCCGCGATCCTGCCGCTCGCCGACTTCTTCACCCGCGGTGGCCGCCGCTCCCAGCCGCCCGCACCGGTCGCCCCGTCGGATCGGTCCCCGGCGTGGCGTACGACGCTGGGCGGCCGGCTGGCGTGATGCGGGCGCTCCGCGAAAAGCCCGACTCGCGCCGATCAGCGCCGACCGCGCGTCCCGGGCGGCGGCCCCGCGGTTGCGGGTCACCGCTCAACGCCGTGGACTGAGTGCGTGGGGCGCCCGCAGCCCCGCCGACCCGGTGTGGAGGAGTCATGATCGTCGCTGCGGGGGCGGTGGCACCAGGAGGCGGCGGGCCGTGCTGAGTGTGGCGCTCGCCGTCCTGGCGGCGATCGCGAACGCCCTGGCCTCCGTGCTGCAGCGCAAGGCCGCACGGGACCGCCCGGAGAGCGAGAGCCTGAGCTGGCGGCTCGTACGGCACCTGTTGCACCGGCCGGTGTGGTTCGCCGGCGTCCTCTCGATCATCGCCGGATTCCTCCTGCAGGCCACGGCGCTGGGCAACGGCCAGATCTCCGTGGTCCAGCCGCTGCTGGTGATGGAACTGCCCGCCACCCTGCTGCTGGCGTCGCTGGTGTTCGGCAGCCGGCTGGGCGTCCGGGAATGGGGGGCGTCGATCATGATGGCCGCCGGTCTCGCGGCGCTGCTGTACTCCCTGTCCCCCTCGCCCGGCTCCACCGCACACGCGACCGCGGTGAGGTGGGCGTTCGCCTCGGGAGTGAACGTGCTCCTGGTCGCCGCCATGGTGGTGTGGGCCCGTCTCACCGGTCCCGGAGCCCGCAAGGCGGCGCTCCTGGGCGTGGCGACCGGGTGCGGTTTCGGGTTCACCGCCGCGCTGATCAAGGGCATGACGGACAGGTTCACTCACGGCATCGGCGCGCTCTTCACCAGTTGGCAGCTCTACGCCATGATCGTGGCCGGCGCCGGCGCGATGTTCCTGCTGCAGTCCGCGATGCACGCCGGGCGGCTGCTCGCCAGCCAGCCCGGGTTGACCATGTCCGACCCGGTCGTCTCCATCCTGTGGGGCATCTTCGTCTTCGGCGAAGCGGTCCGGGGCGGCGTCTACACCGCCTTGTCGGTGGCGGCGGCGGCCGTCGTCGCCACCGCCGTGACGCTGCTCACCCGCTCTCCCCTTCTCGCCGGTCGGACCGGACGAGGAGAACAGGGAGAGGCCGGCACGGAGTCGGACTGGTTAGTGCCGCGGCAGGCAACGTTCGCCCCGTCGCGACGCCCGGTACGCTCCCCCAAGCTCTTCGAGCAGGGGGTACCCCCGGAGCACGCACCGGACGCCGCGATGCGCCGTCCTCCGGCTGGACCACGGCCATGTGACGACAGGGCCTGGTGTCCCAAGCCGGCGATCTTCCGGTGGGCCCCGCCGCCCTCCCCGTGCCCGCGTCATGCGAGGTCGGCGAAGGGATCGCTCGGTTGCCAGGCGGTGGGCAGGACGACGTCGACGGTGTCACGGCGTGCCAGGGGCAGCAGTCGGCTCATGGTCGTGTCGAGGTCGTCGAACAGGTAGGGCATGGGCCGCAACGGGCGCTTGAGACCGGTGAAGAAGTCATCCCAGTGGACGAGGACGACGCGACGGGCTCCGGTGGCGATGACCACCTCGTCCCAGTACGTCTCGAGGAAGGCGGCGGGCTGCTTGCCCAGGCTGCCGATGCCCAGGTAGACGACGTCGGCGCGGTGACCGCGCAGCGCGCCCGGCCGATGGTTGGCGCTGGCGTGCAGCAGCAGACGGCCGCGGGGATGGGCGACCAGGACCGAGTAGACGGTGCCGGTCCTCCAGGCACTGGCGCGAGCGGGCGGGACGAGGGGGCGGTCGACGCTCCCCGGATAGTGGTCGCCGGGACTGTGCAGGGAGGTCAGGAAGGTGAGGTCGAAGCTGCCGTAGGTGAGGCTGTCACCGTCCTCGACGACCCGCAGCGACCGTGCGGGGACCCCCTGACCGCGCCCGAGGTTCGCGGTGGACCACGACCCGACCAGCTCGGCACCGGTTTCCAGGGCCCACAGCGGGGCGTCGAGGGCGTGGTCGTAGTGGGAGTGCGCGCACACCACGGCGGCGAGGGCGTCCACGCCCAGCCGCTCGATGGCCTCCCGGACCAGCGTCCGGTCGGGCGCGATGCGGCCCAGAGCCACGCGCAGCAGGCGCGGCCGGGTCACGAACCCGTCCATGAGGAGGCGCGTCTCACCGTCCGACAGCAGGACGGAGCTGGTGCCGAGGAAGTGGGCGGTCAGTGCGCCCCGCGGGGGTGCGGCACGCTGCAGGTACGGCAGATGGGGCCGCAGGCTCGGGCGGCCGAACGGTGTCTTCACCCGGTCATCCTCGGGCGTGTGCCGTCCCTGATGCCAGTGCGGTCGGGCAACAGGTGCCGCGGCACCGGACCCGCTCTCACAGGGCGGCGTCGCCGAACTGTTCCAGGAGGACGTCGGTCGGCGTCCGGTCCGTTGCGGCGGAGGCGCCTTCGTGAAGGGCCATTTCCGCCCAGATGACCTTTCCCCGGGCTGTGTAGCGCGTCCCCCACCGCTGGGCGAACTGCGCCACCAGGAACAGTCCCCGTCCGCCTTCGTCCGTGGTCGCCGCCCGCCGCAGCCGCGGCGAGGTGCTGCTGCCGTCCGCCACCTCGCAGATCAGGCAGCGCCCGTACAGCAGCCGCACGGACACCGGTGGTGACCCGTACCGAATCGCGTTGGTGACCAGCTCGCTGATGATCAGCTCCGTGGTGAACCCGGTCTCCTCCAGCCCCCACTCCCGCAACTTGTCCCTGCACTGTGTCCGGACCGAGGACACGACCGCCGGGTCCGACGGCACGCCCCACTCGGCCACGCACGAGCGCGGGAGCAGCCGGGTACGCGCCACCAGCAGGGCGATGTCGTCGGCGGGGGACGTCGGCCCCAACGCATCGATCACCGCCTGGCACGCCTCCTCCGGAGTGCGTCCTGCGCCCCCGCCCAACGCCCGGCGCAGCCGGTCCAGGCCGACGTCGATGTCACGGGCGCGTTCCTCCACCAGACCGTCGGTGTAGAGCACCAGTTGGGAACCCTCGCTCAAGCGCAGCTCGGCGGTTTCGAAGGGGTAACCGCCCAGGCCGAGCGGTGCCGACGCCGGCACGCCGGGACAGGTGACGGTTCCGTCCGGACGCACCACCACCGGTTCGGGGTGCCCGGCCCGGGCCACCGTGCACGCGCCCGTCACGGGGTCGTAGATCGCGTACAGACAGGTCGCTCCCGTCACCCTCTCGCCTTCGTGGCCGTCGGCGGCCCCGGCGGCGTCCTCCTCGTCGTCCATGCGGGCGACCAGGTCGTCCAGGTTCCCCAGCACCTCGTCCACCGGGAGATCGAGCGTGGAGAAGTTGTGGACCGCGGTGCGCAGCCGCCCCATCGTCGCCGCCGCGTGCAGTCCGTGACCGACGACGTCACCCATCGCCAGCGCCACACGTGCGCCCGGCAGCGGGATGACGTCGAACCAGTCGCCGCCCACCCCCGTCGCCGCCGGCAGATACCGCCAGGCCACCTCCAGCGCGTCCTGCTCCGGGTGCCCCCGCGGCAGCAGACTGCGCTGC
Organism: Streptomyces sp. NPDC001848; assembly: GCF_042891915.1. Taxonomy (NCBI): domain Bacteria; kingdom Bacillati; phylum Actinomycetota; class Actinomycetes; order Kitasatosporales; family Streptomycetaceae; genus Streptomyces; species Streptomyces sp. NPDC001848. The sequence goes on along the minus strand of NZ_JBIATP010000003.1, from coordinate 102,917 downwards.
AGCGTCACCGCCATCGCGTGCTCCCGGGTGAACCGCCGGGCGTTGTCGATGGCCACCGCCGCCCGCGCGGCCAGCTCCTCCGCGAAGGACAGGTCGTCCGGCTCGAACGCGGGGGAGTCCGTCATCCGGTAGAAGTTCACCACGCCGAGCGGCACGTTCCGCGCTCGCAGCGGCATGGTCACCAGCGAGTGCAGCCCGAGTTCGAGCGACTTGCGGGCGCGTTGCGGGTCCTGCGCGCGCCAGCCGTGCGCGTGCCACAGGTCCGGCTCCACCATCCCCCGACCCTGCTGGAGCGCGTGCATCTGCGGGGTTCCCGGCGAGAACGTGATCATCTCGCCCACCCGGTACACCGGTATCACCTGCCGGTCCCCGCTGATCGCCGTACGCCGCAGATGCCGCCACCCCTCCGCCGTCGGCTCCCAACCGCGCAGCACGGCATCCAACAGATCGACGGTGACGACGTCGGCGAACTGCGGCACCGCCACGTCCGCCAGCTCCTGCGCCGTACGCCCCACATCGAGCGTCGTCCCGATCCGCAACCCCGCCTCGTAGAGGAGCTTCAGCCGCTCCCGCGCCACCTCCGCCCGCCCCGAGACCGCCGCCAGCTCCGTGGTGTCCCGCAGCGTCACCACGCTGCCTCCCGGGTCCCCGTGCGGAAACGTGGGCCGCTTGTTCACGGCCAGCAGCCGGTCCTGCGCGAGATACACCTCGTCGGTCACCACGTCAGGCGAGATCAGCAGCCGCGTGATCTGCTCCGGCAGGCCGAGCTCGCGCACCGGTCGCCCCTGCGCCTCCTCCGGCAGGCCCAGCAGCCGCCTCGCCTCGTCGTTGGCCAGCAGCAGCCGTCCGTCGGGGGTGGTGATGAGCACCCCTTCCCGCACCGCGTGCAGCACCGCGTCGTGGTGCTCGTACAGCCGCGCCAGCTCCACCGGAGCCAGACCGTGTGTCTGCCGCAGCAGCCGCCGGGACGCCAGCGTGGTCCCCGTCGCGGCCAGTGCGAGCGTCGCCGCGCCGGTACCGAGGATGATCGGCAGCTGCGGCATCCACAGGCGCGACACGTTCTTGACCGTGATCCCGGCCGACACCAGGCCGACGACCCTGCCGTGCGAGTCGTTCACCGGGACCACGGCCTGCACGTCCGTCCCCCTGCCGGCGGGAACGGGCGGCCCACCGGCCTGTTCGATGACGGTATGGCCATGCAGCGCCGGCTTTATCGTCCCGACGAACTTCTTCCCGATCTCCTTCGGGTAGGGGTACGTGTAACGAATGCCCTTGGTGTTCATGACCACGACGAAGTCCACGCCCGCCTTCTTGCGCGCCACCTCCGCCCGCGGCTGCAGGACCGCCGTCGGGTCCCGGCTGCGCAGCGCCTGGGCCACACCGGGCGCGTTCGCGAACGACTGGGCCGCGACGACCGACACGCGGCGCCCCTGCTGCAGCGCGTCCCGCGCCGCCTGGAGCACCACAGTCGCCATCGCGGCCACGACCAGCAGCACCACGATCACGATCTCAAGGAGGAACACCTGCCCGGCCGCGCTGTGCGGGTTCAGCAGGGAACTGCGACGCTCACGCGCGCGTCCGGTGGGCGGGGGCCGCGTCTGGGGTCCGGTCTCGTCCGAAACGTACCCTCATGTTCCCTTCATAGCACCGCGGTGCGTACCAGGAACGACTGATCTGCAGCGGTCAGCGCTCTCTCTCCCACACCTCCGGACCGCCGCCGTGCCACTCGATCAAGGGCGACTCGGCCACGTCCACCTCGTCCACGCCCTCCAGCCCGGCGTGCTGCAGGAAGACCGTCAAGTCGTGCAGGGAATAGGCGGTGCCGAGGATCTCGCCGTCCGCGCGCACACGCCGGCCGCCGTTCTCGCTCGGCGGGTACACGATCACGCGATGCTCGGCCATGGCACCAGCCTCGCCCCCGGGCGCGGAGCGCGCATGCCGGGCTACTCCGCACCACCCCCGGCCCGGTTCTCCCGGCGTGTCGAGCGGGCCGCCGTGGGCACTGGGAGACGATGGGTTTTCCTCGGACACGGGCCGGAGAGGCAGGGGCCGTATGGAGCAGCGGGGCAGACCGCGGGAGGCCGGCGACGGGACCGGGGTGGTCGCGTCCGGCGTCGGACACGCGCCCCGGGAGAGGGGTGCCGTCGACGCGCGACGGCGCATTCCCCGCACCGACACCCTGCTGAGCGATCCGCGCCTGGCGGACGCGGTGGGCCGGCTGGGACCGCGCGTGGTGAAGGCGGCGGTGCGGCGGGCGCAGGAGCAGGCGCGTGACGGCGGCATCCCGCCGGAGCGGGTGCGGGACGCGGCCCTCGCCCTGCTCCCGGGCACTTCGGGCGGCCTCCGGCCGGTGATCAACGCCACCGGCGTCGTGCTGCACACCAACCTCGGCCGGGCGTCTCTGTCCGCGGCGGCCCGGCAGGCGGTGCTGGAGGCCGCCGGGCCCACGGACGTCGAACTGGACCTGCGCACCGGCGTCCGGGCCCGCCGCGGGCGCACGGCTCTGAAGGCGCTGTGCGACCGGGTGCCGTCCGCCGCCGCGGCGCACGTCGTCAACAACGGTGCCGCCGCGCTGGTCCTGGTCGCCACCGCGCTCGCCGCCGGCAAGGAGATCGTCATCAGCCGGGGGGAGATGGTGGAGATCGGCGACGGTTTCCGGCTCCCGGACCTCCTGGTCTCCACCGGGGCCCGGCTCCGTGAGGTGGGCACCACCAACCGCACGATCGCCGCGGACTACGCCGCCGCGATCGGACCCCAGACGGGGTTCGTGCTGAAGGTGCACCCCTCGAACTTCCGCGTCACCGGCTTCACCCGCGCCGCCGATGTCGGTGAACTGGCGCCGCTGGGCGTCCCGGTGGTCTCCGACATCGGCTCCGGACTGCTCGCCCCCCACCCGCTGCTCCCCGACGAGCCCGACGCCGAGACCCAGTTGCGGGCGGGCGCCTCACTTGTCACCGCGAGCGGCGACAAACTGCTCGGCGGCCCGCAGTGCGGACTGCTCCTCGGCGACGGGGAGTTGGTCCGCGCGGTCTCCCGGCACCCCCTGGCCCGCGCCCTGCGCGTGGACAAGCTGACCCTTGCCGCCCTTCACGCCACCCTCACCGGCCCGCGGACCCCGACCGCCGCCGCCCTGGCCGCCGAGCCCGAACAGCTGATGGCGCGCGCCGATCGGCTCACCGAGGCGCTGAGCGCCGACGGCATCGACGTGCACGCCGTCGAGAGCGCGGCGACCGTGGGAGGCGGGGGCGCGCCCGGCGTGACGCTGCCCAGCGCCGCCCTGTCCCTGCCCGAGTCGTACGCCGCCGCGCTGCGCACCAGCCGCGTCCCCGTGGTCGGGCGTCTGGAGGCGGGGCGCTGTCTGCTCGACCTGCGGGCGGTGCCACCGGAGGACGACGAGCGGCTGGCCGAGGCCGTGCGCTCTGCGGCGGGGAGGTAGGGGACATGCGGGTGCTGGCCACCGCCGGGCACGTCGACCACGGCAAGTCCGCCCTGGTGCGGGCGTTGACCGGGATGGAACCCGACCGCTTCGAGGAGGAGCGGCGCAGGGGGCTCACCCTCGACCTCGGTTTCGTGTGGACCCGGCTGGGCGCGGACGGGGAGCACCTTGCCTTCGTGGACGTGCCGGGACACGAGAGGTTCGTCGCCACCATGCTGGCCGGGGTCGGACCCGTGCCCGCCGTGCTGTTCGTCGTGGCCGCCGACCAGGGCTGGCAGCCCCAGTCCGAGGAGCACCTGGCGATCCTCGACGCGCTCGGGGTACGGCACGCCGTGCTCGCGGTGACCCGCAGCGACCTGGCCGACCCCGGGCCCGTGCGCGCCGACGCCGTGAAGCGCCTGGCCGCCACCTCCCTGGGCACGGTGCCGTCCGTGGCGGTCAGCGCGGTGACCGGCGCCGGACTGGACGAACTGCGCGCGGAACTGACCCGGTTGGCGCGATCGCTGCCGGTGCCGCCGGCGGACGCGGACGTGCGACTGTGGCTGGACCGCGCCTTCACCATACGCGGTCACGGCACCGTGGTGACCGGCACGCTCGGCGCGGGCACCCTGCGCGCCGGTGACCGGCTGGTGACGGGCGACGGCGCGACCCCGCTGAAGGTGCGGGGGCTGCAGTGCCTGCACGAGGAACGGTCCGCCGTCAGCGGCGTGGCGCGGGTCGCGGTCAATGTGCACGGCTCCGTGGACGGTGTCCTGCGGCGCGGGCAGGTGCTGCTGACACCGGACCGCTGGCTGCTCACCGGCCTGGTGGACGTGCGTGTCACCGGCGAACCGGTCGCCGACCTGCCCCGCACGGTGACCCTCCACATCGGTACGGCCGCCGTCCCGGCGACGGTCCGCCCGCTGGGCGAGGACACCGCCCGGCTGACCCTGCACCGCGCGCTGCCCCTGCGCGTCGGGGACCGGGCCGTGCTGCGGGAGCCGGGCGGGCAGCGCACGCCGTGCGGGGTGACCGTGCTCGACGTACGCCCCCCGCGACTGGCCCGGCGGGGCGCGGGACGGGCCAGAGCGGGGGAGCTGGCCGCCATGACCGGCCGCCCGGACGGCCCCGGGGAGCTGCGGCGCCGACGGCTCGTCCGCCGCTCGGAGTTGCTGGCGATGGGAGTGCCGCCGCCCACCGCGCCGGTCGCCGGGGAGTGGCTGGCCGACGACGCCCACTGGGCGGGGCTGCGGGAACGTCTGGTTGTCGAGGTGCAGCGGTACGCCGAGGAGCACCCACTGGAACCGGGCCTGCCCACCGAGGCGGCCCGGCGCCTGCTCGGCCTGCCCGACCGGACGTTGGTGGACGCGCTCGCCGGGTCCCCGGGCCGGTCCCGACTCCTGTGCCGCAACGGCCGGTTGTACAGCCCTCGCAGCGTCCGGCCGACACTGCCGCCGCCCCTCCAGGCCGCCGTCGACGCCGTACGAAGCGAGCTGACGCGGACGCCGTTCCGCGCGCCGGAGGCCGACCGGCTGAAGGAACTCGGGCTCACCCGCAAGGCGGTGGCCGCCGCCGTCTCGGCGGGTGCGCTGCTGGCGGTGGCCGACGGCATCGTGCTCCTTCCGGGAGCGGACGCCCGGGCCGCCGCCGTACTGCGCGGGCTGCCCCAGCCGTTCACGCTCAGCGAGGCCCGCCGCGCCCTGGACACCACGCGCAGGGTGGCCGTGCCGCTTCTGGAACTGCTGGACGCCCAGGGACACACCGAGCGGGTGGACGACCAGCACCGACGCTGTCGGCCCGCGTCGGACAACGGAGGCGGACGGGAATCGAACCCGCCTGCCCGAGATCCTCGGGCACCTCGGTTTTGAAGACCGGGAGGGCCACCAGGCACCCACACGCCTCCACCGCACGCCAGGCTAGTGCCCCAGGAGACAGGTATGACACCGACCCGCCAGGCAACCGTCCGCCTCACGCAGTTCGCCCATGGCGGCGGCTGCGCCTGCAAGATCCCGCCCGGCGAGCTGGAGGAGGTGGTCGCGGGGCTGACCGCGCCACCGCTCGCCGGGGGCGACACCCCGCTGCTGGTCGGCCTCGCCACCGGTGACGACGCGGCCGTGGTCACCCACCGGGGAACGGCGATCGTCTGCACGGCCGACTTCTTCACCCCGGTCGTGGACGACCCCTACGACTGGGGGCGCATCGCCGCCGCCAACGCCCTGTCCGACGTGTACGCGATGGGCGGCCGGCCCGTGCTCGCCGTGAACCTCCTGGCCTGGCCGCGCGACCGGCTCCCGTTCGACCTGGCCCGCGAGGTGCTGCGCGGCGGACTGGACATCGCCACCGAGGCCGGCTGCCACGTCGGCGGCGGGCACAGCGTGGACGACCCGGAACCCAAGTACGGCATGGCCGTCACCGGTGTCGCCGACCCCGAGCGGCTGCTGCGCAACGACACCGGCCGGCCGGGACTGCCGCTGTCGCTGACCAAGCCGCTCGGCCTGGGTGTGCTGAACAACCGTCACAAGACGACCGGCGAGCGCTTCGAGCAGGCCGTCGCCACGATGGTGACCCTCAACCGCGACGCGGCCGCCGCCGCCCTGGACGCCGGCGCGACCTGTGCCACCGACGTGACCGGCTTCGGCCTGCTCGGCCATCTGCACAAGCTGGCGCGGGCGTCGGGTGTGACCGCCGTGGTCGACACCTCCGTCGTGCCCTACCTCGACGGTGCCCGCGAGGCCGTACGGGAGGGTTACGTCAGTGGCGGCACCCGGCGCAACCTCGACTGGGTCACCCCGCACACCGACTTCGGGGACACGGACGCCGACACCCGGCTGCTGCTGGCCGACGCGCAGACCTCCGGCGGCCTGCTCGTCGCCGGGGAGGTACCCGGCGCGCCGGTGATCGGGGAGCTCGTGCCGCGCGGCGCGCACTCGGTGGTGCTGAAGTGAGCGTCCACGGCGGTGGTCAGACCTCCGTACCGGTCTGGTCGTCGATGCCCGCCCGGGCCCGGTAGGCACGCACCAGCTCGACGGCCGCCGGGCCCCTGGGACGGCGCCCGGGCCGGATGTCGACGGCGAACGCCTTCGTCTCCTGGATGTGGGTGTTGGGGTCGAGGGACATGTGCAGCAGCTCGTTGGCCGCGTCGCCCGTGGTGTAGCCGTTCGGTCCCCAGTGGTAGGGCAGACCGACCTGGTGCAGGGTGCGGCCGTGCACGGTCAGCGGCGGCACCCGGTCGGTCACCAGCACCCGCGCCTCGATGACGTTCCGGGCGCTGACGATCGTCGCCCAGCCGGTGTGCTCCAGACCGCGCTCGGCGGCGAGTTCGGGTGACACCTCGCAGAAGAACTCCGGCTGGAGTTCGGCCAGGTAGGGCTGCCAGCGGGACATGCCGCCCGCGGTGTGGTGCTCGGTGAGCCGGTAGGTGGTGGCGACGTAGGGGAACACGTCCGTACCCGGCTCGTCGCCGCTGGGCTGGTAGCGGTTGTCCGGGTGCGTCGGCAGCAACTGCCGTACCGGGTTGCGCTGCTGGGGGTACAGCAGGTTGGTGAAGGGCGAGTCCTGCGGCTCGTAGTGGGTGGGCAGCGGCCCGTCGGTGAGCCCGGACGGCACGAACAGCCAGGCCTTGCCGTCGGCCTGCATGATGAACGCGTCGGTGCCCGACAACGCCTCGGCGCCCGTGGCGTCCGGCGGTGGCTGGTGGTGCGGCGACTTGTTGTTCGCGAAATCCGGGATGTCGTGGCCCACCCACAGCGCCTTGTCCTCGTCCCACCACACCAGTGCCTTGCGCTCGCTCCACGGCTTGCCGTCCGGGTCGGCGGAGGCCCGGTTGTACAGGATGCGGCGGTTGGCGGGCCAGGCCCAGCCCCACTCGTTCGCCACCCAGTTCTGCTGCTTGCCCGGCTTTCGGCGCGCCGCCTGGTTCACGCCGTCGGCGTACACCCCGCAGTAGATCCAGCAGCCGCAGGCGGTGGAGCCGTCGTCGTTCAGCTGCTCGTAGGAGGCCAGCGGGTTGCCCTCGGCGTCGTAGCCGTTGATCTCCGCGAGGACGGCCTCCGCCTCGGGTTCGGCGTGCTCGCCCTTGGTGGGGTAGTTCCAGGTCAGGTCGAGCACCGGGCGGTCCATCTCGTCGGCCGACCCGGCGAGCTTCTCCCGGATGATGCGGCCGAGGTGGTACGTGAACCACAGGTCGCTGCGCGCCTCGCCGGGCGGTTCGACGGCCTGGTGGTGCCACTGCAGCAGACGCTGGGTGTTGGTGAAGGTGCCGTCCTTCTCGGTGTGCGCGGCGGCCGGCAGGAAGAACACCTCGGTGCGGATGTCCTCCGTGCGCAGCTCATGCGTCTCGATCTCCGGACCGTCCTTCCACCAGGTGGCCGACTCGATCAGGGAGAAGTCGCGGACGACGAGCCAGTCCAGGTTGGCCATGCCGAGGCGCTGCATCTTGGAGTTCGCCGAGCCGACAGCCGGGTTCTCGCCCATCAGGAAGTAGCCCTTGCAGGTTCCCTCCAGCTGGGCCATCACCGTCTCGTAGGTGGAGTGGGAGCCCGTCAGGCGCGGCAGGTGGTCGAAGCAGAAGTCGTTGTCGGGGGTGGCGGCATCGCCCCAGTACGCCTTGAGCAGACTCACCAGGTAGGAGCGCATGTTGCCCCAGTAGCCCTTGTGCGCCGCCTCCGCCTCGATGAAGGCGTCGAGGTCCTGGTTGTGGTGCGCGTGCGGCATCGGGATGTAGCCGGGCAGCAGGTTGAACAGGGTCGGGATGTCGGTGGAACCCTGGATGGAGGCGTGCCCGCGCAGGGCGAGGATGCCTCCACCCGGCCGGCCGATGTTGCCGAGCAGGCTCTGCAGCACGGCGGCCGCACGGATGTACTGGACACCGACGGTGTGCTGGGTCCAGCCGACCGCGTAGGCGACGGCGGTGGTCCGCTCGCGCCCGGAGTTCTCCGTCACCAGTTCGCACACCTGGCGGAACAGGTCCTGCGGCACCCCGCAGATCCGCTCGACCATCTCCGGCGTGTAGCGGGCGTAGTGGCGCTTGAGCACCTGGAAGACACAGCGCGGGTGGGTCAGTGTCTCGTCGCGCTCGGGCTCACCCTCCGGGATCACGGCGCCACCCGCACCGTGGGCCTCACCGCGCGCCGCCTCCGACACCGAGCGGCCGCCACGGGTGCGCTCCTCGTACTCCTGGTCACGTTCGCCCGAGGCCGCCTGGATCTCCGTGCCCTCGTACTGCCAGCTGCTGTTGTCGTAGCTGCGGTTGTCGGCGTCCAGGCCCGAGAAGACGCCGTCGAGGTCCTCGGTGTCCCGGAAGTCCTCCCGCAGCACCACCGGAGCGTTGGTGTACGCCACGATGTAGTCGCGGAAGTACTTCTCGCGCTGCAGGACGTAGTTGATGATCCCGCCGAGGAAGGCGATGTCCGAACCCGCGCGCAGCGGCACGTGGAGATCGGCCAGCGCACTGGTGCGGGTGAACCGCGGGTCGACGTGGATCACCTTCGCTCCACGGGCCTTGGCCTCCATCACCCACTGGAACCCGACCGGATGGCACTCGGCCATGTTCGAGCCCTGGATGACGATGCAGTCGGAGTTCTGCAGGTCCTGCTGGAAGGTGGTCGCGCCGCCGCGGCCGAACGAGGTTCCCAGACCGGGAACGGTGGAGGAGTGTCAAACTCGTGCCTGGTTCTCGATCTGGATCGCTCCCAGGGCCGTGAACAGCTTTTTGATCAGGTAGTTCTCTTCGTTGTCGAGGGTGGCCCCGCCGAGGCTCGCGATGCCGAGCGTGCGCCGGGTGCGGGTGCCGTCGACCTCCCACTGCCAGCCGGCCCGCCGCGCCGCGATCACCCGGTCGGCGATCATGTCCATCGCCGTGTCGAGGTCCAGACGCTCCCACTCGGTGCCGTACGGGCGCCGGTACAGCACGTGGTGCTCCCGGGCGCCGCCGGTGGTCAGCTGAAGGCTCGCCGCGCCCTTGGGGCACAGCCGGCCGCGGGAGATGGGGGAGTCGGGATCGCCCTCGATCTGCGTGACCCGCCCGTCCTGGACGTAGACGTTCTGGCCGCAGCCCACGGCGCAGTACGGACACACCGACTTCACCACCCGGTCGGCGGTGGCGACCCGGGGAGTCAGCCGCGCGCTGGTGCCACTCTTGGCGGCGGCCCCGCGGCCCAGCGGGTCGGTGCCCTTGAGCTGACGGTAGACCGGCCAGGAGTCGATCCATGTGCGTACGCCCATGGGCTCTACTCCTCCCGCTCTGTTCCTCGTCGTACGGGCTTCCAGGCCCGGACGACGCCGGACCCCAGACGCTCGCGGTCCTCCTCGGGCAGATTCTCCCGTAGCCGGGCGAAGACGGCATCCTCGAACGCGACGTGCCGGCGCAGTCGGGCCACGAGTTGCTCGACCAGGTCGTCGAACTCCTCGGTGTCCGGGGACGCCTCGCTCAGGGCCGTGAGGGTCGCGGCGCCCTCCCGCTCCTGCTGCAGTCCCTGATCCGCAAGCTGGTCCCCGTCGTCGAGCGCGTCCCGTACGGCGGGCCAGAGGTGGCGCTGCTCGGCCGGCTCGTGACTCTCCAGCGCATCGGCGATCAGGCCGACGAGGGACCCCCTGCGCGACCGCTGCGCCGTCGAGCCGCCCTTCTTGGCGCCCGGCAGTGCCTGCACCTGCTTCAGCAGGGCCGTCACCCGGTCGTGGTCGCGGGTCAGCACCGTGGTCAGCTCATGGACGTCACCGGGGGCACGCTCGCCTTCCGGGCGCGGATCCCGCTGCTCGGCGGCCCGCCTCATCTGGCGGTCGGCGGCGGCCCGGTCCTTGACCCACCGACGTACCGCCTCCTTGCCGGTGGGGTTCTGCGTCGGCGGGTTGGACAGGTGCTGGGTGGACTCCTGGGGCATACCCGGGCGGTGCTGCTCCGCCGTGGTGAGGGTGTCGCCGCCGTCCGCGGGCAGCCCCGTCGCGATCAGGAAGGCCTGCCCCGAGGGTATGCCGAGCCGTCGGCCGGCCTCCTCGTGGTCGAGGCCGTCCGAGAGCAGCTCCCACACCTGGCTCCGGCTGGGCATGACGCTCACTCTCCTTCCGGCCCGGCTGGTCCTGGGTACCCGTCGCACGGCCGGGGAAACGGCCGTCCTGTCGGAGGCGGACCGTCAGCGACCGCGTGCGTCCAGCCGCTCCCGCTGCGGTACGACCGTGTACTTGGGGTCCTCCGCGGACGCCACCCCGGCGTGGAACACGGCGAACCGCAGGGCCGCCGATCCGGCCAGCAGGGTCGCGCCGGCCGTCGCCGGCAGACGGCGGCCCGGTCGCCGTCCCGAGAGGGCCGCGAGGGCGGCACCGCCCGCCGTGAGCGCCTCCGCACAGCGCAGCAGCGCACGCGGCCTGCCCTGCTCGTACGGCTCCGCCGTCAGGCGCATGCGCCGCTTCATCAGCCGGAAGGCGCCCAGCTCCAGGGCGGCACCGAGCACCGCCATACGGCGCGCGGGCCCCGCCTGCGCCGCCGGGGCGCCCACCAGGCCCAGTCCGGCCGCCGCGCTCGCGGCGGACCCCGCGAACACGAACGGCATCTCGCGGTAGCCCTCGTGCCAGGAGGGCACCGCCGTGTCGGAGATCAGGACGGCGGTGTAGGTGGCGACCGCCGGGCCCAGGACGGCCGCACCCGCCGTGGCGGCGGCCCCGGCCGTGCGGCAGCGGCCCGTGACGTCGGCGGTCGCGGCGGCCACCGTCAGCGGCGCGTAGCCGGCGAGCAGCCAGGACCCCAGGTTCATCGGGGAGGTCGGCTTGAAGACGCGGAGCATGTTGATGAAACGGGCCGGGCGCCCCAGGTCGTGCACGAGAGCGACCAGCGACAGGGAGATCGCGCCCGCTGCGCCCAGCTTGCCGGTACGGGCCAGTACCGGCCGCCCGGTGGCGTGGCCCCCGGCGGCGATCAGCGACGAGGCGCCCGCGAGGCCGCCGAGGTACAGGTAGCCCGCGATGTCGAGGGGTTTCCAGACCGGCTTGTTCAGGATCGGTTTGCCGTAGTACGACGAGAACCGCGCCTCGGGCACCATGGACCGCTCGCCGCGCCCGCGCCGTCGCCGACGGCGTCCGGGGCGCGCGCCGGTGACCGCCTCGCGGCCGGGGCGGGCCCCTTCGACGCCTTCGCGGGTGACGTCCGATCCGGTCATCGCGGCCTCCTGGCGAAGCTGACGGCGGCCAGCGCCGCGAGCGCCCCGGCGGCCGCCGCCGCGTGCCGCCACATCGAGGGCAGGTCCCGGGTGGTGACGACCGGGTCGGGCGGCAGACCGTAGACCTCCGGCTCGTCCAGCAGCAGGAAGAACGCGCCGTCGCCGCCCACACCGTCCTGCGGGCTCTCGCCGTACAGGCGGGCATCGGTGACGCCTGCGGCGTGGAGCTGGGCGACCCGGGCGGCGGCGCGTTCGCGCAGCTCGTCGAGCGGGCCGAACTGGATGGAGTCGGTGGGGCAGGACTTGGCGCACGCCGGTTCCATCCCGACGCCGAGCCGGTCGTAGCACAGGGTGCACTTCCACACCCGCCCGTCCCGGGGACGCTGGTCGATGACGCCGTACGGGCAGGCGGGCACGCAGTACCCGCAGCCGTTGCAGACGTCCTCCTGGACCACCACCGTGCCGAACTCCGTCCGGAACAGCGACCCGGTCGGGCACACGTCGAGACAGCCCGCGTGGGTGCAGTGCTTGCAGACGTCCGAGGCCATCAGCCACCGCAGTTCGGTGCGCCCGTCCGGGGACACGGGCGAGATCTCCCCGGCCGGTGCGCCGGCGGGTGCCGAGCCGGGTGCGGGAGCCGTGGCCCCAGGGCCCGGGGAGGAGGCGGAGGTGCCGAGGCTCCGGGCGGCGTCGAAGACGTCCACGTCCTGGTGACCGACACCGGGTTCCTGACCGCCCAGCGGTTTGCGCTGCTCGATGAACGCCACGTGCCGCCAGGTGTCCGCGCCCAGCCCCTGGGTGTTGTCGTAGGACATGCCGGTCAGTTCCAGGCCGTCCTCCGGTACGGAGTTCCACTCCTTGCACGCCACCTCGCACGCCTTGCAGCCGATGCACACGGAGGTGTCCGTGAAGAAACCCATGCGCGGTGGGGTGTCGGTGTACCCGGCCGCCGTCGCGACATCGGGTTGCGGACCGAAGAGCAGGTTGCCGCGTACGGCTTCCTCGCCTGACCCGCCGGCCTCCGCGGCGCTGCCACGCGTCATGCCCAACCTCCTCGCCCAGGCGTCATCGGCGCCCGTCGCGCTCGGCGCGCACTCGCCTTTCGAGCCTGGCACGAGTCCCCCGGTCACGCTCGCCGGAAACGCCCGCGGGGGATTCGGCGGCGGGGACGGCGAGTTGAGCGGGGATCCGGTCCCGTCGGGTGGGTGAGCGGCGCCTTGCGCGCGGTAGAAAGGACGTGTGCCGGAGCGTGAGAGCCCCGCGCGGGGCGTGGACGACGTCGATGCGGTGACCCGAGCCGTCATGACCGCGTCCCGGCTGCTGATGGGAATCGCCGCCCGTTCCCTCGCCCAGGTCGAGGAGCCGGTGACCCTGCCGCAGTTCCGGATGCTGGTCGTGCTGTCCACCCGGGGAGCCACCAAGCTGGTCACCCTGGCCGACCTGCTGCGGGTGGCCCCCTCCACCGCCATGCGCATGGTCGACCGGCTCATCGCGGCCGGCCTCGTCGACCGGCAGACCAACCCCGACGACCGCCGCGAGACCCTGCTGCGGCTCACCGGGGAAGGCCGGCGGACCGTCGAGGAGGTCACCGCGCGGCGCCGTGCCGAGATCGCCGCGATCGTCGAACGGCTCGCGCCGGAGCGGCGGGCGGCGCTCATCGAGGCCCTCGCCGCCTTCAACGAGGCCGGCGGAGAGCCCCCGGTACCCGCGGAAGGTGATACGGAGCCGCACCCGCTCGCCTGACGGTCCGGATCGCCCCCGCCGCCGACTCGCTCGGACGGACGTCAGTTGGCCGAGGGACTGGGCGTGGGGGCGGCCGTGTTGATGTTCAGGTCCGGGCGCGGGGTGAGGACGACCATCGGCTCTCCGGGCTGGGGCGCCGGCGGGGTGAGCTGGTCCTTGGGGAGCTTGGGCGGGGTGGTCTGCTGGAAGTTGGCCTGGTCGAAATTGACCGTGCCCGTCTTCTCCATCATGGTGAGGTGATCGAGGACGGTGTCGTTGGCCAGGTCGGCGAGCTGACGCACCAGGGTGTTCTTGGTGGTGGCGCGGATCTTGGCGATCACCGGGAAGATCTGGCCGTGGGTCACACGCATGATGTTGGCGGCGGTGGAGTCGAACTCCTTGCCGTTGGCCGCCTCCGCGGTCGCCACGAACTGCTGCTGTTGCGGTGTCGCCCGGTTGGGCAGGGTGATGCCCAGCTCGGGCGCGATCTTGCGGCACATCTCGTCGAGTCCGGCGTGCCCGACGATCAGGTGCTTGCCGGCTTCCCGCATCTCCGGCGACGATCCCTTCTTCAGCGAGATCTCGCCCAGGGGGTACTCCCACAGCCCCGCGGAACGCACCTTGACGACGAAGTCACGGTCGGCCTCGGTCAGCGGTCCGTACCGGGTGTTGGCGATGACACGGTCCGGAGAGCCGGCCGTGGTCCGGACGCCGAGCATGGCGGGGTAGGCGAGGGCGGTGAGGGTCAGGCCCAGCGCCCCGGCCACGACGAGGGTTCCTGCGATGTTGCGGGATATGGGCATGCTGCCTCCATGCACGAGCGGCTTTTACAGCAGGAAGTACGTAGGCACCAGCCGCATCGATCATTGCTTTGGGAAAAACTTGTCCATCGTCCTGTGTCGTGCGCCACGGAAGGGCAGATGGGCAGGAGGGCGGGGGCAGCGGGGGAGACAGGCTCAGCGCGTCAGGAAGCACCAGGCCGTGACCAGGCCTGTGATGCCGAGGAGCGCGCAGGCGCACGCGGCATGGCCCCTGAGCAGGGCGCGCCGCAGCGCGGCGTACCGGGCCTCGTACTCGTCGCGCAGCTGCCCGGCGCGCCGGGCGATGGTGGCCAGTGTCCGGCGGGTGATGTCCAGTCGCCGGCTGACGTAGTGGCGCACCAGGTCCTCGGCCTGAGCGGTGGTCAGCCAGGGGAGCCGGGCGCACAGCGCCTCCGCTTCGCGGTGCGCCCTGTCGTACTCGGCGTGGGCGAGCAGGCACCCCTCGACCTCGGCGGCGAGCGTGCGGCCCTCGGTGTGCGGTGCGCTGTCGTCCGGTGCGGCGCTCACCGAGGGGGTCCCTGGTGTCCTGGTGCCTCGATGACGTCGCGCCTGCCGGTGTAGGTCACGTAGTCGTCCTCGGCCAGGTCGGGGTGGTGCAGGTCGAAGGCGGGCGACTCGGAGCGGATCCGGGGCAGGGTGGTGAAGTTGTGGCGCGGCGGCGGGCAGGAGGTCGCCCACTCCAGCGAGCGGCCGTATCCCCAGGGGTCGTCGACCTGGACGCGTTCGCCGTACTGCGCGGTCTTCCACACGTTGTACAGGAACGGCAGGGTGGACAGGCCGAGCAGGAAGGCGCCGATGCTGGAGACGGTGTTCAGCCAGGTGAAGCCGTCGGCGGCCAGATAGTCGGCGTAGCGGCGCGGCATGCCCTCGGCGCCGAGCCAGTGCTGGACGAGGAACGTCATATGGAAACCGACGAACAGCGTCCAGAAGTGGATCTTGCCGAGGCGTTCGTCGAGCAGCGTGCCCGTCATCTTCGGCCACCAGGAGCTGAAACCACCGAACATCGCGAACACGATGGTGCCGAACAGCACGTAGTGGAAGTGCGCCACCACGAAGTAGGAGTCGGTGACGTGCCAGTCCAGCGGCGGTGAGCCGAGGATGACACCGGTCAGTCCGCCGAAGAGGAAGGTGACGAGGAAGCCGGCCGCCCACAGCATCGGCGTCTCGAAGGACAGCGAGCCCTTCCACATGGTGCCGATCCAGTTGAAGAACTTCACCCCTGTCGGCACCGCGATGAGATAGGTCAGGAAGGAGAAGAACGGCAGCAGCACGGCCTGGGTGGCGAACATGTGGTGCGCCCACACCGTGACCGAGAGGCCGGCGATGGCGATCGTGGCACCCACCAGCCCCAGGTAGCCGACGTTCGCCGGTCAGGACGCGGCCGGTGGTTCCGACGCGCGGTGGCGGGTGCATGCCACCCGGCATATCCTCACGACCAGGAAGCCGTGAAGTGCCGGCAGGTGCCCGGCGGGAGCGCACGAGGCAGACCATGGGAGTCGTGGCCCGCGTGGACGCGTACCAGCGGCGCCATCGCTGGGCGGGGCTGCCCCTCGCCGTGCTCTACAAGTTCTACGACGACCAGGCGACCTATCTCGCCGCGGTCCTCACCTACTACGCGTTCCTGTCGCTGTTCCCGCTGCTGCTGATCCTCGTCTCCATCCTCGGCACCCTGCTCAGCGGCGATCCCGAGCTGCGGCAACGCGTGCTGAACTCCGCGCTCCACGAGTTCCCCGTCATCGGCGACCAGCTCGGCGAGAACATCCACTCCTTCCACGGCAGCGGCGTCGCCCTCGCGGTGGGCGTGGTGGGCAGCCTCTACGGCGCCCTGGGCGTGGCCCAGGCGGCACAGCACGCGCTGAACAAGATCTGGGCCGTGCCACGGCACGCCCGTCCCGATCCGTTCCGGTCCAGGCTCAGGGGCCTGCTGTTCCTGTCGATCCTCGCGCTCGGGCTGTTCCTGACCACGGGGCTGTCCGCGGCGGAGTCGCGGGCGAGTGTGTTCGGAGCCCGGCTGGAGACCGGCGTCAGGGTCGCCGCCGCGGTCCTGGCCATCCTCCTCAACGCGGCCCTGCTGCTGCTCATCTACCGGACGCTGATCCGGCGCCGGCTGCCGCTGCGCCGTCTGTTCGGTGCCGTCCTCGGCGGCGCCTTCGCCTGGCAGCTGCTGCAGTGGGGCGGCTCGTACTACGTCAGTCATGTGCTGCGCGGCGCCACGGCCACCTACGGCCTGTTCGGCATCGTCCTCGGGCTGCTGGCCTGGCTGTACCTCGGCGCGCTGATCTTCCTCATGACGGCGGAGGTCAGCGTGGTCCGGATCATGCGACTGTGGCCGCGCAGCCTGCTGACCCCGTTCACCGACCGGGTGCGGCTCACTCCGGCCGACCGCCGGGCCTATCAGTCCTACGCGGCCACCGAGGCCTTCAAGGGCTTCGAGAAGATCAGGGTCCGCTTCGGTCCACCACCGAACCCGCCCTCCGACGACCCTCCGGAGGAAGCCGACTGACCCGTGGGTGGCGGCCACGAAGGGCGGCGTGTCGTACCCGCGACACGACACGCCGCGATGGGCACCCCGCTTGTCTCAGCGGGGGATGCGGCGTCGGGTGACACCGACGGTCAGGCCCATGGCGGCCAGCCCCAGGGCTGCCGTCACCGCGCCGATCCAACAGTTGTTCCAGACGATGCCGGCCCGCGCGCCGTGCGTGGCGGTGACCACCCAGGGCGAGATGACGAGCCACAGGCCGAGCGGGGCGACCACCCAGGCCGGACGGAGCATCCGTTCCGGAGCCAGGGCCGAGCAGAACCCGATGAGGGCGACGGCGAGGCCGACGATCAGGTTGTTGACGGCGATGAACGGGGCACCGGAGAAGTGCACGACCCAGGGCGAGATCGCCGCGTAGAGACCCGCCGGCAGGACGAGTCCGCCGAGGACGACGGCCGACCCGCTGGACGCTGTGCGTTCCAGTCGCTCCCGCATCTCCGCGAGGTCGGGATGCGTGGTCATGCCGGTGGTGTGCCGGGCCATTGCTGTCGCCTCCTCCAGCAGGGGAGTTCCAGTTCTTTGCCTCATGCAATAGTTTACTCCGTTTAGGTGATGTGACCAGATTGTGTGGGTGATCCTCAGGGAGGCGCCACGCCTACGACGTGAGGGTGGCCGTGCCGCTCCCGCTGTTTAGGGGTGGCCCGGCAGGGTCACTCATCGTGGCGGCAAGGTGCGCGGCGAGGGAGCAGAGATGACGTTGGTGGCTGATTTCGTGTTGCAGCGGCTGCGTGAATGGGGTGTCGGGCGGGTCTACGGCTATCCGGGTGACGGGATCAACGGACTGCTCGGCGCCTTCGACCGGGCCAAGGGCAGCCCGGAGTTCATCCAGGTCAGGCACGAGGAGATGGCCGCCTTCATGGCGTGCGCCCACGCCAAGTTCACCGGCGAGGTCGGCTGCTGCACGGCCACCTCCGGCCCCGGCGCGGTGCACCTGCTCAACGGGCTGTACGACGCCAAGCTGGACCACCAGCCGGTGGTCGCGGTGGTGGGCCAGCAGAAGCGGCTCTGTCTGGGCTCGCACTACCAGCAGGAGATTGCCCTCGAGCAACTGTTCGCGGACGTCTCCGAGTACTGCCAGATGGTCGTGGAGCCGGCGCAGGCGCGGCACGTCATCGACCGGGCGTTCAAGACCGCGCTGACCACCCGAGGCGTGGCCACGATCATCATTCCCGAGGACGTGCAGGAGGCGGATGCCCAGCCCTCGCCGCCCAAGACGCACGGCGCCGTCTTCTCCAGCGTGGGCTGGAGCCGCCCCCGGGTGCTGCCCGACGAGGGGGAGCTGCGCAAGGCGGCCGACGTGCTGAACTCCGGCAGCAAGGTCGCCATGATCATCGGCCAGGGTGCGGCCCACGCCGAGAGCGAGGTCGTCGAAACGGCCGAACTGCTGGGCGCCGGGGTCGCCAAGGCGCTGCTCGGCCGCGAGGTGCTGCCGGACGACCTGCCCTTCGTCACCGGCCCCATCGGCCTGCTCGGCAGCAAGGCCAGCGACAACATGATCCAGCGCTGCGACACCCTGCTGATGGTCGGCACCAGCTTCCCGTACGCCGAATGGCTGCCCGACGAGGGCCAGGCCCGCGGCGTCGAGATCGACATCGACGGGCGGATGATTGGCATCCGCTACCCGATGGAGGCCCATCTCGTCGGGGATTCCAAGGAGACGCTCAAGGCCCTCCTGCCGCTGCTCAGGCGCAAGCAGGACCGCAGCTGGCGGCAGCAGATCGAGAAGGACGTCGTCGAGTGGAACGCGGTCTGCGAGAAGTGGTCCGACCAGCACTTCGGCGGCAAGATCAACCCCCAGGCCGTCGCGGCCGAGCTGTCGCCCCGGCTGCCGGACAACTGCATCCTGACCGCCGACTCGGGGTCGGGGACGAACTGGTGGGCGCGCCATCTGAAACTGCGCAAGGGTATGCAGGCCTCCCTGTCGGGCACGCTGGCCACGATGGGGCCGGGGACGCCGTACGCGATCGCCGCGCGGTTCGCCTATCCGGACCGGCCGGTGATCGCGTTCGTCGGCGACGGCGCGTTCCAGATGAACGGCATGAACGAGATGATCACCATCAAGCGGTACCTGGACCGGCTGTCCGGACCCGCGCCGTTCGTCTTCTGCGTGTTCAACAACCAGGACCTCAACCAGGTCACCTGGGAACAGCGGGCCATGGCCGGGGACCCCAAGTTCCCGGGCTCGCAGTACATCCCGGACGTCCCGTACGCGAAGTACGCCGAACTCCTCGGCCTGAAGGGCGTCTACTGCGACAAGCCGAAGAAGGTCGGTGCCGCCTGGGACGAGGCGCTCGCCAGTGACCGGCCGGTGGTGCTGGAGTTCAAGGTGGACCAGGAGATCGCACCGATCCCGCCGCACATCATGACCGAGCAGGGGAAGAAGGCCGCCAAGGCCGCCGTGCGGGACCCGGAGAGGGTGGGCATCGCCACCAAGGGCGTACGCCAGAAGCTCGTCGAGTACGCCGAGCGCCTCCCCGGACGCCACCATGGGGAGTGACACCGGGACCCCCGGGCCCGCCGGCCCGGCACCGGGCGAGTGCCGCATCGACGCGGTCGACGTGCACGCCTTCGAGGTGCCCACCGACGGCCCGGACGGCAAGGAGCAGGACGGAACGCTGGACTGGGAGTCCACCACGGTCGTCCTGGTCCGGGTCCACGCCGGCGGGAGGACCGGGATCGGATACACCTACGGGGACGTGTCGGCCGCCTCGTTCGTCGAGTCCAAGCTGGCGCCGGTGGTCAAGGGGCAGGACGCGTCCTCGCCGCCGGCCCTCTGGCAGCGCATGGGCGTGCGGATCCGCAACGCCGGGCGTCCGGGCGTCGGAGCCATGGCGGTGTCCGCGGTCGACGTGGCGCTGTGGGACCTCAAGGCGAGGCTGCTGGGACTCCCACTGGTCCGGCTGCTCCCCGCCTACCACGACCGTGTGCCCGTCTACGGCAGCGGCGGCTTCACCAACTACTCCCTGGACCGCCTCACCGACCAGCTCACCGGATGGGTGGACCAGGGCATCCCCCGCGTCAAGCTGAAGACCTCGCGGGACCCCGAGCGCGACCCGCTACGGCTGACCGCGGTGCGCAAGGCGGTCGGCGACGAGCCGGAGCTGTTCACCGACGCCAACGGGGCGCTCGGCCGCAAGGAGGCGCTCCACTGGGCGCGCCGCTTCCACGACGAGTGGGACGTGCGCTGGTTCGAGGAGCCCGTCAGCTCCGCCGACCTGGAAGGACTGCGCCTGCTGCGCGAGCGCGGCCCGGAACGACTGGAGATCGCCGCGGGCGAGTACGCCTACACGATGCGGGACTTCGTCAACCTCGTGGAGCGTCCCGCCGTGGACTGCCTCCAGGCCGACGTCACCCGCTGCGGCGGCATCACCGGCGTCCTGGAGGTGGCCGGCCTCTCCGCGGCCCGTGACCTCGACCTGTCGGCGCACTGCGCTCCGGCGGTGTCCGCGCACGCCTTCTGCGCCGTACGACGCCTGCGGCACCTGGAGTACTTCCACGACCACGTACGCGTCGAGGACCTGCTGTTCGACGGCACCCTGTCGCCCGCGGACGGCGCCCTACGACCGGACACCGGCCGTCCCGGGCTCGGCCTGGACGTCAAGTGGGCCGACGCCGAGCCGTACCGCGTGTACGGGGCGCGGCCGGCCTGACCAGACCCGCTGAGGGAAGGTGAGGACCCGATGGCGAAGGCAGCACGCCGGGCGACGCGCGAGGTGCCGACCAGGACCCACCCGGAGATCGCGGGCCCGCCGCGGGCCCGGATGACCCTGGACGTGGGCAGGCTGGAGAGCGCCCTGCGCAAGGCGGTCGAGGGCGAGGTCCGCTTCGACACCGCCTCCCAGGGCCTGTACGCGCAGGACGCGTCGAACTTCCGCCAGGTCCCCATCGGCGTCGTCATCCCGCGAACGCTGGACGACGTCGTCGCCGTGCACAAGATCTGTCACCGGTTCGGTGCGCCCATCCTCAACCGCGGCGGCGGCACCAGCCTGTCCGGCGAGACGGTCAACGAAGCCGTCGTGATCGACCACTCCAAGTACCTCACCGCCATCGGGGAGCTGGACCACGACCGCCGTCTGGTCACCTGCGAGCGGGCGGCGCGCCGTTGAGCCGGGCCGCGTACGCCGGCGGGTCGATCAGTGACTGATGTGCGGCCGCCAGTGGTGTGCGCAGAACCAGCGGCCGAACAGCGCACCGCCGAAGACCACGAAACCCACCCCGGTCAGCCACGACTCCAGAACGAGGACGACCCCGAGCGGTCCGTAACTGACCGCGTTGCTCACGATCAGTGGCGTGAAGACGAGATAGGAGAAGACCCGCAGGCCGATCAGCCCCACCATGGTGGCGATCGCACCCGGCAGCAGATCACGCCAGCGGACCTGACCGCCCAGGAGGAAGCGCTGACCCCACCAGAAGAACAGCACGCCGGTCGCCAGTGACACCACGACCCGCAGCCATCCGTGCAGGGCGAGACGTGTCTGCACCTCTTGGTAGAGGTAGGCGGTGAGCACGATCAGCCAGCTGGCCTGGCGCCAGATGCGGTGCCAGGGCCCGGGAGGCAGGTTCCAGATCCGCTCGTAGCCGTTCTGCACGCTCCCGCCGAAGGACACCCCGAACACGGCGAGCAGAATGCCGCCCCACACGCTGGTCGCGCTGATCACCTTGCGCGGCGCGGTGGTGATGTCGGTGACCACGTGCGCGGACCGGCCGGACAGCCCCATGCCGTCGACCAGCCACGTCGTGAAGCCCCCGTGCGCCAGGGGATCGGCGGCCGCCACCACGATGAGCAGGGGCGCCAGTGTCACCAGGGCCAGCGTGGCGAACCCGAGGGCACGGTGCATCAGCTCCAGTTCACGGCCGCGCCGGACCAGGTCGTACGTCTTCAGCCGGTCCCACACGTGGTGCACGGCCTGCCGGATCAGTTTCACGGACTGCTCCGCGATCATCCTCCCGCTCCTTGGGTGCCCCGCCGATGCATGACGGGTGATCGGGGGGCGGGGGGACAAACGTGCGACGGCGCGAGGCTAGGCGGTGAACCGGGCGAACGGGCCCTTGCGCCGGAGTACGGCATAGCCGATGCCGAGCCCCAGGGCCGTCGGCGCCTCGAGGGCACCCGCGAGGGCCAGCGCGCCGAGGCCCACGTACAGGGGCAGGCCGTGCGCGGCGGGCAGGACGCGGCGGACGGAGGCCAGGGGGGCCGCGACGGCGTCGACCGCCCAGGCGGCGGCCCCGCCGAGCGTGGGGACCGTCACCGTGATCGTGCGCCCACCGGAGGTGACGGACGGTTTCCGCGCCGGCCGCCTCGCGGCCGACTGCCGCGTGACCGGGCGCGTCGCGACGGACTGTCTCCTGATCACCTGTGTCGCTGCCGCCCGTCTCGGGGTCGCCTGTCCGGTGGTCGGCCTTTTCCCCGGCCGACTGCCGTGTGACCGGGCGCGTCGCGACGGACTGTCTCCTGATCACCTGTGTCGCTGCCGCCTGTCTCGGGGTCGCCTGTCCGGTGGTCGGCCTTTTCCCGGCCGACTGCCGTGTGACCGGGCGCGTCACGGCCGACTGCCGGGCATCGGCCGTCCGCCTCGCGGCCGGCTGCCTCGTCGTCGCCTGTCTTCTCGCCGGCGATGTCGTGGTTGCCTGTCTTCTGGTCGCTGATGTCGTGGTCGCCTGTGCTGCCGTCGGCTGGGTCGCGGCGGGCTGTCCGGCGGCCGGCCGTCGCCCCGCCGACGGGGCGTCGGGGCGCTGCCCCGGGCCTGCCGTGGCGGCGGGCGGCGACGCCTTCATGCTGCTCGGCACCGTGCGTTTCCGATCGGTCCTCACCGGGAGCTTCTGCGCGGTCGTTCGCGCGGTCGTTCGCGCGGTCGTTCGCGCGGTCGTTCGCGCGGTCGTTCGCGCAGTCGTTCGCGCGGTCTTTCGCGTGGTCTTCGGCGTGGTCACGGTTCACATCCGTTCGTGGGGTCCGGGACATCGCCCCCCGCCGAGGCAGACGGTACCGGCGGGGACAGGGGCCTGCGAGCGGGGAAACCGTTCGGATCAGTCCGTCGGGCGGGCCGATCGCTTGCAGGCGATGATCGAACCCGTATGGGGATTGGCCCGTTCGGGAGGTGGCACGGATGTCGCTGCTGTCAGGGACGCGCCTGCCACTGCCGGGCCCGCTGGCCTACGGCCTGGCCGCCGGTGCCCGGGGCGCCGGGGAGGCGGCCGCCGCGCTGCTCGGCCTCGACCGGCGGGATGTGTGGTCCCGCCCGGGCCGCTGCCACATCCAGGTCCGCGGCGTGCACGGTCCCCACGGCACCCGGGTGGGCAGGATCGTCGAGCGCGCCCTGGAGGAGCATCCCGGGGTGCTGTGGGCGCGCGTGAACGCACCGGCGGAACGGGTTGTCGTGGAACTGGCCTCGCCGTCACCGCCGCGGCAGGAGTTGATCCGGATCGTCGCCCACGCCGAGGCCCACGGGGCCGCCGCCACCGCGGAGCCCGGCGAGTACGACGCATGGTGCCCGGAACCGCACCACCCGTGCGAGGCGCCGCGCAGCCGGACCACACTCCCGGTCCTCGCCGCGGACATCGCGGGCCTGCTCCTCACGGTCGCCACCCGCCTGTCGCCGTGGACGCCGCTGCCGGCGGAGGTGGGGGCGCTGGCCACCGCCGTCCAGTGCCACCCCTGGCTGCGCAGGCTGGTCACGTCGGGCCTCACGGAGCTGGAACGCCCCGAATCGGTGGTTCCGATGCTCAACGCGCTCGTCCAGGGCCTGGCCACCCGCGGCGGGGGTCTGATGCTGGACGCCGCGCAGCGCATCGCGCAGTGGCGGGAGGCGAACGCGACCCTTGAGGCGTGGGCGGCCGCGGAGCCGCTGCTGGTGCGGGGGCCGGAGCACGCACAGGCCGAGCCGGTGGTCGTGGAACGGCCGCGAGCCCACCAGGACGTGACGGCACGTTACGCCGAACGGGCCATGGGGGCGGGCGCCGCCGTGGGGGCCCTGACCGCGCCGTACGCGGGACCGCGGCGCGCGCTCGCGGTGGCGCTGGCCGGAATGCCGAAGGCTCCCGAGGCCGGCCGGGAGGGCTTCGCCACCAGCCTCGGCCGGTTCCTCGCGCTGCGCGGCGTCGTGGCGATGGACCGCAGTGCGCTGCGCCGCCTCGGCCAGGTGGACACCGTGGTGCTGGACGTGGACGTGCTGCGCAGCGGGCGGTACGAGCTCACCGACCTGGTGCCGCTCGACGGCGCCGACGCCGAACAGTGCTCCGACCGGCTGTTCGCCCTGTTCGACCCGGCCGCGCCGGCCCGGGTCCGGCGCGACGGCGCAGGCTGGGTGCTCGGCCCGCTTCAGGACCTGGAGCCGACCGGCCGCACCGGGCGCCGCGCCGCCGAGCGGCTGCGGACCCGGGGCAGCGAACGGGTCCTGGGACTGGCCCTCCGGGGCCGCCTGAAGGCCGTCGCCGGCGTGGCGACACAGACCCTGCCGGGAGCGCAGGCCCTGACCGCGGCCGCCCGGCGTTCTCAGATCCGGGTGGTCCTCGCCGGCGACCACCCGGACCCGCAGCTCGGCTTCGTCGACGCGACGGTGCCCTCCGGGCGGCGCCTGGTGGCATCGGTACGTGCCCTGCAGGCGGACGGCGCTGTGGTGCTGCTGGTCTCGGGCAACCGGCGTGCGCTCGCGGCGTCGGACTGCGGCATCGGCGTCCACGGGGACGGGGAGCCGCCGGCCTGGGGCGCCGATCTGCTGGTCGGCACCGATCTGGAGTCGGTCGCGCTGATCCTGTCCGGCGTCGGCGTGGCCCGCCGGGTCGACCGGGACAGCGCCGTGCTGTCCGCAGGCGGCAGCGGCATCGGCGCGGTGGCGGCGATGCGGGCACCGGCCGCCGAGGCGTGCTCGCGCGGGCAGGCGGCGTGCAACACGGCCGGGGCGATCGCCTTCTGCCTGGGCGTCTGGCGCGCCCGGCAACTCTGCTGCCGCCCGGTCACCCCGTCCGTGGCGACCGTGCCCTGGCACCTGATGCCGCCCGCGCGGGTCCTGCAGAGGTTGCGGACGACCGCCGACGGGCTGTCCCCGGAGGAGGCCGCCGCGCGGGCCAAGAGCCCCTCGGGGACGGGCACCGCACCGCGCACCACCCTGCTGTCCGCGTTCGTCGAGGAGCTGGCCAACCCACTGACACCGGTGCTCGCCGGCGGGGCCGCCCTGGCCGCCGCCGTCGGGTCCCGGGCGGACGCCGCGCTGGTCGCCGCGGTCACCGCCACCTCGGCGCTGGTCGGTGGTGTGCAGCGGGTCCGCACCGAGCGCGCCCTCGCCGAGCTCACCGCCCGCTCCGCGGTCGAGGCACGGGTGCGGCGCGGGGGCGTGGAGCAACTGGTCGCCGCGGAGGAGCTGGTGCCGGGGGACGTCGTCCTGCTGCGGCCCGAGGACGTGGTGCCCGCCGACTGCCGGCTGCTGCACGCCGAGGGTCTGGAGGTCGACGAGTCGTCGCTGACCGGCGAGTCCCTGCCCGTCGCCAAGACGCCGGCCTCCGTGGTCGCCTCGCACCTCGCCGAGCGCTCCTCGATGCTCTACGAGGGCAGCACCGTCTCGGCCGGCGAGGCGGTCGCCGTGGTGGTGGCCACCGGCGCGGCCACCGAGGTCGGGCGCACCATGGCCGCCGCGCGGGAGGCCGCACCGGTCACCGGCGTCGAGGCGCGGCTGTCGTCGCTCACCAGGGCCAGCCTGCCCGTGGCGACGGCCTCCGCGGTGGCGGTGGCGGGAGCCGGGCTGCTGCACGGGCGCCCGCTCGCCCAGAGCCTCGCCTCCGCGGTGAACCTGGCCGTCGCCTCGGTCCCCGAAGGGCTGCCGTTCCTCGTCAACGCGGCCCAACTGGCCTCCGCGCGCCGCCTGGCCGAGCACGGCGCCCTCGTCCGCAACCCGCGCACCATCGAGGCTCTCGGCCGGGCCGATGTGCTCTGCTTCGACAAGACCGGCACCCTCACCGAGGGCGACCTCCAGCTCGTCGCGGTCAGCGACGGGGAGCGGAACGTGTCCGTCGACCGGCTCGGCCCCCGGCACAAGGCGGTCCTGTCCGCGGCGCTCAGGGCCACCCCCGCCGCCCGGCAGGCCGAACCGATGGCCCACCGGACCGACCGGGCGGTGGACGCCGGGGCCCGTAGGGCGCGGGTGTCGGTCGGCCGCGGCGCGCCCGGCTGGCGGCGCACCGGCACCCTGCCCTTCGACCCCTCACGGGCCTACCACGCCACGGTGGGCCGCACCACCGGCTCCACCCTGCTGAGCGTCAAGGGCGCCCCGGAGACCGTGCTGGCCCGCTGCCGGCGCAGACGCGGGAACGGGGCGGACAGCGTCCTCGACGACTCCGGGCGCAGGGCGCTCGCCCGGGCCACGGAGGAGCTCGCCGGCGCCGGCCGCCGCGTCCTCGCCGTGGCCGAACGCACCCTGGGGCAGGGCGAGGAGCTGGCCGACGACGCGGTGCGGGACCTGGTCTTCGTCGGCTTCGTGGTCCTCGCCGACCCGGTGCGCCCTTCAGCCGCACCGGCCACCGCCCGGCTGCGCGCGGCGGGCGTGCAGACCGTCCTGCTCACCGGGGACCACGCCGCCACCGCCGAGGCCATCGCGGCCTCCGTCACCGGGGAGCCGCAGCAGAAGGTCTGCACCGGGCCGGAGCTGGACGCCCTCGACGACGACGAACTCGACGCGCTGCTGCCGACGGTGGACGTCATCGCCAGGTGCACCCCGCACCACAAGGTCCGTGTCGTCGAGGCGTTCCAGCGGATCGGCCGGGTCGTGGCGATGACCGGCGACGGCGCCAACGACGCCCCGGCCATCCGGCTCGCCGACGTCGGCATCGCCCTGGGGCGGCGCGGCACCCCCGCGGCGACGGCCGCCGCCGATCTCGTCATCGGTGACGACCGTCTGGAGACGATCGTCACCGCGCTCACCGAGGGCCGGGCGATGTGGACCTCGGTCAGGACCGCGCTGGCCATCCTGATCGGCGGCAACCTCGGCGAGGTCACCTTCAGCGTGCTCGCCTCGGCCGCCGGGGGCAGTTCACCGCTCAGTGCCCGTCAGATCATGCTCGTGAACCTCCTCACCGACCTCGCCCCCGCGCTGTCCATCGCCGTCCGCACCCCGGCCGTGGGCACCGGGGAGCAGCTGCTCAGTGAAGGTCCGCACCAGTCGCTGGGCACCTCGCTCACCCAGGAGATGGTGCAGCGCGGGCTCACCACCGCTCTCGGCGCGGGACTGGCCTGGACGGCCGCCCGGTTCACCGGCACCCGCCGCCGCGCGGCCACGGTGGCGCTGGTCGCGGTGGTGGGCACTCAGCTCGCCCAGACCCTCACCAGCGGCGGCGCGGACTTCCAGGTGCTCGCGGCCACCCTCGGTTCGGCCGCCGTGCTCGTGGGGATCGTCCAGACCCCGGGCATCAGCCGGTTCTTCGGCTCCACCCCGCTCGGACCCGTGGGCTGGGGCACCACTGTGGCGGCCATCGCGACCGCCACGCTCCTCCACGGGACGCTCGAGCCGCTCTCGCGGCGCCTGGCCGGTACGGGATGGCTGCCCGCCGGGGCCGAGGACACCGGAGCCGAGGAGACCGGGGCTGAGGACGCCGGGACCCGGGCGGCCGGGACCGAGGACGCCGGGGAGGCCGCGCCCGTGCCGGTGGTCGCGGCCCTGACGGCCTGGCTGAGCGGTGCGCTCTCCCGCCTCGGCCTGTCGGTACCCGGGACGGGCGCCGCCGTCGCGTGAGCGCGCCAGGCGACCGTGCGGACCGTGCACTCAGCCGACAGCGGCGCCGAACCACTTGGGGAGCCGGCTGAGCAGATCCTGTTGGTCCTCCCCGACCCACGCCACGTGACCGTCGGGCCGCAGCAGCACCGCCGGCACGTCCAGTTCCTCGCTGACGTCGACGACGTGGTCGACCCGGTCCGCCCAGCCCGCCGGCGAGAGCCGGCCGGTCTGGTCGAGCAGCAGCCCGCGGCCGCCGTGCAGCAGCGCGTAGAGCCGACCCCGCTTCAGCTGCACGTCCCGCAACCGCCGGCCGACCAGTTCATGCCCGTCGCCGAAGTCGTAACGGACCGCGATCGCGGTGATCTTCTCGATCAGGTACCGGTTCACGTCCTCGAAGTCCATCAGTTCCGACAGCAGCCGGCGCACCGCCTGCGGGCCCGGTTCGGTGGACATCAGCTGCATCTGCGCGCGGGTGTTGTCCAGCACCTCGGCGGCCACCGGGTGCCGTTCGGTGTGGTAGGTGTCCAGCAGCCCTTCCGGTGCCCAGCCGTTCACCTCTGCGGCCAGTTTCCAGCCGAGGTTGAACGCGTCCTGGATGCCGAGGTTGAGGCCCTGCCCGCCGGTCGGCGGGTGGATGTGCGCCGCGTCGCCGGCCAGCAGCACCCGGCCGGCCCGGTAGCGCTCGGCCTGCCGGGTGGCGTCGCCGAAGCGGGACAGCCAGCGCGGCGAGTGCACGCCGAAGTCGGTGCCGGCGATCGCCCGCAGCTGTTGCTTGAACTCCTCGAAGGCCGGCGGGACCGTGCGGTCCTCGGCCACCCCCTCGGCGGGCACGACGACGCGGTACACCCCGTCCCCGAGGGGCACGGCGCCGAACCGCTTCTGGGTCTCGCGGACCTCGGCCACCACGGCGGTCAGCGTCTTTGGTGGCACGGCCACCTCCATCTCGCCCAGCAGCGTCTCGACCCTGCTGGGCTCACCGGGGAAGCCGACGCCGAGCAGCTTGCGCACCGTGCTGCGGCCGCCGTCGCAGCCGACGAGGTAGCGCGAGCGCAACCGCGTGCCGTCGGCCAGCTCGACGGTCACCCCGTGGTCGTCCTGGCCCAGCCCGACCAGTTCGCAGCCGCGGCGGATCTCGGCGCCCAACTCGGTGGCGTGCTCGGCCAGCAGGCGATCGGTGGTGGTCTGCGGGATGCCGAGGACGTACGAATGGGCGGTGTCCAGCCGGTCGGGCCACGACCTGCCCATACCGGCGAAGAAACCGCCGACCCGGTACTGCCGGCCGTGCTCGAGGAACCGCTCCAGCAGACCGCGCTGGTCCATCACCTCGATGCTGCGCACGTGCAGGCCGAGCGCACGGACCACCCTGGTGGGCTCCGCCTCCTTCTCCAGCACGAGCACGCGAACACCGTGCAGCCGCAACTCGCCGGCCAGCATCAAGCCGGTCGGTCCGCCGCCGGCGACGATCACGTCAATCATCGAACCCCCCTTGCCCCACGCCCGCCGCCCCCACAGGTCGATCAGAAGCAGGCGTACTCCGCGAATCCCTGGTTTCCCCAGGTTCTGGCCTCGGCCGGAGATTCTGCGGCACCACCCGGGCCTTGCCGCAAGGCCCCCCGTGCGCTATACGTTGAGAGTGGCAGGGAGTGGGCAACCTCCTTGCCTCGTTTTTTGTCGCCCGACACGGACGGCCGTGTGTTCCGGACTGTGTTCCGGACTCCGTCGGCTCACTCCTCGGGTGCGTCCTCGTCCACCCGGTACGTCCTGGTCCAGGTGGCGCCGCAGCGGCAGCGGGACGACTCGATCAGTTCCCCGTTCTCGCTCACACTCAGCCCCTGTCCGATGCGCACATGCACATGCTCACCCATGGCGTGTCTCCTCTCGCTCACGGAAGCCGACGGAAAAAGCCATTGAACGAGATGCCGCGGCAGGCGGTAAGAGCGGGTTCGCATGGTGAGACATTTCCCGAATGCTGATGCCTCCCGGACGTCAGAATGGAAGGGAGGAAGCGCCATGGCACGGATAATCGTCGACGGCGACGATCTCGTCGTACGCCTGAGGTGGTGGGAAAAGGCGGCCGCCCGCCACGGCGATGTACGGGTGCCGCT
This sequence comes from Streptomyces sp. NPDC001848, assembly GCF_042891915.1. Taxonomy (NCBI): domain Bacteria; kingdom Bacillati; phylum Actinomycetota; class Actinomycetes; order Kitasatosporales; family Streptomycetaceae; genus Streptomyces; species Streptomyces sp. NPDC001848. The sequence goes on along the minus strand of NZ_JBIATP010000003.1, from coordinate 73,471 downwards.
CGATGCGGTGCGCCGGGTGACCGTCGAACCCGACTGGTGGCGTGCCCTGCGGGGAGACGCCCGGCGGGGTCTGTGGATCCCCGGGACGCTGTGCGTCGGAACGCGGGGCCACCACGGCGGGCAGGACTTCGCGGTGGTGCGGCCCGGAGCGCCGGTCGTGTGCGTCGCCCTGCGGTCCGGCGTTCCCTTCGGTCTCCTCGCCGTCTCGGTGCCGGACGACGTCGACGCCACGGCGCGAGGACTGCGCCGTCTCGCGCCCAGGATCGACTCCTCCACTTGCGCGCGGGAGGCGATCCCCGTCCCTGGGGAAATCTGACGCCGCCACCCCGCGGCGGACCGGGCCGACGTGGGTTGCGGCCCCTGTCGTAGGGGCGTTTTCTGGAAGTGTCCGGCGGTGAAACGAGCGCGAACGGGGCCACGGCACAGCCCGAGGCCCTCGCCCGCGGTGCCTCCCCCGGTAGCGGCTCCGTCCCGCCGTCGTCAGCCGGCTTCGACGCGGAGGTGACGCAGGTGAAAGCCGTCGTCTACGAGAAGCCCTTCAGCGTGGCTGTGAGGGATGTCCAGGATCCCCGGATCGAGCACCCGAACGATGTGCTCGTACGGGTGACGTCGACCGCGATCTGCGGTTCCGACCTGCATATGTACGAGGGCCGCACGGCGGCCGAGTCGGGCATCGTCTTCGGGCACGAGAACCTCGGCATCGTCGAGGAGGTCGGCAGCGGGGTGACCTCCCTGTCCGAGGGCGACCGCGTCGTGATGCCCTTCAATGTCGCCTGCGGATTCTGCAAGAACTGCCTCGCGGGAAAGACCGGGTTCTGCCTCACGGTGAATCCCGGATTCGCCGGCGGTGCCTATGGATATGTGGCGATGGGCCCGTTCATCGGCGGACAGGCGGAGCGCCTACGGGTTCCGTACGCCGATTTCAACTGCCTGAAACTGCCACCCGGTGAGGAGTTCGAGACCGATTTCGTCCTGCTCGCCGACATCTTCCCGACCGGTTACCACGGATGTGAACTCGCCCAGGTGTCCCCGGGTGAGAGCGTGGCCGTATTCGGCGCCGGCCCGGTGGGTCTGATGGCCGCCTACTCCGCGTTGCTGCGCGGGGCGTCGAAGGTGTTCTCGGTCGACCGGGTGCCCGAGCGGCTCGCCAAGGCGGAGGAGATCGGGGCCATCCCCATCGACTTCACCAAGGGCGACCCGGCCGAGCAGATCAAGGAACAGACGAACGGAGAGGGCACCGACAAGGGCGTGGACGCCGTCGGCTACCAGGCCCAGGCGCACGACGCGAGCCACGAGGAACCCGCCATCGTCCTCAACGAGCTCGTGGAGACGGTACGGCCCACCGGCATGCTCGGGGTACCGGGCCTGTACGTGCCCTCCGACCCCGGCGGACCCGACGAGCACGCCAAGCGGGGCCAGTTGCTGGTCTCCATCGGCCGGATGTTCGAGAAGGGCCAGCAGATGGGCACCGGCCAGTGCAACGTCAAGCGGTACAACCGGCAGCTGCGCGATCTGATCATCGCCGGGCGGGCCAAGCCCAGCTTCGTGGTCTCCCACGAACTGCCGCTGGACCAGGCGCCGCAGGCCTACGAGAAGTTCGACAAGCGGATCGAGGGCTACACCAAGGTGGTCCTGCATCCCGGTCATGCCCTCGCGGCCTGATCGACCGGGTCCGGGCGCGTACGGGCGCCCGGACCCGTCAGCCCTTGGTCGCCGGAGATGACGATGGCCCGAGCGGAGGATCGCCGGCCGGTCGTGGTCGGTGTCGACGCCGACCCCGCCAAGCGGTGGGCGCTGGCCTGGGCCGCGGACGAGGCCGCCCTGCGCCGGGCGCCCCTGCGTCTGGTGCACGCCGAGACGCTGCCCACCGCGGGGATCAGGAGGTGGGAGCCACCGTCCTCCTGGGAGGCCTGCACCCAGGCGCTGCGTGAGGCGGGGGAACAGGTGCTCAAGGCAGCGGTGTCGTTCGTGGAGGCCCGGCAGCCGGGGGTCGAGGTGACCGGTCTGCTGGTCGAGGGCAACCCGGCGTGGGTCCTGCGGGAGCAGGGCCATGACGCGGCAGCCGTCGTCCTGGGGTCGTGGCATCTGAGCCGGGTCAGGGAGGTCTTCTCCGTCTCGGTGACCCTGAACGTCATGGCACACGCCCGCTGCCCGGTGGTCGTCGTACCCGAACCGCAGGCCACCGCACAGGACCCGTACCTCGTCGTCGGCGTGGACGGCAGCGCGCGTTCCGCCGCCGCCGTCGACGTCGCCCGCCAGGAGGCCGCACTGCGCGGGGCCGCAGTGCGCGCCCTGTACGTGTGGCAGCCGGGGCTGCTGGGGGTGCTCGACGAGCACGCGGCCCGGCAGGAATGCCGGCGGCTGCTCCATGAGACGGTGGCGGCCGGCCACGGCGCCGCGTACCCGGACGTGGAACTGCATCAGGAGCTCGTCGGCGGCCATCCTGTGAAGGTGCTGACCGAGGCCTCCGCCCACGCGCTCGGCCTGGTGGTGGGCACCCGCGGGCACGGCGGCTTCACCGGCATGCTGCTCGGCTCGGTGAGCCAGGGCGTGCTGCACCACGTCCGGTGCCCCGTCATCGCCGTGCCGCACCTGCACGCATGAGCCGCTAGGACCCTGTTTGGGTCGGGGCTCCGGTGCCGCTGCCCCGATCGTCCTGCCCCGGAACTGACCCTGGAACAGGAGCTTCCCCACCTTCCCGCGCAACGCGGACCGGAGGCGTCACCGCCCGCAGATCCTCGGCCGCTGGGTCCGGCCGGTTGCGGTCCGGCAGGTCACCGTCCGCCTCCTGCCGCTCCTGCCGTTCCTGACGCAGGACGTCCAGGACGGCGGAGCCGTCGATGGTCTCCCGAGTGACGAGCAGGTCGGCGAGCCGGTCCAGGGCCCGGCGGTGCTCCCGCAGCAGCCCCGTCGCCCGCTCCTCGGCCTCCCGCAGCAGACGTGCGGCCTCCTGGTCGATGATCCGCTGGGTCTGTTCCGAGTAGGGCTGCCGGATCGAGTCCTCCGCGGGCTCGCCCAGGTAGTGCGGGTTGGCGGAGGCGTAGCCGACCGGGCCGAGCGCCGGGGACAGACCGAAGTCCCGCACCATGCGCGTGGCGATCTGGGTGGCCCCGGCCAGGTCGTTCGCGGCGCCGCTGGAGCCGGCGCCGAAGACCACCAGCTCGGCCGCCCGGCCACCGAGGCGCACCGCGAGCAGATCCGTCAGATAGGCCTCGCTGTACAGATGGCGTTCGGCCTCGGGGAGTTGTTCGGTCACCCCGAGCGTCATACCCGACGGCAGGACGGTGACCTTGGCGACGGGGTCGGCGTGCTCGCACAGCGCGGCGACCAGGGCGTGCCCCGACTCGTGCACGGCGACCGAGTGGCGCTCCTCGGGCAGCAGGGCGTTGGAGGCCTCGCGACGGCCCAGCAGGACCCGGTCGCGGGCGGCGTCCAGATCGTGGGGCTCGATCAGCACGCGGTCGGCCCGTACGGCGTTGATGGCGGCCTCGTTGACCAGGTTCGCCAGGTCGGCGCCGGAGAAACCGGGGGTGGCGCGGGCGACGATGTCGAGGTCGACGTCGGGGGACAGGATCTTGCCCCGGGCGTGGACCCTGAGGATCGCGGCGCGCTCGGCCTGGTTGGGCAGGGGGACGGTGACCTGCCGGTCGAACCGGCCCGGCCGCAGCAGAGCGGGGTCCAGCGCCTCAGGCCGGTTGGTGGCCGCGACCACGACGATGCCGGTGGACTGGTCGAAGCCGTCCATCTCGGCCAGCAGCTGGTTGAGGGTCTGCTCGCGCTCGTCGTTGCCGCCGATGTGGCCACTGCCCGAGCGTCGCGCGCCCACGGCGTCCAGCTCGTCGATGAAGATGATCGACGGTGCGCGCTTGCGGGCCTCGTCGAACAGGTCCCGCACCCGGGAGGCGCCCACACCGACGAACATCTCCACGAACGCGGACCCGGTCACCGACAGGAACGGCACGTCGGCCTCACCGGCGACGGCACGCGCGAAGAGCGTCTTCCCGGTGCCGGGCGGCCCCACCATGATCACGCCGCGGGGTCCCTTGGCGCCGGCCGCCGCGTAGCGCATGGGGTTGCGCAGGAAGTCGACGACCTCGCTGATCTCCTGCTTGACCCCGTCGTATCCGGCCACGTCGTCGAACCGGGTGGTGGGCCGCTCCGCCTCGATGATCTTCGCCCGGGACCGGCCGATGGCGCTGAGCCCGCCGGTCACCGAGCGCGCGGCACGGCGCCCGAACCACCAGAAGACGCCGACCAGGAGCAGCAGCGGGAGGAAGGCGACGAGGAACGACAGGAAGGGGTTGCCGCCGCTCCTGCTCTGCGAGGCGGTGATCTGCACGTGCTTCGCCTGGAGCTGCTGCTGCAGCGACCCGGTCCCCAGGGCGGTGGGCAACTGGGTGGTGAACCTGGTGCCGTTCTTCAGACTGCCGCTGACCGCCCCCTTGTCGTTGATGTCGACCGTCTTGACCTGCCCGGCACCGACCTTGGTGGTGAAGTCGGTGTACGTCAGATGGGCCGGCGGGGCCCCCGACGGGGCGCGCACCAGCATGATGACCACCAGGAAGGCCACCCACAGCAGCGGAACGATCCACCACTGCCGGCCCCCCGGCGTGGGCCGCTGGTTCCCGGGCGGCCTCGGCGCGTCACGAGGCGGCCCGGACTTGGCCGGTGGTGTGAGATGCCGGTGCGGCATCCGCACTCGCGTGATCACCACCCACCGCCTCCTCCCACCTGAGCGATGTCACCCGGCGCCCGGCGGCGGGGCTTTCCCGGGTCACTTCTCATGGTCTCTCGCCCAGCCCCGAACGGCGCCCTGCCGAGGTAAGCCGGCGGCGAATCCGGAGAAGGCGGAATTTCCGGTCGGTGTAGCGGGCATCGACAGTGGCCGGTCGCATGCGCCTTCGTGCTCCTGTGCGCCCCCCGAGAAAAGCACGTGGGAAGCGTGCCGCGGGTTGGACTGGTCGGGACAGGACTCATGCTCCACGTCCGAGGAACGTTCACCGATTTGCTGTGCCGACCGCGGAAGGTGGTATTCGATGAGCGGTTCCCTGCCCGAGGCCCAGCGAGTATGGACGGTGGGTACTGCGCCAGGCATATTCCCATTCGTCGGTCACGGTATCACCCTGTTCCGTCACCCACTGGCCTTTCTGAATTCCGTTTCCAAGTACGGGGATCTGGTGGAGATACGCCTCGGTCCCCAGCGCGCCTGGCTGGTGTGCCATCCCGAGCTGGTGCACCAGGTCCTCATGGACGCCCGCACCTTCGACAAGGGTGGTCCGCAGTACGACAGGCTGCGGCCACTGATGGGCAACGGCCTGGTCACCTGCGCCCACGACGACCACCGGCGGCAGCGCAAGCTGATCCAGCCCGCCTTCCACCCCGCTCGCATCACCGACTACGCGCGGGTGATGGGCGAGGAGGCAGAGTCCGTCCTCGGTGTGTGGCGGCCCGGCGGGACGGCGGACGTGAGCGGGGCGATGCTGGCCCTGACCACTCGGGTGACCAGCCGCTTCCTGCTCTCCGACGCAATGGACGCGGAGACCGTCGCCGAGCTGCGGGACTGCCTCGCGGCCCTCGTCCGGGGCCTGTTCGTCCGTACCGTCGTGCCGCTCGCCCCCCTGTTCCGGCTCCCCACGCCCGCCAACCACCGCTACCGCCGCGCCTTCGACCGCCTGCACGCGATCGTCGACACCGTCATCGACGAACGGCGGCGCGGCCGTCCCCGTGACGACCTGCTGGGCCGCCTGCTCGAGGCCGAGCGAGGTCAAGGGGGAGCGGCGGCGGTCACCGGACGGGAGATCCACGACCAGCTGATCACGCTCCTGCTCACCGGCGTGGAGAGCACCGCGATGTGCCTGGGCTCGCTGTTCGCCCTGCTGCCCGCCCATCCGGAGGTCGAGCGCCGACTGCACGCGGAGGTCGACGAGGTGCTCACCGAGGGGCGGCCGCCCGGCCCCGAGGAGCTGGCGCGCCTGGTGTACACCCGCGGCGTGGTGACGGAGACGTTGCGGGTGTATCCGCCCGGCTGGCTCTTCACCCGCACCACCACCAAGGAGACCGACCTCGCGGGCATCCGGCTCCCCAAGGGGGTGACCGTCCTGTACAGCCCGTACGTCCTGCACCACGATCCCGCGTCGTTCCCCGACCCCGACCGGTTCCTGCCCGAGCGCTGGCTCTCCGGGCGGCCCGCGGCCGCCCGGAACGGCGCCCTGCTGCCCTTCGCCGCCGGCAGCCGAAAATGCGTCGGGGACACCTTCGCCATGGCGGAGGCCACCCTGGCCGTGGCGACGGTCGCCCGCCGCTGGCGTCTGCGGCCGCTGCCCGGGCATGTCGAGCAGCCGCGCCCGGCCGCCACCCTCGGGCCGAGGGCACTGGAGATGATCTGCGAACCCCGGTCACAGATGCCGCCCGGGAAACCACCGACGCAAGCGCCCGCCACCCCGGACAAGGACGGCGCGCCCTCGGAGCCACCATCCTCCGAGCCTCTGTTCTCCGGGCCACGCGCATCCCAACCACCATCCTCCGAGCCACCATCCTCCGAGCCCCTGTCCTCCGGGCGGCTCTCCTCCCAGCCATTGCCTTTTGTGCCCCGGACAGAGGTCGCCCGCATTCCGCCCGGCACCACCGCCCGATCCCCCCAGGAATTCCCCGCAAACGGAACGGCGGCATCCTCGCCGTGGAACCGCCGAAGGGAAGGTGACAAAGGTGCCCGCGGAGCATGAAGGCCTGGCGGCCGGACCGCACACCGGGAATCCGGCCGGAAACCTCAAGGAACTGATCGAGTCCGAGCTCTACATGCCCTTTCCCCCACTGCGCAATCCGCACGAATCCGAGGCCGCGGCCGGCGTCGAGGAATGGTTACGCAACTGGGGGCTGACCGACGACCCCACGGTCGCCGCGATGATCGCCCGCACCCGTCCCGCGGAACTGGCCTCCTACAACGGCCCCACCATGGACGCCGGCATCCTGCGGATCGTGGCGAACCAGATCGCCTACCAGTTCGTCTTCGACGACCGGGCGGAAGAGATCGGCCGGCACCGGCCGAGCAGGCTGATGCCGATGCTCTGCGAGAGCATCGGCATCCTGCGCGACGGCCGGCCGCCGACCACTCCGCTCGGGGCCGCCCTGGCCGACCTGTACCGGCAGGTCGAAGAGCGCTGCACCCCCGACCAGGCCGCGCGCTGGGCCTGGCACGGCCGCGAGTACGTGCACGGCCTGCTGTACGAGGCGGTGGCCCAGACGGACCCTTCCCGCATACGGATCGGTCTGTGCGACTCGATACGGGCCCTCACCGCGGGCGTCGAACCCTTCTACCCGCTGTGCGAGGCGGCGCAGCCCGACGAACTGTCCCCCGAGGAGCTCTGGCAGCCGGCCATGCGCCGGCTGCGGAGACTGTCGGCCGACGCCGCGGTGTGGATACCCGACCTGTTCTCCGCCGTGAAGGAGCAACGGGAGGGCGGCGTGATCAACCTGGTCCTGGCCTACCGCAGGGAGCACCACTGCACCCTGCCACAGGCCGTCCGGCTCGCCATCAGGAGGATCAACGACACCGTCAGGGAGTTCGAGCGGCTCTCCGAGGAGATCCGGCCGCGGTCGAGCCCCGCCGGCCTCGGCTATGTGGACGGCATGGCCGGCTGGATCCGCGGCTGCTACCACTGGTCCCGCGACGTGCCGCGCTACGCGGACACCGCGGCCGTCCCCGTCGGCCGGTGACGCGCACTCCCCGCCGGGCTCCCGCAAGGAGCCCGGTTCGGCGGCGTTACCCGAGGTGCGGACGAGCAAACCGCCGCCGTTGATGATTCATTCTTTCCATACGCCGTACCGCCCGAAAGCCTCCTGCCCGCGCCCACCAGGGCGTACGCTCAGCGCTGTCTTCCGACAGCTGACCGCAGGAAGCGACGGGGTACATGGCGCACGGACCACGGCAACCGATCGTCGGGAACCGGACGTTGCTCGAGCGAAACCGTGAACTGGAGGCGATCGACTCCGCGTTGGCGGACCTGTGCGACGCGGCCGACGGCGTCGCGCCCGCTCGGCGGGGCGGACTGCTCGCCTTCACCGGATCGGCCGGCATGGGCAAGACCACCCTCCTCGCTCGGGCCCGCGCCCGCGCCGTGGCCCACGGGTGCACCGTGCTCTCCGGCAAGGGCGGCGAGAACGAACAGGGTCTGGCGTTCCGTGTGGTCCGGCAACTCCTGCAGCCCGTCCTCGCGACGATGGACGGCACGGACCGCCGGGAGCTGCTGGGCAGTTGGTACGACATCGTCGCCGCCGCCCTCGGCCTCGAGGCGGAGTGTGCCGTACCGGTGCCGGATCCGACCGTGGTCCGTGACGGCCTGGACTGGGTCATGACCCGCCTGACGGTGCTGAAGGCGCCCGTCGTGCTGCTCCTGGACGACATGCACTGGGCCGACGACGAGTCCCTGAGCTGGCTCGCGTCCTTCGCGCCACGCGCCGAGGACCTGCCACTGCTGATCGTCGTCGGCTACCGGCCGGACGAACTTCCCCCGGGCGCAACGAACTTCGGCTCCCTCGCCGAACGCCACGGCGACCGCCCCTACACCCTGGCGCCGCTCACCGCCGAAGGCGTGGCACGGATCCTGCGGGACGAACTGGGGGAGGGAGCAGAGGACACGTTCTGCGACGAATGCCGGCAGATCACCGGCGGCAGCCCGTTCGAGACCGTCGAACTTGCGATCCGACTCGGCCGACGCCGGATGAAGGGCACCCGCGAGGAACTTCCCGTGATGCGGGACCTCGCCTCCGTGGTCAAGGGCCCCGGACTGCTGGCACGCCTGCGGCAACTCGGCGCACCCACCGTCCGCTTCGCCTGGGCCGCCGCCGTGCTCGGCAGTTCCATCTCACGGGAACTCGCCGCCGCCATCGCGGTGATCGGCGCCGAGCAGGCCGCCGAGGAGGTCGGGACGTTGCGCTCCGCCCGGATCCTGGCCGAGGGCGAGGGCCCCGACGGCACCCTGGAGTTCGTTCACCCGCTGATCGCCACCACCGTCTACCGGGCCATCCCGCCCGGCGTGCGGGTCGGACTGCACAACGCGGCCGCGGAGGCCGTCCGCACGGCCGGGCTCGGTGCCGTCGCGGCCGCCCGGCATCTGCTGGAGGTTCCCTGCGAGGGCAACACCGACGCGGTCGACTGCCTGCGCGAGGCCGCCCGTGAGTACCTGCGCGCCGGCGCCCCCGAAGCCGCCCGGCGCGTCCTGACCCGGGCGCTGCGCGAGCCGCCCGCCGAGGAGGACCGTGCCGCCCTGCTCCACGAACTCGCCGGTGCCACGTTCCTGATCGACCCGGCGGCGACCGTCGGCCATCTGCGGGCGGCGCTGGCCGAGCCGGTGGTCGACGACGAGCTGCGCGCCCGCATCGTCTACCGGCTGACGCAGGCGCTCGCGCACACCGACCGGGTGGCGGAGGCCGCGGCCGTGGCCGCCGAGGAGGCGCGCCGCGCCACGCACTCGCGCACGCGTCTGAGGATGCAGGCCGACCACTTCCAGTGGAGCGCCTGCCGCACCGACGAACCCGACCCGCGGGCCCGCTCGCGCCGACTGGCCCGGCTGGCCGCGCGGCTGCCCGGCCGGAACCTGGAGGAGCGCTGCATCCTCGGGCTGAGGGCCTGGGACGCCCTCCTGCACGGCGAGCCGCGCAGCACGGTCCTGGAGTACGCGGAGAAGGCCCTGCGCGGCGGACTGAGCTGGACCGAGGAGAACCGCGGCTTCGAGGTCCCCGTCTCGGTCGCCCTCACGTTCATGTACTGCGACCAGCCGCGACGCGCGGAAGAGCTGTTCACCCGGGGCATCGCGGAGTGCGAGGCCAAGGGCTGGCGCGGCTCCCACCTGGCGCTCGGCCAGACCCTCCTCGGTTACATCCGCCACCGCCGCGGCTGCCTCGCCGAGGCGGAGGACCTGGTACGGGAGGGGCTGCACATCGCCGAACGGGTGCGGGAGGCGGTTCCCGCGCAGTGGTTCGCGATCGGCATCCTCATCCAGATCCTGCTGGCCCGGGGGCGCACCGCCGAGGCACGCCACGTCGCCGACGCACACCGCTACGGTGAGATCGTCCCGCGCGCCGTCGTCTACCCCGACCCGCGTACGGTCCACGCCGAACTGCTCCTGGCCGAGGGACGCGACGACGAGGCGGAGAAGCTGCTGTGCGCTGCAGGGGAGTGGCTGGAGTCACGGGCCTGGCGCAACCCGGCCTGGTGCCCCTGGCAGCTCCACCTGGCGTCCGCCCTCGCCACCCGGTCCCCGGAGCGCGCCGTCCGCCTCGCCGGGCAGGCTGTCAAGCGGGCCCGGGACTTCGGCGCGGCATCCGTGATCGGCCAGGCCCTGCACCTGGAGGCCGAGGTGACCGGCGGCGCCGGCGCGCTCGACACACACGCGGAGGCCGTGGCCCAGCTGGAGCGCTCACCGGCGTCGTACGAGCTGGCCCGGGCCCTGGTCGGACACGGCGCCGCACTGCTGGGGGGCGGCAGGGTGCAGGAGGCCGCCGACCGGCTCTACCGGGGGCTGGAGGTCGCCGTCCACTGTGGCGCGGAGGGCGTCGCCACCCGGGCCAGGGCGGAGCTGTCCGCGGCGGGCCTGCCGTCGCTGCCCCTGCGCTACGCCCAGTCGGACACCCTCACCGCTCAGGAACGCACCGCCGCCGGACTGACCGCCCAGGGCCACCCGGCGTCGGTCGTGGCCAAGGAGCTGCGTCTGACCGAGCAGGGTGTGAGGCAGTTGCTCTCCTCCGTGTACCGCAAGGTCGGCACCGACGCCGCGGGGCTCGCCCAGGCCCTGAAGACCTTTCCCCGGCCGTGACCGGCCACCCTCACCCGACGAGCACGTCCGCCCAGCGACTGGTACCGCCCGGGCGCGTGTCCACACCGCACCGGGCTGACAAAGTGGTGACGATGTCGATGCCCCGGCCGTGCTCGTCGGGGTCGACTTCGCAGGACGTACGCGCGGGTCCCATGTCGGTGACGTCCACCCGTACGGCACCGCGTCCGTCCACCAGGACCCATGACAGTCTGAGGGTGGCCGGGGGCAGGGCGTGCACCAGAGCGTTGGTGAGCAGCTCCGAGGTCACCAGGAGCACGTCGTCGGCGGCGTCCTTCGGCAGGTTCCAGCGGGCGAGGACCGCCTGTACGCGTCGGCGCACCGTCGAGACGGCCCTGGGCGCGTGCGGCAGCGGAAAGACGTGTTCCACGTCCACGCGCGGCGCGGCGCCGAGCTGCGCTGTGATCATGGGGCCTCCTCCTCGGGCAGCGCCACCGGCCGGGAGCCGGGCGTGATGGAACGCTAAGGACGGAAATGCCGGGGGTCAATGAACTGCGGTCGGCATTACCGAACACAAGTCCTTAATCCGGATGAATCAGGACTATGATCGCTTCATGGCAGGCCCGGTCCAGTCCATCGAGAGGGCGGCGGCGATCTTGCGCCTGCTCGCCGCCGGTCCCCGTCGGCTCGGACTCGGCGAGGTGGCGTCCGCGCTGGGCCTGGCCAAGGGCACCGCCCACGGCATCCTGCGCACCCTGCAGCACGTCGACTTCGTGGAGCAGGACGCGGCGACGGGAAAGTACCAGTTGGGGGCGGCCCTGCTGCACCTGGGCACCAGCTACCTCGACGTGAACGAGCTACGGTCGCGTGCCATCAACTGGGCCGACGCCCTGGCCGCCCGCAGCGGGGAGGCGGTCCGCCTGGGCACGCCCCTGGAGGGCAAGGTGCTCGTGGTCCACCACGTCTTCCGCCCGGACGACACCCTCCAGACCCTGGACGTGGGCGCGCTGCTGCCGCTGCACGCCTCCTCGCTCGGCAAGGTCCTGCTGGCCTTCGGGGCCGCACCCGTCGAACCCCTGCTGGAGACCGAACTGGAGGCGTACACCCGGCACACCCTGGTCCTCCCGGAGGACCTCACCCGGGCGCTCGGCGAGATCCGGGAGCTCGGCTGGGGCGCCGAGGTGCAGGAGATGAGCGTGGGCGAGGGCGGGATCGCCGCGCCGATCCGGGGGCACGGCGGCCTGGTGGTCGGCGCGATCGGCCTGTCCGGCCCCGTCGAGCGGATCTGCGACACCAAAGGCCGGCCGCTGCCGGCCCTGATCACCTTGCTCCGGGAGGCGGCGCGGGCGATCTCGAGAGACCTGGGCGCGGCCCGCTGGTAGGTCCGGGCACCCCGGCGACGCATGGGAAGGCAGGCCCGATCATGGTTGAACGGTATGTGGTGTCCATCGACCAGGGCACCACCTCCACGCGGTGCATCCTGTTCGACCACCGCGGGCGGCTGGTGTCGGTCGCCCAGCGGGAGCACCAGCAGTACTTCCCCCGGCCCGGCTGGGTCGAGCACGACGCCGTGGAGATCTGGCGCAACCTGCAGCGCGTGGTGCCCGAGGCGCTGTCCAACGCCGGCATCGACCCCGAACAGGTCGCCGCCATCGGGATCGCCAACCAGCGCGAGACGACCGTGCTGTGGGATCCGCGCACCGGGGCCCCGCTGGGCCGGGCGATCGTCTGGCAGGACACCCGTACCGGCCCGATGGTCGATGACCTCATGGACCGGCCGGGGGACGAGTTCTTCCTCGACCGCTGCGGCCTTCCTCCCTCGACCTACTTCTCCGCACCCCGGATCCGCTGGCTGTTCGACAACGTCGAGGGCCTGGAGCAGCGGGCCGAGGCCGGCGAGGTGCTGTTCGGCACCATCGAGAGCTGGCTGATCTGGAACCTCACCGGCGGCACCGACGGCGGTCTGCACATCACCGACGTCACCAACGCCAGCCGCACCATGCTGATCAACATCCGGACGCTGACCTGGGACCAGGAGCTGATGGAGTTCTTCGGGGTGCCCCGCCCGATGCTGCCGGAGATCCGGTCCTCCGCCGAGATCTACGCCGAGGCCCGCTCGGTGCTCCCGGGCGTCCGCATCACGGCCGCCCTCGGCGACCAGCAGGCGGCCCTGTTCGGACAGACCTGCTTCTCACCCGGCGAGGCGAAGTGCACCTACGGCACCGGCAGCTTCCTGCTGATGAACACCGGTACCGACCTCGTGCGGTCCCGGCACGGGCTGCTCACCACCGTCGCGTACCGGATCGCCCCCCATCCCACGGTCTACGCCCTGGAGGGCCCGATCGCCGTCACCGGTTCCCTGGTCCAGTGGTTCCGTGACCGTCTGGGCCTGATCAACAGCGCACCCGAGATCGAGACCCTGGCCCGTACCGTCGAGGACAACGGCGGCTGCTACATCGTCCCCGCGTTCTCCGGCCTGTTCGCCCCCCACTGGCGCAGCGACGCACGCGGCGTCATCGTCGGCCTCACCTCCTACATCACCAAGGGGCACCTGGCCCGTGCCGTCCTGGAGGCCACCGGCTGGCAGACGCGGGAGGTCGTCGACGCGATGAACGCGGACTCCGGGCTCGCCCTGAAGCAGCTGAAGGTGGACGGCGGCATGACCTCCGACAACCTGCTCATGCAGTTCCTGGCCGATGTGCTCGACGTCCCCGTCGTACGGCCCATGGTCGCCGAGACGGTCTCCCTCGGCGCCGCCTACGCCGCCGGACTGGCCTCCGGCTACTGGCCCGATCTGGAGGTGCTGCGCAGCAACTGGCACCGGGCCGCCCAGTGGCTGCCCGGCATGGACCCTGAGCGTCGGGAGTGGGAGTACGAGAACTGGCAGCGGGCCGTCGAACGGTCCCTGGGCTGGGTCCGGCCGCCGAAACACCCCTCGTGACGACGGACGGTGGAACGGACGGGACACCGCCGGGGCGTGGCGACACAGGGGCGGCATCACCCACACCGGAACCGCTCGCTCACGACCGTCGTCCCCGCAGGAGCGCACGGATCCGCCGGCGTGCGCCCTCTTCCGCCGGGCCGGCGGGCCGCGGCGGCTCGGTCTCCGCGTCCACGACGAACTCCACGACCACGGGCCGCCGCGCGGCGAGGGCGGCGTCCCAGGCGGCGCCGATGTCCCTCGGGCGGTAGCAGTGGACGCCCTCCAGACCGAGCAGGCGGGCGTAGGCGGCGTAGGGCACGTCCGGGACCGAGGAGGTGCCGCTCAGCCGAGGGTTGCCGGTGGTCGCCCGCCGGTCCCAGGTGGCCAGGTTGAGATCGCGGTTGTTGAGCACGCAGAAGACCAGCGGGGGGCCGCCGGACAGGCGGTCGAGCTGGTCCTTGACGGTGATCATCTCGGCCATCCCGCTCATCTGGAAGGCGCCGTCACCCACGAAGGCGATGACCGGCAGGTCCGGGTGCGCGAAGCGGGCCGCCAGGGCGTACGGGACGGCGGTTCCCATGGCCGCGTGGTGCCCCGAGAGGGCGGTGCGCATGCCCGCGCGCAGTTGCAGATGGCGCGCCCACCACACGGTGCCGGCGCCCGCGTCGGCCGTGAGCAGCGCCCGGTCGGGGAGCCGGTCGGAGAGCTCGGCGGCGACGGCGGCCGGGTTGATGAGGTGTCCGAAGTGCTGCCGCGCCTCGGCGCGCCGGTTCTTGTGCCAGCTCCGCACGCTCTTCTCCACGCTCCGGCGCCAGGCGCGGTTCTTCTTGTGGCGCAGCAGCGGCAGCAGCGCCTCCAGCGTCTGCTTCGGATCGCCGACCAGACGCACGTCCCCCGGTCGGCACGCAACGGTCACGCCCGCCTCCGGGTTGATCTCGACGCTGCGCACCTCCCACCGGCCGGGCGGCAGCCAGGCCTCGCGGGGGCCCGCCCCGACCAGCAGCAGGGTGTCACAGGCACGCACCAGCCTCTCGCTGGCCGGGGTGGCGACGCGGCCCGCCGGACCGGTCACGTACCCCAGGTCGTCGGGGAGAACGTCCAGCGCCAGGAGTGCCTTCGCCACCCCGGCGCCGAGCAGCTCGGCCACCCGCTCGACCTCCACCCCCGCGTGCGCCGTGCCCCGCCCGATGACCATGGCCACCTTCCGGCCCTCGTCGAGGATGCCGGCCGCACGACGCAACTCCCCCTCCTCGGGCATCAGGTGCGGCCGGCTCCGACCGAGTGCGACGACGTCCGCCGGAACCGCCGCCCCGGCCGCTGACGGGGCCTGCTGTTCCAGGACGTCGGCCGGCAGGACCACCACGGCCACACCGCGCCGGTCCGACGCCGCCCGAAAGGCCCGGTCCAGCGCGGCCCCCGCCTGTTCCGGGGAGGTGACGACCTCGCAGGACTCCGACACGTCCGCGCACAGCCGGTCCAGGTGCACCGCCTGCGGCCGGCGGGCCCGCGCACCGGTCCGCGGCGCGTCGCCGAGCAGGGCCACCACCGGCTGCCGGTCCAGCTGGGCGTCGTACAGGCCGTTGAGGACCTGTACGGCCCCCGGCCCGGACGGGGCGAGGCAGCAGCCGACGGTGTCCGTGAACCGCGCGTGCCCGCAGGCCATGAAGGAGGCGGCCTCGCCGTGCCGTGCCTGGACGAACTCCGGTTCCCGGCCCGCCCGGCGGAAGGCCTCCAGCAACGGGTCGGCCCCCTGCCCCGGATAGCCGTACACCCGGACGACGCCCCAGGCGCGCAGGCGCTCCCGTACGACTTCCGAAACCAGGGCCATGAGTCCTCCCGCACATGTGCTGTGACGAGACCTGCCCCCGAGCCCGGCCGTCCCCGACCGCCACCGGCGGGAATGGGTCCCGGCGGACCGCTTTTTCCACCCATTGGCGCAGGTCCCTCGGGAGAGCCCGGCCGCCGGCGGATGCCGGACGCGGGCACCTGTACGGCGCAGCGGGCGTTTCGCCCGCGTCTCGACAGGACACGGCTGTGTCGATCGAAGCGGACGGCTGCCCCGGGAGGACGAGCGCGTGCGGGCGTCAGAGGATGAGCGGCCCAGTGGGGCGGAGCACCGCGGGGAGCGCCTGGTGTCCGTGCTCGACCGGCGCATGCCGCTGCGGACGCTGGCACAGGAGTACCTGCGCAAGGCCTTCCCCGACCACTGGTCGTTCCTGCTGGGCGAGATCGCCCTGTACAGCCTGCTCATCCTGGTGGTGACGGGTGTCTACCTCACCCTCTTCTTCCACCCGGACATGACCGAGACCTCGTACACCGGCTCCTACGCCCCGCTGCGGGGTACCCGGGCCTCCCAGGCGTACATCTCGACGCTGTACATCAGCTTCGACGTCCGGGGCGGACTGCTCGTCCGGCAGATCCACCACTGGGGAGCGGATGTCTTCGTGGCCGCCGTCGGCTGCCATCTGCTGCGGATCTTCTTCACCGGCGCCTTCCGCCGCCCCCGCGAGGCCAACTGGATGATCGGGGTGACGCTGTTCCTGCTGGCCCTGCTCGAAGGGTTCTGCGGCTACTCGCTCCCGGACGACCTGCTCTCCGGCACGGGGCTGCGCACCTCGCAGGGGATCGTGCTGTCGATCCCCGTCGTCGGCACCTATCTGAGCTTCTTCATCTTCGACGGCCAGTACCCGGGGCACGCCATCGTCTCCCGGCTGTACATCGCCCACGTCCTGCTGGTCCCGGGTCTGCTGCTGCTCCTGGTCCGGGTGCACCTCGGGCTCGTGGTGAAGCTCAAGCACACCCAGTGGGCCGAGCCGGGCCGCACCAACCGCAACGCGGTCGGCAAGCCGATGTTCCCCCAGTACGCCGCCAAGTCGACGGGCCTGTTCTTCGCCCTCGCCGGTGTCCTCACCCTGATGGCGGCCCTGTTCCAGATCAACCCCATCTGGGACTTCGGTCCCTACCGCGCGGACCACGTGTCGCTGGACTCGCAGCCCGACTGGTACGTCGGCTATCTGGAGGGCGCCCTGCGCCTGATGCCCGCCTGGGAGACGAACTTCGCCGGCCACACCATCGCCTGGGACGTGTTCCTGCCCGGGGTGGCGCTGCCCGCCGTGCTGTTCGGGGTCCTCTACGGCTATCCGCTGTTCGAACGCTGGCTCACAGGACCGTCCCGCGAGCACCACCTGTGCGACCGGCCCCGCAACCAGCCCACCCGTACGGCGCTCGGTGTGGTCGGGGTGACCGTCTACGGGGTGCTGCTGATGGCCGGGGGCCAGGACGTGCTGGCGTATGTCTTCCACGTTCCGGTCGAGTACCTGACGTACACCTTCCGCACCCTGTTCTTCGTCGGCCCCCTGTTCGCCTACTGGGCGACGCGGCGTCTGTGCCTGGGGCTGCAGGCTGCGGACCGACGCAGGCTGCGGGAGGGAGGGGGCACCGGGGACGTGCGGCGGACGGCGGTGGGCGGCTACCGCGAAGGCCGGACCGCGGTCCCGGCCGAGGAGGCGTACCGGATCCTGGTGCGTGACACCCCTCGTCCCCGGGCGGAGGGCACGGAGGTGTGGCGGCTCTTCCGTCGGCACCGGGTGCGCAACCGGCTCAGCGCCTGGTACTTCGGCGACCGTGTCGAACTGCCCGCCGCGGACTGGCAGACGCGGGCGGTACGGGCCGTGACCGCCGACCCGGAGGAGGCCGAGAAGGCGCACAGCGGCTGAGGGGCCGCGGGGTCAGCCGGCGCGTCGCACCTCCCGAGCCTCCTCCGCGTGGATCCACCGCCAGGTCACCGTCAGCGCCGCGAGACCGACCGGCAGCATGGACACCACCATGGCGAGCCCCGCCGCGTCCTCACCCGCGGCGATCAGCCCGACGGCGGGCAGGTCGAGCAACGGCATGGACAGGTAGAGGTACAGGCACCTTCCTGGGTCCGACAGCCGGTGCCGGGTGCCCACGACCGGCAGCCAGAACCACACCGCCGCCGCCACCACGGCCGCCTCCCACCAGGCCATGGGGCCCGGCGGCCGGGCGGCCCCGGTGCGCGCGAGCGTCACCGCGGCGTGCAGCAGGAGGAAGAACGGCAGCGCGACCGCCGCGGGCAGAGACAGGCGCCGCCACACCGGGTGCCGCCGGGTCGCCCGGATGACACCCGGAACCAGCGCGGACACCGCCAGCCCGGTCACGGCCATGTCCCACCCGGGGCCGACCATCGCGTGCCCGGTCACGGCTCATCCCTCGCCCGGGGTGGAGGTGCCCCGTACGGCGAGGGCGGCGGCCACCCCGAGCAGCGGGACGGCCACGACCAGCAGCCACAGACCGTAGACGGAGGACAGCACGCCCACGGTGATCCCCGCCGCCGCGGGCAGGACCGCCGCCGCGCCGCCGCGGTGCAGCCGGTAGCGGGTGTGCTGCTCCGGCCCGGCCTCCGAGGACCCGAGCACGAGCAGTGCGGCCACTTCGAGCAGCGCCACAGCCGAGCCCCACAGCCAGTAGACGAGGCTCGCCTCCCCGTAGACGGCGAGGACCGCGAGCAGCACGCCGTTGAGCAGCCCCCACGCCGCCACCAGCAGCGCCGCCGCATGCCGTTTCACGGGCGGCTCCCGGACAGCGCGGCCGGGCCGGCCGACTGCGCCCGCTCCTCCCGCAGCGTCAGCAGTGGGGCGTGGCCGTGCACCGGCGGCACCGGGTGCTCGGGCGTGAAGTTCGTCGCCGGCGGAGGCGAGGAAGTGGCCCACTCCAGGGTGTTCGCGCCCCAGGGGTCGGGCGGAGCGGGCACATGGCGGCCCAGTGAGCGCTTGCGCAGCGTCCACAGCACATTGACGACGAACACGACCATGCCCGCCGCGAGCACGGCGGCCCCGCAGCTGGCGAGCAGGTTGAGCAGGCTGAATCCGTCGAAGGGGGCGTAGCCGGCGACCCGGCGCGGCATTCCTTCGTAGCCGAGGGCGAACATCGGCAGGAAGGTGAGGTTGGTGCCGATCACCAGCAGCACGAAGTGCAGACGGCCCAGGCGCTCGCCCAGTTCCACGCCGGTGGCCTTCGGGAACCAGAAGTAGACGGCCGCGAACAGCCCGAAGGCGCTGCCGGCGAACAGCACGTAGTGCAGATGGGCCACCACGAAGTAGCTGTCCGTGAAGTGGTAGTCGAGGACCGGGGTGCCGACCATGATCCCGGTCAGGCCCCCGATCAGGAACTGCGGCAGGAAGGCCAGGGCGAAGAGCATCGGGGCGCGGAAGACCAGCCGGCCGCCGAGCACCGTGCCGATCATGCTGAAGTACTCCACGCCCGCCGGGACCAGCAGGCTGATCGACGTCAGGGAGTAGTAGTCGTTCGCGACCTGCCCGGTCGCGAACATGTGGTGGGCCCACACACTCATCGACAGCGCGGCGAACACCAGCAGGGACAGGACCGTGCCCTTGTAGCCGAAGAAGGCCCGTCCGGAGAAGACGGCCAGCACCTCGGCGACCGCCCCGAGATACGGGAAGAACATGACGTACACGACCGGGTGGCCGTAGAACCAGAACAGGTGCTGGTAGCCGATGTTCCAGGCGTTCGCGTGGAAGACGGACGGGTCGGCGCGGCCCGCGGCGAGCAGGATCAGCGCCGCGAGGAGCGAGGGGAAGGACCCGATGACCATCAGACAGCTGGCCACCATGGACCAGGTGAAGACGGGCATCCGCAGCATGGTCATCCCCTGGGTCCGCTTGCGCAGCGCCGTCCAGAGCACGGTCCAGCCCATGAGGATCATGCCGGTGGTGGAGATCAGTACGCCGGCGATCCACAGGTCGGGGCCGACGCCGGGGGAGTAGTCGCTGTCGGCCAGCGGCGGATACGAGAACCAGCCGGAGCTGGCGCTGCCGTTGGCGGTGGCGAGGCTGACCAGGACCAGAGCGGCGCCGCACGCGTAGAGCCAGTGGCCGAGCAGCGTGGTGCGGGGCGCGGCGATGGCCGGGGCACCGATCTGCAGCGGAACCAGGTAGACGCCGATCCCGAGGGCGAAGGGAGTGATGACGAGGTAGATCATCCCCGAGCCGTGCAGGGTGAACAGCTGGTTGTAGGTGTGCGGGGCCACCAGGTCCAGCTCCGGCTGGGCGAGCTGGGCGCGCATGACCAGGGCGAAGGCGCCCATCACCAGCAGCAGCACCAGCGAGGTGGCGATGGTCAGCAGGCCGATCCGCTTGTGGTCGGTGCTGGTGGCCCAGCCGAGCCAGTTGCCGGCCGGAACCTTGCGCGACCGGCTCCGCGCAGGAGCCGTCGTCATGCCGGCGTACCGCCCGCGGCCGCCCCCGCGTGCTGGGCCAGCCATGTGTCGTACGCGGCGGGTGACACGGCCTTGAACCAGAAGTCCATCGTGTGGTGGCGGTCCCCGCAGAACTCCCCGCACCGCCCGATCCAGCGGCCCTCACGGTCCACGGTGAGGGTGAAGGTGTTGACATGGTGCGGGAAGATGTCGCGCTTGTACCGGAGTTGGGGCACCCACAGGGAGTGGATGACGTCCCGGGAGGTCATCGTGAACCGGATCGGCCGTCCGGTCGGCACCACGAGCGTCGGCTGTTTTCCGCCGCGGCAGTCGGCGCTCACCGCGAGCGGCTTCGCGGCCTGCGGATAGTCGAACCGCCAGCACCACTGGAACGACGAGACCTTGATCTCGACCGGATCGGCCTGTGCCGCCGCTTTGTGCTCGTCGTGGTTCTGCCGGGCCGTGTAGGCCACCAGGAAGGCCGCCACGGCGGTCAGCACGGCGACGTAGAGGACTTCGGGACGGGTGTGCTCCAGTCGGCGCGACGGGCTGCGCCGGGCCCCCGCCCGGCGCCACACCAGGGCCAGGCACACCAGCGCCACGACGACGGCGAACACGAACGCGGCGAGAGCGGACTCGAGCGCGAACACCGTCCCGAAGAACTGCCGCGTGGTCATGGTGCTCCTGTTGTGTCGCGCCGGACGCGTGAACAGGAAGCGACATTACGGGCGTACGGTGCTTTCC
Organism: Streptomyces sp. NPDC001848; assembly: GCF_042891915.1. NCBI lineage: Bacteria > Bacillati > Actinomycetota > Actinomycetes > Kitasatosporales > Streptomycetaceae > Streptomyces > Streptomyces sp. NPDC001848. The sequence continues at coordinate 52,800 of NZ_JBIATP010000003.1, read as the reverse complement.
GGCCAGGTGACACACCGTACGCCGATGCTCAGCGGGGGTGCCTTGAGCCGTGCCGGAACGCAACCATCCGCCAGATCCTGACCTCGCGCATGATTCCGGGCATCTCCCTCACCAGCAGGGACAGCGCCAGGCCGCCCACGATCAGCGCCTCCGCCATCAGCACTCGTCTGGCCGTCATCTTCCGTACTCCTCGCTCGTCGTCTGTCGGGCCGCGCCCCAGCGGGCGCGGCCTCGGGGCGCCCTGGCCGGCGCCTCACCCGGGGGAGAGGCTCGGCATCATCTTCATGATCGCGTCGTGCTTCTTCCAGTGGACCCCGGTCGAGCGCCGCGCGTCGGCGGTCCCGTCCCTGTGGTGTCCGGGCTGCCGGTGGTAGGGGCCCTTGTTCCCCTGGTGCAGCCCGGTGACGTGCCGGGGCGTAGTGGGTTTGACCTGCGGTCTGCCTACTCGGATCCTGCCCATCGTCAGCTCCTTGCCGGTCCTGGGGGTTGTTCGGTCAGCTCCTCGAAGAACCGCTCGATGGCGGGCCACACCCGGCCGCCGCCGGACAGGCCCCGCCACTCCCGCCGGACGAGCGCGACCATCCGGAAGCAGTCGTCGATCGGGACGATCCAGTGGTGCTTCGCGGAGCGTGCGGTGTTCACCAGCAGTGCCTCCACCTCCGGTACGAGGTCGGCGAGCGGGGGACACCGGGCGACCACATCACGCCAGGCCCCCGCGTCCGCCTCCCAACGGGTGGCGCCCGCGGGGCTCGGGTAGTGGGCGCTCACGGTGCCGTCCGCGTGCCGTACGAAGAACGCCAGCCCCACCGGAACGCCGAGTTCCCGGGTACCCACCTCGGGGAGCCGCACCCTGCGCCGCGGCACCAGCCGGTACCGCCCCTCGCTCGCCTCCTCCTCCACGAAGAGCAGGGAGCACGGCCGGCAGGCGCACAGCACCTCCTCCTGCCCGGTGTCGTACAGATGCCGGTGCCCGGGCTCGACGTCGGCGCCGCACAGGTCGCACCGCTCCGCGTCCGCACGCCGGTCGGCGCCCGAGCGGATGACGCGGGCCAGCGCGCCGGTGGTCATGACCGCTCCCCGGCGGACATGCTGCGCACCCTGAGCGTGTCGACCGGGACGAAGGCGGGGGGCCGCGCGTCGTCGCCCGGCGCCCGTTCGACGCCGGAGAGTTCGGGCGCCAGGGCGAGCACGGCCTCGCGGACCGCCTCCTCCAGCGAGGCCGAGGAGGACCCGCAGCCCTTCGCGGCCAGCCGTACCCGGGCGACCCCCTCCTCCACGCCCGTGAGCTCCACGTCCCCGCCCCGCTCCCGCACCGCCGGGCGCACACCGTCCACGGCGCGGGCGGCCCGGACCTCGGGCGGCTCGGGGTGGATGTCGTGCAGCACCAGGAGATGGCCGAGGAGGTCGTCGGCGGCCATACGGTCGACGAGGGCGGGGTCGGCGGCGTCCAGGACACGGGCCAGGGCCTCGCCGTAGATCTCGGTGAGGGTCCGCACCGCCTCGATCGCCGTCCCGGCCATCGGGCCGGGAGCGCCTTCCAGCTGTTCGAGCAGCCCGTCGAGGCGGGCGAGCCGCTTCGCGACCGCCGCCTCGTCGAGCCGCGCGGTGTCATCCATGAGCCGCTCCGAACATGGGCGAGTGCAGCTTGGTCAGCGTGTTGCCCTTGCCGAGGTACATGTGCACACCGCAGGGCAGACAGGGGTCGAAGCTGCGGACGGTGCGCATGATGTCGACGCCCTTGAAGTCCTCCGGGCCGTTCTCCTCGAAGATCGGCTGGCCCTGCACGGCGTCCTCGTACGGTCCGGGGGTGCCGTAGGGGTCACGGGGGCTCGCGTTCCACGGCGTCGGCGGGTACGGGTGGTAGTTCGCGATCTTCTTGTCCTTGATCACCAGGTGGTGGGAGAGGACGCCGCGCACCGCCTCGTGGAAGCCGCAGCCGATCGCCTCGTCCGGCACCTCGTAGTTCTCGAAGATCTTGGTGTCACCGCTGCGGACGTGGTCCATCGCCCGCTCCAGGAAGAAGAAGGCCATGGCGGCGGAGTAGGCGACGAAGTACGGCCGGGCCCGGTCGCGTTCGATCGTGTTGCTCCACTGGGGGATCTTCCACTCGAACGTCATCTCCGGCAGCTTGTCGCTCTTGGGCAGCGAGATGCGCACGCTGTGCCCGGTGGCCTTCACATACGGCGTGTCGACCAGCCCGTTGAGCGCCGTCGACCACAGCCGGGCGAGCGGGCCGCCACCGGTGTCCAGCGCCAGGTGCTGGGCGCTGTTCCTGTCGTACCAGCGCGGGCTCATCACCCAGCTGTAGTTGCCCTCGAAGTTCCGCTTCTGCGGCACCGGCACCGTCGTCTGGTTCCAGGGGTGGCGCATGTCGACGGCGTTGCCGAGCGGGTCGTGGGTGACGAACGGCTCCTCGTTCACCCAGTCCTCGTAGTACGAACTGCCCAGCAGGATCCGCATGCCGAGGTTGATGTCGACCAGGTCGTTGGTGACGAGACTGCCGTCCACGATGATGCCCGGGGTGACGAACATCGCCTTGCCCCAGTCGCTCATCGTCTCGTAGCGGTAGTCCACGACGTCCGGGTTCTGCCAGGCACCCCAGCAGCCGAGCAGGATCCGGCGGCGGCCCACCTCCTCGTAGCCGGGCAGCGCCTCGTAGAAGAAGTCGAAGACGTCGTCGTTCATCGACACGGCCTGCTTGATGAAGTCCAGGACGCGCAGCAGCCGGGAGAGGTAGTCGGTGAACGTGGTCGGCTGCGGCATGGTGCCGACCCCGCCCGGATAGAGCGTGGACGGGTGCACATGGCGCCCCTCCATCAGGCAGAACATCTCCCGGGTGATGCGACTGACCTTGAGTGCCTCCTTGTACAGCTCGCCCTCGAACGGGTTGAAGGCGCGCATGATGTCGGCCACCGTCCGGTAGCCGTGGATGTAGCCGTTGCGGGCCTCGGTGCGCTCGGCCCGGGCCAGGAGGCTCGGGTTGGTGGCCTTGACCATGGCCTCGCAGAAGTCGACGAACACCAGGTTGTCCTGAAAGATGGTGTGGTCGAACATGTACTCGGCCGCTTCGCCCAGGTTGACGATGGTCTCCGCCAGTCGCGGCGGCTTGACGCCATAGGCCATCTGCTGGGCGTAGTTGGAACACGTGGTGTGGTTGTCACCGCAGATCCCGCAGATGCGCGAGGTGATGAAGCCCGCGTCACGGGGGTCCTTGCCCTTCATGAAGACGGAGTAGCCCCTGAAGAGCGAGGACGTGCTGTGGCACTCCACCACCTCGCGGTTCGCGAAGTCGATCTTCGTGTAGATGCCGAGATTGCCGATGATCCGCGTGATCGGATCCCAGGACATGTCCACGATCTGCGCGGGCTTTCGCGCCGCGGCCCGCGCCTCGGTTGCCGTCATGTCCGTGCCTACCTCGCTCTCTCTCGCTGTCGTCTGCGCCCGTCGGGGCGCCAGTACGGGTCGTAACCGCTCGTCAACTTGTCCTTGTTGTGGCGCCACTTGGGCTCACGGTTGACGGCCATGTTGGTGATGCCGCGCAGGCGCCGGATCACGGCCCCGTAGGGCCTGATCACAGCGGACGAGAGGGTGCCGCCCGTCGGTTCGTCCATGAACGGCATGAAGGCGTCCGGGAACCCGGGCATCGTGCAGCCGATGCAGATGCCCCCGACGTTCGGGCAGCCGCCGATGCCGGCCATCCAGCCGCGCTTGGGCACGTTGCAGTTGACGACCGGACCCCAGCAGCCCACTTTGACCTGGCACTTGGGGGAGTTGTAGTCCTTCGCGAAGTCGGCCTGCTCGTAGTAGGCGGCCCGGTCGCACCCCTCGTGCACCGTCTTCCCGAACAGCCACTGCGGGCGCAGCATGTGGTCCAGCGGGGGCGGCGGCGCCGATCCGGCCGCGTGGTAGAGCACCCAGGTCAGGGTCTCCATGAAGTTCTCCGGCTGGATGGGGCAGCCCGGCACGTTGACGACGGGGAGCGCGCCCTGCGACCTGAAGTCCCAGCCCAGGTAGTCCGCGAGGCCCATGCACCCCGTGGGGTTGCCCGCCATCGCGTGGATCCCGCCGTACGTGGCGCAGGTGCCGGCGGCGACGACCGCCCAGGCCTTGGGCGCGAGGTGGTCGATCCACCAGTTCAGGGTGAGCGGTTCACCGGTGTCCGGGTCGTTGCCGAACGACGTCCAGTAGCCGTCGCCCTCGATGATGTTCTGGTTGGGGATCGAGCCCTCGATGACCAGGATGAACGGCGCCAGTTCACCGCGGGCCGCCGCGCGGAAGGGCGCGAGGAAGTCCTCGCCGCCCAGGCTCGGCGAGAGCACCTTGTTGTACAGGTTGACCTTCGGCAGGCCCGGGATCAGCCCGGCGACGATGTCCTCGATCGCCGGCTGGCCGGACGCCGTCATCGAGACGGTGTCCCCGTCACAGCTCATGCCCTCGGAGATCCACAGGATATGGATCTCGTCGAAGCCGTTCCTCTGTTCAGCCCTTGAGGGCTGCTGGCTGACCTCCGTGGTTCCGCTTTCGACGGTCATGTCCTCGGCCTCCCTTGCAGTCGGTCCCTAAGGCGGTCGTAGGCCGCGGCCACCGGTCCGGCGAACGCCAGCGCGGGAGGCTCGTCGGGCGCGTTGGGGTGCGGTCGGGTCGGGGCGGTCTGCTTGGACCGGGCCAGGAGCTTGCCGAGTCGCAACAGGTCCTCCTCGGAGACCGCGTCGCGGAGCAGGGGCATCAGCTCGCCCTCCTCCTCGCGGATGTGCTCCTCGACCTCGCGGCGCAGTTCGTTCATCAGTTCGCTCGTGCGCTCGTCGTCCCCGGACTGCTTGTCCAGGGCCAGGAGGGTCTCCTTGACCGCCCTGTGCTCGCTCAGGTGCTCGCGGATCCGCTGGTCCCCGTCCGACAGGACCTTCTTGGCCAGCGGATAGACCATCAGCTCCTCGAGCGCCGCGTGCTTGGACAGCTCGCGGACCAGGGTTTCCACCACGGCCCGGCGCTGCGCGGCGGAGGCGGCGGCGTGGTAGTCGCGGAACAACTGCTCGACCATCCGGTGGTCGTGCATCAGCAACTCGATGGCATCCATAACGGCCTTCCTGGTCGGGGACGGTGGCGGCACAGAGGTCGGGCGGATCCGCCGACTAGGAGGCGGAGGAGGCCGACGAGTGAGACGGGGCCGCTGAGGGGGCGAGGGAGCGGATGGCGCCGTGCAGCCGGGCGAGCACCTCCGGCGGCATGGTCTCCACCCGGTCGAGGATCCGCGCGGCCCGCGGGTCGGTGGCGCGTGCCTCGCGTTTCTCGTCGTCCGTGAGCAGCAGCGTCCGCAGGGTCAGGATCTCGTCGATCTCGGCCGCGTCGTGCAGGTCGCCGGGGCTCTCCGGGGCCACCTGCGGGTGGTCGGGCAGGATGATCGGCGACGACAGAACGAGCGAGTCGGACCCCTCCGGGCCCGCGAGCACCGGGAACGTGTGCAGGTTGCGGCACTCCCGCACGTGGGGCGCGACATCCTCGGGCGGGTCGATCGAGGAGTAGAAGCCGAGTCCCTCGCCGCCCAGGAAGGTGTGCGCCGCGATGAGCGAGTGGCGCAGGGCCTCGTCGCGGGGAGCCTCGGGCGGCGTCGTACGGCCCGTGTTCTCGGTGCGGACACGCAGGCGGTACAAGGAGGCGGCACCGGCGACGGGTTCGAGGTGCAGCGTGGTGCGCGCCTCGACGGGGGAGCGCCGGCGCACCAGCCGTCCCGCGCCCGCGGGCAGGGGCTCGGTGTCCTGGCCGCCGGGCGCCCCGAAGGTGAACTCGGCGTCACATGCGAGGAGTGCGGCGAGCGAAGCGGTGAGGTCGGTCTCACGCGGCACCGCCTCGTCGAAGGAGAGATGGACCGCATCGGCGGTCTCCAGGGAGTCGACGGGCGTGTGGCGACCGTCCTCGTCCCGGCGCTCCACGCCTCTGTACTGCATCTGCAGATAGCGCACCCGCACCCGCACCACGGCGCCGGGCCGCGCGCGCAGCAGGCACTCGGTCTGCTGCTGCCAGGACTCCACGGACCCCGATACCCCCGGCGTCACCGGGCCGTGGGCCTCGGCCCAGGCGCGGGGCGCGAGGATGCCGAACTGCCAGCGCACCCGGTTCTTGGCCGACGAACGGCGGTACGGGTAGAGCAGGTATCCCTCGTAGAGGACGGCGTCGGCCACGGCGCACGCCTCTTCGACCGCGGAATGCGCGCTCTCCGTTTCGCCCAAGGGGTCGCTCACCGTAACTCCTCGCTGACGGACTGTGCGTATTGCAGTGGTTTACAACGATCACACCTTTTATTGCGATGGGCGCGTATTGAGGGCGGACGGGTGAGTGGCGCGTCGACCCGGGCGTGGAGCCGTCGTGTCGGCACGGCCTGAGCGGGTACTGCGGGGGAGGTGACTGACGGCCGTCGGCCTCGGCGGGAACCCGATGCGGAACGAGACGGAGGCGGCAGCGATGCGGATGCAAGGCGACGACTCGGCGGAGGGCAGGAGCCGGGTGGGCGACGCGGCGGCCCGGCTGGCCCAGGACACCGCGCAGCTCGCCCGGCACGAGATACTCGCGGTGCAGAGCGAGGTCAGGGCGGCGCTGCGCCGGATCGGAGCGGGCGGTGCGCTGCTGGGCGCCGCCGGGGTGTGCGGCCTGCTGGCCGTGTGGTCGGCCCATGAGACGGCCCTGCGGGTACTGGAGCCGGCCCTACCCGGCGCCCGTGCCTCGGCCGTACTGACCTGCGCCTACGCCGCGGGGGGCGCGCTGCTGGGCGTCGCGGCCCGCAACCGGGTACGCGCCGCCGGCCAGGCGTCGGCGGACGCACTGGACCGGGCGCGGGAGGCCGTACCGACGGGCGCGCGCAGGGGCGAGGGGGGCGAGCGGGCCGACTGAGCGGGTTACCGGTGGCCGGCGCGGGCGCGGAACCGGGGCGGCCCGGACGGCTCGGTCGTGCCGGGCGTTGGGCCGTTCGGGTGGTCGCGTGGGAGTCGATGCGGCGCGTATGCGGGGCTGGGGCGCGTGTGGGGTGCCGGGGTGGCAGGCTGCGGGGTCGGGTCGGGGCCGTCTGGGCGAACCGTGGCCCTGCCGGGCGGTACCACGCTCGCGCGCCGTGTGGGCCGTCGGGTCCCTGGACGGCGCGTACGGAAGGAAGGGGTGTCCGTGGAGATGATCCCGGTCGACTCCGAACCGGCGCGATCCGGTACCGCGGTCACGGAGCCGGCGTACCGGCGCGTGCGAGCCGCACAGGGCGGCGGCACCCCGGTAGGGGACGCGACCGCCTGGGACCTGTTCCGCATGGCCTTCGCCTCGGTGGCCCCGCCCGGCGCCGCCCGGCCGCCCGCCGGGGGCGGCGGCTGCGGACGCCCGTGACCACCGCGGGACCTCAACGTCCGCCTCCCCTTTCCGCCATCGGTGTCTCCGGCGCGTTCTCCTGGTGCAGGTCCAGGCTCGTCGTCAGGTGGATCTGGGCAGCCACCCAGTGGGGGACGGCCGCCGTCGCGCCCTGGGTGTGCAGGGTGCCGGTCAGGTCGTCCACGAGGCGTGCGGTGGCGTGCAGGCCGACGCGGCGCAGGTGCGTGGCGGTGTCCGCGAGGGTGGTGCGGGACGTGCCGGTGAGGTGGCGCAGGCCGTGGTGGGCCGCGTCGGCCAGGGCGCTGAGTGCCGACTCTAGGGCTGTCGTGATCGGGTCGGACGGGCGGGGGCGGATCGTGGTGAGCCGGGTGTCGCCCTCGCCCGGGGCGAAGTCCGGGACGGTGACGCCCTCCGGGGTGAGCACGGCCAGCGGGTCCAGGACGATCCGGCCGCGGGCCCGGCTCAGCACGCCGCTGACGCAGCGGACCCCGCCGTCGGCCAGCGCGGCGGCCAGGGCGTCCAGGCCACCGGGGCACAGCGGGTTGTACTCGGCCCGGAGGTGGACGGGGTTGCCCGCGGGATCGCGCAGCACCGCTTCCAGGTACTGCCCGGCGGGGTCGTAGCCGATGTCGTCCACGGTGTCCACCGCGATCACGCGTACCGCATCCGCCTCGACCCGGGGGCGGATCAGCCGCGGTGGGCGTTCTCCGGCCTCCCGCAGGTGCGCGGAGGTGTCCCTCAGCAGCAGCCTGTCCGGCAGCTCCGTCCAGGCGGAGCCGACCGGTGTGATGCTGGTCGCGGCGATCCGGCCCCGGGAGAGGATGACCGTGCGGTCGGCGGCCCGTGCGGTGTGCTCGCTGACGACATTCGCCGTGGCCAGGGCGCGCAGCGGGGAACCGAGCAGGCGGCGGGCCGACAGCTCGTGGCCGGTGGGTGCCTGATCACTCGTCAGCTCCCACCGTTTGCGCAGGACCAGCGCGGTGCCGGCGGCGGCGTGCGCGAAGTACGTCTCGGCCGTACGGTCCCGGGCGGTGCCGCCGATCCGGCAACCCAGCGCCACCAGACGCACCCGCCGCAGCGGTGTCACCGGTGCCTCGGAGGTGCCCAGCACGCCGACCCGATTGCGATCGGCGGCACGGTGCCGGGCGTGCAGTTCGGCAAGGAGCAGGGCCAGGCGTTCGGGCGCGTAGCGACCGGCGCGGGCCGCGTAGGCCTCCAACTGGTCCCGCAGGTCGGCCACCGCGCCGGCGGGCCAGTGGTGGGAGACGGCGGTCAGCGCCTGTTCGGCGCGGCGCAGTGAGCCGGTGAAGACCGGCCGCCCGCCGCTCGCCGCGCCGAGCGGGCGCAGCACCGCCGACGTCGCTGCGCCTGCGGGTATGATCTACCATTTCTCCAGGTCAGAGGGGTGGTCTGGTATGTGCGGTCGATATGTCTCCACGCGTAGCCCGCAGGACCTCGTACGACTGTTCAGGGTCACCGACTGGGACGAGCGGGACGACCTGCCGCCGAGCTGGAACGTCGCCCCGACGGACGACGTGTGGGCGGTTCTCGAACGCGCCCCTCGTGGCTCGGAAGCCGTCCGGCGGCAGTTGCGCCCGCTGCGGTGGGGTCTGGTGCCGTCGTGGGCGAAGGACCCCAGGATCGGCGCCAGGATGATCAACGCACGGATGGAGACGGTGCACGAGAAGCCCGCCTTCCGCCAGGCTTTCCTCAGACGGCGCTGTCTGCTGCCCGCCGACGGCTTCTACGAGTGGCAGCAGGTCCCGGCCACCGAAAGGACCAAGGCCCGCAAACAGCCGTACTTCATCAGCCCGCAGGACGGCCAGGTGATGGCCCTCGCGGGGCTGTACGAGTTCTGGCGCGACCCGTCGGCGGCCCGGGACGACGACTCCGCCTGGTGGACGACCTGCACCATCCTCACCACGGAGGCCACCGACGCCGCGGGCCGCATCCACCCCCGGATGCCGCTGGCCGTCGCCCCCGGTCACCAGGACGCCTGGCTCGACCCCGCGCACCAGGACCCGGCCCGCCTGCGCGCCCTGCTGCACCCTCCCGCCGACGGACGTCTGGACGCCCGCCCCGTGTCCACGGCCGTCAACGACGTCCGGAACAACGGCCCTCAGCTGCTGGAGCAGGCCGAGGCGTAGACTCCGACGGCACCACGCCCGTCGGCGTATTCGTTCGTATGCTGGTCCCAGAATCGCTCAAACGAACATTCACGGGCGGGGAGGCCTCATGCGTGAGCCGGTCGATCTCAGGCGTCGGCGGATCCTGGCCGCGGTGCAGTCGCGCGGTGCGGCGCGGGTGCGCGATCTCGCCGCCGAACTCCAGGTGTCCGTGGTGACGATCCGCCGGGACGTGGAGGAGCTGACTCGTGAGGGGAAGCTGCGGCGCGGTCACGGGGTGGTCCGCTCGCCGCTTCCCGCCCAGGAGGTACCGGGCAGCCCCGTCACGGACGGGGACACCGTGGCCGTGGTCGTGCCCGAGCGGCACTCGTACCTCTACGAGACCCTGTACGGCGCCCGCACCGCACTGGAAGCGGCCGGCCTGCGCATCGCCCTGCACATCGCGCCACAGGTGCCCGGAGCGGAACGCCCGCAGGTGGAACGGGCGTTGGCGGAGGGCGTGCGCGGTGTTCTCCTCGCGCCGCGGTGGCGTACACCGGCCGTGGCCTGCTCTACGCGGTCGTCGGTGCCGCGCTCGGCGCGCTGATCAGCGTGGCCTGCGGGTACGCCTTCGACAAGTACCGCTTCCGGCACAAGGAGAAGCTGTTCGGCCTGGTCCTCGCGGCGGTCATGGTCCCGCGGACCGTCCTCGCGCTCCCGCGGTACCTGATGGCCTCGGGCGCCGGCCTGGTCAACACCTTCTGGGCGGTGTTCATCCCGGTCCTGTTCAACCCGTCCGGCGTCTACCTGGGCCGCATCCTCAGCCAGGGCTGCGTGCCCGACGAGGTCCTGGAGGCCGCGCGGATGGACGGCGCCGGCGAGCTGACCACGTACGTCAGGGTGGCGCTTCGTATGCTCGGCCCCGGCCTGGTGACCGTGTTCCTCTTCCAGCTCACCGCCATCTGGAACAACGTCTTCCTGCCCATGGTGATGCTGTCGGACCAGGACCTGTATCCCGTCAGCCTCGGCCTCTCCCTGATCCTCGCCTTCGTCCTGCTGCAGCGCTTCTGGCGCGGCGGACTGACCGCCGGCGCCATCAAGTAGCCCTGGCCCTACTCCCAGGAGTTCCCCGAACAGCCCCCCGCGTCAGGAGTTCCCGCACCGACATGCCCGTCTCCACACCAGGACCCGGCTTCCGCCCGCGTGCCGCCCTCGCCATGTCCCCCGAGGCCGCCGCGGCCGTCCTCGACCCCGAGTCGCTGGACAAGTTCGCGGCGCTCTGCGACCTCGCCCCGCCGCCCGTCCTGGACGACTTCACCACCCCCCGGGCCCGAGCCGTCCTCGCCGACGTCGACCTGCTGGTCACCGGCTGGGGCTGCCCCCCGCTCGACGCGGGCGCGCTCGCGGCGGCGCCCCGGCTGCGGGCGGTCGTGCACACCGCGGGGAGCGTGCGGGGCCACATCACCGACGCCTGCTGGGACCGCGGCATCGAGGTGTCCTCCGCCGCCTCCGCCAACGCCGTCCCGGTCGCCGAGTACACCCTCGCGATGATCCTGCTCACCGGGAAGCACGTCCTCGAACGCGCCCGCGCCTACCGCGCCTCCCGCACCCGCGACGACTGGCTGAACACCCCCCGCACCGTCGGCAACCACCGCCGCACCATCGGCATCCTGTCCGCCTCGCTCACCGGCCGCCGCGTCATCGAACTGCTCCGCCCCCACGACCTCGACATCCTCCTGCACGACCCGTACGTCACCGACGCCAACGCCACCGAACTCGGCGTCACACGCGTCGAGTTGCGCGAACTGTTCACCCGCAGCGACACCGTCAGCGTGCACACCCCGCTGCTGCCCGCCACCCGTGGCCTGGTCAGCCGCGACCTGATCGAGGCAATGCGCCCGGGCGCCGTCCTGATCAACACCGCCCGTGGCGCGGTCGTCGACCAGGACGCGCTCACGGACGCCGCCGTGGCGGGCCGCGTCCGGGCCGTGGTCGACGTCACCGACCCCGAAGTCCTTCCGCCCGGGCACCCGTTGTGGGACTGCGACAACGTTCTCATCACCCCGCACCTGGCCGGCTCCCAGGGCAACGAGTGGTGCCGCCTCGCCGACCTCGCCGTCGCCGAGACCGCGCGGTGGGCCTCCGGCGCAGGCTTCCTGCATCCCGTACGACGCGAAAGGCTGGCCTTCCAGGCATGAGCACCCCCCGCACCCCCGGCATCCCCTTCGAACTCCCCCCGGAAGACCGCGAGTCGAGCCCGTACACCGGATACACCCGGGTCCACTGGGAGGCTGTCGCGGACGGGCTGCTGGCCTCCGCATGGCGCTGGAGCACACCGGGCTGCGCCCTGCTCCACCTGCCCGGGCGCCCCTCACGCTCGGGCGTGCGCTCCGACGGGCTGGAGGGCTACGCCCGGACGTTCCTCGCCGCCGCCTTCCGGGTGGCGGGCGCCGGCGGGCATGACCGGCACGGCTGGCTGGAGCGGTACGCGCGCGGCCTCGCCGCCGGCACCCGCACCCCCGGCCGCGACGACAGCGAGTCCTGGCCGCTGATCCTGGACCACGACGTGCAGGGCCAACCGATGGTGGAGTCCGCGTCGGTCGCGCTTGGGCTGCGGCTGACGGCACCCTGGCTGTGGAAGAACCTCGACGCGGACGTCCAGGACCGAGCGGAGGAATGGCTGCGCGGCGCCCTGCGCCACACCCCGGCGCCCAACAACTGGTACCTCTTCCCGTACACCGTCGCCGGGTTCCTGGAGTCGGTCGGCCGTGGCGACGCGGAGACGGCCGCCGTACGGCAGCGGGCGATGGGCCTGCTGGAGGAGTGGTACCGGGGCGACGGCTGGTACGCGGACGGCGACGGCCGCGCCTTCGACCACTACAACGGCTGGGCCCTGCACCTGTATCCGGTGCTCGACGCCCACCTCGCCGGGGACGAGGAGTCGTCCGCCCGCTACGGGGCGCGGCTGCGCGAGCACCTGGACGGCTTCTCGCTGATGTTCGGCGCGGACGGCGCGCCGTTGCACTTCGGCCGGTCGCTCGCGTACCGCTTCGCCGCGTCGGCAGCCGTCGGCCTGGGCGCCCTGACCGGCCACACCCCCCTGACCCCGGGCACCTCGCGGCGCCTGGCGAGCGGCAGCCTGCGCCACTTCCTGGCGCGCGGCGCGCTGACCGAGGACGGACTGCTCAGCCTCGGCTGGCACGGCCCGCACGAGGCGACCCTGCAGCGCTACTCGGGTCCGGCGTCCCCGTACTGGGCGTCGAAGGCGTTCGTGTCCCTGCTGGCACCCGCCGGCCATCCCCTGTGGACGGCCCCGGAGGAGCCCGCGCCCGCCGAGCGGGCCGACCGGGTGCTCGCCCTGCCCGCACCGGGGCTGCTGGTGCAGGCCACGCGGGCCGACGGGATCGTGCGGCTGCACAATCACGGCAGCGACCATGTGCGGCCCCACGAGGGCGAGTTCGCCGCCGAGGACGATCCCCACTACGGACGCCAGGCGTACTCCACCCGTACCGGACCCACGGCTTGGGGCAACATCGCGGACAACCACCTGTCCGTCGAAGTCAAGGGACGGGGCAGCGTACGGCGGCGCGTCCACCCCCTGGGGGCGGGGTACGGCGGCGGCTGGGGCTGGGCCGCCTCCTGGCACCGGCCCGTGTTCACCGCCGGGCCCCCGATGGTGCCGGGCCTGACGGTGCAGAGCGTCACGGTGGTCCGCGGCCGGTACGAACTGCGCGTCCACCGGGTGATCGGCGCCCCGGACGGTGCCCGGGTCACCCACACCGGCTGGGCCACCGGCCCGGAGGAGCCCGTGGTGTCGGCGCTGCACGGGCTGTACGGCTGGGACGAGGGCCCCGAGCCGGTCCCCGCGCCCGGCGGCACGGCCTACACCCGCTGGGCCCGGGTCCCTCGGCTCACCGGACGGGCCGGCGGCACCACCGTCCATGTGTGCCTGGCGAGTCTCACCGCGGAACCCGACCCGGCGCCCCTGGCGGAGGCGGTCGCCGACGTGTCCGTCGACGACGACGGCGTCGAGGTGACGTGGGCCCACGACGGGGCACGGTTCCGGGTCGGGTTCCGGCCGCTCGGCGTCTCGTTGCCGGGCTGAGCGACGGTCTTTCGGGTCGACCGGCGGCCGTCAGCCGATGTGGTAGCTGTCCCCGTAGACCTTCCAGTCCAGCGGCGGGTCGAGGTTCAGATTGCCCTTGCGCAGGAACACCCGCTGTTCGGTGTCGACCCTGCTGGTGTCACTGTGGGCCTCCTCCTGCTTCATGGCCCACACGCGCGCGTCCAGGAAGGCGTTCAGGTAGGCCACCTCGCCGCCGCCCTGCGCCGGCGGCTTCGCCGTGCGCAGGGCCCGCTTGCGGATGTTGCGGAAGCTCGTGGGATCGTCGCCGTCGCCGTGCATCACGATGGCGTCGTAGTACGTGAACTGCCCGAGCACGCCGAGCCCGTCGGCCTTGCCCTGCTGGACGGCCGGGTTGAAGTACACCCGGTCGCGTTCGTCGTTCTGCGCCTGCTGGAACACCGGGTCCTGCGCCGCCTTGCGCCAGTCCTTGGGGAAGTTCGGGTCCAGACCGTCGTGGGAGTCGCTGCCGTTGACCCGTCGCAGCGCCGGCAGGTACTTGGCGAGGACGTTGCCGGGCTTGCGGTCGGTGTAGAGCTGGACGAGTTCCAGCATGTCGCCGGTGCCGGAACAGAATCCGATGATGCCGGCGGTGTAGCCGCGGCCGTCGCCGATGTCCTCGATGTACTTGTACTGGGCCTTCCAGTCGAGGGAGGAGTTCTCCGCACTGGAGACCAGTTCCATGGCGATCTCCTTCTTCGCGGGGTCGTCGAGCCCGATCGCCCGTGCCGCCTCGGGGGCCGCGGCGGCACGCGTGGCTCCGAGGAGCGGGACGGCCGCCAGCGAGGCGCCCAGGAGCGCGAGGACGGCGCGGCGCGAGGTGTCGGCGGGGTCTGCTGCGTCGTGGTTGTGATGCACCACAGGGACTCCAAGTGAAGGTGGGGGGTGGAATCTTGGGCCGTGCGTTGTTAGGAAGGTTTCCTATCAGACAATGCGCCGCGGGGTCACCCATGCGGTGGGCAAGTTCCTGGTAAAGAGCGGAAGTTGAACGGGCGGGCTTTTCAGGGCAGCGGCTGCTCCGCCCAGATGACCTTCCCCCTGGGCGTGTAGCGGGTGCCCCAGCGTTCGGCGAGCTGGGCCACGAGGAACAGGCCGCGCCCGCCCTCGTCGGTCATGGCCGCGTACCGCAGATGCGGCGAGGTGGTGCTGCCGTCGAACACCTCGCAGATCAGGCTGCGGTCGTACAGCATGCGGACCCGCACGGGCGCGCTGCCGTACCGGAGCGCGTTGGTGACCAGCTCGCTGAGGATCAGCTCCGTGGTGAACGTCAGATCCTGAAGGTCCCACCGTGCCAGCTGCCGGGTCACCGACGCCCGCACCTCGCCGACGGCCGCCGGGTCCATCGGCACCGGCCACTCGGCCACCCGGTCGGCGGCGAGCGCCCGGGTGCGCGCGACGATCAGTGCGATGTCGTCGCTCGGCCGCTCCGGCAACTCCGACTCCAGCACGGCCCGGCAGGTGTCCTCCGGGGACGGCCCGGCTCCGGCCAGCGCGGTGCGCAGCAGTTCCAGACCGTCGTCGATGTCCCGGCCCCGGTCCTCGACCAGCCCGTCGGTGTACAGCACCAGCCGGCTGCCCTCCGCCAGCTCCAGGTCGGCCGTCTCGAACGGCAGCCCCCCGAGGCCGAGCGGCGGGCCGGCCGGCACGTCGGGGAACTCCACGCTGCCGTCGGGCCGGACCACGGCCGGCGGCGGATGACCGGCCCGCGCGACGGTGCAGTGCCGGGAGGCCGGGTCGTAGATCGCGTACAGACAGGTCGCGCCCGTGACGGGGGCGCTGCCGGGCTCGGCCGCCTCGTCCTGGTCGATGCGGCCGACCATTTCGTCGAGGAGGCCGAGGAGTTCGTCCGGCGGCGGGTCGAGCGCGGAGAAGTTGTGGACCGCTGTGCGCAGCCGCCCCATCGTGGCCGCGGCGTGCAGCCCGTGGCCCACGACGTCGCCCACCACCAGCGCCACCCGGGCACCGGACAACGGCAGTACGTCGAACCAGTCACCGCCCACTCCCGCCTGCGCCGGGAGGTAGCGGTAGGCGATGTCCAGGGCGCCCTGCTCGGGCAGCGTCCGCGGCAGCAGACTGCGCTGCAGCGTCACCGCCATGCTGTGCTCGCGGGTGAAACGGCGCGCGTTGTCGATGGAGACCGCGGCGCGGGCGACCAGTTCCTCGGCGAGCGCCAGGTCCTCCGCGTCGAAGGGCTCCGGCTTCTCGCACCGCCAGAAGTTGACCAGGCCCAGGACCAGCGACCCCGCCCGCACCGGCACCGTGATCAGCGAGTGGATCCCGTACTCCACCACCTTGGCGGTCCGCTCGGCGTCCTGCGCCGACCGGCCCGGTGCCTCGCCCAGACGCGGTTCGAGGACGGCCCGGCCGCCCCGCAGGCTTTCGGCCTGCGGGGAGGACTCCACCCACCGGATCCGCTCGCCCGGCGTATAAAGGGGAGCGTCCTTGCGGATGCCGCTGAACGCCGCACGGCGCAGCTCGCTCCCCGCCGCCGGTTCCTCGCCGTCCAGCACCGCGTCGAACAGGTCCACACTGGCGAAGTCCGCGAACCGGGGCACGGCCAGCTCGGTCAGCTCCTCGGCGGTACGCGTCACGTCCAGGCTCGTGCCGATGCCCAGACCCGCGTCGTAGAGCAGGCTGAGGCGTTCCCGCGCCACCTCGGCCCGGCCGGACAGGGCACGCAGCTCGGTCGTGTCGCGGAGCGTGGCCACACTGCCCGGCGGGCCGCCGTCCACGTCGGTGGGCCGCTGGTTGACGGCCAGCAGCCGGTCTCCGACCAGGTGCACCTCGTCGGTCGCGACCCGTCCGGACGCCAGGAGGGCGGCGGTCTCGGGAGGAAGGCCGAGCTCGGACACATGCCGCCGCTCGGCGTCCTGGGGCAGACCGAGCAGGCGGTGCGCCTCGTCGTTGGCGAGCAGCAGGTCGCCGTCCTCGCCGAGGATCAGCACCCCTTCCCGCACCGAGTGCAGCACCGCGTCGTGGTGCTCGTACATCCGCGTCATCTCCCGCGGCCCCAGGCCGTGGGTCTGGCGCAGCAGCCGCCTGCTGACAAGTGCGGTGCCCGCCGTGGCCAGGGCGAGGCCGACTGCCGCGGCGGCCAGGACGAGCGGCATCTGCCGGTTCACCGCGCCGCCCACGTGTTCCGTCGTGACACCGGCCGCCACCAGTCCCACGACCTTGCCGTCGGGCGCCTTGACGGGCACCACCGCCTGCACCAGCCGCCCGATGGTCCCGTTGATCTCCTCGATCTCGGTGCCCCCGGCCAGCGCGGGCCCGATGTTCCCCACGAACTTCTTGCCGATACGGTCCGGTCTCGGGTGCGTGTAGCGGATGCCGTCGGTGTTCATGACGACGACGAAGTCGACGTTCGCCGCCTTGCGGGCGGCCTCGGCCCGCGGCTGCAGCACGGCCGTGGGGTCGGGGGCGCCCAGCGCCTGGACCGTGCCCGGCGCGTTGGCGAACGCCTCGGCCACGGCGAGCGAACGGTTGCGGGCCTCCTGCGTGCTGTCGCGCCGCACCTGCAGCAGCAGCGCCACCACGGCCGCGAGGACCAGCAGCAGCACGATGACGACCTGCAGGACGAAGACCTGCCCGGCGACGCTGCGCCCGCTCAGCGCCGCGCGCAGCCCCGCGCCAGGTCCCGACCGGGACCGGCCCGCCTCCCGCTCGCGGCGGGCGAGCGAACGGCGCGCCCCTCGCCCCGGAGCCTGCTCGGACGCCCCTGCAGCGCGGTCGTGCGCCGATGCGCGCACACCGCTCGGACGACGGGGCGAACGGGTACCCGGTCGAGCCGGAAGCCGGACCATGTGCCATGTCTACACTGCCGCGCCCCGGGACGCGAGAGGCGTCACACACGGTGGCGGTTCCGGGACGATCCGACCGACGCGCCCGCCGCCGAGTGGCGGCCCCGATACCCGCCTTTCGGGTGAACCTGCCGCCTGTCTGCGGAGGCGCCCCACAGGTGTGGCCGACGATCGCAGACGGCCGGGCACATCTGTCCGCACCGTCGTCCGCCGGGAGTACGCCGTGCACATTCTGCTCGTGGCCAGCGCGTTCAACAGCCTCACCCAGCGCGTCCATGCCGAACTGCGCGACCGCGGCCACACCGTCGCGGTGGAACTCGCCCTGCCCGACGGTTCGCTGACCGAGGCCGTACGGCGGCACGCCCCCCAACTCGTCCTGGCGCCGATGCTGAGGACGGCGATCCCCCGCGAGGTGTGGGCGGCGTACCCGTGCTTCGTCGTCCACCCGGGTCCCGTCGGCGACCGGGGCCCGTCCTCCCTCGACTGGGCCGTCCAGGAGGGTGCCGAGCGCTGGGGGGTGACGGTCCTTCAGGCCGAGGAGGAGATGGACGCCGGTGACGTGTGGGCGTCCGTCGCCTGCCCGCTCCCGCCGCTGTCCAAGAGCGACCTGTACCGGGGCGAGATCGCCGACGCCGCCCTCGCCGCCGTCCTCCTCGCCGTCGAGCGGTTCGCCTCCGGGACCCACACGCCCGTGCGCCAGGACACCGCGCGGACCCGTCCGTATCTCGACCAGAGGGTGCGGCGCATCGACTGGGACACCGACACGACCGACACCGTCCTGCGCAAGCTGCGCGCCGCCGACTCGCAACCCGGCGTGCTGGACGTACTGCTCGGCGACGAGTGGTACCTGCACGGCGGTCACCCCGAGAACGGCCTGCGCGGCACCCCTGGTCAGCTGCTCGCCACCCGGGCCGGAGCGATCTGCCGGGCGACACGCGACGGCGCCGTGTGGATCCCCGAGTTGCGAGGGCGCCGCCGCCCCGGGCAGCCGCGCCCGGTCAAGCTGCCCGCCGTACAGGCCCTCGGCGACCGGCTGCCCCCGCTGCCCGAGCTGCCCGTGCCGCCCGGTGCGCGGTGGCCCACCTGGACGGACATCCGCTACCGGGAGGAGGGCGGCGTCGGCTTCCTCTCGTTCTCCTTCCCCGGCGGCGCGATGAGCACCAGTCAGTGCCGCCGCCTGCTCGACGCCTACCGGGAGGCCTGCGCGCGCCCCACCTCGGTCCTGCTGCTCGGCGGGCAGCGGGACTTCTTCTCCAACGGGATCCACCTCGGAGTCATCGAGGCCGCCGCCGACCCCGCGGCCGAGTCCTGGGCGAACATCAACGCCATCGACGACCTGGTCGAGGCGGTCCTGACGACCACGGACCGTCTGGTGGTCGCCGCGCTCGCGGGCAACGCGGCCGCGGGCGGCGTGATGCTCGCGCTGGCGGCCGACGAGGTGTGGTGCCGCTCCGGCTGTGTACTGAACCCGCACTACCGGCTGATGGGCCTGACCGGCTCGGAGTACTGGACGTACACACTGCCCCGCCGGGTGGGTGCCGCCGCGGCCGACCGGATCGTGCGCGAGGCGCTCCCGATGAGCGCCGCGAGCGCCCGCGGCCTCGGGCTCGTCGACCGGGTGATCGAGTGCGCGCCGCAGGACTTCGCCGCGGAGGCCGGCCGGCTGGCGGCGCGGCTGGCGTCGCTGCCGGGGACCCGGACAAGGATCGCGGCGAAGAAGGAGGCACTGGAGCACCGGCAGAGCACCGAGCCCCTGTCCGCCTTCCGGGAACGGGAGCTGGCCGCGATGCACCGCGTCTTCCACGACCCGGACGCCCCTTACCACGCCCTGAGACGCGCCTTCGTCCGCAAGGAGAAGCCGTCGTGCACGCCACCGCACCTGGGGCGCGCCTGACGCACCTGGGGCGTCTGAGCCCTGGCCCCCGGCCACCGGCCCGCGGACGGCGGCGGAACCGGACGGTCCGGGCCGAGGCCCCGGCCGAGGAGCACACCCCCGCAAGCCGGTACCACCGGAAGGACCGCCATGAGTGTGACCGCGTTCGCCGCGCAGACCGCGGCCCGCTTCGCCCGCGCCCGGAAGGTGGCGGACGCCGTCCTCTTCGAGGGCAGCCCGCTCCACCCCTACCGCACCTCCGCCTCCGGCGCCCTGCTGCGCAGACAGTGCGGCGCACTTGTACCGCCCGCCTGGGGCGCGGGCAGCGAGGAGCACGACTTCCAGCACACCGAATGCCTGATGGAGCCCGGGCCCGGCGCCACCCTCGCGGTGGAGCTGCGCTTCCTGCGCGCCCGGCGGCGCACGGTGCAACGGGCGTGCCGCGACGGCGAGTTCGAGACGGTGTCCGAACTTCGGGTGGGGGAGCGCCTGCTGGTGCCCTGCGCCGAGGGCACCGAGGAGCGCGTCGAGGCGGTCGCCACGGTGGACGAGCTCACCCACGGCGACGGGATCATGGTCGCCTTCGGTCGCCCCGCGGGGGAGGAGTGCGAGCAGATCCTCGACGACGCCGGCCGGGTCGCCGGCCGTACGGTCCGCCGGGGTGAGGAGATCCGTGGCCTGCTGCGGCTGTCGGCACACCGGATGGCGGGGCCCTGCCCGGTCCTGCGGCTCACCGCCGTGGTGGAGAACACCAGCGCCTGGGCGCCCGAGGCCGGTGAGAGCGCCGACCGGGACGCCGCACTGCCGCACTCCCTGGTCTCCGCCCACCTGCTGATGGGCCTGAGCGAGGGATCCTTCCTGTCGATGAGCGATCCCCCCGAGTGGGCCCGGGCCGCGGTCGCGTCCTGCCGCAATCTGCACACCTGGCCCGTCCTCGCCGCCGAACCGGGCCGCGCGGACGTGATGCTGTCCGCACCGGTCGTCCTGGAGGACCACCCGAGGATCGACACGCAGGACGTGTCCCACCCGGACCCGCCGTGGTGGGACTCGGCGGGCGAGCCCGGCGGCGAACCGGCGGGCGAGCGGGTGGTGGTGGACGGGCGGCCGGTGGGCCCCGGCAGCCGGGTGCGCCTCAACCCGGGGCTGCGGCGCACCGACGCCCAGGACGTGTTCCTGCGGGGCCGCCCCGCGACCGTCGAGGCCGTGCGGCACGACGTGGACGGCTCGGTCCACCTGGCGGTGACCGTGGACGACGACCCGGGCGCCGACGTCCGCCGCGAGCGGGGAACCTTCCACTACTTCCGCCTCGACGAGGTCACCCCGCTGGAGGACCACGGATGAGCGGCACCGTCCTCGTCGCCGGCATCGGGAACGTCTTCCTCGGGGACGACGGCTTCGGCGTGGAGACCGCCCGCGCGCTCACCCGGTGCGCACTGCCCGCGCACGTCGAGGTCCTGGACATCGGGGTGCGCGGAGTGCACCTCGCCTACCAACTCCTCGACGGCTACGACACCCTGATCCTGGTGGACGCCACCGCACGCGGCGAGGCCCCCGGCACCCTGTACGTCATCGAGCACGACGACACGGGCGCGGACGGTCTGGAAGGGGCCGCGATCGACGGCCACCGGATGACGCCCGACGCCGTACTGGCCCTGCTGAGCACCCTGTGTGCCGGAACCGGAGCGGAGCCGCCGCGCCGCACGCTCGTGGTCGGCTGCGAACCGGCCTCGGTGGAGGAGCGCGTCGGCCTCAGTCCGGCCGTGTCCGCCGCGGTCCCCGAGGCCGTCCGGCTGATCGAGGAGATGTTGTCCGGCGAACGGCGTACCCCGCCGGGCGGCGACGGCGTGCCGGTCCACGGGCCCGGGGTGCCTCACCTCTAATGGATCCGGCGGGCCGCACACGCGGTCCCCGTCCCACGGGGCGGGAACCGGCCCTCGCCGGGACGGAGACCCATGCACGAGATGTCCATCGCGCTGGCGGTGATCGGCCAGGTGGAAGACGCGGCCGAGCGGGCCGGTGACGTCACGGCGGTGCGTTCGGTACGGCTCCAGGTGGGCGAACTCGCCGGTGTCGTACCCGACGCCCTGTCCTTCTGCTTCGAACTGGCCTGCGCCGGAACCCTGCTGGAGGGCGCCGAACTCGTCACCGACGAGGTGCCGGGGCGGGCCCGCTGCGCGCCGTGCGCGCACGAATGGGCCGTCGGCATGCCGCCCCTGCTGAGCTGCCCCCGCTGCGACGGCGCCGCCATCGAGCTGCTGTCGGGCCGCGAACTGCAGATCGTCAGCGTGCACTGGGAGGACGCCCGGACGCACGCACCCACCCGCGAAACCGTCCCCGAGGAGCGCTGAACCATGTGCCGAGTGGTCGACCTGCAGCAGGCCGTACTCGCCAAGAACGACCAGGCCGCACACACCCTGCGCGCGGAGCTCGCGGCCCGCGGCACCACCGTCGTCAACCTGCTCTCCAGCCCGGGCAGCGGGAAGACCGCCCTCCTGGAACGCGAACTCGTGCTGGCCCGGGAGCGGTCCGTGCCGGTCGCGGCACTCACCGCCGACCTCGCCACCGAGAACGACGCGACGCGCCTGGCGCGTTCGGGCGTCCCGGTCCAGCAGGTCCTCACCGACGGGCTGTGTCACCTCGAGGCCGACATGCTCGCCCGCCACCTCCAGGGATGGCTGCCCGAGGAGACTCGGCTGCTGTTCGTGGAGAACGTCGGCAATCTCGTCTGCCCGGCCTCCTACGACCTGGGGGAGACGCTGCGCGTCGTCCTCGCCTCCGTGACCGAGGGCGAGGACAAGCCGCTGAAGTACCCCACCGCCTTCGGCCTCGCCCACCTGGTGGTGGTCACCAAGACCGACATCGCCGAGGCCGTCGCCTTCGACCTGGCGGCGTTCCGCGCCAACGTCGAGCAGGTCAACCCCGGGGTGGAGGTGCTGCTCACCTCAGCCCGCCGGGACCTCGGGCTCGGCGCCCTGCTCGACCGGGCGCTGGCCGCCGCGGACGGCGCCCCCCTGCACACACCCGTCATGGCCCGGCCGGCCCACGGTCACACCCATGACCACGCGGACCGCGCCGGCGCCCTGGCGCAGTCCCGCTCGTGAGCGCTCCGCCCCCGACGGCCGTCGCCGTCCAGGCGCCGCTGCGCCGCAGGGTCACCGTCCGGGGTGTGGTGCAGGGCGTCGGCTTCCGGCCGTACGTCCACGGCCTCGCCGGCTCCCTCGGCCTGTCGGGGTATGTGACGAACACCCCGGAGGGGGTCGTCGTGGAGGTCGAGGGGGTGCCCGCGGCCGTCGGCCGGTTCTGCGACCGCATCGCGGAGGACGCGCCACCGCTGGCCAGGGTGGAGCGCGTCGACCACCAGGACGTGCCCGCCACCGGCGACACCGCGTTCACCATCCTTGCCTCCCGCACGGACGGTCCCGCGGGCACCCTGATCCCGCCCGACACCGCCACCTGCGCCGCCTGCCTGCGTGAACTCGCGGACCCGGCGGACCGGCGCCACCGTCACCCCTTCATCACCTGCACGCACTGCGGCCCCCGGTTCACGATCGTCACCGGCCTGCCCTACGACCGGGCGGCGACCACCATGGCCGGCTTCCCGATGTGCCCCGACTGCGCCCGCGAGTACGCCGATCCCGCCGACCGCCGCTTCCACGCGCAGCCGGTGGCCTGTCCCGCCTGCGGGCCCCGCCTGCGGCTGCTCGTCCGCCCCCGGGACGGCGAGGGCCCGCCGCGGCCGGTCACGGACGTGGACCCGGTCGCCGGGGCGCGCCGGCTGCTGGCGTCCGGCGCGATCCTCGCCGTCAAGGGCCTGGGCGGCTACCACCTGGCCTGCGACGCCACCGACCCCGCCGCCGTCGCCCGGCTGCGCCGCCGCAAGGCCCGCGGGGACAAACCGTTCGCCCTGATGGCCCGGAACACGGACGACATCGCGCACCTGGTGCGGCTCACCGATGAGGAGCGGAGCCTGCTCACCGGCACCGTCCGCCCCATCGTGCTGCTGCGCCGCCTGACGTCCGCGCGCGGAGCGCCCCGGCCCGCCGACGCCGTCGCACCCGGCAGCCCCGACCTCGGCGTCATGCTGCCCTACACCCCCGTGCACCAGCTGCTGCTCGGCCTGCCCGGTGACGCCGACGGGCCGCGCCTGCTCGTCATGACCAGCGGCAACGTCTCCGGCGAGCCGATCGTCACCGACGACGAGGAGGCGCTCGAACGGCTGGCGCACCTGGCCGATGCCTGGCTGACCCACGACCGGCCCATCCATGTGCCGTGCGACGACTCCGTGGTGCGCGTGTGCGACGGCAGACCGCTGATCGTGCGCCGCGCCCGCGGCTACGCCCCCCTGCCGCTGACTCTCCCGGTGCCCGTGCGCCCGGCCCTGGCCGTCGGCGGCGACCTGAAGAACGTGTGCTGTCTCGGCGAGGGCCGCCGGGCCTGGCTGTCCGCGCACATCGGCGACATGGACGACCTCGCCACCCAGCACGCCTTCGAACGCGCCGTCGCCCAACTGGAGTCGATCACCCCCGTGCGGCCCCGGCTGCTGGCCGCCGACCGGCACCCCCTCTACCGCTCCGCCCGGTGGGCCGCCCGCAACGCGGCGGGCCGCCCCGTCGTCCGCGTCCAGCACCACCACGCCCACGTCGCCGCCGCCATGGCCGAACACGGACTCGACGGCAGCAGGCCGGTGCTCGGCGTGGCCTTCGACGGCACCGGCTACGGCGACGACGGGGCCGTATGGGGCGGGGAGTTCCTGCTCGCCGACTACGACGGTTTCACCCGCCTCGGGCACCTCGCCTATGTGCCGCTGCCCGGCGGCGACGCCGCGGTGCACCGGCCGTATCGCATGGCGCTCGCGCATCTGCGCGCCGCCGGCCTCGACTGGTCGCAGGCGCTGCCCTGCGTGGCCGCCTGCCCGCCCGACGAACGCCGCGTGCTGGCACGACAGTTGGAGCGCGACCTGAACTGCGTGCCCACCTCCAGCATGGGCCGGCTGTTCGACGCGGTGTCGTCCCTCGCCGGCGTCTGCCACCGGGCGGGATACGAAGCCCAGGCCGCCGTCGCGCTGGAGGCCGCCGCGCTGCGGGCACCCGCGGGGGACACCTCCGCCTACGGGTTCGCCGTGCGGGATCCGGAGACGGACGGCGGCCCCGTGCGGGCCGATCCCGCCCCGGTCCTCGCCGCGATCGTCGACGACCTGCACGCGGGCGCGGGAGCCGCCCTGATCGCGGCGCGGTTCCACCGGGCCGTCGCCGGTCTGGTCCGCCAGGTCTGCGCGCGGGCCCGGGAGCGGCACGGAGTGGACACGGTCGCCCTGACCGGTGGCGTGTTCCTCAACTCCCCGCTCTCCTCGGCCTGCGCGCGGGCCCTGGGCGCGGACGGCTTCACGGTGCTGCGCCACCACCTGGTCCCGCCGGGCGACGGCGGACTGGCCCTCGGCCAGCTCCTCGTCGCCGCACGCGCCGGGGCGGCCCCCGACTGACCGACCGTCCCGGCAGCGCCGGGCGACGCACCCCCCACAGCGAGGAGAGGCCCATGTGCCTGGCGGTACCCGGCAGAGTGCTGGACATCGAGGAACGCGACGGCACCCGAATGGCCACCGTCGACTTCGGCGGTGTGGTCAAGGAGGTGTGCCTGGAGTACCTGCCCGACCTCCAGGTCGGCGAGTACGCCATCGTCCACGTCGGCTTCGCCCTGCAGCGCCTGGACGAGGAGTCGGCACGACAGACGCTCGAGCTGTTCGCCGAACTCGGCATGCTGCAGGAGGAGTTCGGCGACCCCTGGGAAATGGCCGCGGAGGCGGGTGGGGTGCTGCCGCCCGCGCGCGAGGAGGCGCGGAAGTGAAGTACATCGACGAGTTCCAGGATCCGGATCTGGCACGCCGGCTCCTCGACGAGATCCACGCCACGGTGACCCGGCCCTGGGCACTGATGGAGGTCTGCGGCGGACAGACGCACAGCATCATCCGCCACGGCATCGACCAACTGCTGCCCGACCAGGTCGAACTGATCCACGGGCCGGGCTGCCCGGTCTGCGTGACCCCTCTGGAGGTCATCGACAAGGCGCTGGAGATCGCCTCCCGACCCGAGGTGATCTTCTGCTCCTTCGGCGACATGCTCCGCGTGCCCGGGACCGGACGGGACCTGTTCCAGGTGCGCGGTGAGGGCGGCGACGTCCGGGTCGTCTACTCCCCGCTGGACGCCCTGAGGATCGCCCAGCAGAACCCCGGCCGGCAGGTGGTGTTCTTCGGCATCGGCTTCGAGACCACCGCGCCGCCCAACGCCATGACGGTGTACCAGGCGCGCAGGCTCGGCATCCCGAACTTCAGCATGCTGGTCTCCCACGTGCGCGTCCCGCCCGCCATCGAGGCGATCATGCGGTCCCCGCAGTGCCGGGTGCAGGGCTTCCTGGCCGCGGGGCACGTGTGCAGCGTGATGGGGATCGACGAGTACCCGGAGCTGGCGGAGCGCCACCGGGTCCCGATCGTGGTGACCGGGTTCGAACCGCTCGACATCCTGGAGGGCGTGCGCCGGACCGTGGCCCAGCTGGAGCGCGGTGAGCACACCGTCGACAACGCCTACGCGCGCGCGGTGCGACCCGAGGGGAACCCGGCCGCCAAGGCCATGCTGGAGGACGTCTTCGAGGTCACCGACCGCTCGTGGCGCGGCATCGGCGTCATCCCGGACAGCGGGTGGCGGTTGTCCGCCAAGTACCGCGACTACGACGCCGAGTACCGCTTCTCGGTCGAGGGCATCCGGACCGAGGAGCCGGCCGCCTGCCGCAGCGGCGAGGTCCTGCAGGGCCTGCTCAAGCCGCACCAGTGCGAGGCGTTCGGCACCGTGTGCACCCCGCGCACCCCGCTCGGCGCCACGATGGTCTCCAGCGAGGGCGCCTGCGCCGCGTACTACCTCTACCGGCGCCTGGACACCACCCCTGCGGCACGGGAGGCGACCTCCGTTGTCTGACGCCATCGACCTGACCGCGCCGCTGCCGGACCCGGCGGCCTGGACCTGTCCGGCTCCGCTGCGCGACCAGTCCCGGATCGTGATGGGCCACGGCGGGGGCGGGGCGCTGTCCGCCGAACTGGTCCAGGGCGTGTTCGCGCCCGCGTTCGGGGGCGAGGTGCTGCACCGGCTCGGCGACGCCGCCGCGCTGTCGCTGGGCGGTCTGCGCCTGGCCTTCTCCACCGACTCCTTCGTGGTGCGGCCGCTGTTCTTCCCCGGCGGCAGCATCGGCGACCTCGCCGTCAACGGCACCGTCAACGACCTCGCCGTCAGCGGGGCGCGGGCGGCCTACCTCTCCTGCGGGTTCATCCTGGAGGAGGGTGTCGAACTGGACACGGTCAGCCGGGTCGCCGACGCACTGGGCGCGGCCGCGCGGGCGGCCGGGGTCGAGGTGGTGACGGGCGACACCAAGGTGGTGGAAGCCGGCCACGGCGACGGCATCTACATCAACACGGCCGGGATCGGGCTCATCCCGGCGGGTGTCGACCTGCGGCCGCAGCGGGTCGTGCCCGGGGACGTCGTGATCGTCAGCGGTGCGATCGGCGTGCACGGTGTGGCGATCATGAGCGTGCGGGAGGGGCTGGAGTTCGGCGTGGAGATCGTGAGCGACTGCGCGCCGCTGGGCGGACTGGTCGACGCCATGCTCGCCGTCACCCGGGACCTGCACATGCTGCGGGACCCCACCCGGGGCGGGCTGGCCGCCGCCCTGAACGAGATCGCCGCCGCGGCGGGCGCCGGGGTCGTCATCGAGGAGCGCAAGGTCCCCGTCCCGCCCGCCGTCGCCAACGCGTGCGCCGTGCTGGGCCTGGACCCGATGTACGTGGCGAACGAGGGCAAGCTGGTGGCGTTCGTGCCCCGCCAGCACGCCGACGCCGTGGTGGACGCGATGCGGGCCCACCCGCGCGGTGCCGAGGCCGCGATCATCGGCGAGGTGGTCCGGGATCATCCGGGCATGGTGGTGGCGCGTACCGGGCTGGGGGGTACCCGGGTGGTGGACATGCCGCTCGGGGAGCAGCTGCCCAGGATCTGCTGATCCAAGGGCATCGAAGGGGCCCACATGCTGGTGCACGAGGACCCCGCCGGGTTCTGCGACCCGGCGGGGTCCCGTCGCCTTCCGGACACTCGAAAAGACCGCGATTGAACGTTTGAACGTGAACCGCCGTCCCTCCGTATTCGATGGTGTGACCAGGAATCCCGTCACCGTCGCACATCAGGTGGTGGCGGGCCGCGCGGCCGATTTCCACTCAGCGTTTTTCAAGAAAAGGCCGTATCCGCCGCTCCAGGTGCTCCGTGGACGGCACGAACGGCGGACTGCTCGAGGCCCGGGAACGACGCAAGGGAGGTGAGCGGGTGAAGACCCTGCTCATCGACAATCACGACTCGTACACCTACAACCTGTTCCAGTTGATCACCGAGGTCAATGGCGAGCAGCCGACGGTGCTCCTCAACGACACACCCGCCGACGCCGTGCCGGACCTCGCGGAGTTCGACAACGTGGTGGTCTCGCCGGGCCCCGGACACCCCGCCGAACCCCGCGACTTCGGCATCGCCGCCCGGATCATCGCCGAGGCCCGCATCCCCGTGCTCGGCGTCTGCCTCGGCCACCAGGGCATAGCGGCGGGGGAGCGGGGCCGCATAGCGCGGGCGCCGCAGCCCCGGCACGGGCACCTGTCCACCGTCCGGCACGACGGCCGGGACCTGTTCCACGGGCTGCCGCAGAACTTCACGGCCGTGCGCTACCACTCGCTGGCCGTCACGGAGCCGCTGCCGGAGACACTGGAGGCCACCGCCTGGGCGGAGGACGGCGTGGTGATGGGCCTGAGGCACCGCACCCGGCCGCTGTGGGGCGTGCAGTTCCACCCGGAGTCCGTGCTCACCGACTACGGCCACCGCCTGCTCGTCAACTTCCGCAACCTGACCGCCGAGCGTGCCCGCAGACCCCGTACGAAGAACACCACCATTCCTCGTTCCCCGTCCGTCGCCCGCCCCCGCCGTGCCACGCCCCCCGCCCACCGGCTGCACTACCGCCGCCTGCCCGGCGCCGTCGACGCCGAGGCCGCCTTCGCCCGGATGTGCAAGGACGCCCCGCGTGCGTTCTGGCTGGACAGCGCACGCGTCGAGCCGGGTCTCGCCCGCTTCTCGTTCTTCGGTGACGGCACCGGCCCCCTGGCCGAGTTCGTGCGCTACGACGTCGAGGCCGGTGTGTGCGAGGTCGAACGGCCCGGCCGGCCCCCGCGCAAGGTGCGTGCGAGCATCTTCGACCACCTCAAGCGGCAGCTCGCGACCCGCCGCGTCGACGCCACCGGACTGCCCTTCGACTTCACCGGCGGCTATGTCGGCTACTTCGGCTACGAGACGAAGGCCGACTGCGGCTCTCCCAACCGCCACCGGGCCCGAACCCCCGACGCCTGCTGGCTGTTCGCGGACCGCCTCATCGCCGTGGACCACGAGGAGGGCGCCACCTACGCGGTCTGCCTCGCCGAGGACACCCCGCAGGCCACGCAGGAGGCGAACGACTGGCTGGACGCCGCCACGGCCCAGCTCACCTTCGTCACGGGACGGGACACGGCGACCGAGCCGCCGGGCGACGAGCCGGGGCCCGAGCCCACCGCTGCCGAGCCGTGGCTCGTCCGGGACCGTGCCACCTACCTCGCGGACATCGAGGCCTGCAAGGACGCGCTCCGGGCGGGCACCAGCTACGAGGTCTGCCTGACCGACGCCGTGCGGTTACCGGCACCGCGCGACCCGTACGCCTTCTACCGGGCGCTGCGCCGCGTCAACCCCGCCCCCTACGCGGCGTTCCTGCGGTTCGGCGACCTGCAGGTGGCCGGTTCCTCACCCGAGCGGTTCCTGCGGATCGGTCCGGACGGGGTCGCCGAGGGCAGGCCGATCAAGGGCACCGCCCCCCGCGGGGAGAACCCGGCGCAGGACGCACGGCTGCGGCACTCGCTGGCCGTGGACGACAAGACCCGCGCCGAGAACCTCATGATCGTCGACCTGCTCCGCAACGACCTCGGCCGGGTCTGCGAGACCGGATCCGTACGGGTCACCCGGCTCATGGCCACCGAGACGTACGCCACCGTGCACCAGCTGGTCTCCACCGTCGAGGGGCGGCTGCGCGAGGGGGTGGACGCCGTGGACTGCGTCCGCGCCTGCTTCCCCGGCGGCTCGGTGACCGGCGCCCCCAAACTGCGCACCATGGAGATCATCGACGGCCTGGAGAACGAGGCCCGCGGCGTGTACTCCGGCGCCCTCGGCTACTTCGGCTGCGGTGGCGGCGCCGACCTGAGCACCGTCATCCGCACCGCCGTCATCACCGACGGCCTGCTGCACCTCGGCGCCGGCGGTGCCATCGTCCTCGATTCCGGTCCGGCCGCCGAGTACGACGAGATGCTGCTGAAGACCGCCGCCCTGATGCGCGCCTACCGGGAGCACACCGCCGCCCCGGCCGCCGAGGAGGAGCCGGCCCGATGACCACACCCCAGGCCACGCTCGTGCCCGCCGACGCCCAGGCCCCCGGCAATCTCGCGGCCCGGCTCGCCGCGCTCGCCGAGCGGCGGGCGTGGACCGACCGGCCCGCCTTCCACCAGGGCCACCGCACCTGGACCCACGGCCAGGTGCACGACCTCGCGGCCCGCGCGGCCACCGTCCTCGCCGACCACGGCCTGGGCCCCGGCGACCGGGTGCTGCTCGCGTTGCCCGACTCCGTCGCCTGGGTGACGGCGTTCCTCGCCACCGCGCGCCTCGGCGCCGTCGCGGTCCTGGTCGACCCCGAACTCGCCCCGCCCGAACTGAAGTTCATGGCTGAGGACACCGAGGCCGTGCTGTGCATGACCGGCCCGGGCCTCGACGACCGGTTCCCGCGCCGCGTCCGGCTCGGCCCCGACCAGCTCGTCGCGCTCGCCCGGACCGCACCGCCCACGACCACCGCCCACCAGGCCGACCCGCACACCCCGCTCTACATCCAGTACACCTCCGGAACGACCGGCCGCCCCAAGCCAGTCGTGCACGGCCACGGCGACCCGAAGGCGTACCACGACCTCATCGGCCGGCGACTGCTGCGCATCACCCCCGACGACGTCACCCTGTCGGTGTCGAGGATGTTCCTCGCCTACGGCTTCGGCAACACCTTCGTCCTCCCGCTGTGCTCCGGCTCCTCCGCCGTCCTGGTGGACCGCCGCCCGACCCCCTCTGCCGTGGACGAGCTCGTCGTGCGCCACCGGGTGACCCTGCTGTACTCGGTGCCCTCCCAGTACGCGGCTCTGGCGGCGGAGTGCGCGGACGGGCACGAGGCGTGCTTCGCCTCCGTCCGGGCCGCGGTGTCGTCCGGGGAGGGGCTGCCCGCCGGGCTCGGCCGGCGCATCACCGATCTGCTCGGCGCTCCCGTCCTGGAGCAGATCGGCTCCACGGAGGCCGGACACGCCTTCTGTGCCAACAGCTTCGACCACAACCACCCCGGCACCGTCGGCCGTCCCGTGCCCGGCTTCGAGGTGGAGGTGCGCGACGCCGCCGGAGGCCCGCTGCCCGACGGAGAGGAGGGCGAGCTGTGGGTGCGCGGGCCGACGGTGACGCCCGGCTGTCCGGGCCGGCCCGAGGAGACCGCCCGCACCCCCGTCGGCGGCTGGCTGGCGACCGGGGACCGGACGCGCCGCAACCCCGACGGCACCTTCACCCACCTGGGCCGCGCGGACGACGTGGAGATGGTCGGCGGCATCACCGTCTCCCCGCTGGAGGTGGAGGCACTGCTGCGCACACACCCGGACGTGCAGGAGGTCGCGGTCGCCACCGTCACCGACCACCGGGGCGCGGGCCGACTGCGTGCCTTCGTCGTCCCCGTCACCCCGATCCCCGTCGGCCTGGAGGCCGACCTCATCTGCCTGGCCCGCGAGAACCTCACCGCCTCCCAGGTGCCCCACGGCGTCAGCTTCGTACCGTCGCTGCCCCGCACCCCCACCGGCAGGCTCCGCCGCCACCTGGTCCGCCGGGGAGCGTGGTGACCGCGGCCGGCAGAAAGGAACCCCGATGATCCGACCGGCCATCGCCGAGGACCTGCTGACCTGGACACCGGCCGACGGGCTGTCCACCGGGCCCGACCCGGACGGGCGGCTGCTCGTCGCCGACTCCTGGCTGCTACGGGACGGACGCGTCCGGGGCTTCGAGCGCCACCGCGAGCGTTTCCTGCGCGCCTGCGGCGACTGCGACGGGCCACCGCTGCGCCGGCTCCTGGAGTTCTGGCGGGACATGACGACCGCGCTGCCGCGCACGGGGGAGTGGTTTCCGCGGGTCGAACTCACCGCACGGCCGCCCCTGTTGAGGCTGCGGCTGCGCAAGGCCCCGCCGTCGGCCCGGGACCTGCGGCTGTGGGCGGTGGGCCAGCCCGACCCGCGGACCACGCCCCGCCGCAAGGGCCCGGACCGGGACCGGCTGGCCCGGATCCGCAACCGGGCCTCGCTGCACGGCGCCGACGAGGCCGTGCTGATCACCCCGTCCGGGGTGGTGCTGGAGGCGGCCCACTCCAGCGTGGTGTGGTGGGAGGAGGACACCCTGTGCCTGCCCTCACCGCATCTTCCCGTTCTCGCCGGGGTGACCGTCGCCCTCGTCCAGGAACACGCCGCCCGGACCGGCGTCCGTGTCGCGCACCGCGAGCGGACCGTCGAGGAACTCGACGGCCGCGAGGTGTGGCTGGTGAACGCCCTGCACGGCATCCGGCCCGTGACGGAATGGACGGAACGGCCCATGACGGCGGGACGCGCGGCACGCGCGCCGGAATGGCAGGCCCGACTCGACGCCGCAATGGAGCCGTTGCCGGAAAGCCGCTGAATTTCGTCCGCAGACGCCGAGGCCGTTTCCGGACCCCGGTGCCGCGCGAGTTGTTTTCGGACGAATTCGAGGAATCCACTTCCGGGTGGGCTGAGGGGTCCCGGGGTCGACCGGGAATTCCTTTCACGCCGATCCCTTGTAGACGTCCTTCACGTTCGGGCGCGGCGCGGGTCGATGGCCGGCGGCCGGGCCCAGCGCGAAGGCGTGCAGCAGGTTCTCCGTCGTCCGGGTGACGAAGGCACGGGTGCGGGCGTCCATGCCGTGGTCGCGTCCCCCGTCCGGGGTGCCGGCCATCAGGGCCTCCACCCAGCGCATGGTGCCGGTCGCGAAGACCCCCGCCCCGCTCGGGACCGTGTAGTACGCCGAGTCGCTGGTGCTGCGCCGGCCGTTGCACACCAGCGGCGAGTGGGCCGTGATCTCCAGGGGTTCCGGGACGGGCGCGCCGGGGGTGACCCGGTCGTACTCCACACCGACCAGATGGGCGAAGCCGTCGCCGGGGCGCACGCCCGTCCCCTCGTACAGCCAGTGGTCCGCCGCGCGCACGACGTACGGCGCGTCCGTCGGGTAGCCCTCGTACAGCACGCCCGTCATCGACGACTCCGGATCGGCCCCCGGGGACTGACGGAAGTCCGTCGTCACCAGCGTGGGGTGGGTGGTGTAGCAGGGGTCGGCACGGAAGGACGACTTGTAGCAGACCACGGTACGGTCGGGCCCAGCCTCGCCCTGCTCCAGCCGGACCCGGCGGAAGCAGGTGTTGGCCCCGAGGAAGGCCACGTTGGTGCCCGCGTCGCGGGCCTGGGTGACATGCCGGCGCTGCTCCGGTGTCCAGTACTCGTCGTGACCGAGGCAGATGACGGCCCTCGCGCCGCGCAGCACACCCGGGTCGCGGTGCACGTCCATCCCGGTGGTGTAGGCGAGGGGGATGCCGAGCCGCTCGGCCAGCACCACCGCCGCCCGCTCGTACACCAGGAACTTCTCCGCGCCGCTGGAGCCGTAGGGCCGGTCGAAGCTGACGGCGAGGGACCGGGCGGCGTACGCCCCCGAGGGACCCTCGTAGAGGCTGTAGCCACCCCACCGGTTGTACGCCTGCCAGGTCGCCGGGGCGTGCATCAGCACCGTACGGCCCGAGCCCCGCGTGGAGCGCACGATCAGCGGCACGTACCGCTGGTGGCCGCCCTCCGCGTCCAGCCGCAGCAGATACGCGCCCTCGGGCCAGCCCGCCGTGCCGAAGGCGAGCGTGCGCCTCCAGTCGGTGCGGACGGTGCGGGTGTCGGATGCGAAGCGCGGCTCCGGCTGGACGCGGCCCGGTATGCGCCCGGAGGACCAGACCAGCCGGGCCTCGGCCCCGCCGTACCAGCCGACGCGGAAGGCCGAGACACGGAACGACGGTGCGGTCGTCGACACGTACAGACCGCACTCCTCGCCCGGGGTCACGCTCACCCGGTCCGTGTACCCGACGACGGCCGTCGCGGGACCTTGGGAGCGGATACGCCAATCGGGTGTGCCGGCGCGATCCCGTTCCGCCTCGGGAAGGTGCGAGGCGGCCGCGTGGGGACGGTGCGTGGCAGGGGCCGGGTCGCAGGCGGCGGCCGCCGAGACGAGCCCGACGCCCGCGCACGCTTCCAGGAAGGTCCTGCGCCGTATGTGCTCCGTCCCGTGCCGCGGCACCTCTCGCTGGTCGGGGCCCACATCGCCTCCCGTGCGTCCGGGTGTCCCCCCGCCTCCGCGAGTCAGCGTGGCACAGCGGGCAGGGGCGCGCGCCTCAGGGAGGCGCCGGGCGCAGCGCCTGCAGCACCGCCCAGGCGACGGACACGAACGGCACGGCCACCACGGCACCGACCACGCCCGCGACGATGCTCCCCGCGATGACGGAGACGGCGACGACCAGCGGGTGCAGCCGGACGGCCCAGCTCATCACGACGGGGTGCAGGACATGCCCCTCGATCTCACCGATGACGACGATGAGCAGCACCACGGCCGCGGCCGTGATCGGACCGCGCCCGGCCAGGGCGACCACGGTGGCCACGGCGAGCGCGACCGGCGAGCCGACCAGCGGTACGAAGGTGGCGAAGAACTCCAGCAGGGTGAGCGGCAGCGCGAGCGGCACCCGCAGGACCAGCAGGACGATGCCGACGAGGATGGCGTTGGTCGCGGCCACGATGATGATGCCCCGCGTGTACCCGGCGAAGGTCCGCCAGGCCGCGTGCCCCGCCCGGTCCCACGCCGGCCGGGCGCCCCGCGGCAGGAGCTGGTCGCGCACCCAGGACCACAGGCGTTCGCCCGAGTGGATGAAGAAGACGGCGAAGAACAGCGCGAGGGCGAGCCCGGTGACCAGCTCGACGACCCGGGTCAGTCCGCTGAGAGCGCTGCTGAACAGCGCCGCCCGGTGGGACGAGAGGTAGGAGGCGATCTGGTCCAGCAGGTGCGACAGGGTCTTGTGACTGAGCCGGAACGGCGGGCGTTCGAGCCACTGCTCGATCCTCTGGACGCCGCCGCGGAACTCCCCGGTCAGCTTTCCCCATTCGCCCGCCACCGCCTCACCCACGAGGGTGAACAGGGCGACCAGGAGCAGCAGGCTCCCCACGAGGGAGACCGCGACGGTCAGGGAACGTGGCAGCCAGCGGCCGAGCAGGTCGGCGAGGGGACGCAGCACCGAGGTGATC
Organism: Streptomyces sp. NPDC001848; assembly: GCF_042891915.1. NCBI lineage: Bacteria > Bacillati > Actinomycetota > Actinomycetes > Kitasatosporales > Streptomycetaceae > Streptomyces > Streptomyces sp. NPDC001848. Next base: position 18,074 of record NZ_JBIATP010000003.1, on the reverse strand, counting down.
ACCAACCCGAGGAACAACGCGACGGCGATGAGCTGGAAGCGGCCGAGGATGGTGAAGACGCCGTAGACGACGATGCCGACGAGGACCAGGCGCCAGGCGTAGGCGGCGGCGACGCGCAGCCAGGGAACGACCCGCTCGGCCGTGGGCACCCGGTCGGCGGTCCGGGCGTGCGGAGGGAGGCGCACGGACGGGTACGGCCGGCTGCCCCGTACGACACGCACCCTGCGCCGCCCCCGCCCCGTCCCGCCCGCGTCCGCCACCACACCTCCCGCGCGCCGACTCCCGGTCACCTCCTGAAGTCAGTAGGCACCAACCGCACACCCGCCGCCACAGCAGGCGCCCCCACCCACGGCCGGCGGCCATGGCCATGCCCGCGCACACCGCCGAACAGCTCACTCCGAATGAACGCCTGAGCCCGCCGTCCGGCCCGAAAGTCAGTATCGTGAGGGCGGGAGAGTCGCCGTTGGCCCGCACCCTGTCTGCGTGATCCGGTCGGAGGAAGCGATGAGCGGGGAAGCGCGCGGGCGGTCCGAACAGCATCTGCCCAAGCTGCGGCTTGACGAGCTGCTGGACGAACTGCAGACCCGCATCGACGCGGCACGCGGCACCCAGGACCGGGTGCGCCGCCTCCTTCAGGCCGTGCTGTCGGTCGGACGCGAACTCGATCTGGCGCAGGTGCTGCGCAGCATCGTCGAGGCCGCCGTGGTGCTCGTGGACGCCGAGTACGGCGCGCTCGGCGTCATCGGTGACGACCTCACGCTCTCCCAGTTCCTCACCGTCGGCGTCAGCGAGGACGCCCGAGCGAGCATCGGGGCGCTGCCCAGCGGGCACGGCATCCTTGGTGAGCTGATCCGCCATCCGGAGCCGCTGCGCCTGTCCGAGATCTCCGACCACCCGGCCTCCTACGGCTTCCCGGCCCACCACCCGCCGATGCACTCCTTCCTCGGCGTGCCCATCCGGGTCCGCGACCAGGTGTTCGGGAACCTCTACCTCACCGAGAAACGCGGCGCCGAGGAGTTCGACGCCGAGGACGAGGCCGTGCTCTCCGCCCTGGCGGTGGCGGCCGGCGTCGCCATCGAGAACGCCCGGCTGTACGAGGAGACACGGCTGCGCGAGCGCTGGGTGAGGGCCAGCTCCGAGGTCACGAGCGCCCTGCTGTCGGGTGCCCCGAGCGGGGACGTGCTGGAGTTGATCGTGGAGCAGGCGCGCCGGATCGCCTCCGCCGAGGTCGGCATGATCGCCGAACGGGTGCCCGGGGAGGACGTGCTGCGCCCGATGTTCGCGGTCGGCCGCGAGGCCGACAGGCGCCGCGGCCTTGTGATGTCCCGGCAGGACGGTTTCGTGGAGGCCGCGCTGAGCACCGCCGAACCGGTGGTCAGCCCCGACATCCGGCACGATCCCCGGATCGACCCGGACTCGGCCCTGTGGAGCGGACTGGGACCCGTGGTCGGCGTACCGCTGGTGGCGAGCGGCAAGTCCATCGGCGTCCTGGTGCTGGGGCGCACGGCGGGACGCACCCCGTTCACGGATACCGACGCCGGCCCCCTGCTCGGGTTCGCGGGGCAGGCGGCCCTGGCCCTGGAGCTGGCCGAGCGGCGCCGGGACGCCGAGCAGATCACGCTGCTGAAGGACCACGACCGGATCGCCCGCGATCTGCACGACCTCGCGATCCAGCGGCTCTTCGCGGCCGGTATGACCCTGCAGAGCACCCAGCGCTTCGTCGACCACCCGGAGGCCGCCGAACGGCTGTCGCGGACCGTCGACGACCTCGACGAGACCATCAAGATCATCCGGTCCACCATCTTCGGGCTGCGCGCGCACGCCGACCGCGGGCAGCAGGAGTCGGGACTGCGCACACGGGTGTCGGAGACGGTGACGGCGTCGGCCGACTCGCTGGGTTTCACACCCGCGCTGCGCATCGAGGGCCTTGTGGACACCGACGTCCCGGCCGAGGTCGCCGACGATGTGACCGCCGTGCTCGGGGAGGCCCTGAGCAACTCCGCCCGGCACTCCGGGGCACGCTCCGTGGACGTCCATCTGCGGCTCGACGGGGGTGAGCTGACGCTCACGGTGGCCGACGACGGCTGCGGCGTCCCGGCCGGTGCTGTCCGCAGCGGCCTGCGGAACCTAGAGGAACGGGCCGTCGCCCTCGGCGGCACGCTCAGCGTGGGGGAACAGCCGCAGGGCGGCGGGACCCGGCTGGTGTGGCGTGTTCCGGTGCGGCCGGAGGGTGACTGAGGGTGCGGCCCGGCGGGTGAGCGGCGGTACGGCATCCTGAAGTGCCGTACCGCACGTGAAGTGCCGTACCGCATCCTGAAGTGCCGGACGGTACGGCTCAGCGGGCGGTGCGGTCGCCCGATTCGGACGGTTTCAGATGGGAGACGAGGACGGCCGCCTGGACGCGGCGCTGCACGCCCAGCTTGGCCAGCAGCCGCGAGATGTGGTTCTTGACCGTCTTCTCCGACAGATAGAGCCTCTTGCCGATCTCCCGGTTGGTCAGCCCGTCCCCGATCAGCGTGAGGATGTCACGCTCGCGCGGGGAGAGGCCGGCCAGTTCGGGGGACAGGGCCGGCTGCTCGGCGGGGTCCGCGCGCAGCGAGTGCATCAGCCGCGCGGTCGTCGCCGGGTCGAGCATCGACTGGCCGGATGCGACGGTGCGGACGGCGGACACCAGGTCGGAGCCCTTGATCTGCTTCAGGACGTACCCCGAGGCGCCCGCCATGATGGCGTCGAGCAGGGCGTCCTCGTCGTCGAACGAGGTCAGCATCAGACAGGCCAGCTCGGGCATGCGGCTGCGCAGCTCACGGCAGACGGTGATGCCGTCGCCGTCCGGCAGGCGCACATCGAGGACGGCCACGTGCGGGCGCACCGCCGGACCGCGGGCGAGCGCCTGTTCGACGGTGTCGGCGTCCCCGACCACCGAGATGTCGGGTTCCGCGTCCAGCAGGTCGGCCAGGCCACGTCGTACGACCTCGTGGTCGTCCAGCAGGAACACCCGGATCGGGTCCTGCTCGCTGAAGGTGCGCGCCTCGGCCATGACGACTCCTCGTTCCCCTCATCGAACCTCTGCCGAAGGACGGACCACGGCCGCCCATTGTCGACGATCATCACGCACCCCGCCCCGACGCACTAGGGCCGACCGGCCCCACTCGCCGCCGCCCGCTCTGTCCGGCCCCGGCCCAGACGCCGTGGACCGCGGCCCCGCCGGGGCGTGCCGTCCTCGGCCCCCCGTCAGCCGAAGCTGCCGCTGCCGTAGGGGGCGTACAGGTCCAGCAGCCGGGTGCGTTCCGAGCCGAGGCGGTGCGACAGGACGCCGCCCATCCACTGGGCGACCGCGAAGCCGAGCGCCGGATCGTCCTGGCACATCGAGCGGACCGCGGCGGCGTCGAACTCGTACGCCCGCACCGGCGTCGTCACCTCGGCGCCCAGGTGCCAGGCGTGCGAGCCGAACAGCCAGGACCAGCCGAGGAGTTCGTCGTGCCCGAGGGTCTCGATGACGGCGGCGCGGCGGCCGGGAACGTGCAGATCGAGGTCGACCGTGCCGGAGCGGATGATCCAGAACCGGTCGGCGCGTCCGCCCTCCTCGCACAGGCGCGTTCCCTGCGGGAAGGACACCTCACGGGCGGTGCGCATCAGCCGCTCGCGGTGCGCGGTGGGCAGCGCACGCAGAATGCTGGTCGTCGGGGGAGCGTTCATGACGGCCTCCAGGGACGGCGTGGGGACCCTACGCTCCCAGCGTGACCCCGCCGCCCCGCGCGGACCATGGGCCACCCGGCCCCCGGTCCGGGACGTCCGGCACCACGCCGACGACCCCCACGACCTGGGTCATGAGCCCTGGCCGAGGCACCGGGAGGTGAGGAGCCGGCCAGCGGAGCGTTGGGCCGTTGGGCCCCCCTGATGGGTCCCTGCGGCCCCTGCGCACGGCGCCGTTCCCGCGCCAGGCTCGACGCAGGAGCAGCAGAGCCGTGCAGGAGGTGCGCGCCATGGTCCGGCCCCTCACCGCGGGAGTCGACGCGTCCGGCGAGAGCCTCGCGGCCGCCCACTGGGCCGCCCGGGAGGCGCTGCGCCGGGGGGCGCCGCTCCACGTCGTCCACGCATGGAAGCGGCAGCCGCTTCCGGCGCCGTCCGGTGGGTGCGGGGACGACCGGCGCGAGGTGGGGGAGCAGGTCCTGGAGCGGGCCGTCCGCAGTGTGCGCGCCGCGCATCCGGGGCTGGAGGTGCAGGCTCTTCTGCCGGCCGAGTCCCCGGTGACCGCGTTGCTCGCCGCGGCCGAGGACTCGGAGATGCTGGTACTCGGGTCCCGTGGTCTGGGCCGCGTCGCCGGGTTCGTGGTCGGCTGGGTGTCCCAGCGTGTCGTCGCCAGGGCAGCGCGCCCCGTGGTGCTCGTACGCGCCGGTGAGACCTCCGCCGACGAGCACCTGCCGGCCCTGGACGGCGTCTCGCCCGAGGAGATCCCCGAGATCCCCTACCGTGACGTCGTGCTCGGGCTGGACCCGCGGCACCCGCTCGACGAGCCGATCGAGTTCGCCTTCGACTCGGCCCGCCGCCGCGGCACCGCGCTGCACGTGGTCCACGCCGTCGGTGACGTCCACGCACACGCGGCCGGCGGACCGGCGGTGCTGACCGAACAGGAACACCTCGTGAACGCCGCGCTGCGGCCCTGGCGCGAGAAGTATCCCGGGGTCCCGGTGACCGAGACCGTCTCCACGGGCCGCCCCGCCCCGCAGCTGGTGCGTGCCTCCAGCCGCGCCTGTCTCCTCGTCGTGGGGCGCCGGACCCGGGACGGCCTGTTCGGCCCGCACATCGGTTCCGTCGCGCACGCCGTGCTCCACCATGTGGCCTGCCCCGTCGCCGTCGTCCCGCATGCCTGACACCGGCCCGGGGACGGCGGCCCGACCCTGCCGCACCATCCCGCCCGTCCGGTCGCCGTCGTTGCCCCGGCGGACAGGTCTTGCGGCGTTCGCACCTCCCGCACGACGGGTACCCCAGCCCCTCGCGCCCGATGAACACCCCGACGACGTGTGGAGTCACCGATGCCCAACGCCGAGCACCACGGCACCGTACTGACCGACGAGGAACTGCACACCCTTGACGCCCACTGGCGGGCCGCCAACTACCTGGCCGCCGGTCAGATCTACCTGATGTCCAACCCGCTGCTGACCGAGCCCCTCAGGCCCGAGCACATCAAACCCCGCCTCCTCGGCCACTGGGGCACCTCGCCCGGGCTCAACCTCGTGTACACCCACCTCAACCGCGTCATCAAGGCCCGCGACCTGAACGCCCTGTGCGTCTGGGGACCCGGGCACGGCGGACCGTCCGTGTTCGCGGGCTCCTGGCTGGAAGGCTGCTACAGCGAGACCTACCCCGACGTGACACGGGACGCGGCGGGGATGGCGAAGCTGTTCAGGCAGTTCTCCTTCCCGGGTGGCGTACCCAGCCATGTCGCACCGGACGTGCCGGGTTCCATCCACGAGGGCGGCGAACTCGGCTACTCGCTCGCCCACGCCTACGGAGCCGCCTTCGACAACCCGGACCTGGTGGTCGCCTGCGTGATCGGCGACGGCGAGGCGGAGACCGGACCGCTTGCCGCCTCCTGGCACTCCGACAAGTTCCTCGACCCCGTCCACGACGGCGCGGTCCTGCCGATCCTCCACCTCAACGGCTACAAGATCGCGAACCCGACCGTCCTGGCCCGGCTCCCCGAGCCCGAACTCGACGAACTGCTGCGGGGGTACGGCCACGAGCCGATCCACGTCAGCAGCGACGACCCCGTCCAGGTGCACCGGGCCATGGCGGAGGCCTTCGACGCCGCCCTGGACCGCATCGCCGAACTGCAGCGCACGGCACGCGAGGTCGAGACGGCCGAGCGGCCGCACTGGCCGGTGATCGTGCTGCGCACCCCCAAGGGCTGGACCGGGCCCACCGAGGTGGACGGCGAGCCGGTCGCCGGTACCTGGCGCTCCCACCAGGTGCCGCTGGCAGGCGTCCGCGAGAACCCCGAGCACCTCCGTCAGCTGGAGGCCTGGCTGAGGTCGTACCGGCCCGAGGAACTCTTCGACGCCGACGGCCGCCCGCGCGCCGACGTACTCGCCTGCGTGCCCTCCGGTGCCCGCAGGCTCGGCGCCACCCCGCACGCCAACGGCGGGCTGCTCGTCCGCAGCCTGCCGATTCCGCCCCTGGACCGCTTCGCGGTGCCCGTCGACAAGCCGGGCTCGGCCCTGCACGAACCCACCCGCGTCCTCGGCGACCTGCTGGAACGGATCATGAAGGACACCGCGGAGCGGCGGGACTTCCGCCTGGTCGGCCCGGACGAGACCGCCTCCAACCGGCTGCAGGCCGTCCTCGACGCCAGTGGCAAGGCCTGGCAGGCCCAGGTGCTCCAGGTCGACGAGCACCTCGACCGGCACGGCCGCGTGATGGAGATCCTCTCCGAACACCTCTGCCAGGGCTGGCTGGAGGGCTACCTCCTCACCGGCCGCCACGGGCTGTTCTCCTGCTACGAGGCGTTCGTGCACATCGTCGACTCGATGGTCAACCAGCACATCAAGTGGCTGAAGACCTCGCGGCGGCTGCCCTGGCGCGCCCCCGTCGCCTCCCTCAACTACCTGCTGACCTCGCACGTGTGGCGCCAGGACCACAACGGCTTCTCCCACCAGGACCCCGGTTTCGTCGACCACGTCCTGAACAAGAGCCCCGAGGTCGTCCGCGTCTATCTGCCGCCGGACGCCAACACACTGCTGTCCGTCGCGGACCACGCCCTGCGCAGCCGCGACTACGTCAACGTGATCGTGGCGGGCAAGCAGCCGTGCTTCGACTGGCTTTCCCTCGACCAGGCCCGCGCCCACTGTGCGCGCGGCGCCGGGATCTGGGACTGGGCGGGCACCGAGAACGGCCGCGAGCCCGACGTGGTCCTCGCCTGCGCCGGAGACGTGCCGACGCAGGAGGTGCTGGCCGCCGCGCAGCTGCTGCGCCGGCACCTGCCCGAACTCGGGGTCCGGGTGGTCAACGTGGTCGACATGGCCCGGCTGATGCCGCGCGAGGAGCATCCGCACGGTTTGTCGGACTTCGAGTACGACGGCCTGTTCACCGCCGACAAGCCCGTGATCTTCGCCTACCACGGCTACCCGTGGCTGATCCACCGCCTCGCCTACCGCCGCACCGGCCATCGGAACCTGCACGTGCGCGGCTACAAGGAGGCCGGCACCACGACCACGCCGTTCGACATGGTCGTCCGCAACGACCTGGACCGCTACCGCCTCGTCATGGACGTCATCGACCGCGTCCCCGGCCTCGCGGTGCGTGCCGCCGCGGTGCGCCAGGAGATGGTCGACGCCCGCACCCGCCACGACGCGTGGATCCGTGAACACGGTACGGACATGCCGGAGGTCGCGGACTGGACGTGGGCGTCCTGACTCCACCTGTCCGGGGCCGACGGCCTCCGGGGCCGCCGAGGGCTCCCAGGCGGCTTCGGAGGCGGTCGGCAGCGGCAGGCGCCCCCGCAGGGGTACTCGAAAGGCTGCCTGTTCGCTCTCCCGTCGTCCGGCCCGCTCGGGCCGACCGGTGTTCGGGGCCGACCGGCCCAAGCAGATACCCCCAAGGTGCGACAAGCTGGATGTGATGGCCGATTCCGGCATCAACGCCGGATGTAGCGCCGTACCGGCTTCCGGACGGTCCCCGGGCCCCGGCCCGGGGGAGGAAGGAAGGATTGTCATGAAGGGCTTCGTCTTCCACGGTCCCGGGAAGTCCGCCTGGGAGGACGTCCCGGACCCGGACATCAAGGAACCCACCGACGCGATCGTGCGCGTGGAGGCCACCACCATCTGCGGGACGGACCTGCACATCCTCAAGGGCGACGTGCCCGAGGTGCGCCCCGGCACGGTGCTCGGGCACGAGGCGGTCGGCGAGATCGTGGAGGCCGGACGGGACCTGCACGCCGTACAGCCGGGGGAGCGCGTTCTGGTCTCCTGCATCACCGCCTGCGGCCGGTGCGGCTACTGCTGGGAGCGGACGTACGGCCAGTGCCGCGGTGGCGGGGGCTGGACCCTCGGGCATGTGATCGACGGAACCCAGGCCGAGTACGTCCGGGTGCCCCACGCCGACCTGTCCGTGCACGCCCTGCCCGGCACGGTCGACAGCAAGGACGCGGTGCTGCTCGCGGACATCTTCCCCACCGCCTACGAGGTGGGCGTGCTCAACGGACACGTACGCCCCGGGGACAGCGTGGTCGTCGTCGGGGCCGGCCCCATCGGGCTCGCGGCGATCGCCACCGCCCGGTTGTTCGCCCCCGAGCGGATCGTCGCCGTGGACCCGGCCGCGATGCGGCTGGACGCCGCCAAGGGGCTGGGCGCCGATGCCCTGGCCGATCCGGTCGACGCCCAGGAGCTGATCGCCGACCTCACCGACGGACTGGGCGCCGACGTGGTCATCGAGGCGGTCGGCGTGCCGGAGAGCTTCGAGCTGTGCACCAGGGTGGTGCGGCCCGGCGGGCACATCGCCAACGTGGGCGTGCACGGCCGGCCCGTGACCCTGCACCTGGAGGACCTGTGGAGCAGGAACGTCACCATCACCACCGGCCTGGTCGACACCTACTCCACACCCACGCTGCTGCGGATGGCGGCGGCCGGCCGGCTTCCCGCCTCGTCGCTGGTCACGCACACCTTCCCGCTGGACCAGATGGAGGAGGCGTACGACGTCTTCGGCCGGGGCGCCGACACCGGCGCGCTCAAGGTGGTCCTGGGCGGGCAGCAGCACGAAGTCGTCGCCGTCCGGGCGACCTGACGCAAGGAAGTGACGCGCCATGTCCGCACACGCATCGCCGGACGCGGTGGAGGGTCATCAGGGTCACCACCCGCCCGGAAATCTCGGACGCCGGATCGCCCTGCGGCGCGAAGAACTCGGACTGTCCCGAAAGGAGGCGGCGTGCCGGGCGGGCATGGCCTCCAGCTACCTGCAGTACCTGGAGGAGCAGCCCACCGCCGCGCCCGGGGTGAGCACACTGCTGAGGCTGGCCGGCGCACTCGAGACCACGGTGCTCGAACTCACCGGCGGGGACGTCGACCTGCCGCCCGGCCTCGGACAGGCCGGAGGGCACCCCAAGTTCAGCGAACTCAGTATCCGGGAGTGCCGGGACCTGCTGTGCACGCACGGCGTGGGGCGGCTCGCGGTGCCCACGGAATCGGGTCCGGTGATCGTCCCGGTCAACTACGGCGTCGTCGGCGACTCGATCGTCTTCAGGACCGCCCCGGAGGCGGTGCCCTCGCAGGCCGCCGACGCCCAGGTGGCCTTCGAGGTCGACCGCATCGACGGATCGTTCAGTCAGGGCTGGAGCGTGCTCGTGTGCGGTCACGCCCGCACCGTGACGGACCCCGAGTCCGTCCGGCGACTGGAGGAGCAGGCGTACAGCACACCATGGGCGGGCGGGCAACGGGACCTGTGGATCCGTATCGATCCGCACAGAATCACCGGACGGCGCATCACCGTGTGACCGGGCCGGGCGGACCCCGCCGGACGCCTGTCCCCCTTTGGAGGAGACCATGGACGGCACCCCGCACCGCGTCGGCGACGTCATGACCCGCAGGGTCGTCGCCGTCGGCCACGCCGCGACCTTCAAGGACATCGTCAAGGCCATGGGGGAGTGGAAGGTCAGCGCTGTGCCCGTGCTGACGGAGGGCAACCGGGTCGTCGGCGTCGTCTCCGAGGCCGACCTGCTGCGCAAGCAGGAACTCCGCGACGGCGAACCCGGCCGGTACGCGTCCCGGGAGGGGGCGGCCGACCCGGCGCTCGCGGCACCGGACAAGGCCGGCGCGGTGACCGCGGAGGAGCTGATGACCGCACCCGCCGTCACCGTCCACGTGGAGGCGACTCTTGCCCAGGCCGCCCGGTCCATGGCCCGGGCCAGGGTGAAACGTCTTCCGGTGGTCGACGACGAGGGCACGCTGCTCGGCATCGTCAGCCGCTCCGACCTGCTGAAGGTGTACCTGCGCGAGGACGAGGACATCGCCGAGGAGATCCGCCGCGAGATCGTCGCCCGGGTGTTCCCCGCCCCGTCGGAGCCGGTCCACGTGGAGGTGCGGGACGGCGTCGTACGTCTCACCGGCCGCGTCCGCGACACCGGTCTCGTGCCCGTCACCGCACGGCTGGTGCGGAGCGTCGAGGGCGTGGTCGACGTGGACTGCGCGCTCATGGGGCCGCCCCGGGTGCCGGACCTCGAGGCCGACTTCCCCGAGGACGAGGTGTCGCGGTGGCCCTGGAGAGCCGGCAGCATCACGTGACGCTCCGAGAAGGTGACGACCCATGGCGACGACCTGCCGTACGGCCGGGACCAGGGTGTGGCTGTGGCGGTGGCGGCGCAATCCGCTGCTGCGGCGCAGCGACCGCCTCGAGGCCTGGATCGTCCTCGTCACCTGGTTGCTGGTCCTGCTGGCCGGGGTGCTCGCGGGGCGGGCGGCGGCGGGCGCCGTGGAACACGGTCTGGCCGTGCGGGCCGCCCGCTCCCACCCGGTGCGGGCGGTGCTGATCCAGGACGCGGTGTGGAGCCCGAAGGACGTGCCCGCATACGCCGACGGCGGCGCGTGGGCGAAGGTGCGCTGGAGCGCTCCCGGCGGGCCGCACACGGGTCTGGTGAAGGTCGAGCCCGGGCTGAAGGCGGGAGCCGCGGTCACCGTGTGGACGGACCGCGACGGGGACCCGGTGTCCAGACCGGCCACCGGCGCCGAGACACGGCTGCAGGCATCGCTCGTCGGCACGATCGTCGGGTCCGGTGCCGCGGGCGGGGTGCTGGCCTGCGGGTGGCTGGCGCGCGGGCGCCTGGAGCGGCAGCGCATGGAGCAATGGGCCCGGGAGTGGGAGTGCGTCGGGCCTCGGTGGCGGTAAGGAGCAGACCCCGGCGCGTGGTTTGCGGTCGGTGGTGGTTGGGGGTCGGCTCCGGCGCGTGGGCTGCGGTCGGTGGTGGTGGGCGACCTGCTGAGGCGCGCGGTCGGCGCTCGGCAGCGGTGGCCGACCGGCCGGCCACCGGCGGTCAGCCCGCCTCGTCCCCGCAGAGGTGGCAGTCCACGTCGACCACGCCCTCGACGGCCCGCACCAGCCGGACCGTCATGGGGATCATGGTCGTGTCCCCGACCTTTCCCGTGAGCGTGACGACGCCCTCGGCGACCATGACGTGGATCGGCTCCACCGGGGCCGGGAAGAGGACGTCGAGGATGTCGCGGCGTATCTCGTCCGCGATGTCGTCGTCCTCCCGCAGGAACACCTTGAGCAGGTCGGCGCGGCTGACGACGCCCTCGAGCAGACCCTCGTCGTTGACCACGGGGAGCCGCTTCACCTTGCGCAGGGCCATGATGCGGGCCGCCTGGGCGAGGGTGGAGTCGGCGTGCACGGTGACCGCCGGAGCGGTCATCAGCTCGCCCGCGGTCACCGCCCCGGCCTTGGCCAGGTCGGACCGGCGCAGCGCCCGGCTGTACGGGTCCGGATCGGCGTCGCGGAACTCCTCCTTGGGCAGCAGGTCGGCCTCGGAGACCACGCCGACCACCCGGCCCTCCCCCTCCAGCACGGGCAGCGCGCTGACCTTCCACTGCTCCATGAGCTTGACGATGTCCTTGAACGGGGCGTCTCGGCCGACGGCGACGACGGCGTGCGTCATCACGTCGCTGACGACGTGCGGGCCGGCGGTCACGGTCTCCTCCTCGGGGTCGGACGCGGTCCCCGGCGGCGGTGCACCGGCTCTCAGGGGCTGCCGCTGCCGTAGGGGCCGTACAGGTCGAGCAGCCGGGTGCGGGCCGCGTTCAGCCGGTGGGCGAGGACCTGGCCCACCCAGACGGCGACGGCACGGCCGAACTCGGCGTCCTCCGCGCACATCGCCCGCACGGTCACCGCGTCGAACTCGTAGGCCCGCACCGGGGACATGGCCTCGGCGCCCAGCTGCCACACATGGGGGTCGAAGTGCCAGGACCAGCCGACCAGCTCGCCACGGCCCAGCGAATCGATGACGGCGGGCCGACGGCCGGGCACATGCACATCGAGGGCGACGGTCCCGGTCCGCACGATCCAGAACCGGTCGGCCCGACGGCCCTCCTCGAACAGGCGGGTCCCCTCGTCGAAGGAGACCTCGCGGGCGATCCGCATCAGCCGTTCGCGGTGCTCGGCGGGGAGGGCCGCGCCCACGGTGGTGACAGAGGCCATGGCTTCACTGTCCTTTCGTTCCTGCCGCCACGAGGGCAGGCCCGGCCGCACTCGTCGCCGGTACGTCACATGAGCGGCCGCACTCGGCGCCGGTACGTCGCATCAGCCGCACCGGGCGCGGGAACTCCACATGACACATGACGGGGCGGGAAGGACCCATCCGGTTCTCCCGGATCCTGATTGCGCGGTGCGCGGCTGCAGGCCGCTTCCCCGCGTCTTCGGCGGGTCCTTCCCGTCACCTTCAGCACACCACACACCCACCGCGGCCACCAGTGCCGATCGGCCCCAAGGCCCGCCACCGCCACCGGGCGGGGGTGGTGCCCGTCACCGTTCGGCAGGGCCCGCCATCTGCACGATGTCCTCGGAAGCGACATCGTGCAGCCGGATGGCGAGGTCCTCCAGCGCCCGGCTGACGGCGAGCTCGTCGCCGATCTCCGGGATCGGCCGGTCGACGGGGTTGCGCCGGGCCACGCCCCTGCCGGCGACGGTCGACGTCTCACGCGTCCTCAGCACGGCGCGCGCATGGGTGTCGTCGCCGTCCTCGGTGATGTAGATGTCCACGGTCCACTGCTTGGCTTCCATCGGGATCACTTCCCCGCACCACGAGGTGTTCGTGTTCGTCCCCGTCCTGGGCTTTCTTGGGCTTTCTCGGGCAGTCTTCGGCTTCTTCCAGCCTGCGCCTGTCCCCGGGCCCGGTCCACACCGGCCTACCGCAGCCGTGGCGGCATCTTGTGACGGAACACACCGTTTGCCGGGCTGCCTCTGTGATTGGCGCCATTTCTCCGTTTCGGGCCGGCCGGTAGCGTGACGCCGATGTCAGCCGATCTGTCCCCCGTCATAGCCGCCACCACCCAGTGGCTGCTGCGCTCCTTCCCCGGCACCGGAGGAGCCATGGACGCCGCCCTCGCCGAGGCCCAGGCGTCCCAGGCCGTCATGGTCGCCGCCTGGCTGCGCTACCCCACCGAGGCCGACGCGGCCCTCGTCGTGTTCGTCGGGCCCGGCGGCTCCGACCGTCTGGACTGGCTGACCGGAGCGGAGGCGGCGGCCGTCGACGAGGCCGACGCCGGCTGGCGGACCTGGGTGGACGAGGTGGTCGCCAGCTGGGCGGCCTGCCTGCTGACCACCCCCTCCCTGGCCCGCGACGCGGTCGCCGCACTCGACGGCGGCGAGCACGCCCGTGGTCTGGTGTTCGACTTCCGCAGGCTCACCGACCCCGGTGAGCAGGACCGCCGGGCGGCGGCCCTGCTGCGCCACCCCGACCTGTTGGCGCCGCTCGCCGGCCTGCACCGGGAGTCCCTCGTCGAGCGACTGCACGGCGAGCCCGTGGACGAGGGCGGTCAGCTCGGGGACCCGGTCGTCGGCTGACGCAGGTTTGCCGCGAGGGCGCCGGGAAACTCGGCGTCCCGATGACCGGGACCGACCGGATCACCGACATCTGGGGCGCGCGCCTTCGCCCCGGGCACCCGCTGGCCGGAGCGGGTCGACCAGTACCTGACCGTCGACGAGGAGCGCGTCGAGCGCTGGGTGCCCTCGGCGTGCGTTCTGTGCTCCAACGGCTGCGGCCTGGACATCGCCGTCGCCGGCGACCGGATCGTCGGCGTCCGGGGCCGGGCCGGCGACCGGGTCGACCACGGGCGTCTCGGACCCGAGGGCCTGTTCGGATGGCAGGCGAACAACTCCGGCGACCGCCTCACCACGCCCCTTGCCCCGGGCACCCGCTGGCCGGAGCGGGTCGACCAGTACCTGACCGTCGACGAGGAGCGCGTCGAGCGCTGGGTGCCCTCGGCGTGCGTTCTGTGCT
>NZ_JBIATP010000003.1:0-4000 GCF_042891915.1 Streptomyces sp. NPDC001848 | reverse complement strand
GCCGGGCCGGCGACCGGGTCGACCACGGGCGTCTCGGACCCGAGGGCCTGTTCGGATGGCAGGCGAACAACTCCGGCGACCGCCTCACCACGCCCCTGGTCCGCGTCCGACGGCGAGCTGCGCGAGACCGACTGGGACACGGCGATGGACGCCTTGGTCACCCGTTCCCGCCAGGTCATCCGCGACCACGGTCCGCTCGCCATGGCCTTCTCCACGAGCGGTCAGCTCTTCGCCGAGGAGTACCACGCCCTGGCGAAGATCGCCCGCGGCGGCATCGGCACCCCGCACCTGGACGGCAACACGCGCCTGTGCACGGCGACCGCCGAGTGGGCGCTGATCGAGAGCTTCGGCAGCGACGGCGACCCCGGTTCGTACACCGACATCGACCTGTGCGACACGCTCTTCCTCGTCGGCCACAACGTCGCCGAGACCCAGACGGTCCTGTGGGCCCGCATACCGGACCGGCTCGGCGGCCCCGACCGCCCCCGGCTCGCCGGGGCCGACCCGCGCCTGACGCTCACGGCCCGGCGCGCGGACGTCCATCTGCCCGTGCGGCCCGGCACGAACGTCGCACTCCTGAACGCGCTGCAGCACGAGATGATCCGCCACGGCTGGGTCGACGAGCCGTGGGTGCGCGCCCACACCGTGGGATACGACGACCTCGTGGCCGTCGCCGAGCAGTACCCGCCCGAACGCGCGTGGCCGCCGCCGACTGAGGACCGGCCGGGCCGCGGGCGGCAGCTCCCGTTTCCAGGCGGGCAGCTCCCGTCTCTCAGGCGGAGCGGCCGCGGCCGGTGACGAAGTCGCGGACCCGGTCGACCAGACCCGTCCCCGGCGCGAGCAGCTTGTTGAGCGGCGGGGTGTCGGGGGCGGCCGGGTGGGGGCGCGTGGGCGCCATCTTCTTGGCGGTACGGATCTTGTCACCCAGCTGGTCGAGCATGTCCTGGCCGCACGCCTGTCGCAGCTTGGGGAAGAGGTTGTTCTCCTCGTCCTCCACGTGCGAGGTCACCTCGCTCTTCACGGTCATGAACAACCGGTCGAACTCCGGGTCGTCCACGGAGCACCCATCGAGCTGTTTGAGGGCCTGCTCCACCCGCGCGTGGTCGGCGATCTCCTTGTCGGCCATCGCGCCGCCGCCCTCGATGTGCTTCCGGACCGCCGGGTACAGGTACTGCTCCTCCGCGACGGAATGCCGTACGAGTTCGATGGTCATCTCGTCGGCCAGCTTACGGCGGTCCTGATGCCCGCTGGGCAGCGACTGGATTCGCTGGAACAGGGTTTCCACCTCCCGGTGGTCGGTGGTGAGCTCGGCGATGACGTCGCCACCGTGTGCCATGTCGGTCTCCCTGTGACGTGGCTGATGGGTGAGGCGGACGGCTGTCCACGGCTGCTTGTGGCAGCCCGGAACCGCCCGGACATCATTTCCCGTGACGAACAGGGCGTTGACGGCAGTCGCCGGTAGTCCCCCGGTCGGCCGAACGGCCTCCTCACCGGTACGGCTCGGGGAGCACGACGTCACTCGAAGCGAGAGGTGTCGCCCGCTCCCTTGCGTACGATCTCGGGCTCGCCCCCGGAGAAGTCGATGACCGTGGTCGGTTCGGTGCCGCAGTCCCCGGAGTCGACCACGGCGTCCACGACGTGGTCGAGCCGCTCCTTGATCTCCCAGCCCTGTGTCATCGGCTCCTCCTCGCCCGGCAGGAGCAGGGTGCTCGACAGCAGCGGCTCTCCGAGCTCCGCCAGCAGCGCCTGCGCCACCACATGGTCGGGGATGCGGACCCCGACCGTCTTCTTCTTCGGGTGCAGCAGCTTGCGCGGCACCTCGCGGGTCGCGGGCAGGATGAACGTGTAACTGCCGGGAGTCGACGCCTTGATCGCGCGGAACACGTCCTTGTCCACGTACACGAACTGGCCGAGCTGCGCGAAGTCCCGGCAGACGAGCGTGAAGTGGTGGCGCTCGTCGAGCTGTCGGATCGCCCGGATGCGTTCCATGCCGTCCCGGCTGCCCAGCCGGCACCCCAGCGCGAAGCAGGAGTCCGTCGGATACACCACGAGGGCACCGTCACGAATGCTGTCGGCGACCTGGCCGATGGTGCGCGGCTGCGGGTTGTCGGGATGAACGTCGAAGTACTTCGCCATCCGCCGAGTTTCGAGCACGCCGGGGTGCGCTGTCCACGCGACGTGATGTCGGAGTGCGGCGGGTCGGGGGCGCCCGCGCCGCCCGGGCGCGCTCCGCCGGGCGGCAGGGTGGTGCCGCCCGGCAGGTGTGCGGCCTGCCGCGGTGGTCAGGCGGGCGCCGCGACCGGCTGGCGTCGTCCGGCGCCCGCGGCCACCCGTTCCCGCCCGGTGGCGTCCGCCGTGAGCGGCAGGGAGCGCGGGAGGGGGCGCGTCTCGCGCAGGCTCGGCGCGGGGGCCACCGGCACGAGCGGAGCGGGGTCGCCGGCCCGGGCCCGCTGCGAGAACCAGATGATCTTTCCGCCGGTGCCGGTGGCGCAGCAGCCCCAGCCGTTGCTCAGCGCCGCGATCTGCGCCAGGCAGCCGCTCGGCGCGTAGTGCGGCCGGATGTCGCGTTCGCTGTCCTGGACAGCGGTGATCAGGTGCTGGCCGTTCCACCACATCTCGATGGTGGTGTTCTTGTCCGCGGCGTGGGCGTCGATCGTCCGCAGCAGCGCTTCGGCGCACTGGCAGACGGGTTCGACGAGGATCTCCAGATCCCAGTAGCGGAGGTGGGCGGCCAGGATCCGCCGGACCTGCCCGATCCGCTCCGGGCTGACCTCGACGTCGAGGTGGTAGTAGCAGGGCGCTGCGGTCTTCATCGTCGTTGGCTCCTCACCGGCGAGGCTCTCGCTCCTCCTCGCCCCTCTGGGCCGAGCCCCGATCACGAAGCGTGAGCGGTCGTCGCTCTCGAGTCAGTCCCAGAGTGCGAGCACTACTCCATTCGTGCAACAGGAAGCCCATCAGCCCCACTGGTTGAATTCCGAACAGGACGCTGAGTGATGGTCCGTGCACCATGGGTGGAACACTCAGCGCGGAGAGCGGAGGTGACCGGTGCCATGCCCCTGCCCGCCAGAGCCGAGGTCGCCAGACACCTCGAGCGGTACCGGGAGTGGGAGCGCCTGATGCTCGCCTCCCCCGACAACCGCCAGGTGCGCGGCACCTTCGAGAGCGCCGGTTACACACTGTGCGCACTCATGGGAAAGCGTTGCGCACGCGAGGCCGCCGACGCCGCCGAGTTGTATCTCCACACGCACCGTGCGCGGGCCGCCCGCACATCCCCGGCCACGCCGGCGGACGGGTGATCCAGGCGCCGTAACCAGCTCGGGACCCATGACCGCAGGGTCGGCGCCCACCGAACTCGACCATGGCCGAGGAGGCGAAGAGGGATGGAACCGCAGGCCGCGTACCGGGACGGGGCGAGGCCCGTCGCCGGGGGCGCGAGGGCCGCGATCGGACGCATACCCATCGTGGACGTCCGCCCGGCCGTCGACGGCGGCCGACGCCCGGCCAAGGCGGTGGAGGGCGAGACCTTCCAGGTCACCGCCACGGTCTTCGGTGAGGGGCAGGGCGCGATCGGCGCCGACGTCGTCCTCCACGACCCCGAGGGCCGCCCCGGCCCGTGGACGCCGATGCGCGAGCTGGAGCCCGGCACGGACCGCTGGGGCGCCGAGGTGACCCCGCTGTCGGTCGGTCACTGGACCTACGCCGTGGAGGCCTGGAGCGATCCGGTCACCACCTGGCGCCGGCACGCCCTGATCAAGGTGCCGTCCCGTATCGACGTCGCCCTGGTCCTGGAGGAAGGCGCGGACCTTTACGAGCGCGCTGCCGAGGGAGTGCCGGAAGGACCGCGGCGCGACCTGCTGCACGCGGCAGCCCGCGCGCTGCGCGACGAGTCCCGCGCACCGCTGGCACGTCTCGCGGCGGCGTTGACGCCCGAGGTGGATGCGGTGCTGGCGCGGTATCCGTTGCGTGAACTGGTGACGTCCTCGGATCCGTTGCCGTTGGT
>NZ_JBIATP010000002.1:599869-681444 GCF_042891915.1 Streptomyces sp. NPDC001848 | reverse complement strand
GTTCGTCCTGAGCCAGGATCAAACTCTCCGTGAATGCTTCCCCGTGATCGGGGCGAACACCACGAGAGCGGAACCTCCCGAGGAATAATCGGAAGATTCACAGCGTCCTCGCTGTGTTATTTCAAAGGAACCTCGCCCCAGCAGACGCTGGAGACGGGGTATCAACATATCTGGCGTTGACTTTTGGCACGCTGTTGAGTTCTCAAGGAACGGACGCTTCCTTCGTACTCACCGGAGAGACTCACTCTCTCGGCTTTCCTCCGGGCGCTTCCCTTCGGTGTTTCCGACTCTATCAGATCTTCTCTCGATCCGATTCCCGGCCGGCGGGATTGCCGTGGACCCGGGCTTTCGGCCCCGGCCTTTCGACATTCACTACGTTAGCCGATTCCCGTCGCCACTCATAATCGAGTTCTCCGAGTTCGAATTCCGGGCATGCGGGCACGCCGAAATCCGCCCTCTGAGAGGGAGTCCTAGGTAGTGGGGTGGCCGCCTCGGCTGCTGGCTGAACGCCGTAACCGTTCCAGCGGCTCGGGCTACATTACGCATCCTCCAGGGGCGCGTCAACTTCGGCGCCGCCGGGGCGTATGCGCCCGATAGGGGCTCACTGTGGGGTCGTTGGCGATCCAGAAGCGCCACGGATGGACGGCTCCGTCGCCGGCGACGCCGGTGCGCGGGCCGCTTCGTACCTGGTCAGAGGGCACCGGCGCGCCGGTCAGGATGCGCAGTGCTGTCTCGCCCGTGGCACAGGCGTCCGTGCCGTCGAGGGCGCGGTCCACACCCAGGGCCGTGGCCAGACGAGCTGGACCTTTGGCTAGTTCTTTGTCATTTCGGGCCGGGAGTCGGCGCTTCCGGGCGAGCTCGGCGCCCTCGATGATCTCGCCGGCGCGGAGCAGCACGGCACTCGCCCTGCCGACCGGACCGCACACCAGGTTCATGCAGTGCCACATGCCGTAGGTGAAGTAGACGTACACATGGCCGGGGGGACCGAACATCACGTCGTTGCGGGGTGTGCGGCCGCGATACGCGTGGGAGCCGGGGTCGTTCGGGCCGTCGTACGCCTCGACCTCCGTGAGGCGGACCGCGATCGGACCGTCCGGTGTGGTGCGGACGAGGATGCGCCCCAGGAGGTCCGGCGCGACCTGGAGTACGGGCCGGTCGAAGAACTCCCTGGGGAGGGGCGTACGGTCGGGGGTCGCGATCATGGCGTACGAGCGTAGTCCAGACGGGTGTGTGCCCAAGGGTGGTCGAGAGTCCTCGTCCTTGGAAGGGTTGCGAGGGTGAGGGCGCGGAACCGGTTCCTGGCCGCATCGAGTGTCCACGGATCTACGGATCGGATGTCGTCCGCGGATGGGACGGATCCACGGGCTATGGGGCTGCGGGACAAACGTGGCCCGGGAGGGAAGGTTTCATGGGGTTCAAGCGGCTGCTCGCGAGCCTGGGAGCCGGCGGGGCGTCGGTCGAGACGGTGCTGACCGAGGGCAATGTCGTGCCGGGCGGTGTCGTCCAGGGCGAGGTGCGGATCCAGGGCGGGTCAGTCGACCAGGCGATCGAGGGCCTGAACGTCGGTCTGCAGGCCAAGGTCGAGGTGGAGAGCGGCGACGAGGAGTACCGACAGAACATCGAGTTCACGAAGGTGCGGCTCGGTGGTGCCTTCGAGCTCCGGGCGGGGGCTGTGCACGCCGTGCGGTTCGGGCTGGAGATTCCCTGGGAGACTCCGATCACCATGATCGACGGGCAGGCGCTGCGTGGAATGCACATCGGGGTGACGACCGAGCTGGAGATCGCGCGGGCCGTGGACTCCACCGATCTCGACCCGATCAACGTGCATCCGCTGCCCGCGCAGAAGGCGGTCCTGGACGCGTTCATCCAGCTGGGCTTCCGCTTCAAGAACGCGGACATGGAGCGCGGGCACATCCAAGGCACACGGCAGACGCTGCCCTTCTACCAGGAGATCGAGTTCTTCCCGCCGTCGCAGTACCGCGGTCTTAACCAGGTCGAGTTGAGCTTCGTCGCCGACGCGTACGAGATGGACGTCATCCTGGAGATGGACAAGAAGCCGGGGCTGTTCAGTGAGGGCAGCGACTCGTACCGGGCCTTCAAGGTCGGTCTGAACGACTTCCAGGGGACCGACTGGGCAGCGTACCTCCATCAGTGGCTGTCAGAGGTCGGAAGCAAGCGCAGCTGGTTCTAGGCTCGGAACTGGAATCAGTTGATCCACTGACTTGGAGGTACCGACGTGACGGAGCGCAAGAGGCCGCCGTTGCCGCATGACTTCCTTCCGCCCGTGCCCTCGTTCACGGTGACGAGCGAGGATGTCGAGCCGGGCGCCCGGCTCAAGGAGGCCCAGGTCCACTCGGCCGGGAACACCTCGCCTCAGCTGCGCTGGGAAGGCTTCCCGTCGGAGACCAAGAGCTTCGCTGTGACCTGCTACGACCCGGACGCCCCGACGGGGAGCGGGTTCTGGCACTGGGTTCTGTTCGACATCCCCGCCTCGGTCACCGAGCTGCCGGCGGGTGCGGGCGGCGGGAAGTTCGAGGGACTGCCCGAGGGCGCGGTGCACGCGCGCAACGACTACGGGACGAAGGACTTCGGCGGTGCCGCGCCGCCGCCCGGGGACGGGCCGCACCGGTATGTGTTCACGGTGTACGCCGTGGACCGGGAGAAGCTCGGTCCGGACTCGGACGCCTCTCCCGCCGTGGTCGGCTTCAACCTGCGGTTCCACACGCTGGCGCGCGCGCAGCTCATCGGCGAGTACGAGAATCCGGCCGCGGGCTGACGTAGAGCCCGTAAAACTGACGTTCATTGAACGTTTGCCCGCCTCTGGTCTTGGAAGTGATCAGAGGCGGGCATTTTTTATTGCGTTGTCCATCTCGGCGTGCCCGGCCAGAGTTGATCCAGCCCGCCACGGGGTGGGCAGGTGCACACGGGAGGTGGGCTGGATGCGTGACACGCTGGTGCTGAACGCGAGCTTCGAGCCGCTGTCGACGGTGACGCTGAACCGAGCCGTCGTTCTGGTGCTGCAGGCCAAGGCCGTCGTCGAGCAGGCCCACCCCGAACTCCGTATGCGGGGCGCCGATGTGGACATACCGGCGCCCCGGGTCATCAGGCTCTGCAGATACGTACGGGTGCCGTTTCGAAGACAAGCCCCGTGGTCGAGGCGGGGTGTCCTGGTACGGGACCGGCACAGGTGCGCGTACTGCGGGAGGCGGGCGACGACTGTGGACCACGTGGTGCCGCGGTCGCAGGGTGGCGGGGACACCTGGCTGAACACGGTCGCCGCGTGTGCCGAGGACAATCACCGCAAGGCCGACCGGACTCCGGAGGAGGCCGGGATGACGCTGCTGCGGCAGCCGTTCGAGCCGACGCCGGCGGACGCGATGTTGCTGGCGCTCGGACAGGACGACTTCGAGTCGCTGCCGGAGTGGCTGGCGCAGAGCGCGGCGTAGTCCGTAGGTGAGTCGGGGCCCGCCTTCCGAGGAAGGCGGGCCCCGACTCGTATGAGGGCTCGTTTGCGGGGCTGGTCAGTCGATGGACGGCTTCTCCCGGCGCTCGGTGCCCGTGCCACCGTTGGTGGAAGAGGAGCCGGAGGAACCCCCGTTGCCACCGGAACCGCCTGCCAGGGGGCCGAAGTTGCCCATGGCGCCGGACAGTCCCTTGAGGGCGTCGCCGATCTCGCTGGGAACGATCCAGAGCTTGTTGGCGTCGCCTTCGGCGATCTTCGGGAGCATCTGCAGGTACTGGTAGGAGAGCAGCTTCTGGTCCGGGTCGCCGGCGTGGATGGCCTCGAAGACCGTGCGCACGGCCTGGGCCTCGCCCTCGGCGCGCAGGGCGGCGGCCTTGGCCTCACCCTCGGCCTTGAGGATCGCGGACTGCTTCTCGCCCTCCGCGGTGAGGATGGCGGCCTGGCGCGTACCTTCCGCGGTGAGGATCGCGGCGCGCTTGTCGCGGTCGGCGCGCATCTGCTTCTCCATCGAGTCCTGGATGGAGGTCGGGGGCTCGATGGCCTTCAGCTCGACGCGGTTGACGCGGATGCCCCACTTGCCGGTGGCCTCGTCGAGGACGCCGCGCAGAGCCGCGTTGATCTCCTCGCGGGAGGTCAGGGTGCGCTCGAGGTCCATGCCACCGATGATGTTGCGCAGGGTGGTGACGGTGAGCTGTTCGATGGCCTGGATGTAGCTGGCGACCTCGTAGGTGGCGGCCCGGGCGTCGGTCACCTGGTAGTAGATGACGGTGTCGATGTTCACGACCAGGTTGTCCTGGGTGATCACCGGCTGCGGGGGGAACGGTACGACCTGTTCGCGCAGGTCGATGCGGTTGCGGATGGAGTCGATGAACGGGACTACGATGTTCAGGCCCGCGTTCAACGTCCGTGTGTAGCGGCCGAAGCGCTCGACGATGGCCGCGCTCGCCTGGGGGATGACCTGGATCGTCTTGATCAGGGCGATGAAGACCAACACCACCAGAATGATCAGGACGATGACGACCGGTCCCATCGTGATTCCCTGCTTCCTTCTCCGCCTCGGCGCCTGTGGGATCTTACGGTTGTTGAAGATCTTGCTGGTCGAGTGTGACAGACCGTCGCGTACCTCGTGGGCTGTTCGGCGCAGTTGCGTCCTTGGCGGTCACATGATGATCGCCGTGGCCCCGTCGATGTCCACGACGTCGACTTCCTGGCCCACCTCATAGGCGAGTTCGCTGTCGAGCGGTCGGGCCGACCAGACCTCACCGGCGAGCTTGATACGGCCGCCACTCGCGTCGACGCGCTCGAGGACGACGGCCTGTCTGCCCTTCAAGGCCTCGATGCCGGTGGCGAGTTGGGGTCGCTGGGCGCTGTGCCGGGCCGCGATGGGCCGTACCACGGCGATGAGCGCGACCGAGACGACGGCGAACACAGCGACCTGGAAGACCGCGCCGCCGCCGAGGCCACCGACCACGGCCGCCGCGACGGCGCCCACCGCGAGCATCCCGAGCTCCGGCATCGCGGTGATCACGAGTCCGATGCCCAGCGCCGCCGCGCCGATCAGCCACCACACCCACGCGTCGATGTCCACACGGTCATGGTAGGGCCGCCGGTACGGTCGCGGACAGGGCGCAGAGTGCGCCGCAGACGGCTTCTTACCGAGGTTTGCGCGGGTCAGGACAGGGGCAGGCCGTGGGCCGTCCAGCGCTCGCCGACCTGCTCGACGACGAGCGGGAGGCCGAAGCAGAGGGAGAGGTTGCGCGAGGTCAGCTCGAGTTCGAGCGGGCCGGCGGCGAGCACCTTGCCCTGGCGGATCATCAGGACGTGGGTGAAGCCGGGGGCGATCTCCTCGACGTGGTGGGTGACCATGATCATGGAGGGGGCGATCGGGTCGCGAGCCAGGCGGCCGAGGCGGCGTACGAGGTCCTCGCGGCCGCCGAGGTCGAGGCCGGCGGCGGGCTCGTCGAGGAGCAGCAGCTCGGGGTCGGACATCAGGGCGCGGGCGATGAGGGTGCGCTTGCGCTCGCCCTCGGAGAGGGTGCCGAACTTGCGGTCGAGGTACTCGCTCATGCCGAGGCGGTCGAGGAAGGCGCGGGCGCGCTGCTCGTCGACGTCCTCGTACTCCTCCTGCCAGCCGGCCGTCATGCCGTACGCGGCGGTGAGCACGGTCTGCAGGACGGTCTGGCGCTTGGGGAGCTTGTCGGCCATGGCGATGCCGGCCATGCCGATGCGGGGGCGCAGTTCGAAGACGTCGGTGCCGGGCTTGCCGAGGGTCTCGCCGAGGATGGTGGCGGTGCCCTTGCTGGGGTAGAGGTAGCTGGAGGCGACGTTCAGAAGGGTGGTCTTGCCGGCGCCGTTGGGGCCGAGGATGACCCAGCGCTCGCCCTCCTTGACCGACCAGGAGACCTGGTCCACCAGAGCCCGGCCCTCGCGGACCACGGATACGTCCTGAAGCTCCAGAACATCGCTCATGAGCGCGTTGTCTCCCCTTGCAGTGTGGCCTGTGTCGGCTCTCGCGTACGCCTGTGGGCGTGGTCCGCCACGCCGGTGGGCGCAGCCCCCACGAAATCTACGCCACCGGCCGCCCGGCCTATTCCATAGGTCGGCTCCTTAGGGTGGGGGCATGCTCTCGGAACCACGTTCAGGACGGCTGGCCGCATGGGGAAATGCCCTTTTGGCCGGACTTGTTTCGCCGGACGACGCCGCGTCCGCCATCGTCGGGGAGGATGCGGTGCACCGGGTGGAAGGGCTGCCGGGTGAGTCTGTGCCCGTCGGTCTCACGCTCGCGCTGGGGCGGCTGCGCACGCTCGGGGTGACCGGGCTGCGGGTGGCGTTGCCCGCGCCGGGGCATCCGCTGGGGCTGAGCGGGCCGCCGGAGTTCAACGCGCGGGCGCTGGAGGCCGAGGAGGCGGTGGTCTGCTACGGGGCCGCGATCGGGCTGGTGCCCTCGGTGGCCGAGGCGGGGCCGGAGGGCGATGTGCACGTGGAGGTTGTCTGGCACTGTCTGCCCGTGCGCGAGGCGCCGCCCGCCGATGTGCCGTCGCTCGGGGAGGCCGAGCGGGAGCTGGCGGAGGCGCTGCGTGAGGCGACGGAGGTGCTGTCGCGGCTGGATGTGGCGGGGTCGGGGCCGGTGGCTGAGGCGGCGATCGACGCGTACCGGGCGCGGGCCGAGCGGGGGCGTGAGGTGCTGGCGCCGGGGTATCCGCCGCGGGCGGTGCGGGTGCTGGAGTTGGCCCAGCGGGTGGCTTTGCTGCTGTCGCTGGCGTACGAGAACGGGCACGGCGGGGCGGTGAGCGCATCGGAGATGGCGGCGCGGGCGCATGTGCTGCGGCCGGTGGAGCGAACGGCTCGGCGGGCGCAGGTCGCGGCGTACAACTCCGTAGTGGAGCAGCGGGAGCGGGGGTGAGCGCCGGGTGCGTGGTTGCCCGGCGATGTGGGCGTCCCCGGGGGCTCCGCCCTCAGACCCCCGCGTCGGCCTGAACGGCCTCGTCCTCGAACTCCTTCAAGCTCTTCGAGCAGGGGGTACCCCCAGACGGGCTGATCGCGCCTCGCCCCGGCCGCAGATGTGCCCGAAGCCTCCCGGGTGTGGCCGGGAGGCGGAGGTGCACGCGGGGTCTGCGGAGCTCAGTGGTTGAGGCCCAGGTTGCCGAAGGCGGGGTTCAGGGCGCCGATCACGTTGACCGTGTTGCCGACCGCGTTCACCGGGATGTGGACCGGGGCCTGGACGACGTTGCCCGAGATCACGCCCGGGGAGCCCACGGCCTTTCCGTCGGCGTGGGCCGAGTGGGCGGAGGCCATGCCCGTGCCGGCGGCGAGCAGGCCGCCGGCCACCATCGTCACGGCTGCGGCCTTCTTCAGGTTCTTCACTTCCAAGTCCTCCTTGCGATCACTGCGGCAGCTCCGCAGCACGCACTGGAGAACGCCTGGGAGCCGGCGAGGATGCGCCACTCGGGGGACATACACCCGACAGTATGAATCTCCGACCGGAAGGGAACCCTCAGCCGTTCACCCCGTGCCGTACCGCCCACAGCGCCGCCTGCGTACGGTCCGCCAGGTCGAGCTTCATCAGGATGTTCGACACATGGGTCTTGACCGTCTTCTCCGACAGCACCAGCGCACGGGCGATCTCCCGGTTCGAGCGGCCGTCCGCGATCAGTGCCAGCACCTCGCGCTCGCGCTCGGTGAGTGATCCCGCTCTGCCCTGGCCCGTGGCCGCCTCCTCCTGGGAGAGCAGCACGCCCGCGACCTCCGGCTGCAGGAGGATGTGGCCCGCGTGCACCGAGCGGATCGCTCCGGCGAGCGCGTCCGGGTCGACGTCCTTGTACACGTACCCGGCGGCCCCCGCGCGCAGTGCGGGAACCACCGTGCGCTGCTCGGTGAAGCTGGTGACGATCAGTACGCGCGCGGGGTTGTCGAGTTCGCGGAGCTTGCGCAGCGCCTCGATGCCGTCCGTGCCGGGCATCTTGACGTCCATGAGGATCACGTCCGGGTGCAGTTCCTGAGCGCGGGCGACGCCCTCGGCGCCGTCGGAGGCCTCTCCCACGACCTCGATGTCGTCCTGCACCTCCAGGAAGGTGCGCAGTCCGCGGCGGACCACCTGGTGGTCGTCGACGAGCAGCACCTTGATTGCGTCAGCCACCAGGGACCTCCATCTCGATCGTGGTGCCCTTCCCGGGCTCCGATTCCACGGTCAGCTCGCCGCCGACCCCGCTCGCCCGGTCCCGCATGGAGACGAGACCGAGGTGGCGTCCCGCCCGGCGTATCGCCCGAGGGTCGAACCCGCTGCCGTCGTCCCTGACGCGCAGGACGGCGCCCGGGCCGCGCTTCTCCAGGGTGACGTCCACCCGCTCGGCTCCGGAGTGCCGCAGGGCGTTGTGCAGGGCCTCCTGGGCGACGCGCAGCAGCGCCTCCTCCTGGGCGGCCGGCAGGGCACGCACGTCACGGCTGGAGAAGGTCACGCGCGCGGTGTGGGCGCGGTCGAGGACCTGGACCTGGGTGCGCAGGGTGGCGACCAGGCCGTCCTCGTCGAGGGCCGCCGGGCGCAACTCGACGACGGCGGCGCGCAGTTCGTCGGCGGCCTCCGCGGCGAGCGCGGCCACCTGCTGCAGCTCGCCCTTGGCCCGCCTGGGGTCGCGGTCGACCAGGGTGGCCGCCGCCTGGGCGGTCAGGCGCAGGGAGAAGAGCTTCTGGCTGACCGCGTCGTGCAGTTCGTGCGCCAGCCGGGAGCGCTCCTCGGCGATGGTGAGCTCGCGGCTGCGCTCGTACAGCCGGGCGTTGGTGAGGGCGATCGCGGCGTGCTGGGCGAGGATCGACAGCAGTTCCTCGTCGTCCTCGGTGAAGCCACAGCCTCCCTCCGGCTTCGAGCACCGCTTGTTGGCCAGGAACAGCGCGCCGATGATCTCGTCACCGTCGCGGATGGGCAGGCCCAGGAAGTCGGACAGCTCGGGGTGGGCGCTCGGCCAGCCCTCGAAGCGGTGGTCCTTGCGGACGTCGGCGAGCCGCTCCGGCTTCGCCTCGTGCAGCATCGCGGCCAGGATGCCGTGCTGGCGTGGGAGCGGGCCGATGGCCTTCCACTGCTCGTCGGAGACGCCGTCCACCACGAACTGGGCGAAGCCCCCGTGGTCGTCCGGGACACCGAGCGCCGCGTACTCGGCGTCGAGCAGTTCGCGGGCCGAGGCGACGATCGTCTTCAGGACGTCGCGCACCTCCAGGTGCCTGCTCATGGCCAGCAGCGCGGAGCTGACCGCGTACAGGCCCGACCGGGGTCCATGGCTCATGACCTCACCGTACCGGTGAGGTGTGACGGTGCGTATCCGACGGGTGGCGGGCGTGCCTGGTCCGCCCGCCCTAGGGCCAAGGGCCCTGGTTCTCTGCGGCCCGCGTCCGAGGCGGCCGGGCACATGCCGTTCCTACGGTGAGGCCACCGCCGATCACCGGCGGTCACGGAACCAGGGGACGGTCATCATGCCGGTTGCGATCATCACGGGGGCTTCGAAGGGGCTGGGGCGGGCGCTCGGCGCGGCGCTGGCGCGGCGCGGCTGGGATCTGGTGCTGGACGCCAGGACCGCGCCCGTCCTGGCGGAGACGGCGGCGGCGCTCGCCGGATACGGGACACGCGTGGAGGCCCTGCCGGGGGACGTCACGGACGCCGCGCACCGTGCGGACCTGGTGGCGGCGGCCCGGAAGCTGGGCGGCCTCGACCTGCTGGTGCACAACGCGAGCGCGCTGGGCGCGGAGCCGCTGGTACGGCTGGAGGAGCTGGCCCTGGCCGGGCTGCGGCGGGCATTGGAAGTGAACGTGGTCGCCGCACTGGGCCTGGCGCAGGAGGCGCTGCCGCTGCTGCGGGCGTCGGACACGGGCACGGTGATCGCGGTCAGTTCGGACGCGGCGGCCGAAGCGTACGAGACGTGGGGCGGGTACGGGGCGTCCAAGGCGGCGCTGGACCATCTGGCGGCGGTGCTCGGCGCGGAGGAGCCGGGGCTTCGGGTGTGGGCGGTGGACCCGGGGGACATGGCGACGGACCTGTATGCGGCGGCCGTACCGGACGACGTCGGTCCACGGCCTGCGCCGGAGAGCGTGGTGCCCGCGTTCCTTCGGCTGCTGGACGAGCGTCCGGCGAGCGGTCGCTACGGTGCGCCGTCCCTGCTGGAGGCACGGTGAGGACGGCGCTGAGGATCCCGGAGGAGCTGTCGGCGCGGGTTCCGGCCGAGCAGCGGGGCCCGGGCCGGGACCGGGACTCGGTGCGGCTGCTGGTCTCACGGGGCACCGAGGTGGCGCACCACGCGTTCACGGAGCTGCCGGGGCTGCTGCGGGCCGGGGACCTGCTCGTCGTGAACACCTCGCCGACACTGGCGGCCGCGGTGGACGGGCGGATCGGGCACGCGCGCGTGGTGGTGCACTTCTCGACGCGCGGGGACGACGGACGGTGGGCCGTCGAGCTGCGGGATCCGGATGGAAAGGGAACCACGCGCGCGCGTGCGGGAGGGCCGGCGGGAGCAGAGGTGGGTCTTCCGGACGGCATACGGCTGGTGCTGGAGGAACCCCTGTCGGAGCGGAGCAGCCGCCTGTGGTGGGCCCGGCCGTCGGATCCGGACGTGTCCGGGCTGCTGGGCCGGCACGGGAGGCCCATTCGCTACTCCTATACGGACCGGGACCAGCCGCTCGCCGCGTACCAGACGGCGTTCGCGCTGCCGTCCGCCGATGGCGCGGGCAGCGCGGAGATGCCGAGTGCGGCGCGGCCGTTCACCGCGCGGATGGTGACGGAGCTGGTGAGCCGGGGCGTGCAGTTCGCACCGATCACCCTGCACACCGGGGTGGCGTCGGCGGAGGCGCACGAGCCACCGTATCCGGAGCGTTTCGCGGTGCCGGAGTCGTCCGCGTGGCTGATCAACGCCGTGAGGGCGATTCGGGCAAGGCGCGAGGCGCTTCCCTCGAAGGACGGTGGTGGGGGACGGGTGGGCGGCCGGGTGATCGCGGTCGGAACGACGGCCGTGCGGGCCGTGGAGTCGGCGGTGGGCAGCGACGGTGTCGTACGGGCGCGGGAGGGCTGGACCGATCTGGTGGTGACGCCGGAACGCGGGGTGCGGGTGGTCGACGGGCTGCTGACCGGTCTGCACGAGCCGGAGGCCTCCCATCTGCTGATGCTGGAGGCGGTCGCGGGGCGGGAGGCGATCGATTACGGATATGAGCAGGCGCTGGCCGGGCGGTATCTGTGGCACGAATTCGGTGACGCCCATCTCATCCTGCCGCCGAAACCCCCTCACACAGTGCATTGCTCCAGCAACTCTTTGTGAGACCGGGCCGGGCCGAATGTGAGGCCGCGCATAGGACCCACGTCACGTACGAAGGAGCATAGGAGAGGAAGAAGGAGCTTGTGAGCGGGGCAGGACGGTGGATCTGCCCCGTTTTGCCCTTCCTCGGGCCACTAATCCGGGTAGTAGGTCACACCTTTGCCTAGCAATTTTGCGACCGCTAAGAATTGCTTCCGTCGCTCGGCGCCGCGGTTTCGAACCCGCGGCGCTTGTGCTGGAACCACCCGTTCTTCTGCCGGCGCCAGAGCGACCTCCGCGCAATTCGAAGAGGTCAATCAGTAATGCCCAAGAACATTCTCGGTCGCGCTCGTGCGCTCACCCAGACCCATAAGCTCGCCATCGCCGGTACGGCCACGCTCGGTGCCGCGGCCCTCGCGTTCACCGCCGTTCCGAGCCAGGCGCAGACTCCCGCGCACGAGACGACCGTCGCGTCGGCCCCCGTGTCGGTCGGCAACCAGCCGGTCAAGCCCCTCAAGGTTGCCGTCACCGACCAGATGGCCGCCGCGGGCCTGAAGGCCGAGGCCATCGCCGCGAAGCAGAAGGCCGCCCAGGACGCCGTCAAGAAGCAGGCCCAGCACAAGGCCCAGCAGGCCGCCAAGCAGCGCCCGGCGCAGCAGCAGGCCGCGAACCGCTCCGCGCAGCGTCCCGCAGCGCAGCCGGTCGCCGCGAAGACCTACGGCAACAACCTGGACGGCTGGATCCACCAGTCCCTCGACATCATGCGGCAGAACGGCATCCCGGGTTCGTACGACGGCCTGTACCGCAACATCATGCGTGAGTCGTCCGGCAACCCGACGGCGATCAACAACTGGGACATCAACGCCCGCAACGGCATCCCCTCCAAGGGGCTGCTCCAGGTCATCGACCCGACCTTCCGCGCCTACCACGTGCCCGGGACCTCGTGGAACATCTACGACCCGGTCGCCAACATCACCGCCGCCGCCAACTACGCGGCGCACCGTTACGGCTCGATGGACAACGTCAACAGCGCGTACTGAGGCCGCGCGGACCTCGGTCGCACCGTCGCGTACGGTCACATGGAGCCGAAGGGCGGCACCCCTGCAGGGGTGCCGCCCTTCCCGCGTCGTACGGGCCGGTCACTTACGCATGACCTCGGGCTCGTGGCGGCGCAGGAAGCGGGCCACGAGGAAGCCGCAGACCACACCGAGGGCGATCAGGGCGATCATGTCCAGGGTCCAGGCCCCGGCCGTGTGGTTCCACAGCGGGTCGGTGCTGGTCGGGTCGTCCGTGTTGGGCGCGATGTTGTTGAAGTCCAGCGTCGCACCGGCGGCGGCGACCGCCCAGCGGGACGGCATCAGGTACGAGAACTCGTTGACGCCGAGCGTGCCGTGCAGGGTGAAGAGGCAGCCGGTGAAGACGACCTGGATGATCGCGAACATGACCAGCAGCGGCATGGTCTTCTCGGCGGTCTTCACCAGGGCGGAGATGACCAGGCCGAACATCATCGAGCTGAAACCCAGCGCCATGATCGGCAGGCACAGCTCGAACAGCGTGGCGTTGCCGAGGACGACGCCCTGTGCGGGGATCTCGCGGCTGGAGAAGCCGATCAGGCCGACCATGAGGCCCTGCAGCACGGTGATGACGCCGAGGACGAACACCTTCGACATCAGGTACGCGGACCGGGACAGGCCGGTGGCGCGTTCCCGCTCGTAGATGACCCGTTCCTTGATCAGCTCACGGACGGAGTTGGCGGCGCCCGCGAAGCACGCGCCGACCGCGAGTATCAGCAGGACCGTGGTGGCGGTGCCGTTCGGGACGTGGATGCCGGTCCTGGGATTGACCGGGTTGACCAGCAGGCCCCTGTTGTGGTCGATGAGCAGGCTCACCGCGCCGAGCACCGCAGGGAGGATCACCGTCAGCGCCAGGAAGCCCTTGTCGGAGGCGATGACCGCGACGTAGCGCCGGACCAGCGTGGCGAGCTGGGACAGCCAGCTCTGTGGCTTGGCCGGCTTGATCGCCTGCGGCGGCGGCATGTGCACCGACTGCGGGGCGACGGCGTCGATGTCCGCGGCGTACAACCGGTAGTGCTCCGAGCCCTTCCAACGGCCCGCCCAGTCGTAGTCGCGGTAGTTCTCGAAGGCGGAGAACACATCGGCCCAGGTTGCGTAGCCGAAGAAGTTCAGCGCCTCCTCCGGAGGGCCGAAGTAGGCGACGGAACCGCCCGGCGCCATCACCAGCAGCTTGTCGCACAGGGCCAGTTCGGCCACCGAGTGGGTGACCACGAGGACGGTGCGGCCGTCGTCGGCGAGCCCGCGCAGCAGCTGCATCACGTCACGGTCCATGCCCGGGTCGAGACCGGAGGTCGGCTCGTCCAGGAAGATCAGCGACGGCTTGGTGAGCAGCTCCAGGGCCACCGAGACGCGCTTGCGCTGGCCGCCGGAGAGGGAGGTGACCTTCTTGTCCTTGTGGACGTCCAGCTTCAGTTCGCGCAGCACCTCGTCGATGCGGGCCTCGCGCTCGGCGGCCGTGGTGTCGGCCGGGAAACGCAGTTTGGCCGCGTACTTGAGGGCCTTCTTGACGCTCAGCTCCTTGTGCAGGATGTCGTCCTGCGGCACCAGGCCGATGCGCTGGCGCAGCTCGGCGAACTGCTTGTACAGGTTCCGGTTGTCGTAGAGGACGTCGCCCTCGTTGGCGGGGCGGTAGCCGGTGAGCGCCTTCAGCAGCGTCGACTTGCCCGAGCCGGACGGGCCGATGACCGCGATGAGCGACTTCTCCGGGACGCCGAAGGAAACGTCCTTCAGGATCTGCTTGCCGCCGTCGACCGTGACGGTGAGGTGGCGGGCGGAGAAGGAGATCTCACCGGTGTCGACGAACTCCTCGAGATGGTCGCCGACCAGACGGAACGTCGAGTGACCGACGCCGACGATGTCGTTCGGGCCGAGCAGCGCCGAGCCGCCCTTGCCGATCGGCATACCGTTGACGAAGGTGCCGTTGTGCGAACCCAGGTCGCGGATCTCGAAGCGGCCGTCGGGCGTGGCGTGGAACTCGGCGTGGTGGCGGGAGACCTGGAGGTCGGAGACCACCAGGTCGTTCTCCAGCGCACGGCCGATGCGCATCACGCGGCCGAGGGCGAGCTGGTGGAACGTGGTCGGGCTGCGGTCGCCGTAGACCGGCGGCGCCCCCGCGCCTCCACCGGGACCCTGCTGCTGCGGGATCTGCACAGCCGCCTGCTGCGGCTGCTGCCAGGCGGGCTGCGGGGCCTGCGGCTGCGGAGCGGCCGGCTGGGCCCAGCCGGGGCCGGCGGCCTGGGCCGCGTACGGCTGCTGCTGGGGCCGGGCCTGCGGGGCGGCGACGGCGGCCGGGGCGCCGGACAGGGTCAGGCGCGGTCCGTCCGTCGGGTTGCCCAGGTGCACGGCGGAGCCCGGGCCGATCTCCACCTGGTGGATCCGCTGCCCCTGCACGAACGTGCCGTTGGTGCTGCCGTGGTCGTCGATGACCCAACCGCGGCCGTTGAAGCTGATCGTGGCGTGGCGCCAGGAGACCCTGGCGTCGTCGAGCACGATGTCCCCCTGCGGATCACGTCCCAGGGTGTACGTCCTGGACGCGTCGAGCGTCCAGCTGCGTCCGTTCAATTCCAGTACGAGTTCAGGCACTCCATGCCCCAGTGAGTTGTCCCCCGAATTGCCCCCATCACGGGGAGTCTAGGGATGTCGAACATCGTGGGGAACTATTTCAGGCACGGCCCTCTGACCGAAACTCGGGCCTGCCGACAGGGGCGTAGACGCACTGGTACGCGCGCCGTTGACGCGGCGGAAACCCGGTCGGAGAGTGGTAATCCACGCGAGGGGGGACATCCGCGGTGGATTGCCGCGGCGTGGATCGGGGGCTGACCATGGGCATCGAGGCCGCGCGGGACGGTGGGAGGCTGCCGTGGACGGACGTCCTGCTGTCCGCGATCGCCTCCGTGAGCTGGGCGTTGATCGGGATGGCGGGGACGGCGGCGCTCGGTCTTCATCTGCTGCGGGCGGACGCGGCGGGATCGCTCGGGCCGATGACCGCGGCGGTGGTGGCCCTTGGGGCGAACGGGACGGTGACACCGTCCGGCAACGTGTCGGCGTTCGGGCTGAAGGGCGCGGAAGCGAGCACCGCCATCGATATCACGCCACTCGGTGTGAGCCTGGTGGGTGCGCTCCTGCTGTGCTGGTTCTTCCTGCGGTCCTTGCGCGCGGCGGGAGTTGTGGTCGGCCTGTCCGAACTCCTCGTGCGCGCGGGCGCGGTGGTCGGGCTGTTCGTCGCGATGCTGGGCGGCCTGGCATGGGCCGGCCATGACGTCATCACCATCGACGGGGGCGCACTCGGGCTCGACGGTCTGCCGGGCGGGGGCGGCAGCGACGGCCTGAGCATCCCCGGCCTCGGCGACGTCGGGGGCCTGCTGCCGGACCGGGTCGGCGACCTGATCCAGGCTCGGGCCGCGGTCGGCTTCACCGTCGATACGGCGCCCACGCTGCTGGGGGGCGCCGTATGGGCGGCCGGTGTCCTGGTGATCGCGCTGCTCGCGTCCCGGCGTACACCGCTGCCACGCGGCTGGGAGGCGGTGCACCGGGTGGTGCGTCCGGCCGCGTCCGCGCTCGTCACGGTGTTCCTGGTGGCGGTGGTCGCCGGGCTCGCGGCCGCGGCGTACGCGGCGATCGGCGACGACCGTCCGGCGCGGATCGCCGGAGCGGCCCTGCTCGGCGCACCCAACGGGACATGGCTGGGCACGGCGGTCGGCCTGTTCGTGCCGTGGGACGGCAGGGCGGGCGGCGCACTGGTGAAGTTGCTGCCCGACCCGCTGGGCCGGCTGCTCAGCGTGGGGACGGACCAGCGGGTCACGGTGGGGCGCCTGGCCGATCTGGATGGCAGGGTGTGGCTGCTGACCGTCGCCGCCGCGCTCATGATGCTCTTCGCGGGCGTGCTGACGGCGGCGCGTACGCCACTCGTACGAGCCCGGGACGGAGCGGGCGACCCCGGTGTGTCCGGTGCGGTCGTACGGGACACGGGTCCGCTCGGCTTCGCAGGGCGGTGTGCGCTGCGGCTCGGGATCGTGACGGCGCTGGCGCTGCCGCTGCTGGTACGGCTGGCGGAGGTGTCGGTGGACGCCTCGCTGTCGGTACTCGGTTTCGACGCGTTCGGCGCGGCCATCGCGTTGCACGGGCAGCTGGGCATGGCGCTGCTGCTGGGTGCGGTGTGGGGCGCGGCAGCGGGGGCCGTCGGGGCGCTGCTGGCGTACGGGACCGGGGCTGCGGGGAGCCGGGCGGCGCCACTCGCGCGGGGGGTCGCGGGTCCGCCGGCACCCCCGCGGTACGCGCCGGTCCCGCAGTCGGCGGGCCCTTACACCCCGAGCAGGCCGTACCGCCCGCACAACCCGGACACGAACCCCTACCTGCGGCTGCCGGAAGGACTGCGCGAGCCGCAGGACGCGCGGCCGGGCAGCGCCGGGCCCGGAGCCGCGCCGCCTCGAAGCGCGCCGCGTGACGGCGCGCAGGGCGGGAGTGCCCCCACCGAAGATGCCCCGCCGGACGGCACCCCTGACGGCTCCGCTTCGGGATCCATGCCGTCCCCTCCCCCCGATGTCTACGGCGCGCCCACCGTGGTCCGGCCGATCGAGCCGCCGCAGCGGCCGGCCCGGCGGGCTCCGTCGTCCTCCGACCGGTGGCCGCCCCCACCGCCTCCCCCGCCTCCACCGCCGCCATCGCCTCCGCCGCCCGACCGGCCTCGCGGGCGGCGCTGACGAGCTGAGGTCCCCATCGGCCGCGCCGGTGGTCCGGGCTTTCGCGGCCGGTAACAAGGACGCCATCTGCCGGCAACGCAGTGTTCCCCGTCCGCTGGGCGGACCGGGCGGGCGGTGCGCGTGGGGTGCCGGATACGGTGGAAGCACCATGAGCGCTGTGCAGACCTCCGACGCCCCTACTCTCCTTGTCAAGATCTTCGGCAAGGACCGGCCCGGCCTGACCGCGGGCCTGTTCGACACCCTGGCCGCCTACCACGTCGACGTCGTCGACATCGAGCAGGTCGTCACCCGGGGCCGCATGGTGCTGTGCGCCCTGGTGACCGTGCCCCCGTCCGGCCTGGAGGGCGATCTGCGGGCCACCGTCCACTCCTGGGCGGAGTCGATGAAGATGCAGGCGGAGATCATCTCCGGCATCGGCGACAACCGCCCGCGTGGCCTCGGCCGCTCCCTCGTCACCGTTCTCGGCCATCCGCTCACCGCCCACGCCACGGCCGCGATCGCCGCCCGCATCGCGGCCGCCGGTGGCAACATCGACCGTATCTTCCGGCTCGCCAAGTACCCCGTGACCGCGGTCGAGTTCGCCGTGTCCGGCGTGGAGACCGAGCCGCTGCGCACCGCGCTGGTGACCGACGCCGCGGCACTGGGTGTCGACGTCGCCGTCGTCGCGGCCGGTCTGCACCGGCGGGCCCAGCGGCTGGTCGTCATGGACGTGGACTCCACGCTCATCCAGGACGAGGTCATCGAGCTGTTCGCGGCGCACGCCGGCTGCGAGGCGGAGGTCGCCGAGGTGACGGCAGCGGCCATGCGCGGCGAGCTGGATTTCGAGCAGTCGCTGCACGCGCGTGTGGCGCTGCTGAAGGGGCTCGACGCGTCGGTGGTGGACAAGGTGCGTGCCGAGGTCCGGCTCACTCCGGGCGCACGCACCCTGATCCGCACGCTGAAACGACTCGGCTTCCAAGTCGGCGTCGTCTCGGGCGGCTTCACCCAGGTCACGGACGATCTGAAGGAGCGGCTCGGCCTTGACTTCGCGCAGGCCAACACCCTGGAAATCGTCGACGGGAAGCTGACCGGCAAGGTCGTCGGAGAGATCGTGGACCGGGCGGGCAAGGCGCGGCTGCTGCGCCGGTTCGCCGCCGAGGCGGGGGTGCCGCTGGCGCAGACCGTGGCGATCGGTGACGGGGCCAACGACCTCGACATGCTGAACGCGGCGGGTCTGGGCGTCGCCTTCAACGCCAAGCCCGTCGTCCGTGAGGCCGCGCACACCGCGGTGAACTTCCCCTTCCTGGACACCGTCCTGTACCTGCTCGGGGTCACCCGGGAAGAGGTCGAGGCGGCGGACGCGCACGACGACGACCTCTGACGGCGTCGGATCGCTGCGGGCCCGGCACCGCTCGGTGCCGGGCCCGCAGCGATGCCGCGGGGTTCGGAGCTCTTCGGAGCTCTTACTCGCTGGGCGCCCAGTAGTCGAGCAGGGTGGCCGTGCCCGGCTCCAGCGCCTTCCAGGAGCCGTCGAAGGAGAGCACGGCGAAGGCGGCGGCCGGGAAGCCGCGCCGGCTCATCCGCTCCCGGGCATCACCCTCGGTCGCACCGGACAGGACGTCGGCGAGGCCCTGGACGCCGGGATTGTGACCGACCAGGATCACGTTCCGCATGTCGTCGGAGGTTTCGTTCAGCACGGCGATCAGCTCGCCGGGCGAGGCGTCGTAGAGTCGCTCCTCATAGACGGTTTTCGGTCGATGCGGCAGCTCCTGGACGGCGAGCTTCCAGGTCTCGCGGGTGCGGGTGGCGGTGGAGCACAGGGCCAGGTCGAAGGGGATGCCGGTCTCGGCCAGCCTGAGGCCGGCGGCGGCCGCGTCCTGACGGCCCCGGTCGGCGAGCGGACGCTCGTGGTCGGGAACCTGCGGCCAGTCGGCCTTCGCATGCCGGAAGAGGACAATCCTGCGGGGTTCTGCGGAGCTCATGAGTCCCAGCTTCGCATGAAACAGGCCAACGGGCGCAGGGAGTTGGCAGCGCCGGAACGTGCCTGCTCACCGGCCTCCCTCACCGCCCAGGCCCGCGGAAGAGCCCACCCCGTATGCCGCCCCCGGACGGCGTCACGACCCGGTCGGGTCGTGTCACTGCGCGTGGTGCGTCACCGCGTGCTGGATGCGCTCCAGGAGGTGGCTGAGCGCGGGGTCGCCGCCGGCGCCCGCGTCCACCGGGTTGAGTATCAGCCCCAGCAGGGCGATGAAGGCGAGCGTGGGCAGGGCGAGGGCCCACCAGCGCAGCCGGATGTCGACGCCGCCCGTGGTCGCCGGGTGGGGGCGGGTGTGCGTACGGGCCGACATGACTGCCTCCGTGGTCTTCGAGTGCTCCGTGGGCCGCGCCTCGCGGCCACATCTCGAAGGTACGGACGCGGCGGCCCTCAACCCATCCGGTGATCCACCCACTTGACCCTGACACTCACCCCCTAGGGGATGGGGGGCCAGCACCACCATGGACCGTCACCGGTGCGTGAACGGTGCTGCGATCGTCACGGTGACGCGACCGTCACGGTGACGCGACCGTCACGGTGACGCGATCGTCGCGGTGACGCGACCGTCACGGTGACGCGATCGTCGCGATGACGGCGATGATCGCGAAGATGGCGAAGAACGCGCCGAAGACGAGCAGCATCTTCTTCTGGCCGTTCTGGGGATTCGGTTCGAGCACGGGCATACGCCCAGTTTCGCACCCCTTCCCCGCCCGGGCCGCGGCGGGGGCGGTCCGTCGCTCAGCGCGTCGCCTCGTCCTCCACGATCCGGTCGCGTCCTGCCAGGACTCCCACCGCGATCTGCGGGACCATGAGCCCGGCCATGAGCGCGAGCGGCAGGCCCCAGCCACCGCTGTGCTGGTAGAGGACGCCGACCAGCAGCGGCCCGGGGATCGACAGCAGGTACCCGGTGCTCTGCGCGAACGCCGACAGTTTGGCCACGCCCGCGCCG
This sequence comes from Streptomyces sp. NPDC001848, assembly GCF_042891915.1. Classification (NCBI taxonomy): domain Bacteria; kingdom Bacillati; phylum Actinomycetota; class Actinomycetes; order Kitasatosporales; family Streptomycetaceae; genus Streptomyces; species Streptomyces sp. NPDC001848. Next base: position 661,479 of record NZ_JBIATP010000002.1, on the reverse strand, counting down.
GTGCGGGCCCGCATCCCCACCATGGTGAGCGCGAGCGGGAAGGCGCAGTTGGAGATGCCGAGCAGCACCGCCCACGCCCAGGCGCCGCCCGCCGGGGACCAGTACAGCCCCGCGTATCCGGCCAGACCGCACACGCCGAGCGCGATCACGATCGGGCCCTGGTGCGGCAGCCGGGCGGCCAGCCGCGGGATGACGAAGGCGAGGGGCACGCCCATCACCATCGTGACGGCCAGCAGCACACCGGCCCGGCCGGCGGGCACCCCGGCGTCGCGGAAGATCTGCGCCATCCAGCCCATCGTGATGTAGGCGGCCGTGGCCTGGAGCCCGAAGAAGACGGCCAGCGCCCAGGCGGTACGGCTTCGGGTGATCCGCAGCCCGTCGGGCTCCACGCGCGCGGAGGCGGAGGCGCTGTCCGCGGAACCGGCACCCTCCGCGCGGATGAACGGGGTCCAGGGCAGGATGGCCGCCGCCGCCAGTGCCCCCCACACGGCGAGCCCGGACTGCCACCGTCCGCCCAGAGCGTCGGTCAGGGGCACCGTGAGCGCCGCCGCGAGGGAGGTGCCCAGGGCGAGCGCCATGGAGTACAGGCCCGTCATCGAGCCCACCCGGTGGGGGAACCACCGCTTGACGATCACGGGCATCAGGACGTTGCTGACCGCGATGCCCATCAGGGCGAGCGCGCTGGCGGCCAGGAAGCCGGCGGTGTTCCCGGCGTACGGGCGGATCACCAGGCCGGCGGTGATCGCGGCCATTCCGGCGCACACCACGGCGCCCGGCCCGAAGCGGCGGGCGAGTCGTGGCGCCGTGACGCCGAAGACGGCGAAGCAGAGGGGCGGCACGGAGGTGAGCAGGCCCGCGACGCTGCCGCTCATGCCGAGCCCGTCGCGCACCTCTTGCAGGAGGGCCCCGAGGCCGGCGATGGCCGGCCGCAGGTTGAGCGCGCTGAGGACGATGCCGAGGACCAGCAGACGCGTCCGCCACGCGCGCGTGGCGGAGCCCTCGGCATCGGCCCGCTTCCGCAGGGAAACCGGCATCGGTGCGGACGTCGTCGTTCCGGTCTCTTCGGTTGCCATGCCCGCCATCATAGAATCATAGGATGATTGGTTGTCCATGGCGGCTGCGTTACCCTCCGATCATCCGGCCTCGCTCTCGGGCCCGCACGGAGGACCGTCATGCCGCTGAGCCACCCCCGCCGATCCGCGCTGTCCGAGCAGGTCATCGCCGAGCTGCGGAACCAGATCACCTCGGGCGAATGGCCGGTGGGCTCGCGCATTCCCACCGAACCCGAGCTGGTCGAGCAGCTGGGGGTCGCCCGTAACACGGTCCGCGAGGCCGTCCGCGCGCTCGCGCACAACGGTCTGCTGGACATCCGCCAGGGCTCGGGCACCTACGTGGTGGCGACCAGCGAGCTGGCGGGCGTGATGCACCGCCGGTTCGCCGACGCGGACCCGGACCACATCGCCGAGCTGCGCTCCACCCTGGAGTCGAGCGCCGCCCGGCTGGCGGCCGTGCGGCGCACCGAGCGCGACCTCAAACAGTTGGACGCCCTCCTCCTGCGCCGTGAGGAGACCTGGGAGTCCGGGGACGCGGAGGCGTTCGTGACCGCCGACGCGACGTTCCACCTGGCCGTGGTGGCCGCGTCGCACAACGACGTGATGACCGCGATGTACGCGGACCTGGGCGAGGTGCTGCGGGACTGGCTGCGCGGCGACGTCGGCGAGGAGCTCACGCCGGAGGGGTACATGGACCACTCGGCACTGGTCGACGCGATCCGCGCGGGCGACGCCGACGCGGCGGGCGCGGCGGCGGCGAGCTATCCGCGGATGTGCAGGCCGGGGCGCCCTGGGCCCGCCGACCGCTGATACACCACCGTCTCCTCCGGAGCTCGACTCCGGCTCACCTGCGGTGGCTGACCCACGCCGAGCGCACGGCCTCCCAGCAGCGGCCGGTCAGCCGTACCGTCATCGCGGGCCCCGCCTCGACCGGAGCGGTGTCGGTGTCGATGTCCCACCACTGGGCGCACTCGATGTGCAGGCTCACGTGATCGCTGTCCGGATTGGGGTTGTGACAGTAGGCGACGACGTGCGCACCGGTGACCCGCACCCGGCACTCGGCGCCGAAGGGCCCCGGGTCGGCGGACTTTCCGGCGTCCTCACGCGCGTGCGACGCCGTGTGCTTCCCGTGCGGCGGCAGGGCGTCGTACGGCAGGACCGTCACCAGGGCGAGGGAGAGGAAGGCCGGGGCGAAGCGGTGGGACAAGCGCACAAGGGAACCTCCTCGGCCGTGCGGCGTGCGGGGCGTGCGTTGCTCCCAGCGTGTGTCCCGGACGGTCCGGCACGCCCGGCCAGGTACTCCGAACGGGCGACGCCCCGCTCCCCGCGCGCAGCGGGAAACGGGGCGTCGGCCTCGTACGACCGGGCGATGCGGCCGCGCAAGCGATTGCGCAATCGCTTACGCGGGCCGAGAGGGCACGTTCCCGCGCCCTGCGGTGGACCCGCGGCGCGGCTCAGGCGCCGATGGCGTGCAGTCCGCCGTCCACGTGGATGATCTCGCCGGTGGTCTTCGGGAACCAGTCGCTCAGCAGCGCCACGACACCGCGGCCGGCCGGCTCGGGGTCCTTCAGGTCCCACTCCAGCGGCGCACGGGTGTCCCAGACGGAGGCCAGCTCGCCGAAGCCCGGGATGGACTTGGCGGCCATCGAGCCGATGGGGCCCGCGGAGATGAGGTTGCAGCGGATGTTCTGCTTGCCCAGGTCGCGCGCCATGTAGCGGTTGACGGCCTCCAGGGCGGCCTTGGCCGGGCCCATCCAGTCGTACTGCGGCCAGGCGTACTGGGCGTCGAAGGTGAGGCCGACGACCGAGCCGCCGTTCTGCATCAGCGGCAGGCAGGCCATGGTCAGCGACTTCAGCGAGAACGCCGAGACGTGCATCGCGGTGGCCACGGACTCGAACGGCGTGTTGAGGAAGTTGCCACCGAGCGCGTCCTGCGGGGCGAAGCCGATGGAGTGCACGACGCCGTCGAGGCCGCCCAGCTCCTCACCGACCACGTCGGCCAGCCGGTTCAGGTGCTCCTCGTTGGTGACGTCGAGCTCGATGACCTTGGTCGGCTTCGGCAGCTTCTTGGCGATGCGCTCGGTCAGCGTGGGCCGCGGGAACGCGGTCAGGATGATCTCGGCGCCCTGCTCCTGGGCCAGCTTGGCGGTGTGGAAGGCGATGGAGGACTCCATCAGCACACCGGTGATCAGGACGCGCTTGCCGTCGAGAATTCCGCTCATGGTGATCAGTGACCCATTCCCAGTCCGCCGTCAACGGGGATGACGGCTCCAGTGATGTACGAGGCGTCGTCGGAGGCGAGGAACCGCACCGTCGCGGCGATCTCGTCCGGCTGCGCGTACCGGCCGAGCGGCACCTGCGCCACGATGTTCTCGCGCTGCTCGTCACTGAGCGCGCGGGTCATGTCGGTGTCGACGAAACCGGGGGCGACGACGTTGAAGGTGATGTTGCGCGAGCCCAGCTCGCGGGCGAGGGAGCGGGCGAAGCCGACCAGGGCGGCCTTGGAGGCGGCGTAGTTGGCCTGCCCGGCCGAGCCGAGGAGTCCGACGACCGAGGAGATCAGCACCACGCGGCCCTTCTTGGCGCGCAGCATGCCGCGGTTGGCGCGCTTGACGACGCGGAAGGTGCCGGTGAGGTTGGTCTCGATGACGGAGGTGAAGTCCTCCTCGGACATCCGCATCAGGAGCTGGTCGCGGGTGACGCCGGCGTTGGCGACGAGGACCTCGACCGGGCCGTGCTGGGCCTCGATCTCCTTGTAGGCCTGCTCCACCTGCTCGGTGTCGGTGATGTCGCACTTGACCGCGAGACAGCCCAATTCCGTGAGGGCGGCCGGCGGCTCACCCGAGCGGTACGTGATCGCGACCTTGTCGCCGGCGTCGGCGAACGCGCGGGCGATGGCGAGGCCGATGCCCCGGTTGCCTCCGGTGACGAGAACCGAGCGGCTCAACGGATCACCCTTTCGTTAGCGGTCTGGAACCCCTGCAAGACAGGTGCCTTCGTCGAAAACCTATCGGTCCAGCCGCCCGCGCGGACAATCGGGCACCGACAGTGGCGTAGGGGACTCACTGTCGAGTCCCTACAGTCGACGCGGCAGAGTCAGCCCGCCGTACCGGGTGCGTACGCGGGCAGAGCCGCGCCCCTCGCCACCTCCAGCGTGCGGGCGAGCTCGGCGCGTGCGCGGAGCGGGTGTCGGAGGCGTCCGGAGATCCACCGACACTTCCCGCAGGGTCCCTTCGACGTGCCGCAGGTACTCGGCGTGGTCGTCACCGTAGGCGTCGGCCGACTTGGGCCACTTTCTCAGGTCACCGCCCGGGTCTGAGCCCATCCGTTTTCTCGGAAGACCCGGCGAGTGAGACGTGGTTCACTGCCTGCGACAGCCGTCACAGCGAAGGGATCGCACCCGTGCCCCATGAAGTCGATCAGTCGTTCCTGGCACTTCCCCTACGCCCCCTGGCCGACGCCGCGCTCGCCCGCGCGCGGTCGCTCGGCGCCGAGCACGCCGACTTCCGGTTCGAGCGGGTGCGCAGTGCCGCCTGGCGGCTCAGGGACGGCAAGCCCGCCGGGTCGTCGGACACGACCGACCTGGGGTACGCGGTGCGGGTCGTGCACGGCGGGACCTGGGGGTTCGCCTCGGGTGTCGATCTGACTCCGGACGCCGCCGCCAAGGTCGCCTCGCAGGCCGTGGCGATGGCCAAGCTGTCGGCTCAGGTGATCAAGGCCGCGGGGTCGGACGAGCGGGTGGAGCTGGCGGACGAGCCGGTGCACGCCGACAGGACGTGGGTGTCGTCGTACGAGGTCGATCCCTTCACCGTGCCCGACGAGCAGAAGACGGGTCTGCTGGCCGAGTGGAGCGGGCGGCTGCTCGCGGCGAACGGTGTCAACCACGTCGACGCGTCGCTGCTGACCGTGCATGAGAACAAGTTCTATGCCGACACCGCCGGGACCGTCACCACCCAGCAGCGCGTGCGGCTGCATCCGCAGCTGACCGCTGTGTCGGTGGACGAGTCCACGGGTGAGTTCGACTCCATGCGCACCCTCGCGCCACCGGTCGGGCGGGGCTGGGAGTACCTCACGGGCACCGGCTGGGACTGGGACTCCGAGCTGGCGCAGATCCCGGAGCTGCTCGCCGAGAAGATGCGCGCGCCGAGCGTCGAGGCCGGGGTGTACGACCTGGTGGTCGACCCGTCCAACCTGTGGCTGACCATCCACGAGTCCATCGGACACGCCACCGAACTGGACCGGGCGCTCGGCTACGAGGCCGCCTACGCCGGCACCTCCTTCGCCACCTTCGACCAGCTGGGCAAGCTGAGGTACGGCTCCGAGCTGATGAACGTCACCGGTGACCGCACCGCCGAGCACGGGCTCGCCACGATCGGTTACGACGACGAGGGCGTCGAGGCGCAGTCCTGGGACCTGGTCAAGGACGGGACGCTGGTCGGCTATCAGCTGGACCGGCGCATCGCGCGGCTCACGGGCTTCGAGCGGTCCAACGGGTGCGCGTACGCCGACTCCCCCGCGCACGTGCCGGTGCAGCGGATGGCCAACGTGTCGTTGCAGCCGGATCCGGCCGGGCTGTCGACGGAGGATCTCATCGGGGGCGTGGACCGCGGGATCTACGTCGTCGGGGACCGGTCCTGGTCCATCGACATGCAGCGCTACAACTTCCAGTTCACCGGGCAGCGCTTCTTCAGGATCGAGAGCGGGCGGATCACCGGGCAGCTGCGGGATGTCGCCTACCAGGCGACCACGACGGACTTCTGGGGCTCCATGGCGGCCGTCGGCGGTCCGCAGACGTACGTCCTCGGCGGCGCCTTCAACTGCGGCAAGGCCCAGCCGGGCCAGGTGGCGGCCGTCTCGCACGGCTGCCCGTCAGCCCTCTTCAGGGGAGTCAACATCCTCAACACCACGCAGGAGGCCGGTCGATGAGCGCCCGTACGAACAAGCCGCACGAGATCGTCGAGCGCACCCTCGAGCTGTCCCGCGCGGACGGGTGTGTCGTCATCGCCGACGAGCACTCCACCGCCAACCTGCGGTGGGCGGGCAACGCGCTGACCACGAACGGGGTCACGCGGGGGCGCACCCTCACCGTCATCGCGACCGTCGACGGCAAGGAGGGCACCGCCTCCGGGGTCGTCTCCCGCTCGGCGGTCACCGTGGACGAGCTGGAGTCGGTGGTACGGGCGGCGGAGGCCGCCGCGCGCGGCGCCGGACCGGCCGAGGACGCGCAACCGCTGGTCACGGGCGTGGCCGAGTCGGCGGACTTCACGGACGCGCCCGCCGAGACCTCCTCCGCCGTGTTCGCGGACTTCGCGCCGGCGCTCGGCGAGTCGTTCGCCCGCGCGCGTGCGGGCGGCCGTGAGCTGTACGGCTTCGCCAACCATGAACTCGTCTCCACGTACCTGGGCACGTCGACCGGGCTGCGCCTGCGCCACGACCAGCCGAACGGCACTCTGGAGCTGAACGCGAAGTCCCCCGACCGTACGCGTTCGGCGTGGGCGGGGCGTTCGACGCGGGACTTCAAGGACGTCGACCCGGCGGCGCTGGACGCGGAGCTGGCCCAGCGGCTGGCGTGGGCGCAGCGCAGGATCGAGCTGCCCGCGGGCCGCTACGAGACGCTGCTGCCGCCGACGGCGGTCGCGGACCTGCTGATCTACCAGCTGTGGTCGGCATCGGCCCGGGACGCGGCCGAGGGCCGCACGGTCTTCAGCAAGCCCGGCGGCGGGACCCGCGTCGGCGAGAAGCTCTCCGAACTGCCGCTGACCCTGCGCAGCGATCCGAATGAGCCGGGCCTGGAGACACCACCGTTCGTCGTCGCGCACTCCTCCGGAGACGACATGTCGGTGTTCGACAACGGGCTGCCGCTGCAGGCCACCGAGTGGATCGGCGGCGGAGAGCTGAAGCACCTGACGACCACCCGGCACACCGCGGCCCTGACCGGGCTGCCGCTCGCGCCCGCGATCGGAAACCTGATCCTGGACGGGGGCTCCGACCGCTCCCTGCAGGAGATGGTCGCGGACACCGAGCGCGGGCTGCTGCTGACCTGCCTGTGGTACATCCGCGAGGTCGATCCGGCGACCCTGCTGCTCACCGGACTGACCCGGGACGGTGTCTATCTCGTGGAGAACGGCGAGGTCACCGGGGAGGTCAACAATTTCCGGTTCAACGAGTCCCCGGTCGGCCTGCTGGGCCGCGCCACCGAGGCGGGCCGTACGGAGAAGACGCTGCCGCGCGAGTGGAGCGACTGGTTCACCCGGGCTGCCATGCCGCCGGTGCGGGTGCCGGACTTCAACATGAGCTCGGTCAGCCAGGGCGTGTGACCCCGTAGGGCACGGCGCAGGAAGGAGGGGCGGTCCCGTGGTGGGCCGCCCCTTCCCGTACGTCATGCCCCCTGTCTGCTGCCCCTGCGTGTCATGTACGCCATCTCGCCGACGAAGACGAGGAGGACCGCGGCGGCGAGCTGGAGGCCGTGGCGGCCCCAGTCGATGCCCGGAGTGGCGGCGATGCCGATGGCGCGGGCGACGGCGTTGCCGACGAGGCCGCCCATCGTGCCCATGAGGGTGGTCAGCCACAGCGGGCTGTGCTGCTTGCCCGGCAGGATGACCTTGGCCAGCAGGCCCAGCACGAATCCGACGATGATCGCCCACAACCAGCCCATGGCTGCCTCCTCGGCTCCTCGTACGGTCGTACGGCTCGACGTGAGACGTGAGCGGTACGCCCAGTCTCGGGCCGCCCGCCGTACGGCGCATGTCGGGATCACCCGTGCGCCGGGAGCACGACGCGTTCGCGCAGGCAGCAGGCGCCCCGGTCTCGATGGCGGACGGGGCGCGGCGTAACGTGGTGAGTGTTCGGGCTCGGGTCCTGACCGGCTATACGGCAGGTACGGGCCGAGGAGGGTCCGGGACAGACGGGGTGGTGCGGTGTGATGCGGAAGCGGAGCGGCGGCGGCCAGGTGTTCCGGATCACGGGCGCCCGGCAGGGGCTCGAGGCGGACGTGCGCGGTCGGCAGCGCCGCTATGTCGTGTCGATGAGCATCCGTACGGTGTCGGTGATACTCGCGGCCACCCTGTGGAACGTGGAGCGGCCCGTCGCCATCATCGCGCTCGTGCTCGGCGCTGTACTGCCCTACGTCGCCGTCGTCATCGCGAACGCGGGACGTGAGAACGCGCCGTCGCTGCCGTCGACGTTCATCGATGTCCCGGTACGTCCGATGATCGCGCCGCCGCCGGCGGACGACTCGAAGGAATCCGGCCAGAACGGCGCCCCGGCGGAGCCGGTGGCCGGAGTCCCGGGCGAACCGCGCGAGCGGACCTGACCACGGCGGATGCCCGGGAAGCGGAATCGCACCCAGCACCAAGCTCAGGAAAAGCTCAGATCAATCATGTTGTTCCGGTGCCGGGTAGTGGGTTACCCGTGACATACTTCGTACGCGCTCCGCATCCCCCGTCGGAGCGACAGACCGACGCCGGGCAGCTCCCCCCGTGGCTGCTCGGCGTCGCCTTTTGTGCCGTGGCTGTGAGACGAAGCTGTGACTGAAGAGAATCCGATCTGCTCCGCCAAGGGATGCCGTGCCGACGCCGTGTGGGTGCTGGCGTGGAACAACCCGAAGATCCACACGCCGGAGCGCCGCAAGACGTGGCTGGCGTGCGAGGAGCACCGGGAGCATCTGTCGCAGTTCCTCGGTGTGCGGGGGTTCCTGAAGGACGTCGTCAAGCTGGAGGACTGGGAAGCGCCCGAAGGCGCCTGACGCTCCAGCGGCCGTTCCGGGGGTGCCCCCTACCCCCCGATCGCCGACATCGGCCGGTCGGGCTGGACGAATGACGGGTCGTCCAGGCCCGCGCCCGCCTTCTTGCCCCACATCGCGAGCCGCCAGATGCGGGCGATCTCCTCGTCCGGGGCGCCGGAGCGGAGTGCGCCGCGCAGGTCGGTCTCCTCGGTGGCGAACAGGCAGGTGCGTATCTGGCCGTCGGCCGTCAGGCGGGTGCGGTCGCAGGCCGCGCAGAACGGGCGGGTGACGGAGGCGATGACGCCGACGCGGTGCGGGCCGCCGTCGACCAGCCAGCGTTCGGCCGGGGCCGAGCCGCGCTCCCCGGCGCCCTCCGGGGTCAGCCGGAAGCGGGTGCGCAGCGAGGCGAGGATGTCCCCGGCGGTGACCATGCCCTCGCGCTTCCAGCCGTGCTGGGCGTCCAGCGGCATCTGCTCGATGAAGCGCAGTTCGTAGTCGTGCTCGATCGCCCAGGCGAGCAGGTCCGGGGCCTCCTCGGCGTTCAGGTCCGGCATGAGGACCGCGTTGACCTTGACCGGGGCCAGGCCGGCCTCCCTGGCGGCCGTCAGGCCGTCGAGAACGTCCTGGTGGCGGTCCCTGCGGGTGAGGGTCTTGAAGACGTCCGGGCGCAGGGTGTCCAGCGAGACGTTCACCCGGTCCAGGCCCGCCGCCTTCAGGGCCGCCGCCGTGCGTCGAAGGCCGATGCCGTTGGTGGTGAGGGACATCTGGGGGCGGGGCCGCAGGGCCGCGACCCGCTCCACGATGCCGACCAGGCCGGGGCGCAGCAGCGGCTCGCCGCCGGTGAAGCGGACCTCCTCGATGCCCAGCGACGTGACCGCGATGTCGATCAGGCGGACGATCTCGTCGTCCGTGAGCAGGTCGGGCTTGGCCAGCCACTGCAGGCCCTCCTCGGGCATGCAGTACGTGCAGCGCAGATTGCACCGGTCGGTCAGCGAGACCCTGAGGTCGGTGGCCACCCGGCCGTAGGTGTCGATGAGCACGTCGGCCCCCTCCCTCGTCGTGGATCAGCCATTCTGCGTCACCCGAACCGTCCTCTGCGAGCCTACGTGACACCACTGACAACGGCAGCAGCCCGATCCCCCGAGGAACGACGCGGCCGCGTCGTAGGACCCTACGATCCTGGGCGACGCGGCCGTCGGCGAGAGGTGGATCTCGGGAGTGGCGGAGCTCAGTGCGCCCCGGCGCCGGTCAGCGACCGCACCTCCAGTTCGGCGTACTTGCCGGCGTCCGGCTCCTCCTTCGACAGCAACGTGCCGAGCCAGCCCAGCAGGAAGCCGACCGGGATGGAGATGATGCCCGGGTTGTCCAGCGGAAACCAGTGGAAGTCGACCTTCGGGAACATCGACGTCTCCTTGCCGGAGACCACCGGCGAGAACAGCACCAGGCCGACGGCGGTGACCAGGCCGCCGTAGATCGACCACAGGGCGCCGGACGTGGTGAACCGCTTCCAGAACAGGCTGTAGAGGATCGTCGGCAGGTTGGCGGAGGCGGCGACCGCGAAGGCCAGGGCGACCAGACCGGCGACGTTCAGGTCACGGGCCAGGGCACCGAGCACGATGGAGACGGCACCGATGCCGACCGTCGCCCAGCGGGCCGCGCTCACCTCCTGCTTCTCCGTGGCGGTGCCCTTCTTGATGACGTTGGCGTAGATGTCGTGCGCGAAGGACGACGAGGAAGCCAGGGTCAGGCCCGCGACGACGGCGAGGATCGTGGCGAAGGCGACCGCCGAGATGGTGGCGAGCAGGATCGCGCCCCAGTTGGAGTCCACCCCGCCGAGGTGGAGGGCCAGCAGCGGGGCCGCCGTGTTGCCCGCCTTGTTGGAGGCGATGATCTCGTCCGGCTTGATCAGCGCGGCGGCGCCGAAGCCGAGGGCGAGGGTCATCAGGTAGAAGGCGCCGATGAGGCCGATCGCCCAGTTCACGGACTTCCGGGCGGCCTTGGCGGTGGGCACGGTGTAGAAGCGGATCAGGATGTGCGGCAGACCGGCGGTGCCCAGGACCAGGGCGATGCCGAGCGAGATGAAGTCCAGTTTGGTGGTGCCGGTGGCGCCGTACTTCAAGCCGGGCTCCAGGAAGGCGGATCCCTTGCCGCTGTTGTCGGCGGCCTTGCCGAGCAAATCGGAGATGTTGAAGTGGAACTTCAGCAGCACCAGGAAGGTCAGCAGCAGGGCACCCGCGATCAGCAGGACCGCCTTGACCATCTGCACCCAGGTGGTGCCCTTCATGCCGCCGATGGTGACGTACACGATCATCAGCACGCCGACCAGGGCGACGATGCCGATCTTGCCGCCGTCGCTGGTGATGCCGAGCAGCAGCGAGACCAGGACGCCCGCGCCCGCCATCTGCGCCAGCAGATAGAAGATCGACACGACGATCGTGGAGGTGCCGGCCGCCGTGCGGACCGGGCGCTGGCGCATGCGGTAGGCGAGGACGTCACCCATGGTGTAGCGGCCGGAGTTGCGCAGCGGCTCGGCGACCAGGAGCAGGGCGACCAGCCAGGCCACCAGGAAGCCGATGGAGTACAGGAAGCCGTCGTAGCCGAAGAGGGCGATGGCGCCCGCGATGCCGAGGAAGGACGCGGCGGACATGTAGTCGCCGGAGACGGCGAGGCCGTTCTGGAAGGCGGTGAACTGGCGGCCGCCCGCGTAGAAGTCGGCGGCGTTCTTCGTCTGGCGGCCCGCCCAGACGGTGATGACGAGGGTCGCGGCGACGAACACCGCGAACAGGGTGATGATCAGTGGCCGGTGCTTGCTCGCCTCACCGGCGGCCAGGACGAGTGCGGGGCTCATGCGTCGCCCTCCATCCGGGACTTGATGGCCTCGGCCTTGGGGTCGAGTTCGGCGGCGGCGTGCCGCGCGTACCACCAGGCGATCAGGAACGTGGTGAGGAACTGGGCGAGGCCGAGCACCAGGGCGACGTTGACGTTGCCGAAGAGCTTGGTGCCCATGAAGTCGCCGGCGTAGTTCGACAGCAGGACGTAGACGAGGTACCAGGCGATGAACGCCACGGTCAGCGGGAAGGCGAACGAGCGGTGGGAGCGGCGCAGTTCGGCGAACTCGGCGCTTTGCTGGACCGCGCCGAACTGCTCGGCGGACGGCAGGACGTGTTCGGCCTTCGAGGGGGGAGGTGCGTCGGTGGCCACGGGGTCTCCTCGCGTAGCGGGTGGGGTGACGGCGATCACGTAACCGAATGCGACCGTAGCGCGCCGGAACGTGATCCGACAGGGCGCCCTCGACCGTGCTCGGGCTCCCTGTCCTGGGTCACGGCGCCGCGCGGGGGCCGGTTCAACTCCCCTTTTTTCTTTCGCTTGAACTTGTTGCCGGTCCGATGGGGCGACGGATAGCTTCACCCTGCACCACCCGTCATGTACCTGCCGGACATCACCCGTGTTCCGGCCGGTTCACGTATCCGGACGATGTGGAGACCCCATGGCTCATCGCCGTTCCAGACGCCGGCTCGCCCTCGCCGTACCGGTCGTGCTGTCGCTCACCGCCTCGCTCGGCTTCCTGCCCAGTGCCGCGTCCGCCGCGCCGCGCACCGCCACCACCGCACAGACCGCCGAGGGACCGGAACTCGTCTACGTCGTCAACACCCGGACGGACCGTCACACGCTGTCGACGGTCCAGCAGGCGATAGCCGCGGCCGGCGGCACGATCGTGGTGACGTACGACAAGATCGGTGTGATCGTCGCGCACTCCGCGAATCCCGACTTCGCGCGGACCCTCCGTGCCGTCCGCGGAGTGCAGTCCGCGGGCGCGACCCGGACCGCGCCGCTGACGGCCGCGGGCACGACGGACGAGGGCGCCGCGCAGTACCTGACGAAGGCGGAGGCGGCGAAGATCACGAAGGCCTCGGCGACCACGGACGGAAGCGAGCCCCTCGAGGCCGACCAGTGGGACCTGCGCGCGATAGGCGCGGACAAGGCCGCGAAGATCAACCCGGGCAGCCGCAACGTCACGGTCGCCGTCATCGACACCGGCGTCGACGACACGCACCCGGACCTCGCGCCGAACTTCTCCGCGTCACAGTCCGCGAACTGCGTCGGCGGCAAGGCGGACACCTCCTACGGCGCCTGGCGGCCGGCGAAGCCCGAGCACTACCACGGCACCCACGTCGCCGGCGAGATCGCGGCGGCCCGCAACGGCATCGGCGTCGCCGGTGTCGCCCCGAACGTCAAGGTCTCCGCCATCAAGGTGGCCGACCCGGTCAACGAGCTCTTCTACCCCGAGAGCGTCGTCTGCGCGTTCGTGTTCGCCGCCGACCACGGCGTCGCGATCACGAACAACAGCTACTACGTGGACCCGTGGCTGTACAACTGCATGGACGACCCGGACCAGCGGGCCATCGTCGACGCGGTCAACCGCGCCCAGCTGTACGCCCAGCGCAAGGGCACCCTCAACGTCGCCTCGGCGGGCAACTCCAACGACGACCTGGACTCGCACGCCCTGGTCGACGCCTCCAGCCCCGACGACTCCACCGCGGTGACCCGCACGGTCGACCCGCACGAGTGCTTCGACGTGCCGACCCAGCTGCCCGGCGTCGTCACGGTCAGCGCGACGGGCGTCGCCAACGCCAAGTCGTACTACTCGAGTTACGGCGACGGTGTGATCGACGTCGCGGGCCCGGGCGGAGACAAGTACCAGATCCCGGACACCCCGTCGAAGAACGGCCGCATCCTCTCCACGATGCCGAACGGCCAGTACGGCTTCCTGCAGGGCACGTCGATGGCGTCGCCGCACGTCGCGGGCGTGGCCGCGCTGCTGAAGTCCACGCACCCGTGGGCGACCCCGGCCCAGCTGCAGGCGCTCCTCAAGGCGCAGGCGGACAACCCGGGCTGCCCGACCGCCCCCTACGACGGCAACGGCGACGGGGTCGTCGACGCGACCTGCGTGGGCGGCGAGCGGGTGAACGGGTTCTACGGCTTCGGCATCGTCAACGCCCTGCGTGCGGTGAAGTAGTCGCCGACGGTCAGTCCGCGTGATCGCCGACGGTCGGACCGCGTAGTCGCCGACGGTCGGACCGTTCCCGAAGCCGCGCAGATGGGGCCGGGCCGACGCACGGCCCCTTTGCCGTGTTGATCCTGTCCACACGGCATAGTGCCCACCATGACGGACACAGAAGTGGCGTGGGCGGCGCTGGGCGGCGATCCCGCACTGCTGCCGAGGATCACGACGGTCGTACGGGAAGGCGCGCTGCCCTCGCGTCTGCCCGTACGTGAGGTCGCGCGGGCCTGTGTGGGGGCGTGCGCGCTGGCCGCCGCCGAGTGGGCGGCGCGGCGGGCGGGGCTGCCGGAGGTGCCGCGGGTGCGGGTCGACGACGGGGCTGTGGCGACCGCCTTCCACAGCGAGCGGCATTTGCTGGTCGACGGCCGGGAACCGGTCAACTTCGCACCGCTGTCCCGGTTCTGGCCCACGGCGGACGGCTGGGTGCGCACGCATGCGAACTACCCGCACCACCGGGAGCGTCTGCTCTCCGCCCTGGGACTGGCGGCGGACGCGTCCGTGGACACCATGGCCGCCGCGCTCGCCGAGCGGCCGGCCGTCGAGGTGGAGGAGAGCGTGTACGCGGCCGGCGGGCTCGCGGTGGCGCTGCGCACGCCTGCGGAGTGGGCGGCGCACGAACAGGAGCGTGCCATCGCCGGGCACCCGCTGGTGAGCCGTGAGCGGCTGGACAAGGCGCCCGTACGTCCCCTCGTGTCGCTGGACGGTGACCCGCTGCTGCCTCTGGCGGACCTCCGCGTCCTGGACCTCACGCGGGTCATCTCGGGCCCCGTGGCCACCCGCACGCTGGCGCTCCTCGGCGCGGACGTCCTGCGTGTCGACAGCCCCCGTCTGCCCGAACTCCCCGACCAGCACGCCGACATGGACATCGGAAAGCGGTCCGCCGCCCTGGACCTGACGGCGTCCGCGGACCGGCGAACCTTCGAGGAGCTTCTGGCGCGGGCGGACGTCGTCGTGACGGGCTACCGGCCGGGCGCGCTCGACCGGTTCGGGCTCTCCCCCGAGGAACTGGCCGGGCGACGGCCCGGTCTTGTGGTGGCCCAGTTGTCGGCGTGGGGCGCGTACGGGCCGTGGGGCGGACGGCGGGGCTTCGACAGCCTGGTGCAGGTCGCCACCGGCATCGCGGTGGCGGAGGGGTCGCCCGAGCGGCCGGGCGCGCTGCCCGCTCAGGCCCTGGACCACGGCACGGGGTACCTGCTGGCCGGTGCGGTCCTGCGGTCCCTCACCGAGCAGACCGAGGAGGGCGGGACGCGGCTGGTACGGCTGGCGCTGGCACGGACGGCGGCCTGGCTGACGGACGGGACGGTCCGGGACGCCGGGGGCGCCGAGCAGGTGTACGCCGGCCCGCGTCCCTGGCTCACGGAGACCGACAGCCCGCTGGGCCGGCTGCGGTACGCCCTGTCGCCGGTCCGCTTCGCGGGCGGGCCCGTCGACTGGGCGCGTCCGGCGGGGCGGTGGGGGCAGGACCCGGCGCGGTGGCAGCCGGGACCCTTCGGGAGCTGAGTCACCGACGGCAGGAACGTGCCCCTGGGCGGAATGCGTTCCCTCAGTTGATTGACTTCGGTTGCCCGGTTCTGTACTGACTGGCGAAGATTCTGACGTGGCCTCGACACGTCCCGCAGCCCAGCCCGACGGCTCGGACCCCGCCTCCGAGACGGCACCCGTGCCCGCCCCGGTCACCGAGCCCGTCCCGCATCCCCCGGCCCGCCGGGCCGTCGCCGCGCTCGTCCTGGTGGCGGCCGGCGCCCTGATACCGCTCCTCGGCCCCTCGGCCGCGCTGCACGGCACGGGTGAGGCGGCCGCGCCGGGGGCCGGTGGCATCGGCCTGCTGCGTGCGGTGCTGTTCGCGGCGCTGTGCATACCCGTGGGCGAGTTGTTCGTCGCCCGCCTGGCGCGTCGCACGCCGGGTGCGCCCATGGCGGACGGGCCGCGCAGTTGGGCGCCCTGGGCGGCCGCTGCGGGTTTCGTCGCGGCCCTGGGACTCGCCTCCGTCGTGGCCACCGGCAACCTGGTCCCACGGCGGCTCGCGCAGATCGACGTCGGCGGGCTGTACCGGACCCGGGACGGCTCGCTGGCCCTGCTGGAGGTGAACGCGTTCCTCGTGGCCGGGCTGTGCGCCCTGTCGCGGCGACCGTCCCTCCAGGTGTGGCCGCTGACCGCGGTGGCCGTCGCGGAGGCGCTGCGCGCCCACCCCACCACCGAGCACTCCCCCCTGGTCGGCTCCGGCCTGACCCTGGTTCACCTCGGCTGTGCGGCGCTGTGGTCGGGCGGTCTGCTGCACGCCCTGCGGCTGCTGCGGCACTGGCGTACGGCTCCCGGAGCGGGCGCCGCCCTGCTGGGCCGCTACGCGCGCGTGGCGGCCGTTCTGCTCACCGCGATCACCGCGACCGGAGTGTGGAGTTCCTTGCGCCGTATGCCGCCGGACACCGTCCTCGACCAGTTGACGACGACCGCGTACGGCCGCACGCTGCTCGCCAAGCTGCTGCTGGTGGCCGTCGTCGCCGCGCTCGCCCTGGCCGCCCGGCTGCGGCTGCGGCGCGCCACCGACCCGCTCGGCGCCTGTGTGCCCGCGCGGGCGGAGCTGGTGGTGCTGGGCCTGGTGGTCGCGGTCTCGGGCCTGTTGACGGCGCTGCCGCTGCCGATCCGCTGGTCTTGACCGGACAGCGGTGGCGAGGCGGTCTTCCCCGATGCGCGGGTCATACACCCGCCGCCCCCAGCAACGTCCCGGCGGCATAGGTGATCCCCATCGCCAACGCGCCACCCAGGACGTTGCGGGCCACGGCCCGGCCCGGCTTCGCCGCGCCCAGGCGGGCGCTCGTCCAGCCGGTGATGACGAGTGCGGCCAGGACGGACACGACCGTCACCGGCAGGCGCACCGCGGCCGGTGGCAGCACGATCGCCAGCAGCGGGAGCAGGGCGCCCACCGTGAACGCCAGGAAGCTCGCCCAGGCCGCGTGCCACGGGTTCGTCAGCTCGTCGGGGTCGATGCCGAGTTCCACGCGCGCGTGGGCGCGCAGGGCGTCGCGCGCCGTCAACTGCACCGCCGCCTCGCGGGCCACGTCCCGGGACAGCCCGCGCTGCTGAAGTATCTCGGTGAGTTCCTGGAGTTCGGCCTCCGGCTGCTCCCTCAGTTCCCGCCGCTCCAGGGCCAGGGCCGCCTTCTCGGAGTCCCGCTGGGTCGACACCGAGACGTACTCCCCCGCCGCCATCGACAGGGAGCCGGCCAGCAGCCCGGCGAGTCCCGCCGTCAGCAGCGTGCCGCGGTCGGTCGTCGCCCCGGCGACGCCGACCACCAGGCCCGCGGTGGAGACGATGCCGTCGTTGGCGCCGAGGACCGCCGCGCGCAGCCAGTTGAGCCGCGAGCCGAGCGCGCCGCCGTGTGCCTCGTCGTGCGTGGGTTCCATCACATGGGGAGGATGGCACCACAGGAGGCGGATGGCACCACGGGCGCGCCCGTCACCAGCTGCCCTGACAGGCCCTCAGCCACGGTGTCGTCAACTGGCGTGAACCGACTCGACGGTTGTGCGCCCGGCGCGTGCGGACCGCGGCCCGCGGGTGGGGGTCGCGGGGCTGTCGGTGGTGGCCCGTATCCTCAGTGACCATGCTCGAAGACCGCACGACCGCAGCGTCGCCGACCGCCTGGCCGGCCGCGTATCCGGAGGGGTACGCGGTCGTCGACGTGGAGACCACCGGACTGGCCCGGGACGACCGGATCATCTCGGCCGCCGTCTACCGGCTGGACGCGCGCGGTGAGGTCGAGGACCACTGGTACACGCTGGTCAACCCGGAGCGCGACCCGGGGCCGGTGTGGATCCACGGTCTGACGAGCGAGACCCTCGAAGCGGCGCCCCTGTTCCGGGACATCGCCGAGGAGTTCGCCGCCCGGCTCGACGGCCGCGTCCTCGTCGCGCACAACGCGGTCTTCGACTGGCAGATGATCGCCCGGGAGTACGCGCGCGCGGAGCGCGAGGCGCCGGTCCGTCAGCGGCTGTGCACGATCGCGCTGTCGAAGGAGCTGCGGCTGCCGCTGGCCAACCACAAGCTGGAGACGCTGGCCGCGCACTTCGGGGTGGTCCAGCAGCGGGCGCACCACGCACTGGACGACGCGCGCGTGCTGGCCGAGGCGTTCCGGCCGAGTCTGCACGCGGCCGCCCGGGAGGGCGTCCGGCTGCCGCTGCTGGAGTGCCGCCCGCTGACCGAGTGGTCCGCCGGCCCCACGGTGCCCCGCCAGTCCTCCGGGGGGTACCGCCCGAGCAGTTGGCGCCCCTCCCGCAGGCGCCCCGCCTGCCCCTACCCCAACCCGGGGCGGTACGAGGAGGGCAAGCGGCTCAAGCAGGGCATGCGGGTGGCGTTCTCCGGGGACACCTCGGTCGACCGGGAGCTGCTGGAGGACCGTGCCGTCGAGGCCGGGCTGCACGTGGCGACGAGCCTGTCCCGGCTCACCAGCCTGCTCGTCACCAACGACCCCGACTCGGGCACGTCCAAGACGGTGAAGGCGCGACAGTACGGCACACCGGTGATCGACGAGGCGGCGTTCGGGCAGCTGCTGCGGGACGTCGAGCCCGCGTCGGAAGGCGGGACCCGTGCGGACGGGTGATTGCGCCGCGACTCGCCCGGCGCCCGCTCGCCCGCGCCGCGGCGACGGCTCACGCTGTGGCGCATGGCACGTTGCGAGGTCTGCGGAAACGACTACGGCATGACGTTCGAGGTGCACGCGCAGGGCGCGGTGCACGTCTTCGACTGTTTCGCCTGCGCCATCCACCGCATGGCGCCCATCTGCGAACACTGTCGCGTCCAGATCATCGGCCAGGGCGTCGACGTCGACGGCCACTGGTACTGCGGCGCGCACTGCGCCCGCGCGGAGGGGCAGGTGGGCATCGTCGACCGGGTCTGAGGCACCCCCGTGCGGGCGCGGTCCGGTCCGAGATGTACCGTCGTGGGGTGTACCGCTTCCTGTTGTCCCGGCAGTGGGTGATCCTCACCCTCGTGGCTCTCCTGCTCATCCCGACGATGATCTGGCTGGGTTTCTGGCAGCTGCACCGCCACGACCACAGGCAGGCGCTGAACAAGCTGATCAACGAATCGCTGGCCGCGCCGCCCGTGCCCGCCGAGTCGCTCACGTCGGTCGGCGGGACCGTCCGGCACGAGGACCTCTACCGCCGGGTGACCGCGAAGGGCCACTTCGACACGGCGCACGAACTGGTCGTGCGCCGCCGTACGAACGCGGCCAACGAGGTCGGCTACCACGTCCTGACCCCGTTCGTGCTGAACGACGGCAGGACGCTCCTCGTCAACCGGGGCTGGATCGACTCCCCCGCCTCGCAGACCGTCTTCCCGAAGATCCCGGCACCCGTCCGGGGCGAGATCACGGTCACGGGACGGCTGATGCAGGACGAGACGACGGCCGCGAGCGGCATCAAGAACCTCAAGGGGTTGCCGGACCGCCAGATCATGCTGATCAACAGCAAGCAGATCGGCACGCTGCTGCGCGAGGCGGGCGACACCTCCGCGAAGGAGATCCTCGGCGGCTACGTCGAGCTGGTCTCCCCCGCCCCCGAGGGCGGCAGCCCCGAGCTGATCCCGTCGCCCAAGGAGGACACCAGCTGGATCGGGCTCGGTGACATCAACCTGCCGTACGCGGTCCAGTGGTGGCTCTTCGCGGCGGGCGTCCCCCTCGGCTGGTTGATCCTGGCCCGCCGCGAGGCCCGGGAGCGGGCGAAGGCGGCCGCCGAGGAGACGAGCGAGGAGCCGGCACCGGCCACGGTATGACGCGGGCCGGGTCCCCTCGGGTCCGGTGGCGGTCGGCCGGGCGGTCGCGCAGGTGGAGCCGGGCGGTCGCGCCGGAAGAGAAGGGGCGGGGCCGGCGCGCGGGCGTCAGGGCGGGACGGCGCGCCCGCCCCGCGGTCCACTCCCGCGGCCGTCAGCAGCAGCGGCCCTTCGGGTGGGTCCTCAACCTGATCGTCGCCGTGGCCGGGACCACGGCGCTCGAACGCCTCGGCGTCCCGCGCGGCGCCGACGCGACCGACCTGCCGTCGCGCCTGACCGTCAGGCGGCGCCCCGAGACGGGAGCGAACAACCCGTGAGACGCAGACAGCAGACCCCCGTCACACTGACCCCGGTGCCCCAGCCCGCCGGCCCGGCCGGGCCCCTCACCGCCCCGGTGAGCGACCCGGCCGAACTGGAACGCGAGGCCGGTGTGGCCCGGCTGTTCGAGCGGCACTACGCCTCGATGCTGCGCCTGGCGGTGCTGCTCGGAGCCGACGACCCGG
The DNA here is from genome assembly GCF_042891915.1 of Streptomyces sp. NPDC001848. Lineage (NCBI taxonomy): Bacteria > Bacillati > Actinomycetota > Actinomycetes > Kitasatosporales > Streptomycetaceae > Streptomyces > Streptomyces sp. NPDC001848. Next base: position 641,376 of record NZ_JBIATP010000002.1, on the reverse strand, counting down.
AGAACGTGGTGGCCGAGGCCTACTACCAGATCTACCGGAAGTGGCGGCGCCTGAAGGACACCGAGGCGGCGGAGGCGTATCTGCGCTCCACCGTCTGCAATCTGACGCGGATGCGCATACGCCACCTCCAAGTGGCCCGTAGGCACGAGGAGAAGCCCTCGGAGGAGGTCGTCGCCTCAGCCGAGAGCACCGCACTCCTCCAGGACGACCGGCGGATGCTGATCCGCGCCCTGCAGCAGCTGCCCGCCCGGCAGCGGGAGGCGCTCGTGCTGCGGCACTGGCTCGGTCTGAAGGAGCGGGAGATCGCCGCGGCGATGGGGATCTCCTGCGGATCCGTCAAGACGCACACGGCGCGCGGCCTGGCCGCCCTGACCCAGGCGATGGAGGCCCGGCGATGACGCATCGAGATGCGACTCCGTCGCGTGGCACCGGTCCGGACCGTACGGAACGGGAACTGAGCGAGGCCCTCGCCGCACTGGCGGACGGGGTGCACGCCTCCCCCGACGCCTACCGGACGGCGCGCGGGGAGTGGCTGCGCCGGGAGCGCCGGCGCCGGCTCATGCTGACCGTGCTGGTCGCGGTCGTGTTCACCCTGGCCACGCTGATCGGCCTGTGGGTCCTCAACCAGACCCCCTCACACCCGGGCGTGATCTTCTCCGGCCTCGGCTCCCCACCGCCCGTCACTCCCCCGGCCCACCCCCTGATTGTGCCGTAGGCGCGCCGGGAACCCGCACCCCGTGCACCCGCGGATCGAGGACTACGCACTCATCGGCGACGAACAGACCGCCGCCCTGGTCGGCCGGGACGGGTCCATCGACTGGTTGTGCCTGCCCCGCTTCGACTCGCCCGCCTGCTTCGCCAGGCTGCTCGGCACCGAGGAGCACGGCCACTGGAGGATCGCGCCCCGGGGCGCCCGCCGGTGCACGCGGCGCGCCTACCGTCCCGACACCCTCGTCCTCGACTCCGAGTGGGACACCCCGGACGGCACGGTCCGCGTCACCGACTTCATGCCCCAGCGTGACCGCGCCCCCGACGTCGTACGCGTCGTCGAGGGCCTGGACGGCCGGGTCACCGTGCGCGGTGAGCTCCGGCTGCGCTTCGACTACGGCTCGATCGTGCCGTGGATGCGGCGGACCGACGGTCACCGGGTGGCCGTGGCGGGACCCGACTCGGTCTGGTTGCGCAGTGAGCCCCCGGTGCGCACCTGGGGCGAGGACTTCGCCACCCACTCCGAGTTCACGGTCGGGGCCGGGGACAGGGTCGCCTTCGTCCTCACCTGGCATCCCTCCCACGAGCCCCGCCCCGCCCTCGTCGACCCGTTCGAGGCGCTGGACAGCAGCGTCGAGGACTGGCGCGGATGGGCGGCGCGGTGCCGTTACCACGGCCCGCACCGGGATGTGGTGGTCCGCTCCCTGATCACGCTGAAGGCGCTCACCTACGCGCCCACCGGCGGTATCGTCGCGGCGCCCACGACCTCGCTGCCGGAGTCGCTGGGCGGTGTGCGCAACTGGGACTACCGCTACAGCTGGCTGCGCGACTCCACGCTCACCCTTCAGGCCCTGCTCGCGGCCGGCTACCACGAGGAGGCCGAGGCCTGGCGTGACTGGCTGCTGCGCGCGGTCGCCGGCAACCCGGCGGACCTGCAGATCATGTACGGCATCTCGGGCGAGCGGCGGCTGCCCGAGTACGAGCTGCCCTGGCTGCCCGGCTTCCACAGCTCGGCGCCGGTCAGGGTGGGCAACGACGCCGTGAAGCAGTTCCAGCTGGACGTGTACGGCGAGGTGATCGACTCCCTGTCGGTGGCCCGCAGCGCCGGGCTGCCGGTCAGGCCGCACATGTGGCGGGTGCAGTGCGCGCTGCTGGAGTTCCTGCGGACGGCCTGGCGGCGGCCGGACGCGGGACTGTGGGAGGTACGCGGGCGGCGCCGCCACTTCGTGTACTCCAAGGTGATGGCGTGGGTGGCCGCCGACCGTGCCGTGCGCGCCCTGGAGGAGCATCCGCACCTCGACGGCGACCTCGACGGCTGGCGGGCCATGCGGGAGGAGGTGCACCGGGAGGTGTGCGAGCGGGGCTACGACCCCGAGCGGAACACGTTCACCCAGTACTACGGCTCACGGGCGCTGGACGCCTCGCTGCTGCAGATCCCGCTCGTCGGCTTCCTGCCGCCGGACGACCCGCGGGTGACCGGCACGATCGACGCGGTGCGCGCGGAGCTGTCCTGCGACGGCTTCCTGCTCCGGTACGACCTGCGGGCCACGGACGTGGATCCGCTGCCGGGCAGGGAGGGCGCGTTCCTCGCGTGCTCGTTCTGGCTCGCGGACGCCCTGCACCTCACGGGCCGTACCGGCGAGGCCCGGGAGCTGTTCGAACGGCTGGTGGGGCTGTGCAACGACGTCGGTCTGCTCGCCGAGGAGTACGACCCGGCGACCGGCCGACAGCTCGGCAACTTCCCGCAGGCGTTCAGCCATCTCGGCCTGGTGGGGACCGCCCTCGCCCTGCACGGCGGCGGGAAGGCAGGATAGAGGCCATGGATCTTGGACTGAAGGACCGGGTGTACGTCGTCACCGGGGCGACCCGCGGGCTGGGCAACGCGGCCGCGCGGGAACTCGTCGCCGACGGGGCGAAGGTGGTGATCACCGGCCGCGACGGGAAGCGGGCCGAGGACGCGGCGGCAGAGCTGGGCGCGAACGCGGTGGGCGTCGCCGCCGACAACTCCGACCCGCAGGCGGCGGCCCGGCTGATCGCGGCGGCCCGTGAGCACTTCGGCGGCTTCGACGGCATCCTCATCAGCGTCGGCGGGCCGCCGGCCGGAGGGGTCGCCGGCAACACGGACGAGCAGTGGACGGCGGCGTTCGAGTCGGTGTTCCTGGGCGCGGTGCGGCTGGCGCGCGCAGCCGCCGCGGAGCTGACCGAGGGTGGTGTCATCGGGTTCGTGCTGTCCGGTTCCGTGCACGAGCCGATCCCGGGCCTGACCATCTCCAACGGGCTGCGCCCCGGCCTCGCGGGCTTCGCCAAGTCGATCGCGGACGAGCTGGGCCCGCGTGGCATCCGGGTCGTCGGCCTGCTCCCGTCCCGTATCGACACCGACCGGGTGCGCGAGCTGGACGCCCTGTCCGCGGACCCGGGGGCGGCCCGCGCGGCGAACGAGTCCCGCATCCCGCTGCGCCGCTACGGCACTCCCGAGGAGTTCGGCCGCACGGCGGCGTTCCTGCTGTCCCCGGCGGCGTCGTACCTGACCGGCATCATGGTGCCGGTGGACGGCGGGGCACGACACGGCTTCTGAGCCGCGTGCGGTCGCCCCGCGGCGGCGTACCCGGGCCCGGGCCCGTCCGGGCAGGCAGACTCGCCGGGCCCGCCGGTGGCGGGCCCGGCCGGGGTACGTCTACTCGCCGACCCCCGCCAGATCCCGAAGTCGCCGGGCCTGGGCGGCCCGTTCCGCCGCGCGCTGGGCCTCGTAGGTCCGCTCCTGCGCCCCGCGCAGCAGTGCCTTGGTCTCGATCACGGCGTCGCGGGGCGCCGCGAGCAGAGCGGTCGCCAGGTCCCGTACCGTCTCGTCGAGCTGGTCACGCGGTACGGCGACATTCGCGAGCCCGGTGGTCACGGCTTCCTCGGCCCCGACGGAGCGGCCCGTCACGCAGATCTCCAGCGCGCGGGCGTAGCCGACCAGGCCCACCAGCGGGTGTGTGCCGGTGAGGTCCGGGACCAGACCCAGGCTGGTCTCACGCATGGCGAACTGCACGTCGTCCGCGACGACGCGCAGGTCACAGGCGAGGGCGAGCTGGAACCCCGCGCCGATCGCATGCCCCTGGACGGCGGCGACGGACACGATGTCGCTCTGCCGCCACCAGGTGAACGCCTCCTGGTACCCGGCGATGGTGGCGTCCAGCTCCGCGTCGCTGCTGCGCGCGAGGTCGATGAAGGTCGGTTCGCCCTCGATCCCCTCGGGCGTGAACATCTGACGGTCCAGCCCGGCCGAGAACGACTGACCCTCGGCGCGCAGCACGACCACGCGGACGGAACCGGGCAGCGCACGGCCGGCCTCCGTGAGCGCCCGCCACAGAGCGGGGCTCTGCGCGTTGCGCTTGGCCGGGTTGGTCAACGTCACCGTGGCGATCGCCTCGTCGACGGTGAGCCGTACGCCGTCCTTGTCGAGTACCGGGTCGAGCGAAGCCATGCGGCGCCTCCGATGGGTGCGGTCAGCAGCGGATACCGTGGGACGGCATCCCTAAGTGACTGCACAGTAACCACCCGGCCGGTCGCCGGACCGACCGGGTGGCCACCACCGAAGCCGATGGGCCGCCCGGCGTCAGGCCGACTGGGCCTTCTTGCCCCGCGTCGCCCCGCCACGCCCTCGCAGCGTGACGCCCGACTCGCTGAGCATCCGGTGAACGAAGCCATACGAGCGGCCGGTCTCCTCGGCCAGTGCCCGGATGCTCGCACCGGAGTCGTACTTCTTCTTCAGGTCTGCCGCGAGCTTGTCGCGCGCGGCGCCGGTCACCCGGCTGCCCTTCTTCAGAGTCTCGGCCACCCGTGCCTCCTCATGGGAAGTGCGCTCTGGTCTCCTCATGATCACCCCTCCGGGGCGTGATGGCCACCCATTCGGCAAGGTCCGTGCGACAAGGTTGTGACGACAGGAGCACATCCCCACGAGCGGAATCCGGGATTCCGACCGGTCGCGTCCGTACACCCGAACGGGTTCACCGAGGAATCGCCAGGTCAGCGAAGCGCGACGGCCGAGCCCGTGCGGCGGAGCGGGTCGGCCGTCGAATCGGTGCAGGACACACCTGGGTACGAGGAGATCTCACACAGATGATGGATCACGGATCGGCCGAATGATCCATACTCAGTGGATCATTCGTTCGATCAAGCGGGCCTGACCGCCCGGCGCGGGGCGGTCAGGCGAGCGCGACCAGGTCGGCGTACTCCGCGCCCCACAGGTCCTCGACACCGTCCGGCAGCAGGATGATCCGCTCCGGCTGAAGCGCCTCGACGGCGCCCTCGTCGTGGGTGACGAGCACGACCGCGCCCTTGTAGGTGCGCAGCGCGCCGAGGATCTCCTCACGGCTGGCCGGGTCGAGGTTGTTGGTCGGCTCGTCGAGGAGCAGCACGTTCGCGGACGACACCACGAGGGTGGCGAGGGCGAGACGGGTCTTCTCGCCGCCGGAGAGAACGCCGGCGGGCTTGTCGACGTCGTCGCCGGAGAACAGGAACGAGCCGAGCACCTTGCGGACCTCCACGAGGTCCATGTCGGGCGCGGCGGAGCGCATGTTCTCCAGCACCGTGCGGTCCGGGTCGAGGGTCTCGTGCTCCTGGGCGTAGTAGCCGAGCTTGAGGCCGTGACCGGGGACGACCTTGCCGGTGTCCGGCTGCTCGACGCCCGCCAGCAGGCGCAGCAGGGTGGTCTTGCCCGCGCCGTTCAGGCCCAGGATGACGACGCGGGAGCCCTTGTCGATGGCCAGGTCGACGTCGGTGAAGATCTCCAGCGAGCCGTACGACTTCGACAGCCCCTCGGCCATCAGCGGGGTCCTGCCGCAGGGGGCCGGCTCGGGGAAGCGGAGCTTGGCCACCTTGTCCTGCTGACGGACCTCGTCCAGCCCGGCCAGCAGCTTCTCGGCCCGGCGGGCCATGTTCTGCGCGGCGACCGTCTTGGTGGCCTTGGCGCGCATCTTGTCGGCCTGGGCGTTGAGCGCTGCGGCCTTCTTCTCGGCGTTGGCGCGCTCCCGCTTGCGGCGCTTCTCGTCGGCCTCGCGCTGCTGCTGGTACAGCTTCCAGCCCATGTTGTAGATGTCGATCTGGGCGCGGTTGGCGTCCAGGTAGAACACCTTGTTGACGACCGTCTCGACGAGGTCGACGTCGTGCGAGATGACGATGAAGCCGCCGCGGTAGGTCTTCAGGTAGTCCCGCAGCCAGATGATCGAGTCCGCGTCGAGGTGGTTGGTCGGCTCGTCGAGCAGCAGGGTGTCCGCGTCGGAGAACAGGATGCGGGCCAGCTCGATACGGCGGCGCTGACCGCCGGAGAGCGTGTGCAGGGGCTGGGACAGCACCCGGTCGGGCAGGTTGAGCGCGGCGGCGATGGTGGCGGCCTCGGCCTCCGCGGAGTACCCGCCCTTGGTGAGGAACTCGGTTTCCTGGCGCTCGTACTGCCGAAGGGCCTTCTCCCGGGTGGCGCCCGTGCCGGTGGCGATGCGCTGTTCGTTCTCACGCATCTTGCGGATCAGGACGTCGAGGCCGCGCGCGGACAGGATGCGGTCGCGGGCGAGGACGTCGAGGTCGCCGGTGCGCGGGTCCTGCGGGAGGTAGCCGACCTCGCCGGAGCGGGTGACGGTGCCCGCCGCGGGGATGCCCTCGCCGGCGAGGACCTTGGTGAGGGTGGTCTTCCCGGCGCCGTTGCGGCCGACGAGGCCGATGCGGTCGCCCTTGGTGACGCGGAAGGTGGCGTTCTCGATGAGGATGCGGGCACCGGCGCGCAGCTCGATGCCGGAGGCGGAGATCACGGACAGACTCCTGGGCTGGGGTCCCCCGGCTCGAACGGGGTCGAGGGCTTGGGGGAGGGTGGCGGGATGGACGGCTGAGGACGTTCCCGCCGTCTAATGCGCGAGGAGAATGGCCATGGGCCACAGTCTAACGGGGCGGTGCAAGCGCTTTTTCCGTACGAGGGCGGCCCGGGCTGTGACGTTCGACTTCGCAGCAGCTCGACGGCGGCGGTGTGACGCCCGCCACGCGGCGCGGAGAATACGCCCGGGCGCGGTGCGCGGAGGCGTGACGCGGCCGTTGTGTCCCCCGTTCGGGCCTCGACCCGGTGTCGCGCCGCGGGGCGGTACGAGGATGGCGCTTCCGGCGCGTGAGGCGGCGTCAAAGGGGCGTCGTGGCGTCGCCGAGGCGTTGTCAGTGGCCGGTGCCAGACTGAACTGCAGGCCGGGATCGCGGCCGGACACCGGAGGGAGTGACGGTGATGGCGGGCATCGACGGCAGGCGACCGAGCATCTGCCCGACGCTGTTGTACGCGGACGCGAAAGCGGCGATCAGGCAGCTCACGGAGGCCTTCGGTTTCACGGAGCTGTCGGTGTACGAGGGTGAGGACGGCTCGGTGCTGCACGCCGAGCTGGTGCAGGGCAACGGCGTGGTGATGCTGGGCTCGAAGGGCCGCGGCGGCCCCTTCGACGAGGCGATGAAGGGGGCGGGGCCCTGCGGGGTGTACGTCGTGGTGGACGACGTCGACGCACACCACCAGCGGGCCGTGGAGCACGGCGCGGAGATCCTGATGCCCCCGACGGACCAGGACTACGGGTCGCGGGACTACATGGCGCGGGACGCCGAGGGCAACATCTGGAGTTTCGGCACGTACGCCCCCGAGACGGCCGCCTGACGACCGCCGCCCCGAGGGGTCAGCGGCCTCCGGTGTGGACCTGGAAGGCAGCTCGGCGCACGGCCTTGGCCAGCGCCGGGTCCGGGTGGGCGGCGGCGAGCGCGACCAGGACCTGGACGGTACGGGGGTGTCCGACCGCGCGCACCTCGTCGAGCAGCGCGGGCACGGTGGCCTGCACCGCGGACTCCAGGTGGCGGACCAGCAGCGGGGCCTCACCGTGGTCGGCGACGGCGGCGGCGGTGTCGACCCACAGCCAGGTGGCCTCCTCGCGGGTGAGCACGTCGTGGGCGTCCTCCGGGTCGACGCCGTCGTGTTCGGCGAGCCAGAGGAGGGCGTAGGGGCGCAGCGTGGTCTCCTCGGCGGCGCGGCGCACCTCGGGCTCGGCGGGAGCGCCGACCACCCGCAGCGCCTCGAAGGCCAGGCCGCGCAGCAGGGCGTCCTCGCCGCGGGCGGCGTCGAGGAGTTCGGTGACGGCACTGCCGACGGGGCGGGCGGCAAGCCAGGCGCGGTATTCGGCGCGGGCCGCGTTCGGGCGGAGCTGGGCGCAGCCGCGGAGCATGGCCTCGGCGTTCTGCTCGATGTTCCCGGCGGGGCTCTGCGCGGCGACGCAGATCTGCTCCAGCTTGACCCAGACCGCCCAGCTGCCCAGCGGGGTGAGGGTGGCCTGCCCGTCGGCGCAGGTGAGGGCGCCGACGTAGGCGAGCGCGTCGAGGGCCCAGTCGAGCAGGGGGGCGAGCTCGGTGTCGTCGGCGGACTCCGGGACCGGCGGCACGACAGGCTCGGGCCGGGGTCCGTAGGGGACCTCGCAGCGCTCGGTGCGCAGTTCGGTGACCCGCTGCTGAAGCAGGTCGAGGAGCTGCTCGAAGGGGACGGGCCCGGCGGACAGCTGGAGGAAGGAGAGCACCTGGGGCATGGCCGAGACGACCTCGGCGACCGCGGCGTGTTCGCGGTCCGCCGGCTCGGGGTAGGCGAGCGACCAGGCGTCGAAGAGGGCAACCCAGCCGCGCAGCACGGCGGAGTCGTCCCGGTCCCAGGCGCGCAGCCGCCAGCCGGGGCGGGCGCTGTCACCGTGCACCTCGACGAGACCGGCCAGACGTGCGGTGTCCCAGTCGGCGCGCACCTGAGCGACGGTCAGGCCGAGGTCGGCGGCGGCCCGTTGCGCGGTGGCGTCGGAGAGGGTGCCCCGGCCGTCGGGGGAAGCGCCCGCGCGGCCGGGCCCGAGCGCGGCGTCGGCCCAGTGGGCGACACGGGCCGCGCCGGCCAGGCGGGCGCGGGCCATTCGCGCCAGTTCCGCGGGCGGGGGCGTGCCCTCCGGCGGCCGGGGTGCGGGGCGGCGCGTGCGGCGCTGGGTCACCGCTCGGGGGGCGGCGGCCAGCGGCCGCGGTCGGACGAGTCGGAGCCTGGAGTCGCGCGGAGTACGGGACGTCACGGGTGCAGTCTTCCGGTTGACGGTCCGAAAACCCAAACGGAATGCCGCGAGGGGCGCCGATGGCAGCCGTCGGGGGATGTCTCAGAGGGCCTGGGAAGGGGGACAGTGCTGGTCGGGAGGGCTAAGCGGAAGAGGGCGCGAGAGGGCGCGGCAACTCTGTGTCCGTCGACGCGTGCCGTCGGATCGACGCCACCCGGCAACGGGGTCACATCTGTGCCGTCACCACAACGGCGTCAGATCGACTGCCGTCAGAACATCGGCGTCGCATCGACTGCCGCCACATCAACGGCGTCACATCAACGGCGTCACATCAACGGCGTGAGGAAGCGCCGCATGGCCTCCTCGTAGGCCTCGGGATCGGCGTTCCACATGGCACCGTGCGGGGCGTTCTCCACCGTGTGCAGGGTGACCAGGTTCGCGCGGCGCTCGGCGAGGCGGCGGGAGGGTCCCCAGGGGGCGATCGTGTCGTCGGGCCCGTGGAAGATCAGCACCGGCACCTTGAGGTGCTGCGGGTCGGCCGCCTTCCGGGTGCGGTCACCGTGCAGGCCGGTGCGGCCCTGTGCGGCGCGGACGGCCAGCGGCAGCAGGGCTCCCGGGGTGCGCCGGGCGGCGGCCAGGGCGCGCAGCGTGGCCTCCCAGCTGAGGACGGGCGAGTCCAGGACAAGCCCGGAGATCCGCTCGCGCACCGCCGAGTGGGCGGCGGCGTGCAGCGCCATGGCGGCGCCGGTGGACCAGCCGTGCAGCACGACCCGCTCGGCCCCGGACCGCACCGCGTGGCGGACCGCGGCGTCCACGTCGCGCCACTCGGTCTCGCCGAGGTGGTTCAGGCCGTCCGGGGAGCGGGGCGCCCCTGGGTCACCGCGGTAGGCGATGTCGAGGACCGGGAAGTGGTGGCGCTGCAGGAACTCCATGACGTTCATGGGGTGTTCCCGGGTGGTGCCGAGCCCGTGCACGGTGATCACCCAGGTGTCACGGGCGCCCGGCAGGAACCAGGCGGGCAGGTCCCCGAGTTCGCCGGGCACCTCGACGTCGGTGTGGTCGAGGCCGAGGGCACTGCGGGGATCGCCGGTGTACAGGGCGGGGGTGAGCCAGACCTTGTCACCGGGCTCGAGCGTGCCGTGGGTGACGCGTTCCAGACGGCGTACGACGGTGTCGACGGTGTGCGGGGCCGAGTTCAGGACCGGCCCGACGACCGCGTGCGAGCCGTCACCGGTCAGCCCGTAGGTGCCGGGCCGCTGGGAGGCCAGGTCGCGGGTGAGGGTGATCCGGCCGGCCGCCAGGGAGTGCACCGTGAGGCGGGGTTCCGTGGGCAGCGGGCGGCCCGGCGGTGCCTTCAGCGCGGCGTCGCTGGCGAAGCGGCCCGCGGCGACGCCGACGGCGCCCGCGGCGATGGCTACGGTGACGGCTGCGGCCGCCGCTTTGACAGTGCGCATCCACCCAGTCTCCCGTCGGAGCCCGCCCCCGGCCAGTGGGGGAAGGGCGCGGTATGACCCACGGGGCGCGCCGCGAGACGACCCCGGCCGGCCGGTCCACCACGGGGTTTCGGTGCCGGTGAGGCCGGTCCGAGAAGAACCCCTAGCCCTGCCCGTACCCCCGCAACCGCTCCTCTACCTCCGCCACCTGCTCGCGGCTGAGCAGGTGCGGGGTGCGGCCCGGTACGGACGACGCCGTCAGCCATACGCGGCACATCCACTCCAGCTGGGCGGTGCGGTCGTAGGCCTGGTCCAGCGAGGCACCGTGGGCGACCGTGCCGTGGTTCTGCAGCAGGCAGGCGCTGCGGCCGGTCAGGGCGCGCAGCATGTTCTCGGCCAACTCGGGGGTGCCGTAGGTCGCGTACGGGGCGACCCGTACCGCGCCTCCCATCGCTGCGGCCATGTAGTGGATCAGTGGCAGCTCCCGCACCAGCGTGGAGACGGCCGTCGCGTTGGGGGCGTGGGTGTGCACGACGGCCCGGGCGTCCGTCCTGCGGTAGACGGCCAGGTGCATGGGCAGCTCGCTGGTCGGGCGCAGCCTGCCGAGCACCTGCCGGCCGTCGAGGTCGACTCCGACCACGTCGCCCGGCGTCAGCCGCTCGTACGGCACTCCGGTGGGGGTGACCAGCACGGTGTCGCCGACGCGTACGGAGACGTTGCCGGAGGTGCCGACGACCAGTCCGTCGGCGACCGTGCGGCGGGCCGTGGCGACGAGCTGCTCCCAGGCCCGCGCCACCTCTCCCTCCGCGGCCGGCGCACCCGGCCCCCGCCCGCCCGGTGTGTCCTGTTTCGGGTCCCCCGTGTCGCGTCGCTGATCCGCCATGCGGCGATCCTGCCAGGGGGTGACGAGAATCTCTTCGCCGGGCCCCGCGGGAGCGGCCGAAGCGGGCGTGCGCGGGGTCGGCCGGGCCCTCGTGACCGCCGCAGGCCGCAGTTGAGGGGGCGGCCGCCGCCACCCCGCCACAAGCGGAACGTCGACACGCCGATCGATACACCCTCCAGCCCGCCCCAGTTCACCTTCCGTTCACCCAGGTTGCCTACGGTCCAACAGCCACTGACCTCCCACAGAAGCCTGGGTAAATGGAACACATCACGCTCCTCCTCGGAATCGTGATCGTCACCGCTCTCGTGTTTGATTTCACGAACGGTTTCCACGACACAGCCAACGCGATGGCGACGACCATCTCGACCGGCGCCCTGAGGCCCAAGACGGCGGTGGCGATGTCCGCCGCGCTGAACCTCCTCGGCGCCTTCCTGTCCGTGGAGGTCGCCAAGACGATCTCCGGCGGCATCATCAACGAACAGGGCATTCGCGTCGAAGTGATCTTCGCGGCCCTGGTGGGCGCGATCCTGTGGAACCTGCTCACCTGGCTCCTGGGGCTGCCCTCCAGTTCCTCCCACGCCCTCTTCGGCGGTCTGATCGGCGCCGCCGTCACCTCGGCCGGCTGGTCCGCGGTGAACGGTTCGACGATCGTCACCAAGGTCCTCATCCCCGCGGTGGCCGCGCCGGTCGTGGCGGGCCTCGCCTCGATGCTCGCCACCCGCCTGTCGTACGTGATCGGCAGCCGCGCCGACGAGAAGGCGACCGCGAAGGGCTACCGCGCCGGGTCGATCGCCTCGGCCGGCCTGGTCTCCCTGGCCCACGGCACGAACGACGCGCAGAAGACGATGGGCATCATCACGCTGGCTCTGGTCACCGGCGGTGTCATCGCCCCCGGCTCGAACCCTCCCACCTGGGTCATCGTCTCGGCCGGTCTGGCCATCGCGCTCGGCACCTACCTGGGCGGCTGGCGCATCATCCGCACCCTCGGCAAGGGCCTGACGGACCTGGCGCCGCAGCAGGGCTTCGCCGCCCAGACCAGCGCGGCGACCGCGATCCTCGCCTCCTCGCACCTCGGCTTCTCGCTCTCCACCACCCAGGTCTGCTCCGGCGCCGTCATGGGCGCGGGCCTCGGCCGCAAGGGAGGCGTGGTCCGCTGGTCCACCGCGACCCGGATGCTCATCGCGTGGGTTCTGACGCTCCCGGCGGCCGGGCTGGTCGGCGCGGGCGCCGAACTCCTCACCAAGCAGGGCACCTGGGGCACGGTCGCCACCGGTGTGCTGCTGGTCGCCGGCGCCGGCGTCATCTGGACCCTGTCCCGCCGCAAGCCGGTCACCGTGGACAACGTCAACGACGTCGAGACGGAGCCCGCGGGTGTCGTCACGGCGGCGATCGCCGCGGTGACCCCGCCCCCGGCGGGGCCCGTCGTCACGGCCGACGCCGCCGTGGCCGACAGCGCGGTGCCCGGCACCGCCCCGGCGGACACGGACGCCGACACCGACCTGCAGGCCACCATCCCGGCCCCGGACGCCGGCCCCGCCACGGAGCCGGCCCCCGCCGCCACGGTTTAAGGAATCACCACTCATGAAGATCGACTGGGCAGCCCTCGGCTCCGTCTTCGGCGTCAGCCTCGGGGTCACCGTGGCCCTGGTGGGCCTGTTCACCCTGGGCGTCGTGGGCCTCACCAAGAAGGAATCGGCCCGGGGCGGCGCGGCCGCCCTGGCGGCCACCGGCGCGTACGCCTGTTTCGCGGCGTGCGCGGCGGCGGTCGCGTACGGGATCCATCTGATCGTCGTCTGACGGCGGGAGCGCTTCGGCCCCCGTACCCGTGTCGCTACGAGTCACCCCCGCAGCGGTGTCGCTGCGGGGGTTTCTCATGCCCGGGGTCAGGGGGTGCGCGAGTCGCGTGGCCGTACCGCCGCCGTCGCCCGGCCCAGGACACGGAGGCGCTCCGTGACCGGGGTGAGGCCCCACCACAGTCCCGCGCAGGCGGCGGCCACGATGGTGACCACCAGCCACACGAGGGCCCGCGCCGGGGTTCCGGGCACCAGCAGCGCGGCCAGCGCACCGATTCCGACCGCGAACATCCCCGTCGTCAGGGAGAAGAGTGCCAGCACCGCCGCCGGCGAAGGATGCGGCGCGTGGGGATCTCCCGCGCCCGCCGAGAATTCCTTGGCCCTGTCCCCCATGTGGGTCCCTCCCGTCCTCCGGACGGTCGCTCGGACGGTTCCCTCGGACGCCGTCCGCTGCCGGGTTTCTCGAGTTCGGCCAGCAAAGCACACCCCGCCGCACGGCGAAAGGCGAGGACCGGGCCGGTGCGCCGTTTCGAGTCACGCGCCGGAACGCGCGCCCCTCGACCGCCACTTCACTCCGAAAAGCACCGATTCGCGTAACTGACGTGATTTCAGCGGTGTGGGACTCGGCACACCACAGCACCGCAGGTCAAGAGCAAGTTGACGGCTGTTCTGGGCGCGTGGTGGACTGCCGGAGCCAGTACGGCGGCAGGAGAGGAAGCCGGTGCGAGTCCGGCGCGGTCCCGCCACTGTCACCGGGGAGGACCTTCCCGGGAGCCAGGAACTCTCACCGCCGGTCTCGTCGAACCAGGGCGTGGACACCCTGAGTGAGGACATATCGCCATGCGCGGCTGCCGATTGAGGTTGTGTCACCGGGCCCCTTCCGACCACACGGTCGGCTGAGCCGATGGGTGCCGATCGTGTCTTCGCGTACGGCGCCGCCGCCGGCCTCCTCGGTGACCTCCTGCTGGGCGATCCTCGCCGTGGGCATCCGGTCGCCGCGTTCGGGCGGGCCGCGGCGGCCGTGGAACGGGTGTTGTGGCGGGACCACCGCGGGTGGGGCGCGCTGCACACCGCCGTGTGCGCCGGAGGTGCCGTGGCGCTCGGGGCCGTCGCCGCACGCTCCGTACGTACCTCCCCTGCCGCCTCGGTGGCCCTGACCGCCGCCGCCACCTGGGCCGTGGTCGGCGGCACGTCGCTCGCCCGGGAGGCACGGGCCATCGGACGCGCCCTGGAGGCGGGGGACGTGGAGGCCGCACGCGCCCGCCTGCCCCATCTCTGCGGGCGGGATCCGCGGGCGCTCGACGCGGACGGGATCGCGCGGGCGGTCGTCGAGTCCGTCGCCGAGAACACCTCCGACGCCGTGGTGGGCGCGCTCACCTGGGGGGCCGTGGCCGGGGTGCCGGGTCTCGTGGGATTCCGCGCCGTCAACACGCTCGACGCCATGGTCGGGCACAAGTCGCCCCGTTACCGGCGCTACGGATGGGCCTCCGCACGGCTCGACGACCTCGCCGGGTGGCCGGGTGCGCGGCTCACCGCCGTCCTCGCGGCAGCGACGGGCCCCGACCGGCGAGGCGCCCTGCGCGCCTGGCGCGCCGATGCCGCGAAGCACCCGAGCCCCAACGCCGGGCCCGTGGAGGCCTCGTTCGCGGGGGCCCTGGGCGTCCGGCTGGGCGGAACGCTGTCGTACGGGGGGCGTGTGGAGCACCGGCCGGTACTCAACCGCGCCGGGCGCGCCGTGCGCACGGACGACATCGAGCGGACCGTACGGCTGTCCCGGCGCGTGAGCGGGCTCGCGCTCGGCATCACGGTCGCCGGGCGCCTGGTGGCACGAAGGCTTCTCGCGAAGGGACGGACCTCATGAGCGGCGGACTGCTCGTCGCCGGTACCACCTCCGACGCCGGCAAGAGCGTCGTCACCGCCGGGATCTGCCGCTGGCTGGTCCGGCAGGGGGTGAAGGTCGCGCCCTTCAAGGCGCAGAACATGTCCCTGAACTCCTTCGTCACGCGCGAGGGCGCCGAGATCGGCCGGGCGCAGGCCATGCAGGCCCAGGCGTGCCGCATCGAACCGACCGCGCTGATGAACCCCGTGCTGCTCAAGCCGGGCGGCGAGCAGAGCAGCCAGGTCGTGCTGCTCGGCAAGCCGGTCGGTGAACTGAGCGCGCGCGGGTACCACGGGGGGCGGCAGCAGCAGCTCCTCGGCACGGTGCTCGACTGCCTCGCCGAGTTGCGGGGCACGTATGACGCGGTGATCTGCGAAGGGGCGGGCAGTCCGGCCGAAATCAATCTCCGGCGGACCGACATCGTGAACATGGGAATCGCCCGGAACGCCCGGCTCCCCGTCCTCGTCGTCGGTGACATCGACCGGGGCGGCGTCTTCGCCTCCTTCTTCGGGACGGTGGCGCTGCTCTCCCCCGAGGACCAGGAACTCGTCGCCGGGTTCCTCGTGAACAAGTTCCGTGGCGACGTCTCCCTGCTCGCACCGGGGCTGGACATGCTGCAGGACGTCACGGGGCGGCGCACGTACGGTGTCCTGCCCTTCCGGCACGGCCTCGGGATCGACGAGGAGGACGGACTCAGGGTGTCCCTGCGCGGCGCGGTCCGCGAGTCCGAGGTGACCGCGCCCGTCGGCGAGGACGTGCTGCGCGTCGCCGTGTGCGCCATCCCCCTGATGTCCAACTTCACGGACGTGGACGCGCTGGCCGCCGAACCCGGCGTGGTGGTCCGGTTCGTGGACCGGCCGGAGGAGCTGGCCGACGCCGACCTCGTGGTGATCCCCGGGACCCGGGGCACCGTCCGCGCCCTGGAGTGGCTGCGCGAGCGCGGTCTCGCGGACGCCCTGGTGAGGAGGGCCGCGGAAGGGCGGCCGATGCTCGGCGTCTGCGGCGGTTTCCAGATCCTCGGCGAGCACATCGAGGACGAGGTGGAGAGCCGCAAGGGGCAGGTGGACGGGCTCGGGGTACTGCCCGTGCGGGTGCGCTTCGCGCGCGAGAAGACCCTCACCCGGCCGGCCGGGGAGGCCCTCGGCGAGCGGGTCGAGGGGTACGAGATCCACCACGGGGTCGCCGAAGTCCTGGGCGGCGAGACCTTCCTGGACGGTTGCCGGGTCGGGCAGACGTGGGGCACCCACTGGCATGGGTCCCTGGAGTCGGACGGTTTCCGGCGGGCCTTCCTGCGCGAGGTGGCCGCCGCCGCGGGCCGCCGCTTCGTGCCGGCCCCCGACACCTCGTTCGCCGCGCTGCGCGAGGAGCAGCTCGACCGGCTCGGCGACCTGATCGAACAGCACGCGGACACGGACGCGCTGTGGCGGCTCATCGAGTCGGGCGCGCCGCAAGGACTGCCTTTCATTCCACCGGGAGCGCCCGCATGAGCACAGTGTTGTTGTTGTCGACCGCCGACACCGATCTGCTGGCGGCCCGTGCCTCCGGCGCGCCGTACCGGATCGGCAACCCGACCCGGGTGGACGTCGCCGAGGAGCTTCCCGCGCTGATCGAGGGCGCGGACATCGCCGTCGTACGCCTGCTCGGCGGCAAGCGCGCATGGGAGGAGGGGCTGGCCCGGCTGAAAGCGTCCGGCATCCCGACCGTGCTGCTCGGCGGGGAGGCCGTCCCCGACGCCGAACTGATGGCCGAGTCGTCGGTACCGGCCGGCGTCGTCGCGGAGGCGCTGAAGTACCTCGTCGAGGGCGGCCCCGCCAACTTCACCGAACTCGCCCGGTTCCTGTCCGACACGGTGCTGCTGACCGGCGAGGGCTTCGACGAGCCGCGGAAGATGCCCGAGTACGGCATCCACGGCGAACGCCCGTTCGCCGAAGGCCGTCCGACCGTCGGCGTGCTCTTCTACCGGGCCCACGAACTCAGCGGCAACACCGCCTTCGTGGACACCCTGTGCGACGCGATCGAGGCGCACGGCGCCAACGCCCTCCCGGTGTACTGCGGTTCGCTGCGGGGCGGCGACGCCGGGCTGTACGAGATCCTCGGACGGGCCGACGCCCTGGTGGCCACGGTCCTCGCGGCCGGTGGCACGCACGCCTCGCAGGCATCGGCGGGTGGTGACGAGGAGTCCTGGGACATCGGCGCGCTGGCCGAGATGAACATCCCGGTTCTCCAGGGCCTGTGCCTGACCTCCTCGCGTGCCGCGTGGGAGGAGTCCGACGCGGCCCTGTCCCCCATGGACGCGGCGATGCAGGTCGCCATCCCGGAGTTCGACGGCCGGCTGATCACCGTCCCGTTCTCCTTCAAGGAGCAGGGCCCGGACGACGTCCCGGTGTACGTCGCCGACCCGGAGCGGGCCGCGCGGGTCGCCGGGATCGCCGTACGCCACGCGCGGCTCAAGCACAAGCCGAACGCGGAGAAGAGGATCGCGCTGGTCTTCACCGCGTACCCGACGAAGCACTCGCGGGTCGGCAACGCGGTCGGCCTGGACACGCCCGCCTCGGCGGTACGGGTGCTGGACGCACTGCGGGACGCGGGGTACGGCGTCACCGAGTACCCGGACACCGGTGACGAGCTGATCCACCGTCTCATCGAGGCCGGCGGTCACGACGTCGAGTGGCTGACCGAGGAGCAGCTGGCCGCCGCCCCCGCGCGCGTGCCGCTCGCCGACTACCGGGCGTGGTTCGACAAGCTGGACCCGGAGCTGCGGGACGCGATGGTCGAGGCGTGGGGCGAGCCGCCGGGCTCGCTGTACGTGGACGGCGACGACATCGTGCTCGCCTCGCTGCAGTTCGGGAACGTCGTGGTCATGATCCAGCCGCCGCGCGGCTTCGGCGAGAACCCGATCGCGATCTACCACGACCCCGACATGCCGCCGTCCCACCACTACATGGCGGCCTACCGCTGGCTGGAGAACAGCTTCGGCGCCGACGCGATCGTCCACATGGGCAAGCACGGCACGATGGAGTGGCTGCCGGGCAAGGGGCTCGGGCTGAGCGCCGGCTGCGCCCCGGACGCGGTCCTCGGCGACCTGCCCCTGATCTACCCGTTCATCGTCAACGACCCCGGCGAGGGCACCCAGGCCAAGCGGCGCGGCCACGCCACCGTCGTCGACCACCTCGTACCGCCGATGGCGCGCGCCGACACCTACGGTGACCTGGCGAAGCTGGAGCAGCTCCTCGACGAGTACGCGCTCGTCTCCGACCTGGACCCGGCGAAGGCGCCGGCCGTGCGCGCCCAGATCTGGACGCTGGTCAAGGCGGCCGAGCTCCACCACGACCTGCACGTGGACGAGCAGCCGGACGACGACGAGTTCGACGAGTTCGTCATGCACATCGACGGCTATCTGTGCGAGATCAAGGACGTGCAGATCCGCGACGGCCTGCACATCCTGGGTGGCGGCCCGGTCGGTGAGCCGCGGGTGAACCTCGTGCTGGCCGTGCTGCGTGCCTCGCAGGTGTGGGGCGGGCAGGCGAACGCGCTCCCGGGTCTGCGGGCGTCGCTGGCCGAGCACTTCGGGCTGGTGGAGAAGGAGCTGCTGGCTGAGCCGGGGGCGCCGGTGAAGGTGCCGGTGGAGCTGACGGACCTGGTGGACGGGCCGTCGCGTACGGCGGCGGACGCGATCGACCTGCTGGAGCAGCTGTGCCGGCGGATCGCGGAGGGGATGGAGGCGCGCGGCTGGGCGGCCTCCGAGAGCCGTGCTCTGGTACGGGAGGTGCTGGGCACCGAACTCCCGGAGGCGGTCGCGGTGCTGGAGTTCGCGTGCACCGAGGTCGTCCCGCGTCTCGCCCGCACCACCGACGAGATCGGCCACATCCTCAGGGCGCTGGACGGCGGCTACGTCCCGGCGGGTCCGTCCGGCTCCCCCACCCGTGGCCTGGTCAACGTCCTGCCGACCGGCCGCAACTTCTACTCGGTCGACCCCAAGGCGATTCCGTCCCGCCTGAGCTGGGAGGTCGGCCAGTCCCTCGCCGACTCGCTGGTCGCACGCTACCTCCAGGACACGGGCGAGTACCCGAAGTCCGTCGGCCTGACGGTCTGGGGCACCTCAGCGATGCGCACCCAGGGCGACGACATCGCCGAGATCCTGGCGTTGCTGGGCTGCCGCCCGGTATGGGACGACGCCTCCCGCCGGGTGACCGGCTTCGAGGTGGTCCCGCTGGAGGAACTGGGTCGCCCCCGGATCGACGTCACGGTCCGCATCTCCGGGTTCTTCCGGGACGCGTTCCCGCACGTCGTCGGTCTGCTCGACGACGCGGTGCGGGCGGTGGCCGGGCTCGACGAGCCTGCCGGGAAGAACTTCGTGAAGGCGCACGCCGACGAGGACACCGCCCAGCACGGCGACCGGCGGCGCGCCACGGCCCGTATCTTCGGCTCCAAGCCGGGCGCGTACGGCGCCGGGCTGCTGCCGCTGATCGACGCCCGCAACTGGCGGTCCGACGCGGACCTGGCCGAGGTGTACGCCGTCTGGGGCGGCTACGCGTACGGGCGCGGCCTCGACGGGCGCGCGGCGCGCGGGGACATGGAGACGGCGTTCAAGCGGATCGCCGTCGCCGCGAAGAACGTCGACACCCGCGAGCACGACCTCGTCGACGCCGACGACTACTTCCAGTACCACGGCGGCATGGTGGCCATGGTGCGGCACCTCACGGGTGCGTCCCCGGAGGCGTACGTGGGTGATTCGGCCGTGCCCGACCAGGTGAAGACCAGGACCCTGGGTGAGGAGACGCACCGGGTGTTCCGCGCCCGCGTGGTCAACCCGCGCTGGATGGCGGCCATGCGGCGCCACGGCTACAAGGGCGCCTTCGAGATGGCGGCGACCGTCGACTACCTGTTCGGGTACGACGCCACGGCCGGAGTCGTCGACGACTGGATGTACGAGAAGCTCAGCGCCGAGTACGTCTTCGACGCCGAGAACCGGGACTTCATGAAGAAGTCCAACCCGTGGGCGCTGCGCGGCATCACGGAGCGGCTCCTGGAGGCCGCCGACCGCGGTCTGTGGGCCGAGCCGGACGCGGACACGCTGGAGCGGCTGCGCACCACCTACCTGGAGCTCGAGGGCGACCTGGAGGGCGACGAGAAGTGAGTACCCCGTTTCCGTTCACGGCCGTCGTCGGCCAGGACGACCTGCGGCTGGCGCTGCTGCTGAACGCGGTCTCGCCGGCGGTCGGCGGTGTGCTGGTGCGCGGCGAGAAGGGCACCGCCAAGTCGACGGCCGTGCGCGCCCTGTCGGCACTGCTGCCCCAGGTGGCGGTCGTTCCCGGGTGCCGTTTCTCGTGCGACCCGGCGGCACCGGATGCCTCCTGCCCGGACGGCCCGCACGAGGCCGGGGCGGGGGTGTCCCGTCCGGCCCGCATGGTCGAGCTTCCTGTCGGGGCCTCCGAGGACCGGCTCGTGGGCGCCCTGGACATCGAGCGGGCGCTGGCGGAGGGCGTGAAGGCCTTCGAGCCGGGTCTGCTCGCCGACGCGCACCGCGGCATCCTGTACGTGGACGAGGTCAACCTCCTCCACGACCACCTGGTCGACCTGCTCCTGGACGCCGCCGCGATGGGCGCCTCGTACGTCGAGCGTGAGGGCGTCTCCGTGCGGCACGCCGCGCGTTTCCTGCTCGTCGGCACCATGAACCCCGAAGAGGGGGAGCTGCGGCCGCAGTTGCTCGACCGGTTCGGCCTGACCGTGGAGGTGTCCGCCTCGCGGGAGCCCGACCAGCGTGTGGAGGTCGTCCGGCGGCGGCTCGCCCACGACGACGACCCCGCTGGTTTCGCGGCGCGCTGGGCCGAGGAGGAGGCGGCCGTACGGGCCCGTATCGTCGCCGCGCGCGAACTGCTGCCGTCCGTGCGGCTCGGGGACGGGGCGCTGCGCCAGATCGCCGCGACCTGCGCCGCGTTCGAGGTGGACGGGATGCGTGCCGACATCGTGATGGCGCGTACGGCGACCGCGCTGGCCGCCTGGGCCGGGCGGACCGACGTGCTGGCGGAGGACGTCCGGCAGGCCGCGCTGCTCGCGCTGCCGCACCGCAGGCGGCGGAACCCCTTCGACGCGCCGGGCCTCGACGAGGACAAGCTCGACGAGACCCTGGAGCAGTTCGGGGATTCCGGCGAGGACGACGACCCGGATCCGGACGGGCCCGGCGGGGGTGGCGGGGGTGGCGGCCGCCCGCCGCAGGACGGTCCGCAGGGCGACGGCGACACGCCCGCGCAGGCCGAGCCCGGTGAGGGCGGGCCGACGCAGACCTCCGGTGCCACGGAGCAGGCTCCCGCACGCGCCTCCGAGCCCTTCCGCACGAAGGTGCTGACCGTACCGGGGCTCGGTGACGGGGCCGCGGGGCGGCGTTCGCGGGCGCGCACGGAGCACGGGCGGACCACCGGAGCCCGACGGCCCCGGGGCGCGCTGACCAAGCTGCACCTGGCGGCCACCGTGCAGGCGGCGGCGCCGCATCAGCGGGCGCGGGGCCGGTCGGGGCCCGGGCTGGTGGTGCGCCGGGACGATCTGCGGCAGGCGACCCGGGAGGGGCGCGAGGGGAACCTCGTGCTGTTCGTGGTGGACGCCTCCGGGTCGATGGCGGCCCGGCAGCGGATGAGCGCGGTCAAGGGGGCCGTGCTGTCGCTGCTGCTGGACGCCTACCAGCGGCGGGACAAGGTGGGGCTCGTGACCTTCCGGGGCTCGGCGGCCGACGTGGCGTTGCCGCCGACCTCGTCGGTGGACGCGGCGGCGGCCCGGCTGGAGTCGCTGCCCACGGGGGGCCGTACGCCGCTGGCGGCCGGGCTGCTCAAGGCGCACGACGTGCTGCGGGTGGAGCGGCTGCGGGATCCGGCGCGGCGGGCACTGGTGGTCGTGGTGACCGACGGGCGTGCCACGGGCGGCCCGGAGCCGCTGGCGCTGGCGACGCGTGCGGCGCGGCTGTTCGCGGCCGAGGGGGTCGCGTCCGTGGTCGTGGACTGCGAGTCGGGACCGGTGCGGCTGGGGCTGGCGGGGCAGCTGGCGGGTGAGCTGGGCGGAACGGCTGTGACACTGGACGAGTTGCGCGCCGACTCGATCGCCGGGCTGGTCAGGGATGTGCAGGGGACGCAGAGGACCACGAGGAGGGCCGCGTAATGCCGCAGGGACAGCCGAGTGTCGTACCGGACGACGGGCTGACGACCCGTCAGCGGCGTAACCGGCCGCTTGTCGTCGTGCACACGGGTGTCGGCAAGGGAAAGTCGACCGCCGCCTTCGGGCTCGCGCTGCGCGCCTGGAACCAGGGATGGCCCATCGGGGTGTTCCAGTTCGTCAAGTCGGCGAAGTGGAGGGTCGGCGAGGAGAACGCGCTGCGGGTGCTCGGTGAGTCCGGGCAGGGCGGGACCGTGGCCTGGCACAAGATGGGTGAGGGCTGGTCCTGGGTCCAGCGGGACGCCCAGATGGACAACGAGCAGAAGGCCCGTGAGGGCTGGGAGCAGGTCAAGCGGGACCTGGCCGCCGAGACGTACAGGCTGTACGTGCTCGACGAGTTCGCGTACCCGATGCACTGGGGCTGGGTCGACACCGACGAGGTCGTCGACGTACTGCGCCACCGGCCCGGCACCCAGCACGTGGTGATCACCGGGCGGAACGCGCCGGAGAAGCTGGTCGACTTCGCCGACCTCGTCACCGACATGTCCAAGGTCAAGCACCCCATGGACGTGGGCCAGAAGGGCCAGAAGGGCATCGAGTGGTGACCTCGTGCTGATGTCCTCCTCGTCGTCCGTGCCCCGGCTGGTCATCGCCGCGCCTGCGTCGGGCAGCGGCAAGACCACCGTTGCCACGGGGCTGATGGCGGCCTTCGCCGGGCGGGGGCTCGCCGTGTCCCCGCACAAGGTCGGGCCGGACTACATCGATCCCGGGTATCACGCGCTCGCCACCGGGCGCGTGGGGCGCAACCTCGACGCGTACCTGTGCGGACCGGAGCTCGTCGCTCCGCTGTTCCTGCACGGGGCGCGGGGGTGCGACCTCGCCGTCGTCGAGGGCGTGATGGGGCTGTACGACGGGGCCGCGGGGGAAGGTGAGCTGGCGTCCACCGCTCACGTGGCGAAGTTGCTGCGGGCGCCGGTGGTGCTCGTGGTCGACGCGTCGTCGCAGTCGCGGTCGGTGGCGGCGCTGGTGCACGGGTTCGCGTCATGGGATCCCGAGGTGCGGGTCGGCGGCGTGATCCTCAACAAGGTCGGGTCCGATCGGCACGAGGAGCTTCTTCGGGAGGCGCTGGATTCGGCCGGGGTGCCGGTGTTGGGGGTGCTGCGGCGGGCTCCGCAGGTCGACACGCCGTCGCGTCATCTGGGGCTGGTTCCGGTCGCCGAGCGGCGGGCGGAGGCGATGGGGGCGGTTGCGGCGATGGCCGCGCAGGTTTCTGCCGGGTGCGACTTGGATGCGCTGGTGGCGCTGGCTCGAAGCGCGGGTGCGTTGCCGGGTGCGGCGTGGGATGCGGCTGAGGTCCTCGGCGTTTCGCCCCCGCCGCCCCTTCCCGTCCCGACTCCGGGGGCTGCGCCCCCAGGCCCCCCTTATCGGCCTGAACGGCCTCGTCCTCAAACTCCCCCAAGCTCTTCGAGCAGGGGGTACCCCCAGGACGGGCCGAGTGGTGCTGGACCGGGCTTGAACGCCCCGTCCCCGGTGGTCGCCGTAGCCGGCGGTCCCGCCTTCACCTTCTCCTACGCCGAACACGCCGAACTCCTCACCGCCGCCGGCGCCGAGGTCGTCACCTTCGATCCCCTCCGTGACGAGCAACTGCCCGACGGTACGCGCGGCCTGGTCATCGGCGGCG
Source organism: Streptomyces sp. NPDC001848 (assembly GCF_042891915.1). Classification (NCBI taxonomy): domain Bacteria; kingdom Bacillati; phylum Actinomycetota; class Actinomycetes; order Kitasatosporales; family Streptomycetaceae; genus Streptomyces; species Streptomyces sp. NPDC001848. The sequence goes on along the minus strand of NZ_JBIATP010000002.1, from coordinate 617,793 downwards.
GCTTCCCCGAGGTGTACGCCGCCGAGCTGTCCGCCAACGAGCCGTTGCGCAAGGCCGTCTGCGAACTCGCCCTCAGCGGTGCGCCCGTCGCCGCCGAGTGCGCCGGGCTGCTGTACCTGTGCCGGGAGTTGGACGGGCAGCCCATGTGCGGGGTGCTCGACGCCACCGCCCGGATGAGTGAGCGGCTCACCCTCGGCTATCGCGACGCCGTGGCCGTCGGTGACAGCGTCCTCGGCGCGGCCGGGGCCCGGATGCGCGGGCACGAGTTCCACCGGACCGTCGTCGAGCCCGGCGCGGGGGCCGCTCCCGCCTGGGGCGTGCGCGCTCCTCAGCGGCGCCTGGAAGGTTTCGTGCAGCACGGCGTGCACGCGAGTTATCTGCACACGCACTGGGCATCGGCGCCCGGCGTGGCCCGTCGGTTCGTGGAGAGGTGCCGGACGTCATGAGCAGCAGGCTGATCGGAGTCGGGGTGGGCCCCGGCGACCCCGAGCTGGTGACCGTCAAGGGCGTCAACGCTCTGCGGGCCGCCGATGTCGTCGTCGTACCGGTCATGGATACCGGGGAGCGGGGGCGTGCGGAGGCGACCGTGCTGCACTACGTGCCCGAGGACAAGGTCGTCCGCGTCGTCTTCGCGCTCAACGAGCGGACCGACCGGGCGCGGCGCGAGGTCGCCTGGGACGCCGCCGGGGAGCGGGTCGCCCGGCTGCTTCGGCGGCATACGGCCGTCGCTTTCGCCACCATCGGCGACCCGAACGTGTACTCGACGTTCACGTACCTCGCGCAGACCGTCCAGGAGCTGGTGCCCGGGACCGTCGTCGAGACCGTGCCCGGTATCACCGCCATGCAGGACCTCGCCGCCCGGTCGGGGGCCGTGCTGACCGAGGGCACCGAGCCGCTCACCCTCGTGCCCGTCACCGCCGGTTCGGCCGTGCTGAAGGAGGCTCTCGACGGGCCCGGGACCGTCGTCGCGTACAAGTTCGGGCGGCAGGCGCGGGAGGTCGCCGAGGCGCTGCGGGAGACCGGACGCATCGAGGACGCCGTGTGGGGGTCCGCGCTCGGGCTTCCGGAGGAGTCCATCCGCCCGGCCGCCGACCTCGACGGCGGCTCCCTGCCCTACCTGTCCACCCTGATCGCGCCCGCCCGGCGCGACGGCACCCGTGGCGGCAAGCTGTGACCGGCGGCGGATCAGCCCGCGAGGCCCACCACCAGCCAGATGAACGCGGTGCCCGCGACCGTGCACAGCAGGGTCGAGTGGGCGGGGTGCTCATGGTGGGCCTCGGGCAGGATCTCGGCCGCGGCGAGGTAGAGCAGTACGCCGCCGAAGAGGCCGAGGTAGCCGCCGAGGAACCACTCCGGGATGGCGACGAACGCGGTCGAGGCCGCGCCCAGCACGGGCGCCAGCGCGTCCGCGAACAGCATCGCGACCGCCTTGCGGCGCGCGTTGCCGTACAGGCTGGTGAGGGTGAACGTGTTGAAGCCGTCCGCGAAGTCGTGGGCGATGACGGCCAGCGCCACCGCCAGGCCCATGCCGCCGCCCACCTGGAAGGCCGCACCGATCGCCACGCCGTCCATGGCGCTGTGACCCACCATGGCGGCCGCCGCCGTGAGGCCCACCTCCGGCGCCCGTTGGTGGTCGTGCTCGTCCGCCCCGTGTGCCGCCCGGCGCGCGGCGAGCAGCCGCTCCACCAGGTGGGCCAGCAGGAAGCCGCCCACGAACAGCAGCAGGGCGGCCGGCACGCCGAACACCTCGGTGCCCGCCGCGCGCAGTGCCTCCGGCAGCAGGTCCAGGCCGACCACCCCGAGCATCAGTCCGCCGGCCAGGCCCAGGACCAGATGGCGACGGTCGGTCACGCGCTGTGCCGTCCAGCCGCCGGCCAGCGTCATCAGGAACGCGCCGAGCGCGACGAAGACCGCCATGTGCCCTTGCTATCCGATCGGGCCCCGGTCGCGCACATCAGGCCCCGATTCCGCCCGCACACATCGTGACATTCCGTACGAGAGGACCCGAACCCATGGCCGATGCCCCCACCGGCAAGGTGACCTTCGTCGGTGCCGGCCCCGGCGCCGCCGACCTGCTGACGTTCCGTGCCGCGCGCGCCATCGCCGAGGCCGACGTCGTGATCTGGGCGGCCAGCCTCGTCCAGGCCGAGGTCCTCGAACACGCCCGGGAGGACGCCGAGATCCTCGACTCGGCCACGATGTCCCTGGAGGACGTGGTCGCCGTCTACCGGCGGGCGCACGCGGAGGGCCTGAAGGTCGCCCGGATCCACTCGGGCGACCCGGCCCTGTGGGGCGGCACCCAGGAGCAACTGGACCGGTGCGCGGAGATCGGTATCGCGACCGAGGTCGTCCCGGGTGTCTCCTCCTTCTCCGCCGTCGCCGCGCTCGCCCGGCGGGAGCTGACCATCCCCGAGGTCGCGCAGTCCGTCGTCCTCACCCGGCTCGGCGGCGGAAAGACGCCCATGCCGCCCGGCGAGGAGGTGCGCGAGTTCGCCCGGCACGGCACCACCATGGCGATCTTCCTGTCCGCGGCCCGCAGCGGGCAGCTCGTGCGGGAGCTGCTGGAGGGCGGCTACCCGACGAACACCCCGGTCGTCGTGGCCCACCAGGCGACCTGGCCGGAGGAACTGGTCGTGAAGTGCACGATCGGCACGCTGGAGGAGACCGTCAAGGAGCACAAGCTCTGGAAGCACACCCTCTTCCTGGTCGGCCCGGCGCTCGACGCGCACGGCACGCGCTCGCACCTGTACCACCCCGGTCACTTCCACGGCTACCGCAAGGCCGACCCCGAGGCCCGCAAGGCCCTGCGCGCACGGGGTGCGAGCACGTGATCACGGTCGTCGGTACGGGCACGGGGGCGCCGCTCGCCGAGGACCTCCTCGCGGGGGCGGACCTCGTCGTGGGCGGGCGGCGGCATCTGGACGCCGCCCGGCTGCCCGCGGGCGCCGAGCGGATCGTGCTCGGGCCGCTGGCGCCCGCGCTGGACGCCGTCGAGCGGACCCTGGAGAAGGGGGACGAGGAGCGGCGGGTCGTCGTGCTCGCCTCCGGTGATCCCGGGTTCTTCGGGATCGTCCGGGCGCTGGCCGAGCGGTTCGGGCCGGACCGGCTGGATGTGCGGCCCGGGGTGTCGTCGGTGGCCGGTGCCTTCGCGCGGCTGGGGCTGACCTGGGACGACGCGGTGGTGGTGAGCGCGCACGGGCGACGGATGCGCACCGCGGTCAACGTCTGCCGGGCGCGCCCGAAGGTCGCCGTACTGACCGGGCCCGGGGCCGGTCCCGCCGAACTGGGGGCGGCGCTCGCCGACGACTGCGGCGACCGGGTCCTCGTCGTGGCGAGCGCGCTCGGCGACCCGGAGCGTGAGCGCGTGGAGCGGGTGACGCCCGCGGAGGCGGCGCAGCGCGACTGGGGGGCTGCGGTGAGCGTGGTGCTGTGCCTGGACGAGTCACGGGCGCTGGGGCCCATGCGCACGGTCGCCGGGGCGCCTGCGGGTCCCTCCGCGTGGGCCCTGGACGAGAGCGCGTTCGCGCACCGGGACTCGATGATCACCAAGTTCGAGGTGCGCGCCCTGGCCCTGGCCCGGCTCGGGCCACGGCTCGGCGATCTGGTCTGGGACGTCGGCGCGGGCTCCGGCTCGGTCGCCGTCGAGTGCGCACGGCTGGGCGCCGCCGTCACCGCCGTCGAGAAGACGGCCGACGGGGTTGGGCGGATCCGCGCCAACGCGTCCGCGCACGGCGTGGACGTGCGGGTCGTGCACGGGACGGCACCGGAGGCGCTGCACGGACTCGACGACCCCGACGCGGTGTTCGTCGGCGGCGGCGGCCGGGAACTGCCCGCCATCGTCACGGCGTGCGCGCGGCGCGCCCGGCGGGCGGTGGTGATCGCGATGGCCGCCCTGGACCGCGTACCGGCGGCGCGCGAGGCCCTCGTCGCCGCCGGGTTCTCCTGCGACGGCGTCCTGCTGCAGTCGTCGCGCCTCGCGCCGCTGCCGGGCGATGTGACCCGGCTCGCGGCGACCAACCCTGTTTTCCTGCTGTGGGGCACGCGGGGCCCCGCACTGCACGAAGGAGTAGCTCAGTGATCGGCCTCATTTCCGCCACCGCGGCGGGGGCGGCTGCGCGGGACCGGCTGGCCGCGGCGTGGCCGGACCGTACGCGGGTGTACGACGGGCCCGTGAAGGACGCCGTACGGGCCGCCTTCGCGGAGTGCGAGCAACTCGTGTGTTTCCTGGCGACCGGGGCGGTCGTACGGCTGATCGCGCCGCTGCTGGGCGAGAAGGCCGCCGACCCGGGTGTGGTGTGCGTCGACGAGGGCGGGCGGTTCGCGGTGTCCCTGGTCGGCGGGCACGCGGGCGGCGCCAATGAACTCGCCCGCGCCGTGGGCGAGGTGCTGGGCGCGGAGCCGGTCGTGACGACCGCCACGGACGCCGTGGGGCTGCCCGGGCTCGACACGCTCGGGTTCCCGGTGGAGGGCGATGTCGCCGCGGTCTCGCGGGCGTTGCTCGACGGGGAGCCGGTCGCGCTGGAGTCGGAGGTGAGCTGGCCGCTGCCGCCGCTGCGGGTCGCCACCGCAGGCACGTACTCGATCCGGGTCACCGACCGCGCCGTCGAGCCCGCCGAACGGGAGGTCGTACTGCGGCCGCCCACCCTGGTCGTGGGTGTCGGCGCGTCCAGGGGTGCCCCGGTCGAGGAGGTGCTGGGGCTCGTGGAGGGCGCGCTGCGGGACGCCGGTCTCTGTGTGAAGTCGCTCGCCGAGCTGACCACCGTGGACGCCAAGGCGGAGGAGCCCGGCATCGTCGAGGCGGCGCGGCGGCTCGGCGTTCCGCTCGTGACCTACGCCGCCGAGGAGTTGGCGAAGGTCGACGTGCCGAACCCGTCCGAGGCGCCGCTCGCCGCCGTGGGCACACCGTCCGTGGCGGAGGCCGCCGCACTGGTGCGCGGGGGTGAACTCCTTGTACCCAAGCGGAAGTCGGCCATGGTCACCTGTGCCGTCGTACGCCGGCCGGGGCGCGGGCGGCTCGCGGTCGTCGGCCTCGGGCCGGGCGCCCGGGACCTGCTGACGCCGCGCGCGAAGCAGGAGTTGCGGCGGGCGTCCGTGCTCGTCGGACTCGACCAGTACGTCGACCAGATCCGGGACCTGCTGCGCCCCGGCACCCGGATCCTGGAGTCGGGGCTCGGCGCCGAGGAGGAGCGGGCGCGCACGGCGGTCGCCGAGGCCCGTCGCGGGCACGCGGTCGCGCTGATCGGCAGCGGCGACGCCGGCGTGTACGCGATGGCCTCGCCCGCGCTCGCCGAGGCGTCCGACGACATCGACGTGGTCGGCGTGCCCGGCGTCACGGCGGCGCTCGCGGCCGGGGCGATCCTGGGCGCGCCGCTCGGCCACGACCATGTGTCGATCAGCCTCTCCGACCTGCACACCCCGTGGGAGGTCATCGAGCGGCGGGTGCGGGCGGCGGCCGAGGCCGACCTCGTCGTCACCTTCTACAACCCCCGCTCCCGGGGCCGGGACTGGCAGCTGCCGAAGGCCCTGGCGATCCTCGCCGGGCACCGGGAGCCGACGACACCGGTCGGTGTCGTCCGCAACGCGTCGCGGCCGGACGAGTCCGGTCGCCTCACGACCCTGGCCGAACTGGACCCGGCGACGGTCGACATGATGACGGTCGTGACCGTGGGCAACACGGCGACCCGTGAGATCGCGGGCCGCATGGTCACCCCGCGCGGATACCGCTGGCAGGAGGAGCCCAAGTGAACCGTGTGGTCCACCCGATCGAGGAGGAGTCCTTCCGGCGGCTGCGCGCCCGCCTCGACACCTCGCACTTCCCGCCGCTGAGCCGGGCGGTGGTGGAGCGGGTCATCCACTCCGCCGCCGACCTCGACTACGCGGCCGACCTCGTCATGGACGAGGGCGAGTTGGAGAAGGCGCACGCGGCGCTGCACGCCGGGGCGCCGGTGGTGGTGGACGTGGAGATGGTCGCGGCCGGGATCACGCGCCGCGAGACGGTCTGCCGCCTGAAGGACGCCAGGTCGGCCCCCGGCATGACGCGCTCGGCACACGCGATCCGGCTGGCGTACGAGGACGTCGGCCCGGGCGCCCTGTGGGTGATCGGCTGCGCGCCGACCGCCCTGGAGGAGCTGCTGAAGCTGGACGCCTCCCCCGCGCTCGTCATCGGTCTGCCCGTCGGTTTCGTCGGCGCGGCCGAGTCCAAGGCCGCGTTGCGCGAGAGCGGGCTGCCCGCCGTGAGCAACGTGTCCGAGAAGGGCGGCTCGGCGGTCGCCGCCGCCGCGCTCAACGCCCTGCTGTACCACCCCGTTCCGAAGCTCGAGGAGACATCGTGACCACCCCGCCGCCCGCCCTGCTCATCGCCGGCCACGGCACCCGGGACGAGGCCGGAGCCGAGGCGTTCCGCGACTTCGTACGGCAGCTGCAGCTCCGGTCCGAGATGCCCGTCGCGGGCGGCTTCATCGAGCTGTCCGCGCCCCCGCTGGGCGACGTGGTCGCCGGACTGGTGGCCCGGGGTGTACGACGGTTCGCCGCCGTTCCGCTGATGCTGGTGTCCGCCGGCCATGCCAAGGGCGACATCCCGGCGGCGCTGGCCCGTGAGAAGGAACGGCACCCCGGCATCTCGTACACCTACGGCCGCCCGCTGGGCCCGCACCCGGCGCTGCTGTCCGTCCTGGAGCGGCGGCTGGACGAGGCGCTGGGCGGGGCGGCCCGGACGCCGGAGGAGCGCGCCGAGGTGACGGTGCTGCTGGTGGGCCGTGGCTCCACCGACCCCGACGCCAACGCCGAGGTGTACAAGGCGGCGCGGCTGCTGTGGGAGGGGCGCGGGTACGCGGGCGTGGAGACGGCGTTCGTGTCGCTGGCGGCGCCGGACGTGCCGAGCGGCCTGGACCGGTGCGCGAAGCTGGGCGCGAAGCGGATCGTGGTCCTCCCCTACTTCCTCTTCACGGGGATCCTGCCGGACCGGGTGCGGCAGCAGGCCGAGGGATGGGCGGCGGCGCACCCGGAGATCGAGGTGCGGTCGGCGGACGTCATCGGTCCGGAACCGGAGCTGCTGGATCTGGTGATGGAGCGGTACGAGGAGGCGCTGAAGGGCGACCTGCGGATGAACTGCGACTCGTGCGTGTACCGGATCGCGCTGCCCGGCTTCGAGGACAAGGTGGGGTTGCCGCAGCAGCCGCACTTCCACCCGGACGACGACGGGCACGTGCACGGTCACGGCGACGGACATCACCATCACGGTCATGGACACCATCACGGGGGGCACGCGCACTCCCATGCGCACTGAACGGGACGGGGCACAGCACGACCTGCGGCACCACGGGGACGCCGAGGTCCGTGACGGCGGGGCGGGGCTGACCGACCTCGCGGTGAACGTGCGTGCGGACACGCCTCCGGCGTGGCTGCGGGAGGTGATCGCCGATTCGCTGGGCGGGCTCGCGGCCTATCCCGACGGGCGGGCGGCACGGGCGGCGGTGGCGGCGCGGCACGGTGTGCCGGCCGAGCGGGTGCTGCTGACGGCGGGGGCGGCGGAGGCGTTCGTACTGCTCGCCCGCGCCCTGAGGGTGCGGCGGCCGGTCGTGGTGCACCCGCAGTTCACGGAGCCGGAGGCGGCGCTGCGGGCCGCCGGGCACGCGGTGGAGCGGGTGCTGCTGCGGCAGGCGGACGGCTTCCGACTGGATCCGGCGCTGGTGCCGGAGGACGCGGACCTGGTGGTGATCGGCAACCCGACGAACCCCACGTCCGTCCTGCACCCGGCGTCGGCGATCGAGGAACTGGCCCGCCCGGGGCGGGTGCTGGTGGTCGACGAGGCGTTCATGGACGCGGTGCCGGGCGAGCGGGAGGCGCTCGCGGGCCGTACGGACGTGCCGGGCCTGGTGGTCCTGCGCAGCCTGACGAAGACCTGGGGTCTGGCGGGGCTGCGCATCGGCTACGTCCTGGCCGCGCCGGAGACCATCGCGCAACTCGAGCGGGCACAGCCGCTGTGGCCGGTGTCGACGCCGGCGCTCGCGGCGGCTGAGGCCTGCGTGTCGCCGCGGGCGCTGGCGGAGGCGGCGCACGCGGCGCACCGGGGGGCGGCGGACCGGGCGCATCTGGTGGCCGGGCTGCGGGAGTTCGGGCCGGACGGGCTGTATGTGGCGGAGCCGGCGGAGGGGCCGTTCGTGCTGCTCCGGCTGGCACGGGCGGCCGCCGTGCGGCGGCATCTGCGGGACCTGGGCTTCGCGGTGCGCCGCGGGGACACGTTTCCGGGGCTGGACGAGGAGTGGTTGCGGGTGGCGGTACGGGACCGGGTGACGGTCAACCGCTTTCTGCAGGCACTGGACCGGGCGGTGACGCTGGCCGCGCGGTGAGGGGGTTCGCCCCCGCCGCCCCTTCCCGTCCCGTCCTCCAGGGGCTCCGCCCCTTCGACCCCGCTCAGGGGCTCCGCCCTCTGGATCCCGCTCCTCGAACACCGGAGGGGCTGATTTCCGGGGGTCCGGGGCGCACAGGGACGGGAAGGGCAGGGGCGGCGGGGGCGAGAAACCCCCGGGGTCAGGCGACCGCCCTGCCGTTCAGGATCACTCGGCTCGGTGCCGCCAGGACCCGTACGTCCGCTCGCGGGTCCGTCTCGTACACCACCAGGTCCGCGGCCGCGCCCTCCTCCAGCCCCGGCCGGCGCAGCCACTCGTGGGCGGCCCAGGTCGCCGCCGACAGGGCCGCCACGGCAGGGATGCCCGCCGTCACCAGTTCCGCCACCTCCGCCGCCACCAGGCCGTGCGGCAGCGTCCCCCCGGCGTCCGTCCCCACGTACACCGGGATCCCCGCGTCGTAGGCCGCCCGCACCGTGTCGTAGCGCCGCTCGTGCAGCCGGCGCATATGGGCCGACCAGCGGGGAAACTTCGACTCGCCGCCGTCCGCCAGCCTCGGGAACGTCGCGATGTTCACCAGCGTCGGCACGATCGCGACCCCCCGCTCCGCGAACAGCGGGATGGTCTCCTCCGTCAGCCCGGTCGCGTGCTCGATGCAGTCGATGCCCGACTCCACCAGGTCCCGCAGCGAGTCCTCGGCGAAGCAGTGCGCGGTGACCCTCGCGCCGAGGCGGTGGGCCTCCGCGATCGCCGCTTCCACCGCCTCGCGCGGCCAGCAGGCCGACAGGTCACCGAGGTCCCGGTCGATCCAGTCGCCCACCAGCTTCACCCAGCCGTCGCCGCGCCGCGCCTCCTGGGCGACGTGGGCGACCAGCTCGTCCGGCTCGATCTCCCAGGCGTAGTTGCGGATGTAGCGGCGTGTGCGCGCGATGTGCCGGCCGGACCGGATGATCTTCGGGAGGTCGTCCCGGTCGTCGATCCAGCGGGTGTCCGACGGCGAACCCGCGTCCCGGATCAGCAGCGTGCCCGCTTCCCGGTCGGTCAGCGCCTGCTTCTCCGAGACGTCCTCGGGGACCGGGCCGTGCGCGTCGAGACCGACGTGGCAGTGCGCGTCGACCAGGCCGGGCAGCGCCCAGCCCTCGACGGTCCGGACGTCTCGGGCGCCGGCGGGGCGGTCGTACGAGATCCGGCCGCCGACCACCCACAGCTCGTCGCGGACGTCCTCGGGTCCGACCAGAACCCGTCCCCTCACGTGCAGCACCGCGTGATCGCTCATGCCCCGCACCTTAGTTGGCGCTCGCCTGCCACGGCTTCCGGCCTACCTGGTCCGAGGTCTCCTCCTCCACCTCGGCCCGCGCGGGGTCCAGGAGCCGGGAGAGGAAGTGCCGGGTGCGCTCGTGGCTCGGGTCGCCGATGACCTGCTCGGGCGTGCCGTCCTCGACGATCACGCCGCCGTCCATGAAGACGACGCGGTCGGCGACCTCGCGCGCGAAGGTCATCTCGTGGGTGACGACCATCATCGTCATGCCCTCCTGCGCCAGCCTGCGCATCACGGCGAGCACGTCGCCGACCAGCTCCGGGTCGAGCGCCGAGGTCGGCTCGTCGAACAGCATCACCTCGGGACCCATGGCGAGGGCGCGGGCGATGGCGACGCGCTGCTGCTGGCCGCCGGAGAGCGAGGAGGGGTAGGCGTCCGCCTTCTCGGACAGGCCGACCCGCTCCAGGTTCGCGGCGGCGATCTTCGCCGCCTCGGCCTTGTCCCGCCGGAGAACCCGGCGCTGCGGCAGCGTCAGGTTCTCGGTCACCGTGAGGTGCGGGAAGAGGTTGAACTGCTGGAACACCATGCCGATACGGCGGCGTACGGCGTCGATGTCCACATCGGGGTCGGTGACCTCGGTGCCGCCGACGAACACCTGGCCCTTGGTGGGTTCCTCCAGGAGGTTCACGCAGCGCAGCAGCGTGGACTTGCCGGAGCCGGACGGGCCGATGACGCAGACCACCTCGCCCTGGCCGATCTCCAGGTCGATGCCGCGCAGCACCTCGTTGTCACCGAAGGACTTGTGCAGGTCGCGGATCGTGATCTCGGGGGTGCTGCTCACTTGGCGGCTCCCTGGGCCTTGGCCTCCATGCGGCGGACGACGAAGCCGAGCGGGATGGTGACCAGCAGGTAGCACAGGCCGGCGACCAGGATCGGCGTGGAGTTGGCGGTCGTGCTGGCCAGGTCACGGCCGAACTTGGACAGTTCGCGCTCCTCCAGCGTCACGCCGAGGAACAGCACCAGCGAGGAGTCCTTGAAGAGCAGGACGAGTTCGTTGGTGAGCGGCGGGAGGATGATCCGGAAGGCCTGCGGGACGATGATGGAGACCATCGCGCGGGCGGGCGAGAAGCCCAGTGAACGCGCGGCCTCCATCTGGCCCTTGGGCACGGCCTGGATGCCGGCGCGGATCGTCTCCGCCATGTACGCGGCCGACACCAGGCCGAGCGCGAGGGCCACCTTGCCGTACGTGCCGCCGATGATCTCCGTGCCGGGGAAGGCGAGCGGTACGGCGACACCGACGAAGATGAAGATCAGCAGCGCGGGCAGGCCGCGGAAGATCTCGATGTAGATCCCGGCCAGCCAGCGGTACGGGCCGACGGACGACAGCCGCATGAGTGCGAGGAGCATGCCGAGCACCAGGCCGACGACGAAGCCGGACAGGGTGTACAGCACGGTGTTCTTCAGCGCCAGTGTGATGACGTCCGGGAACATCTGCCGGGCGATGTCCGCCTGCGCGAACTGGTTCTGCAGCCGTCCCCAGTCGGCCGTGGCCGCGAAGGCGATCACGGCGACGACGAAGACGGCGTACTGGACACCGCGCGACACCTTGCGCTTCTGGGACCGGGTCAGCCCCTTCCTGCGGGGCTGTACCTCGGCCCTGGCCGTGTCCGTCGTGTCGGTCATGAGGCGGACGGCGAGGCGGCGGACGGGTTGTAGGGGCCGATCCACTGCTCGTACAGCTTCTTGTACGTGCCGTCGGCCTTCGCGTCCTTGATCGCCTTGTTGATGGCGGCGAGGAGCTTGGTGTTGCCCTTCTTCACCGTGAAGCCGTACTGCTCACCGGTGTTGATGTTGCCGACGAGCTTGAAGGCGTCCGCGTTGGCCTTGTCCTTGAGCCAGCCCTGGACGACCGGGTAGTCGATGACGACCGCCTGGACCTGGCCGGTGCGCAGGCCGTTGAGGACCGCGTCGGAGGACTCGAAGGAGATCGGGTCGAAGCCCTGCTTCTTCGCGTAGTCCTCGCCGGTGGTCTGAGCCTGGGCGCCGAGCTTCTTCCCCTTGGCCTTGATGTCGGCCAGCGAGGTGATGCCGCTCTTCTTGGCGACGAGGACGGCCTGGGTGGCGTCGAAGTAGGGGTCGGAGAAGTCGACGTGCTTCTTCCGCTCGGCGGTGATCGTCATGCCGGCCGCGGCCAGGTCGCACTGGCCGGAGTTGAGGAACGCGCCGGTCTTGAAGTTCTCGAACGGCGTGTCGACGATGGCCTGCTTCACCCCGAGGTCCTTGGCGACCAGGTCGATCATCGAGACGTCGAAGCCCTGCACCTTGCCGTTGATCTCCGACTGGAAGGGCGGGTACGGCAGGTGGGTGCAGGTGGTGAGCTGACCGGCCTTGACGAGTTCCACCCCGCCGGCGGCCGACTTGCCGGCGCCGCCGCCGCTGCCGCTCGAGGTGCAGCCGGCCACGAGCAGCACTCCGGCCGTCGCGGTGGTGGCGGCCAGGATGCGGGCCCGGCGCCCGAAGAGCGTGTTCACGGAGGACCTCTCTGTGGGGAATCCTGCTTCCCCTGTGGGCGGGGAGGAGCGGGTTCCGATTATAAGGAAAAGTTTGGGTTGCTCAAACCGAACCCATGGCTGGAGGGCCTACTCGCCTGAGAAGTGATCGGCAAACGGGGGACGACGGCTGCCGGTTACCCTCAAGACCGTCAATCGACACCGACACCGACACGGAGATCGACATCGGCACCGGCACGAGACCGCCGACCTCCGCGAGCGAAGAGAGCACCCCCCGTGACCCACCCCCTCCTGGACCTCCCCCCGCTGAGCGCCGCCCGCTTCGCCTCGATCGAGGACCGGGTGGCGCGGCTGCTGTCCACCGAGCAGGACGTCGTGATCACGCAGGGTGAGGCGCTGCTGCCGCTGGAGGGCGCGATCCGCGGGACGGCCGGGCCCGGCACGACCGCACTCAACGTGATCACGGGGCCGTACGGCCAGATCTTCGGCGACTGGCTGCGGGACTGCGGGGCGACGGTGTACGACCTGGCGGTGCCGTTCCACACGGCGGTCACGGCGGCGCAGATCCGTGCGGCCCTCGCCGAACACCCGGAGATCGACTTCGTGTCCCTGGTGCACGCGGAGGCGGCGACCGGCAACACGAACCCGGTGGCGGAGATCGGGGCGGTGGTGCGGGAGCACGGCGCACTGTTCTATCTGGACGCCGTGGCCGCCATCGGCGCGGAGCCGGTGCTGCCGGACGCGTGGGGGGTGGACCTGTGCGTGATCGGGGCGCAGAAGGCGTTGGGCGGGCCGGCGGGGGTGTCGGCGGTGTCGGTGAGCGAGCGGGCATGGGCGCGGATGGCGGCGAACCCGCGTGCGCCGCGCCGGTCGTACCTCTCCCTTCTCGACTGGAAGGAGCGCTGGATCGACGGCGGCCGCAAGGCGCTGCTGCACGCTCCGGCGCAGCTGGAGATGCTGGCCCTCGAGGCGTGCCTGGAGCGGATCGAGGCGGACGGGCTGGAGACGGTGATGGCCCGGCACCGGTCCGCGGCGGCGGCGACACGGGTGGGGACGGTCGCGCTCGGTGGCGGTCTGGAGCCGTAGGTGTACGAGGCGGCGGAGGCGGCGCCGGTGGCCACGACGCTGCGGGCACCGTCCGGTGTGGTGGCGGCTGAGCTGGTCGCGTGGGCACTGGAGTGCGCCCCGGAGGTGCCGTTGGCGGCGGGCGGGGGTGCGCTGGCGAAGGAGATGATCCGGGTCAACCACTACGGGTCCGATGCGACGGCGGAGGCCGTGGGGGCGGCTCTGGCGGCCCTGGGGGCGGCGCTGGGGGAATCCGGGGCGGACGTGGATGTGGAGGCGGCTCGGGCGGCGGTGGCGGCGGTGTGGCGCTAGCCGTGCTTGGGCGCGTGCCGCGGAGGCTCACACCCCCGGGGCCCTGACCCGCCCCTTTCCGTCCCAGGGGCCCGCCCGGGCCTCAACTCCTTTGGGTGCGGCCAGAGTTGGCGGCCGGGTGGGATGCTCGGTCCATGACCGGTGACGCTCCCCAGACGCTCCCCGACGGCCGGCCCGTCCCCCTCATGACCGGTGACGAGCGGCCGCTGCTCGAGAGCTGGCTCGGCTTTCATCGGGCCACGCTGGAGTTGAAGTGCGCCGGGCTCGACGACCGGCAGGTGCGGCTCGCGGCGGCCGAACCGTCGGAGTTGACCCTGCTCGGGCTTGTGCAGCACCTCGCCGAGGTGGAGCGGAACTGGTTCCGGCGGGCGTTCGGCGATGCGGGACTGCCTCCGGTGTTCGAGGAGGAGACGGGGTACCGGCTCGTACCCGGGCGTGGGATCGCCGAGGCCCTCCAGGCGTGGCGGGACGAGATCGCCCGCGGGCGGGAGGTGTGTGCCGGGCTCTCGCTCGACGACGTGGGGCGTATACCCGATGGCGGACCCATGGGCGGGCTGGAGGTCAGCCTTCGGTGGGTGTATGTGCACATGATCGAGGAGTACGCCCGGCACAACGGTCACGCCGACATCCTTCGGGAACGCATCGACGGAGTGACCGGCGCCTGAAATCGGCATTGCCCTCCGGGCTCCTTCCGGGTAATTCTGGAATTCCTTTCCAGGGTAGCTCCCCGCATTCTTCTGCCCGCTCTGCTCCGACCTAAACGCAAAGATTCTGCGAACGCCGTCCGAGGTAATTCGGGCAGATCTCGTGTGGATCGCCGGGGTGTGATCGACTCCACAGGACGGGCGTTTCGCCCTGCAATGTCAGGGCATTTCCCCAGCAAGCGCCGCCGATCCGCGCGCATGTGCGCGCCCGCGCGATAACACATCCACCGCCCGGCCGTAACCCCCTCCGACGATGCATTTTCGAATTTCCACGGGTAAATTGAATCCGCATGACCGCCGCACAAGCAGACCTGTCAGCGGAATTCCTGGAAACGCCGGAGGCGCTGCGGATCGACCGTCCTGAGGTGGCGGACGGCGCCGCACTCTGGCGTATCGCCAAGGACTCCGAAGCCCTCGATCTGAACTCCTCCTACAGCTATCTGCTGTGGTGCCGTGACTTCGCCGGCACCTCGGCGGTGGTGCGCGCCGAGCCCGGCGGGCGGCCCGTCGGGTTCCTCACCGCGTACCTGCGGCCGGAGCGCCCCCACACCCTCCTCGTGTGGCAGGTCGCCGTGGACGGCGCGTACCGCGGGCGCGGCCTCGCCGCCCGTCTGCTCGACGCGGTCGCGGCCCGGGTCACCGCCGAGCACGGCGTCACCGGCATCGAGACCACCATCACCCCGGGCAACACCGCCTCCGAGCGGCTGTTCACCTCGTTCGCCACCCGGCACGGCGCGACCGTCGAGCGCGAGGTGCTCTTCGACACGCGCCAGTTCCCGGACGGACCGCACGACCCCGAGGTCCTCTACCGCATCGGGCCTCTGCAGCACACCGCCTGATCCCCCCACCCCGACCCACACCCACAGTCCGACTCCCCTCCCCCACACACCGAGGAGCGTTTCCGTCGTGACCATCACCCAGCCGGACCTCAGCGTCTTCGAGACCCTCGAGTCGGAGGTGCGCAGCTACTGCCGCGGCTGGCCCACCGTCTTCGACCGCGCACAGGGCAGCCGCATGTACGACGAGGACGGGCACGAGTACCTCGACTTCTTCGCCGGCGCCGGGTCGCTCAACTACGGCCACAACAACCCCGTACTGAAACGGGCGTTGATCGACTATCTGGAGCGGGACGGCGTCACCCACGGGCTCGACATGTCCACCGTCGCCAAGCGTTCGTTCCTGCAGGCCTTCCAGGACGTGGTGCTGCGCCCGCGCGACCTGCCCTACAAGGTGATGTTCCCCGGCCCGACCGGCACCAACGCCGTCGAGTCCGCCCTGAAACTGGCACGGAAGGTCAAGGGCCGCGAAGCCATCGTGTCCTTCACCAACGCCTTCCACGGGATGTCCCTGGGGTCGCTGGCCGTGACCGGCAACGCCTTCAAGCGGGCCGGCGCGGGTATTCCGCTCGTGCACGGCACCCCGATGCCCTTCGACAACTACTTCGACGGCAAGGTCCAGGACTTCCTGTGGTTCGAGCGCCTGCTCGAGGACCAGGGCTCCGGGCTCAACAAGCCCGCCGCCGTGATCGTGGAGACGGTCCAGGGTGAGGGCGGCATCAACGTCGCCCGCCCGGAGTGGCTGCGGGCCCTCGCCGACCTGTGCGCGCGCCAGGACATGCTGCTGATCGTCGACGACATCCAGATGGGCTGCGGTCGCACCGGCGCCTTCTTCTCCTTCGAGGAGGCGGGGATCGTGCCGGACATCGTCACCGTGTCCAAGTCGATCAGCGGCTACGGGCTGCCGATGTCGCTGTGCCTGTTCAAGCCGGAGCTGGACGTCTGGGAGCCGGGCGAGCACAACGGCACCTTCCGCGGCAACAACCCCGCGTTCGTCACGGCCACCGCCGCCCTGGAGACCTACTGGAGCGACGGGTCCGCGATGGAGAAGCAGACCCGGGCGCGCGGCGAGCAGGTCGAGCAGGAGCTGATCTCGATCACCGAGGAGAACCTCGCCGACATCAAGGAGTACCGCGGCCGCGGGCTCGTGTGGGGCCTGGAGTTCCACGACAAGGAGCGGGCCTCCCGGGTCGCGCGCCGTGCCTTCGAGCTCGGGCTGCTCGTGGAGACCTCGGGCCCCGAGAGCGAGGTCGTCAAACTGCTGCCCGCCCTCACCATCACCCCCGACGAGCTGGACGAGGGTCTGGGCATCCTCGCCCGCGCCGTCCGCGAGACCGCCTGACAAACCCCTGAAGAGGAGGCACACAGTACCGTGATCGTCCGTTCGTTCAAGGACATCGAAGGTACCGACCGGCATGTGAAAGCCGCGTCGGGCACCTGGGAGAGCAAGCGCATCGTCCTCGCCAGGGAGAAGGTCGGCTTCTCCCTGCACGAGACGATCCTCTACGCGGGCACCGAGACGTCGATGTGGTACGCGAACCACATCGAGGCGGTCGTGTGCGTCGAGGGCGAGGCGGAGCTGACCGACCGCGAGACCGGGAAGACGTACACGATCACGCCCGGGACCATGTACCTGCTGGACGGGCACGAGCGGCACACGCTGCGGGTCAAGGAGGACTTCCGTTGCCTCTGCGTCTTCAACCCGCCCGTCACCGGCCGTGAGGACCACGACGAGAACGGCGTCTACCCCCTGCTCACCGAGGAGGTGTGAATCACCGATGACCCTGACCACCAGCACAGCCGTCACCGATCTCTACCCCAGCCGCGGCACGACCGAGGTGTCGGTCCCGCGCCAGGACCCGGTCGTGTGGGGCGCTCCCGGTACGCCGGGGCCGATCTCGCTGGCCGACCTCCAGGCGTATGAGCGCGACGGCTTCCTGGCCATCGACGAGCTGATCACCGAGGACGAGGTCGCCGTCTACCGGCAGGAGCTGGAGCGGCTCGTCACCGATCCGGAGATCCGCGCCGACGAGCGGTCGATCGTCGAGCCGAAGTCGAAAGAGATCCGCTCCGTCTTCGAGGTGCACAAGATCAGCGAGGTGTTCGCGAACCTGGTGCGCGACGAGCGGGTCGTGGGGCGTGCGCGGCAGATCCTCGGCTCGGACGTGTACGTCCACCAGTCGCGGATCAACGTCAAGCCGGGCTTCGGTGCCAGCGGCTTCTACTGGCACTCCGACTTCGAGACCTGGCACGCGGAGGACGGCCTGCCGAACATGCGCACGGTGTCCGTCTCGATCGCGCTGACCGAGAACTACGACACCAACGGCGGCCTGATGATCATGCCGGGGTCGCACCGGACGTTCCTCGGCTGCGCCGGCGCCACGCCGAAGGACAACTACAAGAAGTCGCTGCAGATGCAGGACGCGGGCACGCCGTCCGACGAGGCGCTGACGAAGATGGCCTCCGAGTACGGCATCAAGCTGTTCACGGGCAAGGCCGGTTCGGCGACCTGGTTCGACTGCAACTGCATGCACGGCTCGGGCGACAACATCACTCCGTTCCCGCGCAGCAACGTGTTCATCGTGTTCAACAGCGTGGAGAACGCGGCGGTGGAGCCGTTCGCGGCTCCGGTCCGGCGGCCCGAGTTCATCGGGGCGAGGGACTTCACGCCGGTGAAGTGAGCCAGGCCCCGGCCGGGGGTCCGGGGGTCGCCCCCGGAAATCACAGCATCAGGGCGAGGGACTCCACGCCCGTGAACTGAGCCAGGCCCCGGCCGGGGGTCCGGGGGTCGCCCCCGGAAATCACAGCATCAGGGCGAGGGACTTCACGCCCGTGAACTGAGCCAGGCCCCGGCCGGGGGTCCGGGAGTCGCCCCCGGAAATCACAGCATCGGG
>NZ_JBIATP010000002.1:481255-599772 GCF_042891915.1 Streptomyces sp. NPDC001848 | reverse complement strand
AGGGCGAGGGACTCCACGCCCGTGAACTGAGCCAGGCCCCGGCCGGGGGTCCGGGAGTCGCCCCCGGAAATCACAGCATCAGGGCGAGGGACTCCACGCCCGTGAACTGAGCCAGGCCCCGGCCGGGGGTCCGGGAGTCGCCCCCGGAAATCACAGCATCAGGGCGAGGGACTCCACGACCGTGAAGTGACCGTGGAGTGACCGGACGGCGCCTGGAGCCCATTGCACGACGGGCTCCGGGCGGCGCCCGTCATCCGGACAGTCCGTCCAGCAGGCGGTCGACGTCCGCAGGCGTGTTGTACAGGTGGAAGGCCGCGCGCAGGTTGCCCGCGCGGTCCGAGACCTCGACGCCCGCACGGCTCAGGTCGCCCTGTCGATGGCCCAGTCCGGGCACGGACACGATCGGTGAGCCCGGTGCGGGGACCGGTGCGTGGCCGAGTGCGTCGAGGCCCTTGCGGAACCGGTCGGCGAGGGCGAGGTCGTGGGCCCGTACCCGCGCCACGCCCAGCTCCTCCAGCAGTTCCAGGGAGCGGCGGGCGCCCGCGTAGGAGAACAGCGCGGGGCTCTCGTCGAACCTCCTTGCGGAACGGGCGAGTTCGGCAACCGGTCCGTAGCAGCTGTCCCAGGGCTCCTCCCCCGCGACCCAGCCGGCGAAGAGCGGCGTGAGGGAGCCGAGGTCCTCCGGGACCACCAGGAAGGCCACGCCGCGCGGGCAGCAGAGCCATTTGAAGGCGACGGCGGCGACGTAGTCGTACGCCCGCGCGTCGAGGTCCAGCCAGCCGACGGCCTGGGACGCGTCCACGTAGGTGCGGGCGCCGTGCTCCCGGGCCGCCGCGCCGATGGCGGGCAGGTCGGCGATCCGGCCGTCGGCGGACTGGGCTGCGCTGACCGCGACGAGGGCCGTGCCGGGCCGTACGGATTCAGCGATCCGCTCCAGCGGGACGGTGCGGACCTTGAGGTCGCCCCGCATGTGGAAGGGGTTGACGACGGAACTGAAGTCGCCCTCGGCGGTGACGACCTCGGCGCCCTCGGGCAGTGAGGCGGCGATCAGCCCGGTGTAGACGGCGACCGAGGCTCCCGCCGCCACCCGGCGCTCGGGGACCCCGGCCAGCCGGGCGAAGGAGGCGCGGGCGGCCTCCACGTCGGCGAACATGTCGGTGGGCTGCCCGGCGGCGGCCGACTCCACGGCGATCCGCATGGCCTGCACCGTGCGGGCCGGCAGTAGTCCGGTGCTCGCTGTGTTCAGATAGGTGTTCTTCGGGGCGAACTCGGCGCGGACGAGGGTCTCGAAGGTCTCCATGGGACCACTGTGCGGCCGCACGAAGTCGTAGTCCATGGCGAATTCCTACGCGGTTCAACCAAGGAACGCTTATACGTGCGCCTGACCTGCGGCGTTGCTCAGCGCTGTGGCACCGCGCACCCGTCCGGTCCGCAGACGTCCGCGTCACCCTCGTCGATCAGCTTCAGCGGCGAGCGCTCGCCCCACGCCTGGGTCAGCGCCTGGGCGAAGACCTCCGCGGGCTGGGCGCCCGAGACGCCGTACTTGCGGTCGAGAACGAAGAACGGCACGCCGTTCGCGCCCAGCTCGGCGGCTTCGCGCTCGTCGGCGCGCACGGCGTCGGCGTAGGCGGTGGGGTCGGCGAGCACCTTGCGGACGTTCTCGGCGTCGAGCCCTGCCTCCACGGCCAGCTCCACCAGCCGCTCGTCGCCCTCGGTGAACAGGGACCGTTCCTCGGCGAAGTTCGCCCGGTACAGGATCTGGATCAGCTCGTCCTGCCTGCCCTGCTCCTTGGCGAAGTGCAGCAGGCGGTGCATGTCGAAGGTGTTGCCGTGGTCACGGCCGGTGGTGCGGTACTCCAGACCCTCGGCGGCGGCCTGCGCCCCCAGGTTGTTCTCACCGGCCTGGGCCTGCGCCTCGCTCATCCCGTACTTCTTGGCGAGCATCGTGAGGACCGGCTGCACGTCGTCCTTGGCGCGGTGCGGATCCAGCTCGAAGGAGCGGTGCACCACCTCGACCTCGTCCCGGTGCGGGAAGGCCTGGAGCGCCTTCTCGAAGCGGGCTTTTCCGACATAGCACCAGGGGCAGGCGATGTCGGACCAGATCTCCACGCGCATGTCTTCGGCTTCTCTCCAGGTCGTACGGGTACGGAGCCTCCCTCCGCAGACTACGTGAACGTTCAAGCGCCTCGGTTTCATTCCCCCGGGACCCTGTAGCGCAGACAGAGGTGGTGCCGCCCTTCGGCGGGCGGATTTTCCGGATCGGGAACCCAGCCGTGGCGGGCGTAGAAGGCCTGGGCGCGCCGGTTGTCCACGTGCACGTCGAGGACGGCCGTCCGTCTGCCGTCGGCCTGCCACTCCTCGACGCAGGCCGCGTGGAGCTCGGTGCCGATGCCGCGGCGCCAGTGCTCGGGGTCGACGTGGAACTGGAAGAGCTTGACCGTGTCGGCGGGAGCTCCTTCCGGGGTGCGGAAGGACGCGATACCGACGATGTGCCCGTGTTCGACGACGCAGAGCACATGCCCGTCGGGCCGTTCGATGGCGGCCCGCCAGACGGCGAGCCAGTCGGTGCCGTCCTGCGGCAGCCCGTCCGGGTAGTACGTCGCCCGGGCCCGGGCGTGCAGCTCGGCGACGGCCGGCGCCTCGGCGGGCAGGGCGGTACGGATCAGCCGGCTTCCGGTCACCCGCTCTTCGATCATGCAACGGAGGACGTGGCCGCGTCCGTGGCGGTTCCGAGGCGGCTGAACTGGGCGCGGTAGGCGCTCGGCGTCAGGCCCGTACGGCGGACCAGGTGCGCGCGCAGTGAGTCGGCGGTGCCGAGGCCCGAGGCCCGGGCGATCCGGTCCATGGACAGGGTGGTCGTCTCCAGGAGTTCCTTGGCGCGCTCGATGCGTTGGTGGAGCAGCCACTGCAGTGGGCTGACCCCGCTCTCGGCGTGGAAGCGGCGGGTGAGGGTGCGCACGCTGACGCCCGCGTGCCGGGCCAGGTCGGTGAGCGTGAGCGGCTTGTCGAGGTTGCGCATGGCCCAGCCACGGACGTCGGCGCAGGCGTTGCCCCGTTCGGGTGGCAGCGGTGTCTGGGTGAACTGGGTCTGGCCCCCGGGGCGCACGGGGGCGACCAGGGCCAGCCGGGCGACCCGGTTGGCGACGGCGGCGCCGTAGTCGGTACGGATGATGTGCAGGCACAGGTCGATGCCGGCGGCGTATCCGGAGGACGTCACGACCTGGCCGTCCTGGATGTACAGCACGTCTCCCCTGAGGTCCACCTCCGGGTACCGCGTGCGCAGATGGTCGGCGTGCTCCCAGTACGTCGTGGCACGGCGGCCCGTGAGCAGGCCCGCCTCGGCGAGCAGGAAGGCGCCGGTGCAGATGGAGGCGATGCGCTTGTCCTCGGCGGCCGCCTCGCGCAGGGCGGCCACGACCCGCGGGTCCGGCGCGTACGCGGACCCGGTGCCCGCGACGACCACCGTGTCCGCCTCCCGCAGTGCCTCGAGGCCGTGGCGCACGTACAGGTCGAGGCCGCCGGTGGTGGGGACGGGCCCGGGCTCCGGGGCGCAGATGACCACCTCGTAGCCCGGGCGTCCGTCGGCCTCGGTCTTCGTGAACAGCAGCTCGGGGATGGCGAGGTTGAACATCGAGACGGGGGGCACCGCGATGACGGCGACCCGGCGGACCCCTCGTTGGTCGACCATGGCCAGAACCTCCGGACGTATGGCATTCGGGCCACTACTGTACGCCGCCGAAGATCCGCACAGTGGAGGCATGTCGACGAACGAGGCGATGACGAACAGCCAAACTCCCCTTGGGAACCGGGAGTTGCGGCCCCCTTCGCCCGGGCTCACCCTCACCGCCGCCCTCCTCGGCTTCGCGATCATCACCCTTGACGCCTCGGTGGTGAACGTCGCGCTCCCGGCCATCGGGGCCGACATGGCGGCCGGACTGTCGGGTCTGCAATGGGTGGTGGACGCCTACACGCTGACCTTCGCGGCGCTGATGCTGTCGACCGGGGCGTTCGCGGACCGGGCCGGGGCGAGCCGCGCGTACGGGGCGGGAATCGCCGTGTTCACGCTGGCCTCGGCGGCGTGCGGAGGCGCACCGAACCTGGCGGCGCTGATCGGCGCGCGGGTGGCGCAGGGCGCGGCGGCGGCCGTGGTGCTGCCGGCCTCGCTCGCGCTGGTGCGTCAGGCCTACCCGGACGCGGCCCGCCGGGCACGGGCGGTGGCCCTGTGGGCGGCGGGCGGCTCGGTGGCCGTGGCCCTGGGCCCGGTGGCCGGCGGAGCGCTGACGACCGCGTGGGACTGGCGGGGGATCTTCTTCATCAACCTGCCGGTGGGGGCGGTGGCCCTGCTGCTCCTGGTGCGCTCGCCGCACTCGCGGCCACGGCCCGCACCGCTGGACGTCCCGGGCCAGCTGACGGCGGTGGTGGCCCTGGGCGCTCTGACGTTCGCGGTGATCGAGGGAGGCACGACCGGCCTGGTGGCGCTGGGGGTTGCCGTGGCCGCGGGCGCGGCGTTCGTACGGATCGAGACGCGGCAGGCGCATCCTGTCGTACCCCTCGCGCTCTTCCGCAACCGGAACGTCTCCGTGGCGGTCGCGGTGGGGGCGGCCTGCAGCGTGGCGTTCTACGGGGTGGTGTTCCTGTTCTCCCTGTTCTTCCAGCAGGTGCAGGGGCGCTCGGCGCTGTATGCCGGGCTGCTGTTCCTGCCGATGTCGGGGCTGATCGCAGTGACCAACATCGTGTCGGGGAAGCTGGCAGGACGGTACGGCGTGCGGATGCCGATGCTGCTCGGGCAGTTGCTGGCGGTGGCGGGACTGCTGCTCCTGCTCGCAGTCGACGCGTCGACGCCGTCCGCCGCGGTGGCCGTCCTCCTGATCCCTTTGGCGGTGGGGTGCGCCCTGACGGTGCCGCCGCTGACGGCCGCGATGATGGAGGCGGTTCCCCCGGACCGCGCGGGCCTCGCGGCGGGCGTGCTCAACTCGGCCCGTCAGGTGGCCGGGGGCCTGGCCATCGCGGTGTTCGGGGCGCTGGTCGGCGGCGGCTTCGAGGCGGGGATGCGGTGGGCACTCGCCGTCTCGGCGGCGCTGTTCGTCGCGACGGCCCTGGCCACGCTGCGCCTGCGGCGCCCGGTCAGTCCGTCATGAACCGTCCCGCAGGTCCTCCGGCCACTGCGGGCGGTACTCGATCCCGTCGTACGTCACCACACAGCCCTCGCCCAACGGCGACTGGGCCATGAAGCCCACCAACGCCGCCCCCGTCTCCTTCTCGTCGCCCAGGGTGAACAGCCGGACGAACGTCCACCGCTTCCCGTCCCGCGAGGCGTGGAAGGCGAAGGCCCGGCCGGTCCGGCTGACCCGGAGCCACACCGAACTGCCCTCCACGGTGAAGGAGTTGGCGTCGTCGGAGTGCCCGCGCGTCACCACGGTGCACACGGTGGGCACGTCCGGTGAGTACTCCAGACACAGCTTCGCCCACGCCCGCTCGCCGACATGGACGTAGAGCACACCGGCGTCGAAGGCCCCGGCGAAGCCGACGGTGACGCGGGCGATCAGCTGGAAGTCCCCTTCCGGCGCCCCGAGCAGCCGGGGCGCGTCGGAGGCGGCGTCCAGAGACTCACCGGTGGGCGGCACGAAACGATCCTGCCGGGCTCCCGCCCAGCCGGTGAGCACCCCGTCCTCGTACGACCAGTGGCCTTCCGGCCCGTAGGTACGAAGGAGGAAAGGGAGTTCGGGAAGTTCGAGGTCCATGGGCAGAGTGTCCCAGAAACCTCAACGCTCCAGACGGCCGTTGAACCGCCGGGGCAGACCCAGCGGGTTGTCGTCCCGCAGCTCCGGCGGAAGCAGTGCCTCCGGAGCGTTCTGGTACACCACGGGCCGCAGCCACCGCTCGATCGCGGTACCACCGACCGACGTGGACGTGGACGTCGTCGCCGGGTACGGGCCACCGTGGTGCTGGGCGGGCGCCACCGCCACCCCGGTGGGCCAGCCGTTGACGAGTACGCGCCCGGCCAGCGGGGTCAGCTCCTGCAGGATCTCCGCGCCACGGCCCTGACCCGCCGCCTCCTCGCTGGACAGGTGCACCGTGGCGGTGAGGTTGCCGGGGAGCCGGCCCAGGACGCGCTTGGCCTGGTCCTCGTCCTCGTAGCGGGCGACGACCGTGATCGGGCCGAAGCACTCCTCCAGGAGCAGGTCGTACTCGCCCTCCGTGGTGAGCTTCTCGGCCGGGACGGTGAGGAAGCCCGCGCTCACGGTGTGCTCGCCGCCCGGGCCGGCCGTGACCGGGGACTCCACATCGGGGAGGGCCGCGCGCTCGGCGACTCCGGCGATGAAGTTGTCACGCATACGGTGGTCGAGCAGCACACCGGCATCGGTGTCGCTGACCGCCTCGGTCAGGGACTTCACCAAACGGTCGCCCGCCGCTCCCGTCGGGGCCAGGACGAGGCCGGGTTTGACGCAGAACTGGCCGACGCCCAGCGTCATGGAGCCCGCCAGCCCGGTGCCGATCTGCTCGGCGCGCTCGGCGGCGGCGGCCTCGGTGACGACCACCGGGTTGAGCGAGCCGAGTTCACCGTGGAAGGGGATCGGGACGGGGCGGGCCGCCGCCGCGTCGAAGAGGGCACGACCGCCGCGGATGGAGCCGGTGAACCCGGCGGCGGCGATCAGCGGGTGCTTGATCAGCTCGATGCCCGCCTGGAAACCGTGGACGAGGCCGACGACGTCCCTGGGGATGGCGTGCCGCTCGGCGGCCCGGCGCAGCACCGCCGCGACCAGCTCGGACAGGGCCGGGTGGTCGGGATGGGCCTTGACCACGACGGGGCAGCCCGCGGCGAGCGCGCTCGCGGTGTCGCCGCCGGCCACGGAGAAGGCGAACGGGAAGTTGGAGGCCGAGTAGACGGCGACGACGCCCAGCGGCACCTTGTAGCGGCGCAGGTCGGGGATCGGCGGGGTCGCGGTGTCGTCGGGGTGGTTGATGACGACGTCGAGGAAGGCGCCCTCGTCGACGATGTCCGCGAAGGCACGCAGCTGGTAGCAGGTGCGGGCGAGCTCGCCCGTCAGCCGCGCCGGGCCGAGGGCGGTCTCCGCGTCCGCCGCCTCCACGAGCTGGTCCCCGGCCGCCTCCAACTCGTCGGCCGCGGTGCGCAGGAAGGCGGAGCGGACCGCGCGGTCGGCGAGGGATGCGCGGGCGTCGTGGGCGGCCCGGACGGTGGCGTCGACCTCCTCGGCTGTGGCCTCCACCGCAACCTGTTCACGCTGCTTCCCGGTACGGGGGTCGACACTCCAGACTGGTGCTGCTGCCACCGCGGGTCCCTCCAGATGTCATGCCGCAGTTCGTACGTCAGCCATCAGGGGTGTTCGATATACTGAACACTGTCTCTGATGATGAATATGCTGCTCGGAGACTATTTCCCGTCGAACGAAGGGGTCAAGGGCGATGTCGGCAGGCGAGACAGGCGGCGGGGCGCAGGTCAAGTCCGCGGTGCGGACGGTCGAGTTGCTCGAGTACTTCGCCGGTCGTCCCGGTATGCACTCCCTGGCCTCCGTGCAGGAGGCGGTCGGGTACCCCAAGTCCAGTCTGTACATGCTGCTGCGCACACTCGTGGAGCTGGGCTGGGTGGAGACGGACGCGACGGGCACGCGGTACGGCATCGGGGTGCGGGCCCTGCTGGTCGGCACCTCGTACATCGACGGTGACGAGGTGGTGGCGGCGGCCCGCCCGACCCTGGACCGGCTGTCGGACGACACGACGGAGACGATCCACCTGGCACGCCTCGACGGCACGAACGTGGTGTACCTGGCCACCCGCCAGTCGCAGCACTACCTGCGGCCGTTCACCCGGGTGGGGCGCCGGCTGCCCGCGCACTCGACGTCGCTGGGCAAGGCGCTGCTGAGCACGTACACGGACGAGCAGGTCCGCAAGCTGCTCCCGGAGACGCTCCCGGCGCTGACCGAACACACCATCACGGACCGCGAGAAGCTCATCGAGGAGCTGCACCAGGTCCGGGAACAGGGCTTCGCCGTGGACCGGGAGGAGAACACGCTCGGGCTGCGCTGCTTCGGGGTCGCGATCCCCTACCGCACCCCGGCCCGCGACGCGATCAGCTGTTCGGTGCCGGTCGCGCGGCTGACCCCGGCCCACGAACAGATGATCAAGGACGCGCTGTTCGACGCCAGGGACCGCCTGACGCTCGCCACCCGGAGGCTGTGAACCATGGAGGTCGTGCTCCGCGAGGTCCACGACAGCGATCTGCCGGTCTTCCACCGGCAGATGAGCGATCCCGAGGCGGTGCGGATGGCCGCGTTCACCCCCGGGGACCCGGGCGACCGGGACGTCTTCGACGCCCACTGGAAGAAGATACGGTCCTCGTCCGACGTCCTCGCCCGCACCGTCCTCGCGGACGGTGACGTGGTGGGGAGCGCGGCGGTCTACGGGAAGCCGGGCGAGCGCGAGGTGACGTACTGGATCGACCGCGCGTACTGGGGGCGGGGTGTGGCGACGGCCGCGCTGCGGGGGCTGCTGGCCGAGGTGCCGGAACGCCCGCTGTACGCACGGGCGGCGGCGGACAACGCCGGGTCGCTGCGCGTCCTTCAGAAGTGCGGGTTCCGGGAGGCGGCGCGGGCCAGGGGGTACGCGCACGCGCGGGGTGAGGAGATCGACGAGGTCGTGCTGACGCTGGAGGGCCGGCCGACGGAGGGCTGACCGACGGGGGCTGACCGACGGGGGGCCGGCCGACGGCTTTCCTGAGCGCCGGATGAGAAAAGGGGCGTTCGGGAACGATCCGGCCCCTCTCGTTCGTCCTCCTGGTCGGCATGAACAAGACGATCAGGCGCGCCTCCGTCTTCGTGCTGGTCCTGGTGTTCGCCCTGCTGGTCAGGGCCACCTGGGTGCAGTTCTACGACGGCGAGGCGCTCGCGGACGACAAGGACAACCGGCGAGGCGCGATCGAGACGTACTCGCAGCCGCTGGGGAACATCATCGTGGCCGGAAGGGCGGTCACCGGCTCGGCGCGGACGAGCGGTGGCGACCTCGCGTACAAGCGCACCTACACCGACGGCAAGCTGTACGCGGCGGTGACGGGCTACGCCTCGCAGAGCTATGCGCCGACCCAGCTGGAAGGCGTCTACCAGGACCTGCTCAACGGCACGGATCCCCGGCTGAAGACCGTCATGGACACGATCACCAACCAGCGGGCCGCCCCGGGCAACGTGGTCACGACGATCGATCCGGACGTGCAGAAGGCGGCGTACGAGGCACTCGGCGACAAGAAGGGCGCGGCCGTCGCGATCGACCCGAGGACCGGCCGGATCCTCGCGGTCGTCTCGACCCCGTCCTACGACCCCTCGTCGCTGACCGACGCCAACACCGCCGCCGCTGCCTGGAAGCAGCTCAACGCGGATGCGGACAAGCCGCTCACCAACCGGGCGCTGCGCCAGCCGCTGCCGCCGGGCTCGACGTTCAAGCTGGTGGTGGCGGCGGCCGCGCTGGAGGACGGGCTCTACTCGTCGGTGGACCAGAAGACCGACAGCCCGGACCCGTACACGCTGCCGGGCACCACCCGCGACCTGTCGAACGAGAACCCGAACGCGCCCTGTACGAACGCGACGATCCGCACGGCACTCGAGTACTCCTGCAACAACGTCTTCGCCAAGATGGCCGTCGACCTCGGCCAGGACAAGGTGAAGGCGATGGCCGAGAAGTTCGGCTTCGACGACGACCGGCTGAACGTGCCGGTGCGGGCGTACGCGAGCGTGTACCCCTCGAACATGGACAAGGCGCAGACGGCCCTGTCCGGCATCGGCCAGTTCGACGTGACCGCGACCCCGCTGCAGATGGCCATGGTGTCCGCAGCCATAGCCAACGGCGGTGAGCTGGTCAGCCCGCATATGGTGTCGCAGATCACCGACAGCGGCGGCGATGTGCTGAAGAACTACGACAACGACACGTCCAGGAAGCGGATCGTGAGTTCCTCGACCGCCGCGCAGCTGCAGTCGGCCATGCAGACGGTCGTCGCGAAGGGCACGGGGACGAACGCCCGGATTCCGGGCGTCACCGTGGGCGGCAAGACCGGCACCGCACAGCACGGCGAGAACAACAGCCAGGTGCCGTACGCCTGGTTCACCTCGTACGGCAAGTCCGACTCGACGGGCAAGGAGATCGCCGTCGCGGTGGTGGTCGAGCAGTCGGACGCGGCACGCTCGGAGGTCAGCGGCAACGGGCTGGCGGCACCGGTGGCCAAGGCGATGATGCAGGCGGCGCTCAGGAGTTAGTCCCTTGGGGGCAGCCCTCCGACGGGGCTGCCCCGGGCCTCACCTGACTCCGAGGAGCTGCTCCACCGGATCGATCGCGAAGTACACCAGGAACAGCGCCGACACGCCCCACAGCAGCCAGTTGACCTCCCTGGCCTTGCCGAGGACCGTCTTGATGACGACGTACGACAGGAACCCGGCGCCGATGCCGTCGGTGATCGAGTACGTGAACGGCATCGCGGCGATGGTGAGGAACGCCGGGACGGCGATCTCGTAGCGGTCCCAGTCGATGTGCTTGACGTGCGTCATCATCAGGAAGCCGACCGCGATCAGGGCGGGCGCCGCCGCCTGCAGCGGCACGATGGTCAGCAGCGGGGTGAGGAACAGGGCGAGGCCGAACAGCCCGCCGGTGACCAGGTTGGCGAACCCGGTGCGCGCGCCCTCACCGACACCGGCGGCGGACTCGATGTACGCGGTGTTGGAGGAGGCGGAGCCCACGCCGCCGGCGATCGCGGCGGCGCCGTCGATGAACAGGACACGGCCGATGCCCGGTACCTGACCCTGCTCGTCGAGCAGGCCGGCCTCGGCGCTGATGCCGACGATGGTGCCCATGGCGTCGAAGAAGTCCGACAGGATCAGGGTGAAGATCAGCAGGATCACCGTGATCGCGCCGGTCTCGCCGAAGGCGCCGAACAGGCTGAAGTGACCGACGAGCCCGAAGTCGGGGGTCGCCGCGATCTTGTCGGGGACCTTCGGGGTGGTCAGGCCCCAGCTCTTGATGTCGACGACGGCGTTGATGACGATCGCGACGACGGTCATGGTCACGATGCTGATCAGGATCGCGCCCTTCACCCTGCGGGCGAGCAGCGCGATGGTGAGGAGCACCCCGAGACAGAAGACCAGGACGGGCCAGCCGGTCAGCCGGCCCACGGTGCCCAGTTGCACCGGCACGGTGGTGTTCGCGGCGTCCGGGATGCGGCTGACGAACCCGGCGTCGACGAAGCCGATGAAGGCGATGAACAGGCCGATGCCGACGCCGATGGCCTGCTTGAGCTGCTGCGGGATCGCATTCATGATCGCTTCCCGGAGGCCGGTGAGCACCAGGACACAGATCAGGATGCCCTCGATGACGACCAGGCCCATGGCGTCGGCCCAGCTCATCAGCGGGGCGAGCTGGAAGGCGACGACGGCGTTGAGGCCGAGACCGGCGGCGATGGCGAGCGGCAGGTTGCCGCCGACGCCCATGATGATCGTCATCACACAGGCCACCAGCGCGGTGGCCGTGACCAGTTGGCCGGTGTCCAGTTGGTGGCCGAACTTGTCCTTGGCGCTGCCCAGGATGATCGGATTCAGGACAAGGATATAGGCCATCGTGAAGAACGTGGCGAAGCCGCCACGTATCTCGCGGCCGAAGGTGGAGCCCCGTTCGGAGATTCTGAAGTACCGGTCGAGACCGTTGACCGCCGGGGGTGCGGCGCTCGGCCGACCGGCCACCTTCTGCGTGTCGGGCATGGAGTGACTCCTTGGTGCCTGTTGAACCGGTGCGGATGCTGGCTGGATTGTTCCCCCGGTGAACGCGTTTCAGGTTTTCTCCGTGTTACGGAATCGGAGAGTTCGGCCTGCCATACGGCGTTCGAAGCCTCGTACGAACGCTGCTACGCTTCCGGATCTCACCCGGGACGTACTCCAGTCGTCCACATGGCATCTACATGACATACACAGGCGCCGTCACCGGTGCCGGAGCCGCAGCGAGGAGAGGTCGCCCGTGGGCACTGTCGTCGACGACGCCGCCTCCGTGGAGTTCCACGCCTTCTTCGAGCGGCACTACGCGGAACTCGCCCGGCTCGCCCATCTGCTGACCGGCGAGGCGGACGCCGCCGACGATCTGGCGGCCGATGCGCCTCGCGGGTCAGGATCTCGGACAACTTCCGGTCCTGGTGGACGAGTTCGACGATCCTCAGGCCCGCGGCGGCGGCCATCCGGTCGTGCCCGGAGTCGACGGCGGGGATGCTGGACGCCCCGGGGACCGTGACACCGAGCGCCTCGGCGGCCGCCGTCAGCGTGGACGCCGTACCCATCGTCATGCAGTGCCCGGGCGAGCGGGCGAGACCGCTCTCCAGCTCCTGCATCTCGCAGTCGCCGATGAGGCCGGCGCGCTTGTCGTCCCAGTACTTCCACATGTCGGTGCCGGAGCCGAGGACCTCGCCCCGCCAGCGGCCCGGCAGCATCGGCCCCGCGGGCACGAAGATGGTGGGCAGGTCGACGCTCGCGGCCCCCATGAGCAGCGCGGGCGTGGACTTGTCGCAGCCGCCCAGCAGCACGGCCCCGTCGACCGGGTAGGAGCGCAGCAGCTCCTCGGTCTCCATCGACAGCAGGTTGCGGTACAGCATCGGGCTCGGCTTCTGGAAGGTCTCGCTGAGCGTGGAGACCGGGAACTCCAGCGGGAAGCCGCCCGCCTGCCACACGCCACGCTTCACGGCCTGCGCGCGATTTCTTAGATGTACATGACAAGGATTGATGTCGGACCAGGTGTTCAGGATGGCGATGACGGGCTTGCCGAGGTGCTCCTCGGGCAGATAGCCGAGCTGCCGGGTGCGGGCCCGGTGGCTGAAGGAGCGCAGCCCGTCGGTGCCGTACCACTGGTGGCTTCTGAGCTGTTCCGGCTTCTTCATACGGACCACCCGGCGGCGATGGCGGCGACCTCCGCGCGCTCCTCCTCGGGCAGCGCCCTGCTGGGCGGGCGCACGTCCCGGCGGCACAGCCCGAGGGAGGCGAGGGCCTCCTTGACGACGGTGACGTTGTCGGCGGAGCCGTTCGCGGCGCGCAGCTCCTCGAAGCGGCGGATCTGCTCCCAGACCTTCATGGCGGCCGGGTAGTCGCCCGATCGAAGCGCTTCGATCATGTTCAGCGAGACGGACGGGGCGACGTTCACGAGCCCCGAGGTGAAGCCCGTGGCACCGGCCGAGAAGTAGGAGGGCGCGTACGGTTCGGCGAGGCCCGCCACCCAGACGAACCGGTCCAGGCCGGCGTCCCGTGCGAAGGCCGCGAACTTGGCGGCGTCGGGGACGGCGTACTTCACCCCGATGACGTTCGGGCAGTGGTCGGCGAGCTCGGCGAGCCGCGTGCCGGGCAACTGGGCGTTGCGGATGTAGGGCACGACGCCCAGTTCGGGGACGGCCTCGGCGATCGCGCGGTGGTAGTCGACCCAGCCGGCGGCCGAGACGTACGGGTGGACGGGCTGGTGGACCATCACCATCGGGGCGCCCAGCTCGCGGGCGTGCCGGGCGCAGGCGACGGCGGTGGGCACGTCGTGCCCCACCCCGACCAGGATCGCGGCCCGCTCCCCGGCCTCCTGGACGGTCAGTTCGGTGACGAGGCGCCGCTCCTCGGGGGTGAGGGCGTAGAACTCCCCGGTGTTGCCGTTGGGCGTCAGGGTCCTCACCCCGCCGTCGAGCAGGCGACGCAGCAGGGCCCGGTGGGCGTCCTGGTCCACGCGGCCGTCCTCGGTGAACGGGGTCACCGGGATCGCCACCACGTCGGCCAGGGCCGCCCGCTGGGTCTCGAACGTCGTTGTCATTCCTGACCGTCCTCTCCCCGGACCCCCGGCTCCGCTGCTTCGGTCGCGGGGAAGGCCCGTCGCACGAACGACGCGATGTGGGCGTGGAGGACGCTCGCCGCCCCGTCGGCGTCGCCTTCGAGGGCGAGCCGCAGGATCTCCCGGTGCTCGCCGGCCTCCCGCTCCCAGGAGGGGTCGGCGGCCCAGGCGACGGCGGAGACGAGGGCGGCCTGGTCGCGGACCTCGTCGAGCATCCGGCCGAGCAGCGGGTTGCCGCACGGCAGGTACAGGGCGCGGTGGAACTCCCGGTTGGCCAGGGAGCGTTCGGCCGTGTCGTTCGCCTCGTCGGCCCGCTCCAGCGCGTCGCGCGCGGCGTCCAGGGAGGCCCCGCGCCGCACCGAGCGCCGCAGCGCCTCCGGCTCCAGGAGCAGCCGGACGTCGTAGACCTCGCGCGCCATGTCCGCGTCCACCATGCGCACCGTGACGCCCTTGTACTGGCTCATCACGACGAGCCCGGTCCCGGCCAGGGTCTTGAGCGCCTCGCGCACGGGGGTCTTCGACACCCCGAACTGAGCGGCGAGTTCGGTCTCCACCAAGGGCTGACCGGGCGTGAGCTGCCCGGCGAGGATGCGGTGTTTGATCCCCTCCAGCACGTACTGGGTACGGGAGGGGATCGGCGTGGGCACAGAGGTCATGCGCGCCTCTCGGATGTCACGTGAGTGATGTCGCGTATCTGATTTCGCGTATCGCGTCTCATATATGACGTACGAAGTACGACGCGTCGAAGGTAAGAGCAGCCCTGTGTTTCGTCAATGCTTCTGACAAAGGGAGTTGCGGCAACACCCGTGTGACGGATGGTCACTCGTCGTGTTAATGGCTCGTTGACGGGGGTTCAGCTTCCGTTCCGGCGCGCGGGGAGCGCGACTTGACGCCCGGGAAACGGCCGGCACACGGCGGTGCAAGACGGCCGGTGGACGCTGCGGTCATGTTGGATTCCACCGCCCCAGAGCCCGCCGCGCCCGCCGCGGAGACCACCGTCTTCGAACGGATCGGCGGCGAGGCCGCCGTCGCAGCCGTGGTCGACGTCTTCTACGACAAGGTGCTCGCCGACCCGGAGTTGGCGAACTGGTTCGACGGCGTCGACATGGACCGCCTCAAACGGCACCAGCGTCTGTTCGTCGGCCAGGCGCTCGGCGCGAAGCGCCCGTACCCGGGCCGCGCGATGCGCGCGGCGCACGCGGGCCTGGCGATCACCGACGCCGCGTTCGACAAGGTCGTACAGCACCTGGCCGCCGCACTGGCCGAGGCGGGAGTGGACGCCCCCACGATCGACACCGTCGCGGGGGCGCTGCTGCCGCTGAAGGGGGAGATCGTCACGGCCTGACGGTCACGGCCGCGAGGGGCCGGGGGGTGGGTGACACCTCGCCCCTGTCGCGGCGCCCGCTCAGCCGATGATGAGCGCATCGAGGCGCCGGCGGTGGGGTTCCGGGTACGAGGCCCTACGGATGTCCGTTCGGCCCGGCGCGCGGACCCGCGTTTCCAAGGCAGCTGCCCGATCCGGCGCCCGGGTCCTTACGGCCACGATGACCGGGCATGACGACTGGATGGACCGCGGCGCGCATGCTGCGCGACCGCAGTGCGGGGCTCTGTCTGGCCGGCGTGGTGGTGTCCGGCTTCGGCACGTCGGCGCTGTGGCTGGCATCCGGGGTGTGGGTGAAGGACCTCACCGGCTCGGACGGCCTGGCCTCGCTGTGCCTGCTCGCCCTGTGGGCGCCGGTCCTGGCCGGCCCGGCCCTGGGCACGCTCGCCGACCGCCTCCGCCGCAAACCCCTGCTGATCGCCACGAACCTCGGCCTGGCCGCCCTCCTCCTCACCCTCCTCACCGTCGACTCGCCGCAGGCGTTGTGGCTGCTGTACGCGGTTCTACTGGTGTACGGGGCGGCCGGGATCGTGCACGACGCGGCCGAGTCCGCGCTGGTCGCCACCGCCGTCGACGGTTCGCTGCTGGGTGACTTCAACGGACTGAGGACGGCGGCCATGGAGGGCATGAAGCTGGTCGCCCCACTGGCCGGGGCGGGGATCTACGCGGCGTACGGCGGCCCCGGCGTGGCGTTCCTGGACGCGGTCACGTTCGTGCTCGCCGCGGGCCTGTACGCGCTGCTGCGGGTCCGTGCGGACAGGCCCGAGCCGCCCACCGCCGGCCTGCGTACGCGGACCGCCGAGGGCGCGCGCCATCTGTTCGGGCACGAGCGGCTGCGGCCGCTCGTCCTGGCCGGCGGGATCACCATGCTGTTCGCCGGGCTCAACGGCGCGATGGTCTACGCGGTCGTGGACGGCCTGGGCCGCTCCCCGGCGTACGCCGGGGAGCTCGCCGCCGTCCAGGGCACCGGTTCGGTGCTCATGGGCACGATCTCCGGCCCCGCCCTGCGCCGCCTGGGCGAGCGCCGGTTCGCGGCCTGCGGCATCGCCCTGTTCGCCGCCGGTGCGGCGCTCCGTGCGATCCCGTCCGACCCGGTGGCGCTGGGCTGCGGCGCAGCCATCGGCGCGGGACTGCCGTGTGTCCTGATCGCGGCGTTCACCGCGGTGCAGCGGGAGACGTCGGGCCCGCTGCTGGGCCGTGCGGCCGCCACGGCGAACACGCTGCTGTTCGGGCCGAACGCGGTCGGGCTGGCCCTCGGGGCGGCGCTGGTCGAACTGGTCGACCAGCGGCTGGTACTGGTGGTGCTGGGCCTGGTCGCGCCGGTGGCGGTGGTGCCGCTGTGTCACAGCGCCGCGAGTGCTTCCCGTACGGCGTCGAGGTCGCCGTCGGACGCCAACCCGGCGTGATACAGCCGCAGTTCCGTGGCGCCCCGCTCGGTGGCGCCACGGGCGTCGCGCGCGAGTGTCGCCGGGCTGCCGCCCATGCCGGAGACCACGGTGAGGTTGGCCGCGAGGACGGCACCCGTCCGGTTCTGTTCCGCGAACGGCGTCAGCAGGTCGGCGCCGCCCGTGCAGGGCACCACCACACCGTCCGCGACGGACAGGATGTGGGCGGGGTCGACGCCCGCGTTGGCGCCGCAGTGGTACGAGACCGGATCCGCGTGCAGCAGTACCTGGAAGCCGTCGGGGGCGGCCGCCCGGACCGCTGCCACGGCCTCCTCCTGGAGCGTGCGGGCGGTGGTGTCGCGCCACGCGCGCGTGGCGGCCGCTCTCGTCTCACCGAGGAGCTTCTCGACGCCCGCCCAGCCCCCGTCGGAGGGCGCGCCGCGCCACACCGGCTCCAGTGCGGCCCGTACCGCCGCGGCCAGCTCGTCGGCGTCCGGTCCGTGCCGTCCGTAGCCCGCACGGCAGCTCGGGCAGAAGCACAGGGACATCAGGTACTGCCCGGCGTCCCCGAGCGGGACGCCGCCGATCTTGTCATGGGCGTGCAGGTGCGCCAGTCCGTACCAGCCGAGCGATTCGAGCTCGGTGCCGCGCGCCCCGGGCCGTACGGCGGCCTCGGCCGCCAGGTCGACGAGGTACGCGCGCGTGGCGGGCTGCGCGATGCACGGCGCCCAGGGGTAGCGGTCACCGTAGGCGTTGACCACACAGGTGCCGGGATGCTCCTCGCCCAGGCGGGAGTTGTGCGCCAGGACCACCCAGGTGTGCACTTCCAGCCCGGCCGCGGTGAGCGCGCGGGCCGCCTCGCCGAAGGCGTCGCCCGGGGCCCAGTCGCCGGCCGGGTGGGGGCGCAGGGCGCGGCCCTCCCAGCGCGTGTCCGCCGGGTAGAGCACGGCCGTGTGGCGGGCGGTCACGATGCGGTGGCGCGGGTGCCGGGGCGTGAGGGCGCGTGTGGAGTGGTACGCGGAGGCGAGGGTCGCCTGGCGGACGCCCAGCGCGGCGATGCGGTCCGGGGCCTCGGGGTCCCCGTTGACGTCCCAGGGGTAGACGAACGCCGACGCCTTCACATGCCCTCCTCGAGCAGCGCGTACCCGCGGTCGATCAGCTGGGCGAGCTGTTCGACGTGGTCCTCGGAGGGCTCGTGCAGCGGCGGCCGTACCTCGCCGACGTCCAGACCGCGCAGCCGTACCCCCGCCTTGACGAGGGAGACGGCATAGCCGCGGCCGCGGGAGCGCAGTTCGACGAACGGGCGGTAGAAGCCGTCGAGGAGCCGGTTCACGGTGGTGTCGTCGCCGGAGGCGAGTGCCTGGTGGAAGACGACGGCGATCTCCGGGACGAAGCAGAACACGGCGGACGAGTACAGCGTGATGCCGATGCCGCGGTAGGCGAGCTGGGTCTGCTCGGCGGTCGGCAGCCCGTTGAAGTAGAGGAAGTCGCCCGGGACCTCGCTGCGCACGGCGCTGACGATGCGCTGCATCAGATCCAGGTCGCCGAGCCCGTCCTTGAGGCCGATGACACCGTCCGTGCGGGCGAGTTCCACCACCGTCCCGGGCGTGAACACGGCGTTGTCGCGCTGGTAGACGACGGTCGGCATCGAGGTCGCGGCGGCGAGCTCCCGGTAGTGCCGCAGCAGGCCCTCCTGGCCCGCGACCACGAGGTAGGGAGGCATGGCGAGCAGCCCGTCCGCCCCGGCGCCCTCCGCGAGCCTCGCGTAGCGCACGGCGAGCGCGGTCCCGTAGCCGGCGCCCGCCACGACCGGCACCCGCCCGTCCGCGGCCTCGACGGCCGCCCCTACGCACGCCTCGAACTCCTCCGGCGTCAGCGCGTGGAACTCACCCGTGCCGCAGCACGCGAACACGGCGGCGGCGCCCGCCTCCACGCCCCTGCGCACATGGGCGCGGTAGACGTCGAGGGCGAGGGAGCCGTCGGGCCCGTACGCGGTGACGGGGAAGAACAGGGGCCCGGTGGGAATGCCGAGTCGAGCGGCGAGAGGGGCTGAGGTCACGGGCTCTCCCTTGAACAGGCGCTCCTGTGCGGACCGACGGGGCGCTCCCGGTGAACCCCACTCCGGATGGTGGACCATATCGGAACCGGTGCACGCTTCTGATCCGCGTCCATGTTTCTGAACGACCCCACGCTATGGGGCCACCTCAGAGCCGGTCAAGCGCGCAACCGGGCAAGTCAGGGGCCGATTCCACACCTCCGCGCCACACTTGACGGGCCGGTCGGCGATCCCTAGCGTTTCCATGCATGTGAATTCTGTGCACGAATGCGGCCATCCTGTGCACGAATGCGGCCGTTGATCTCAAGGAGACCGAGGATGCCCGCTCCCCGCACCGTTCTGCTCACCGGCGCCGCCGGCGGACTCGGCACCCTGATGCGGGGACTGCTGCCGCAGTACGGCTACCAGCTACGGCTCCTCGACCTGCGGCCGATCGAGGGCGAGCCGGACGCGATCACGGCGGATCTCGCCGACAAGGAGGCGGTGCGCGAGGCCGTGCGGGGCGTCGACGCGATCATCCACCTCGCGGGCATCTCCCTGGAGTCCACGTTCGAGAAGATCCTGAAGGCGAACATCGAGGGCACGTACCACGTGTACGAGGCGGCACGCGAGGAGGGCGTACGCCGGATCGTGTTCGCCTCCTCCAACCATGCGGTCGGCTTCACTCCCCGCCCCCAGGGCGACGACCCCCTGATCCCGATCGACACCCCGCGCCGCCCCGACACCTTCTACGGCCTGTCGAAGTCCTTCGGCGAGGACCTCGCCCAGTTCTACTGGGACAAGCACGGCCTGGAAACGGTCTCGGTGCGCATCGGCTCCTGCTTCCCCGAGCCCACCAGCGTCCGCATGCTCTCCGTCTGGATGAGCCCCGAGGACGGCGCCCGCCTCTTCCACGCGGCCCTGACCGCCGAGGACGTCGGACACACCGTCGTCCACGGCTCCTCGGCCAACACCCGCCTGTGGTGGGACCTGACCACCGCGCGGGCCCTGGGCTACGAGCCGCAGGACGACTCCGAGCCGTACGCCGAGAAGCTCATCGCCGAGCAGGGCGAGCTGGACCCGGACAACCCGGCGCACGCACACCTGGGCGGCCACTTCGTGACGGACCCGCC
The DNA here is from genome assembly GCF_042891915.1 of Streptomyces sp. NPDC001848. Lineage (NCBI taxonomy): Bacteria > Bacillati > Actinomycetota > Actinomycetes > Kitasatosporales > Streptomycetaceae > Streptomyces > Streptomyces sp. NPDC001848. The sequence continues at coordinate 580,005 of NZ_JBIATP010000002.1, read as the reverse complement.
CATCTGGCCGTACTGAGACGACACCCCCTGGGGCGGGCGGGCACCGAACGGGCCCGCCCGCCCCGCTTTTCGGGCACGGAAGCTGCCCGATCTCACCCGCCGTCCCGCTCCGTCCCAGGTCCGACGCGGGCACGCATCCGGCCAAGCGGGCCGGGTCGGGCACACTCGGGCATGCAACAGGCCTGGTCACCGCCGCGCACCCGCTGTAGAACTTCCCCCATGAGCCCTGCCGGGCCCGAACGGGCACCACCGGTTCGGGCGCCCGGATACGAGCGAGCGGCGAACGAGCGCAAGAGCACGAAAGACAGGTGTCGGCGATGACGGACAGGACCGCGGAGGAACGCCAGCGCGAGATCGTCAAAGCCGCCCGCCGCGCGGGCTCGGTCGACGTCACCACGCTCGCCGCCGAACTGGGCGTGGCGAAGGAGACCGTACGGCGCGATCTGCGCGCCCTTGAGGACCACGGACTGGTCCGCCGCACCCACGGCGGCGCCTACCCCGTGGAGAGCGCCGGTTTCGAGACGACCCTCGCCTTCCGCGCCACCAGCCACGTCCCCGAGAAGCGCCGGATCGCGGCCGCCGCGGCCGAGCTGCTGGGGGACGCCGAGACCGTCTTCGTGGACGAGGGCTTCACCCCGCAGCTCATCGCCGAGGCGCTCCCCCGGGACCGGCAGCTGACCGTGGTCACCGCGTCCCTGGCCACCGCGGGCGCGCTCGCGGAGGCCGAGAACACCACGGTCCTGCTGCTGGGCGGCCGGGTGCGGCCCGGCACGCTCGCCACCGTCGACCACTGGACGACGAAGATGCTGGCCGGTTTCGTCATCGACCTGGCGTACATCGGCGCCAACGGCATCTCCCGCGAACACGGCCTGACCACCCCCGACCCGGCGGTCAGCGAGGTCAAGGCCCAGGCGATCCGCGCCTCCCGGCGCACGGTCTTCGCGGGCGTGCACACCAAGTTCGGGGCGGTCAGCTTCTGCCGGTTCGCGCAGATCGGCGAACTGGAGGCGGTCGTCACCAGCACGCTGCTGCCCGCCTCCGAAGCCCACCGCTACTCGCTGCAGGGCCCGCAGGTCATCCGCGTCTGAAAAACGAACACCGTCCCCTTCAGGGGCACACCCACACCCGAGCGCGCCCCTTATCTCCCCATTCGCCCAGGAGTACCCCATGCGAACCCAGAGCCGACGAACGCCCCGCGCCCTGTTTGCCGTGGCCACCGTAGGAACGCTGATCACTCCACTGCTCGCCGGCTGCTCAGGAGCCGGCGGCGCCGGCGGCGTGGGCGGCGGATCCGCCCACGCCATCAACGTCCTGATGGTGAACAACCCGCAGATGGTGGAGTTGCAGAAGCTCACCGCCGACAACTTCACGAAGAAGACCGGGATCAAGGTGAACTTCACCGTGCTGCCGGAGAACGACGTCCGCGACAAGATCAGCCAGGACTTCGCCAACCAGGCCGGCCAGTACGACGTCGCCACCCTGAGCAACTACGAGATCCCGATCTACGCGAAGAACGGCTGGCTCCACGCGATGGACTCGTACGTCAAGGGCGACACCGCCTTCGACCAGCAGGACATCCTCGCCCCGATGCGGCAGGCCCTGACCGCCGCGGACGGCAAGCTCTACGGCGAGCCCTTCTACGGCGAGTCCTCCTTCCTGATGTACCGCAAGGACGTCTTCCGGAAGAAGGGCCTGACCATGCCGGCCAAGCCCACCTGGCAGCAGGTCGCCGACCTGGCCGCCAGGGCGGACGGCGCCGAGCCCGGCATGAAGGGCATCTGTCTGCGCGGGCTGCCCGGCTGGGGCGAGGTGATGGCTCCGCTGACCACGGTCGTCAACACCTTCGGCGGCACCTGGTTCGACAAGGACTGGAAGGCACGGCTGGACTCCCCGGAGTTCAAGCAGGCCACCCAGTTCTACGTCGACCTGGTGCGCAAGCACGGCGAGTCCGGCGCGGCCCAGTCCGGCTTCGCCGAGTGCCTCAACGACACGACACAGGGCAAGACGGCGATGTGGTACGACGCCACGTCGGGCGCGGGTTCGCTGGAGGCCTCCGGTTCCCCGGTCAAGGGCAAGATCGGATACGTCCCGGCCCCGGTCGAGAAAACCGACAGCTCCGGCTGGCTCTACACCTGGGCCTGGGGCATCCAGAAGGCGTCCAAGAACCCTGACGACGCCTGGAAGTTCATCTCGTGGGCGTCCGGCAAGGACTACGAGAAGCTCGTGGGCGAGAAGGCGGGCTGGGCCAACGTGCCGGCCGGCAAGCGTTCGTCGACCTATGACATCCCGGACTACCGCAAGGAGGCGGCCGCCTTCGCGGACGTCACCCGGAACGCCATAGCGAGCGCCAAGCCGAACGACCCGGGTGTGCAGCCCCGTCCCGCGCCCGGCATCCAGTTCGTCGACATCCCCGAGTTCACCGATCTGGGCACCAAGGTCTCCCAGGAGATCAGCTCCGCCATAGCGGGCCGGGAGTCCGTGGACAGCGCGCTGAAGAAGTCGCAGGCGCTCGCCGAGGCCGTCGCGAAGAAGTACGAGGGATCATGACCATCACCACCTCCGCCCGGATCGCCGCCGCCGCTGCGCGGCCGGCGACCCGGCCGCCGAACCGTATGCGAGCGTGGGCCACCCGAGCGCCGTTGCTGCCCGCCCTGGTCTTCATGATCGTGGTGACCCAGCTGCCGTTCGTGGCCACGCTGGTGATCTCGTTCTTCGACTGGAACGCGCTCTATCCGAAGGACCGGCACTTCACGGGCGTCGACAACTACCGCCAGGTCCTCACCGACCCGGACCTGCGCCACTCGGTGTGGACGACGGTCCTGCTGACGGTCACGGTGGTGCTGGTCAGCCTGGTCCTGGGCCTCGGCATCGCGTTGCTGCTCAACCGGAAGTTCCGGGGCCGCGGCCTGGTCCGCACGATGCTGATCGCCCCGTTCCTGGTGGTGCCGGTGGCGGCCGCACTGCTCTGGAAACACGTGCTCTACAACCCTGAATACGGTCTGTTCAATGGGTTGTTGCACTATGTGGGCGGCCCCCAACCGGACTGGATCTCCAACACGCCGCTGCTCGCGGTCGAGGCCTCGCTGATCTGGCAGTGGACGCCGTTCATGATGCTGATCCTGCTGGCCGGCCTGCAGAGCCGCGACCACGAGCAGATGGAGGCCGCCCGGGTCGACGGCGCGAACGACTGGCAGATCTTCCGCCACCTCACGCTCCCGCACCTGCGCCGGTATCTGGAGCTGGGTGCCCTGCTGGGCTCGATCTACATCGTGCAGAACTTCGACGCGGTGTTCACGCTCACCTCGGGCGGACTCGGCACCGCGAACCTCCCCTACACCGTCTACCAGAGCTTCTACCAGGCCCACGAGAACGGCCTCGCCTCCGCCGCCGGCGTCCTGGTCGTCATCGGCTCCATCGTCATCGCGACCTTCGCCCTGCGCGTCGTGTCGTCCCTGTTCCGCGAGGAGGTGTCCCGCGCATGAGCACCGCTGCCGTACGCACGGCGACCGCAGGCGGCCGCAGCCGCCGCGGAGCGGGCCTCGGCCTGCTGGCCTGGCTGGTGGGTCTGCTGTTCTTCCTGCCCATCGCCTGGATGGCCCTGACCTCCTTCCACTCGGAGACCGACGCCGCGACGAACCCGCCGTCCTTCGGGGCCGCCCTGACCCTGGACAGCTACCGGGACTTCTTCGGCGCGGGCGGCGGCGCGAGCCCCTGGCCGGCGTTGATCAACTCGACCATGGCGTCGGTGGTCTCGACCCTGTGCGTGCTCCTGCTGGCCCTCCCGGCGGCGTACGCCCTGTCCATCCGCCGGGTGAAGAAGTGGACGGACGTCCTGTTCTTCTTCCTGTCCACCAAGATGCTGCCGGTGGTGGCGGGCCTGCTGCCGATCTACCTGTTCGCGAAGAACACCGGGATGCTCGACAACATCTGGCTCCTGGTCATCCTCTACACCTCCATGAACCTGCCGATCGCGGTGTGGATGATGCAGTCGTTCCTCGCCGAGGTTCCCGTGGCGGTGATCGAGGCGGCGCAGATCGACGGCGCCCGGCTGCCGACGGTCCTCGCTCGCGTGGTGGCCCCGATCGCGCTGCCCGGCATCGCCGCGACGGCACTGATCTGCTTCATCTTCAGCTGGAACGAACTGCTCTTCGCCCGAGTGCTGACCGGCGTGGTGGCCGAAACGGCACCCGTCTTCCTGACCGGCTTCATCACCAGCCAGGGCCTGTTCCTCGCCAAGGTGTGCGCCGCGTCGCTCGTCATCTCCCTGCCGGTGCTCGCCGCGGGGTTCGCCGCCCAGGACAAACTGGTCCAGGGCCTGTCGTTGGGAGCCGTGAAATGAAGGCCGCCGTCATCGAGTCCGTGGGCCGCGCCGTCGTCTCGGAGGTCCCGGACCCGACGCCCGGACCGCGCGAGGTCGTCGTCGAGGTCGCGGCCTGCGGACTGTGCGGGACGGATCTGCACATCCTCCAGGGCGAGTTCGCGCCCAAGCTGCCGATCGTGCCCGGGCACGAGTTCGCGGGCGAGGTCGTCGGGGTCGGCACCCAGGTCACGGAGCTGGCGGTCGGAGACCGGGTCGCGGTGGACCCGTCCCTCTACTGCCACGAGTGCCGTTACTGCCGTACGGGCCACAACAACCTGTGCGAACGGTGGGCCGCGATCGGCGTCACCACGGCGGGTGGCGCGGCCCAGTACGCGGTGGCGCCGGTGGCGAACTGCGTGAAGCTCCCGGAGCATGTCCGCACCCAGGACGCGGCGTTGGTGGAGCCGCTGTCCTGCGCGGTGCGCGGCTACGACGTCCTGCGGTCCCGCCTCGGGGCACACGTCCTGATCTACGGCTCGGGAACGATGGGCCTGATGATGCTGGAGCTGGCCAAGCGGACGGGCGCGGCGAGCGTGGACGTGGTGGACCTGAACCCGGCGCGGCTGGAGACGGCACGGCGGCTGGGCGTCACGGCGTCGGCGGCGAACGCGGACGAACTGGACCGCCCGCAGGGCTGGGACGTCGTCGTCGACGCGACGGGCAACGCGGCGGCGATCCAGGACGGCCTGGGCCGGGTGGCGAAGGCGGGCACGTTCCTGCAGTTCGGGGTGGCGGACTATGCGACGCGGGTGACGATCGATCCGTACCGCATCTACAACCAGGAGATCACCATCACGGGTTCCATGGCGGTGCTGCACAGCTTCGAACGGGCGGCGGAACTGTTCGCGAACGGGGTGCTGAACCCCGAGGTCTTCATCAGCGACCGCCTGCCGCTGGAGCGGTACCCGCAGGCGTTGGAGCAGTTCGCGGCGGGGGTGGGGCGGAAGATCGTGATCGTGCCGTAGGGGGTACGGCGCGGATGGTTCTCGCCCCCGCCGCCCCTACCCGTCCCGCCCCTGGGGGCTTCCCCCCGGACCCCCGCTGCCGGCCCTGGCGGAACCCCGACAGGGACGCGGGGGCGGCGGCGGCGAGGACCGCCCGGACGGGCCGTCGGGTAAGGGAACGGTAAAGCGGGCTCGCTCGTTACCCCTGGCATGACAGCAATGACCCCCGGCTCGAACATCCCCCTCGGCGTCCCCCACGTGACCGTCGACGTCGCCGCACCGGTGCGGCTCGACGTGTCCGCCCTGCTGCTCACCGCCGACGGCAAGGTGCGTTCCGACGACGACTTCATCTTCTACAACCAGCCGGTGGGCCCGGGTGTCACCTACCGCTCCGGCGGTGGCACGAGCCCCGACTCGATCACCATCGACACCGCCTCCGTGCCCCCGGGCATCGAGAAGATCGTCGTCACCGCGAGCCCCGACGCCGCCGGCCAGACCTTCCAGGGCATCGAGCCGACGGCCACCCTGCGCAACGCGGACGACAACAGCGTCCTTGCCACCTTCACCCCGCCCCAACTCGGCACGGAGACCGCACTGGTGGTCGTGGAGGTCTATCTGCGGGGCGGCGTGTGGAAGGCCCGCGCCGTCGGTCAGGGCTACGCCGACGGCCTCGCGGGCATCGCCACCGACTTCGGCGTCAGGGTCGAGGAACCGGCCGCCCCGGCCCAGCCCACCGCGCCCGCCGTGCAGCCCCCGCCCACCGCTCCCCCGGCGCCTGCCGCACCGCCCGCCCCCGCCCCCGGCGCCGGAAAGATCAACCTCGACAAGGGTCGCGTCAGCCTCCGGAAGAACCAGACCGTCTCCCTGGTCAAGGGCGGCCGACCCCTGCTGGCCCAGGTGAAGATGGGCCTCGGCTGGGAGCCCGCGTTCCACGGCAAGGACATCGACCTGGACGCCTCCGTCATCGCGTACGGCCCGCAGCGCAACCACATCGACAGCTGCTACTTCGGCAAGCTGACCATCCTGAACGGCGCGATCAAGCACTCCGGCGACAACCTCACCGGCGAGGGCGGAGGCGACGACGAGGTCATCACCGTGGACCTCGGCCGCCTCCCGCAGGAGGTCACCGGGCTGGTCTTCACGGTCAACTCCTTCTCCGGGCAGAAGTTCACCGAGATCGCCAAGGCCTACTGCCGCCTCGTGGACGCCGCGACCGACCAGGAGCTGGTCCGCTTCGACCTCACCCACGCCGAGCCGCAGACGGGCGTGATGATGGCCAAGCTGATCCGGCAGTTCTCCGGCGAGTGGGACATGACGGCGATGGGCGACTTCGTCAAGGCCCGCACCGTACGGAACATGGTGAAGCCGGCGGCCGAGGCGCTGTAGGCCGTCCGGGCAGTCGTACGACACCTGCGGGCGCCCCTGGCCGCGGCCCGCAGGTGCGGCGGCCGTCCTCCTACGGCCGCAACCCGTCCGTCAGCAGCGACAGATAGCGGCGGATGTCCTTCCCCTGCCCGTCGGCCAGTTCGGAGGCTGTGGCAACCCCGTGCGCCAGCCGCAGGATCTCGATCGGCTTCACGTCCGCCCGCAGGGTTCCCTCCTTCTGCGCCGCCTCCACGAGCCGCGCCGCCGCCTCCTTCATCGAGGTGCCGCAGGCGGTGACCGCGGCGGAACTGCCGTCCGTGACGGCCGAGCCCAACAGGGCCTTCATTCCCCGGACCTGGATCGTCCCGGCGCACAGCTCGTTCAGCCACTCCACCAGCGCCTCGCCCGCCGGCAGCTCGCGCGCGATCTCGTCGGCCCGCGCGGCCATCGCCCGCACCCGGTCGACGTACGCCGCCTCCAACAGGTCCTGACGGGTCGGGAAGTGCCGGTAGAGGGTGCCCGAGCCGACGCCGGCGCGCTTGGCGATGTCGTCGAGCGACGCGTTCTCCCCGTGCTCGGCGAAGGCTTCCGCCGCGGCCTTCAGCAACCGCTCGTAGTTGCGCCGAGCGTCCGCACGCATGGGTCTGACCTGCGTCATCCAGATACTCCTTGCAAACCGGGGACCCTCTCCGTATCTTATCGAGGACTAACCGGAGACAGTCCCCGCTTATTGTCACGGGCGGTCCGCGCTGCCCGTACGCCGCACCTTCTCACCCGGGGACGCCACAACGGGAGAACTCCATGTCCACCCCGTCCGCACCGTCCACCACCACAGACGCACCCTCCGCACCACGGCGTCCCGCCAGGCTCGGCACCGTCCTCCTCGTGATCGTCACCGCCTACCTGATGGTCGGCGTCGACTCCACCGTCGTCAATGTCGCGCTCCCCGACATCCAGCAGGACCTGGCCTTCTCCCCCACCGGCCTGTCCTGGGTACTCAACGCCTACACCCTCGCCTTCGGCGGACTGCTGCTGCTCGGCGGGCGGGTCGGCGACATCGTGGGCCGCCGCAGGACCCTCACCGTCGGTGTCCTGGTCTTCGCGCTGTCCTCCCTGCTCGGCGGACTCGCCACCGACAGCGCCTGGCTGCTGGCGGCCCGCGCGCTCCAGGGCGTCGGCGCCGCGCTCACCGCGCCCAGCACCCTCGCGCTGATCACCACCAACTTCCCGGACGGACCGCGCCGCCACCACGCCCTCGGCGTCTACTCCTCGACGGCCGGCATCGGCGCCTCCGTCGGCCTGGTCGTCGGCGGCATGCTGACCTCCTGGGCGACCTGGCGCTGGGCCCTGCTCATCAACGTGCCGATCGGGGTCGCGGTGGCCCTGGCCCTCCCCCGTTTCGTCACCGAGACCCCGCGCCACGCCGGCCGTTTCGACGCGGCGGGCGCGCTCACCGGCACCGCCGGAACGACCTCGCTGGTGTACGCGTTCATCCGCGTCTCCGAGCACGGCTGGAGTGACACCCAGGCACTGCTCGGCTTCACCGCGACGGCGGCCCTGCTGACCGGCCTCGTCCTCGTCGAGTCCCGGGCCGAGCAGCCGATCCTGCCCCTCGGCCTGTTCGCGAGCCGGAACCGCGCGGGCGGCTACGCGGGCGTCCTGCTGCTGCCCGCGGGCATGTTCGGAGCGTTCTACTTCCTCACCCTGATCAGCCAGCAGGTGCTGGACTACAGCCCGTTGCGGGCCGGGCTCGCCTTCCTGCCGATGACCCTGGTGATGTTCACGACCGTGCGCCTCGTACCGCGGCTGCTCGGCCGTCTCGGCGTCAAGCCGGTCCTGCTCACCGGCATGGCCCTGATCGTCGTCGCGGCCGGATGGCTCTGGCGACTGCGGCCCGGCGACGGCTACGCCACCGGGCTGCTGGGCCCCCTGCTGCTGATGGGCCTCGGCGTCGGCCTGAGCTTCATGCCGCTCAACGCGACGATCCTCGCCGGCGTCGAACCGCACGAGGCGGGCGCCGCCTCCGGTCTCCTGCAGACCCTCCAGTGGCTCGGCGGCACCCTCGGCCTGTCCGTCCTCGTCACGGTCTACGGCACGGCGACCCGGCACGCGACCGGCTCCCCGACCGACATCCTCATCGGGGGTTCGGCCCGCGCGTTCGGCGTCGGCTCGCTGATCGCGCTGACCGCCCTGCTGGTGTCGGGGTTCGTGATCACCGGGCGGCGCAGGGCCGGCGGCTCGACCTGACCGGAGCTGTGGCTTCCACCACTGCACTCCTGGTTCATCTCTGATGGGCTGGCCGGGCACGCAGGCCCCATGCCCCGATCTCCCCTCCCGGAAAGGGACGTTGTGCCCGACGGAATCACCTGGCTCGCCGAGCCGCATCCCATCGACTGGTTCGGCTACAGCGTCACCATCGCCCAGGACATCGCCGGCCAGGAACTCGCCCGGCGTGTCGCCGGGACGAAGCACGGATCGGCACACGAGCCACGGACCATCGGGCAGCTCACGGGGCAGACGGCTCTCGACCTGATCCAGGGACTCTACGGGGACTCGTGGGACGGGATCATCTTGCGCCACGGAGAGATCGGCGAGTGGGCATTCGTCGTCAAGCACGGTGGCTGGTACGTCGAGTTCGACGAGGAACCCGCCGTGTCACACGGCGGTGCCCATGTCTTCCACCTGGAATACCAGGAGCAGAACGGAAAGCCGGTGCCTCCCCACTTCGCGTACTGGCACGACGGCCGGCGGATGTGCAGCTTCAACCTCCACCTCGACACCTCGTGGGGCGATGGTGAGATCACGGGCGAGGACGAGGACCTGGTCACGCACCTCAGGGCCGAGATCGAAGCCTCCGGCCTGCCCCTCGGCGACACGGGCGAGCCCCGGTTCGTGCACTGGTCGTGCCTCGACATCCTGGAACAGCGCTTCGGCCTCACCCTGCCCAGGGCGCAGATCACCGAGGGAATGCTGCCCGCCGTCCTGCTGAAGGGACCGTCCTTGGACCAACCGGTCTGAAGCACGATCCGCGACCCCGGTGCGGGCCGCGGATCGAGGAGTGACTAACCCCCCTGCTGCGACCGCGCCTTGAACGCCGCCTTCCGCGCTTCCTTCGCCACCTTCTTGTCCGGGTGCAGGCGCCCCATCGCCTCCAGGACGTCCGGTGTCGCCGGATGGTCCACCCGCCAGGCCGTGGCGAAGAAGCCGCTGTGCTGGGCCGCCAGTCCCTCCACCAGGCCCTGCAGCTCCTCCGAGTTGCCCTCGGCCGCCAGCTGCGCGGCCAGCGTGTCGATGGTCAGCCAGAACACCATGGACTCCGGCGGCGCCGGCACGTCGGCCGCCCCGCGCTCGGTGAGCCATACCCGCGCCAGACCGCCCAGTTCCGCGTCGTCCAGCACCTCACGCAGCGCGGGTTCGGCCTCCGGCCCGATGAGGGACAGCGCCTGCTGGCAGCGGAGCCTGCGCAGCGGCGCACCGGTGTCCGAGCCCCGCGCCGCGGCCAGCAGCTCCCGCGCCGCCGCCAGCGGTTCCCGGCGTGCCAGCCACTGCTCCGTCTCCGCCTGCGCGGCCGCCGGCGGAAACCCCGACGTGCCGTCGAGCAGGGCGTCCGCGCCCTTGTCCGCCAGCTCCCCCACCGCGGGCGCCGTCATCCCGGCCTCCTGCAGCCGGGTCCGCATCCCGTACAGGCCGAGCGGCGTCAGCCGTACCATCCCGTAGCGGCTGACGTCCGTCTCGTCGACGGCCGCCGTGGACTCGTCCTCGGCGTCGGTCATCAGCGCCTCGTCGACCGGCTGGAAGTCGACGAGCCCGATGGGTTCGAGGATCCGGAACTGGTCGTCCAGCCGCATCATGGCGTCCGAGACCTGTTCCAGGACGTCGTTGGTGGGTTCGCCCATGTCGTCGGGCACGATCATCGACGCGGCGAGCGCCGGCAGCGGCACCGCGCTGTCGCCGGGCCCGTCCTCACTGACCGTCAGCAGATAGAGGTTGCCCAGCACTCCGTCGAGGAACTCGGCCTCCGCCTCCGGGTCCCAGTCGAGCGAGGACAGGTCGATCCCGCCGTCCTCCTCCATGGCGTCGACGAGCCCGTCCAGCTCGGGCACGCTCGCGTCGGCGAGGACGGCCTCCAGCGCGCCGAGCCACACGCCGAGCACGTCGCCCGGGCTGCCGGAGGTGAGCAGCGCCAGATCCGCGCCGGTGGTGACCGTCCCCGCCTCCTGGTCGACGACCTGGACGAGGCCGGCGTCGACGGCGACCCGCCAGGCCTCGCTCGCGCAGGCGGCGGCGTCCTCACCGGTCAGCCCGAGGACCTCGGCCGCGGCGGGCAGCTGCTCTTCGACGAGTTCGCCCCCCGGGCCGACGCGCGTGTCCGGGCCGGCCCAGCGGGCGAGCCGGGCGGCACGGGAGAGCAGGGGTGTGGCGAGCGCGTCCCGTGCGAGCTCCGCCTCGGAACGCAGCCGGACCGGCGGCAGGAGGGAGCTGTGTGACATCGGCTGGGTCTCCTTGGGGACGTACGTGGTGGCCGAGGGGCGCCCCGAAACACTCTGCTCAGCCTAGACGGATTTCCACCCATGCCGCCTGGTTCATCTCCCCGCCGGCTGCCGTACATGGCCGAAACCTTGACAACTGGCCTGAGAGCACAGGAGATTGACGCGCGTAGAAGTCGGGGGGACAGCTGTTCACCGAGGTTCGGTGCCGTCCGTCGCCCGCTACGCGCGTCGCCACCGCCCCGCCGGTCGCGGCCACCGGTTACACGCTCCACTTCGTCCCGGCGCCCACGTATCTCCCCGGAGGGATTCCGTTGCCGAGCAAGTCTTCCGCGCGGCTGGCCGCGCTCACCGTCGCCGCCGTCTGCTCCGCCGTGTCCGGTGTGGTCCTCACCTCTCCCGCACACGCGGACACCGTGCGCATCCACGACATCCAGGGCACCACGCGGATATCACCGCTCGTGGGCCAGAACGTCACGGACGTGGCCGGAATCGTCACGGGTGTGCGGACCTACGGCTCGTCGAGAGGGTTCTGGATGCAGGACCCGACCCCGGACGACGACCCGGCCACCAGTGAGGGCGTCTTCGTCTTCACCAGCTCCACCCCGAAGGTCGCCGTCGGTGACGCGGTGACGGTGACGGGCACGGTCTCGGAGTACGTCCCGGGCGGCACCTCGTCCGGCAACCAGTCGGTCACGGAGATCACCAAGCCGACGGTGACGGTGCGTTCCAGCGGCAACGCAGTCCCCGCGCCGGTGGTGATCGACGAGGACTCGGTGCCGGACCGGTACACCCCGGCGGGCGACCCGGCCGCGAACGGCTCGATCAACGGCCTGACGCTCCAGCCGTCGGCGTACGCCCTGGACCACTACGAGTCCCTGGAGGGCATGAACGTCCAGGTCGCCGACGCCCGCGTGGTGACCGCGACCGACCCGTACAGCGAGCTGTGGGTCACGGTGAAGCCGCACGAGCACGCCACCCGCCGCGGCGGCACCGTCTACGGCTCCTACGAGTCCCAGGACACCGGCCGGCTGCAGATCCAGTCGCTGGGATCCACCGCCGACTTCCCCCGGGCGAACGTCGGCGACACGCTCGCCGGGACCACGACCGGCCCGCTGGACTACAACCAGTTCGGCGGTTACACCCTGGTCGCCGGTCAGCTGGGCACGCTGAGGAGCGGGGGGCTGCAACGGGAGACCACGCGCAAGCAGGAACGCGGCGAGCTGGCCGTGGCGACCTACAACGTCGAGAACCTGGACCCGTCGGACACCACGTTCGCGGCCCACGCCGCCGCGATCGTGGACAACCTGCAGTCGCCGGACATCGTCTCCCTGGAGGAGATCCAGGACGACAACGGCGCCAAGGACGACGGCACGGTCGGCGCGAGCCAGACGGTGAACAAACTGATCGACGCGATCGTCGCGGCGGGCGGCCCGAAGTACGACTGGCGCTCGATCGACCCGGTCAACGACCAGGACGGCGGCGAGCCCGGCGGCAACATCCGCCAGGTCTTCCTGTTCAACCCGGAGCGGATCTCCTTCACCGACCGCCCGGGCGGCGACTCCACGACCGCGGTCGGTGTGACGAAGGTGCACGGCAAGGCGCAGCTGACGATCTCCCCCGGTCGTATCGACCCGACCGACGACGCCTGGAAGTCCAGCCGCAAGCCGCTCGTCGGCGAGTTCGTCTTCCGCGGCAGGACCGTCTTCGTGATCGCCAACCACCTCACCTCCAAGGGCGGCGACCAGTCGCTGCACTCGCAGTACCAGCCGCCGACCCGCAGCTCGGAGGTCCAGCGCCACCTTCAGGCGACCGAGGTGAACACCTTCGTCAAGGACATCCTCGACACCCAGAAGAACGCCGATGTCATCGCGCTGGGCGACATGAACGACTTCGAGTTCTCCGACACCACGAAGATCCTCGAGGGTGACGGCGAGCTCTGGTCGGCGATCAAGTCGCTGCCGAGGAGCGAGCGGTACACGTACGACTACCAGGGCAACGCACAGGTCCTGGACCAGATCCTGGTCAGCCCGTCGATCCGCCGCGGCTGCGACCTCGACTACGACAGCGTGCACATCAACTCGGAGTTCCACGACCAGATCAGCGACCACGACCCGCAGGTGCTGCGGTTCCGCCCGTAGCACCCGCGGCCGGGCGACGGGGTCTTCGTCAGGCGAAGACCCCGTTCAGCCATTCCTGCCAGGCGGCCTCGTTCGCCTTGGCGTCGGCGCCGGGCGCGAAGTCGTGGACGCTGATGCCGACGGGGGCGCCCCAGTGGTTGCGGCCGAAGAAGCGGACCAGGGCGTCGTCGGTGCGCAGCCCGACGAAGTACGGGTTGCGGTAGTCGAGCACGGCCTCGAACGCGCCCGGCCCCCGGACGGCCACGCGTGCGCCCTCGGCCGTGTCGTCGCCGAGCCCGAGCGCACGCTGGACGAGGACGAAGGCGTCGGGCGCCGTGGAGGCCGCAGGCCCGTTCAGGGTCGCGAAGGCGACCGGGCGGGGCGCGAACCGGGTCAGGTACTCGCGCAGGGTGTGCAGGTAGAAGTCGGTGTGCTTGCTCGCGCCGTCGTACTGGTTGTCCCAGTCGTCGGTGAAGATCCCGCTGTGCACGTAGCGCACCCAGGCGCGCCGGCCGCCCTCGCGCGGCTCGATGGTGTGATCGAGCTGGTTGAGCGACTGGGTGGGGAAGCCGACGTCCTCGCTGCGGTTGGTATAGCGGTGCGGCGGGTCCCAGGCGGTGACCGTGGACCCGAAGGGCCCCTTGCCGCCCTCCTTGGGCTCGGGCGGCTCCATCGGCCACAGGTAACCGCCCGTGCCGGTGGTGATCGCCTCCCACACCTCCTCCGGCGTGGCGTCGACCTCGAACTCACGGACGATCTCGAATTCCTTGGACATGGCGGGGCTCCTGCTCACTGGGATTCTTGCGGAGAGTCGAGTTCCGGGGCGGTCCCGGTCCGGTCCTTGACCGTGGGGTGGAGGGCCACGACGATCCGGTGGTCGCGGCCCGCCTCGGCGTCCGGGGCGTCGTACTTGCGGATCAGGGCGCTGACGCCCGCCGTCAGCTCCTGCACGAACGCGGCGCGGTCGGCGGCCGAGGCGAAGCGGACCTCGCCGTCGAGCGCGTAGGTCGCGAGCCGTTTGCGGGCCTTGGCCGCGCCGGTGACGAGCGAGCCGACGTCGCGGACCAGCCGGGCGCCGAGGGCGAGCAGCCAGCGCGCCGAGAGCTGGTCGCGGAAGCGGTCCGGGTCGGGCTGCACGGAGGCGAGCGCGAGCGGACTGATCACGTACGACGCCGCGGTGGCCCGCATCAGCCGCTCGGTGACGTTGCCCTTGCGGCGCTCGCCGGCCAGCTCGACCAGGCCGTGCCGCTCCAGGGCCTTGAGGTGGTAGTTCACCTTCTGCCGGGGCAGTCCGACCTTTCCGGCCAGCATCGCCGCCGACGCCGGCCCCGCCGCCAGTTCGGCGAGCAGCCGGGCGCGGACGGGGTCCAGCGAGACGGCCGCGGCCTCCGGGTCCTCGATGACGGTGACGTCCAACATGGCTCCACCCTCTCACCGAAAACTTTTCTTGTCCAGACGGAGAAAGCTTTCGGCGAGAGGTCGGGAGAGGACGGGGCGTGCCGACCGCGTGCCGGCCCACCCCGGAGGTCAGTCCGGCAAAAGTCCGAGCGCGTAGTCGTAGCGGCTCACGGTGGTGCTCTTGAGGCCGGGCCACGTCTGCACGCGCTCCCACTGGGGCATGGCCGAGCCGATGCCGTCGCCTGGCGCGGCGAGCGCGTCCAGGTGGGCCTGGGCGCTCTCCCACTCGGCGTAGTTGAGGACCCGGTTGCCGTCGGTGCCGAGGTGGAAGTGGGCGGAGATGCCGCCGGGATGCGGGGTCGGCTCGCTCTCCAGCGCCTCGACGACGGCGTCGACCCAGGCGCGCTGCCGCTCGGGGTCGGGCCCGTCGAACTCGATGTCGACGATCACGATGCACCCGGGCACGCGCCCGGCCCGGTCGGCCGGAGCGTGGCTGCGGTAGTACCGGTACCGGCCGAGCCAGAGCCGTTCGATGCCCGGCACCGTGGTGTCGATCTCGTCGACGCGTTCCTGCCGCTGCGTCTTGACGTACGCCTCATAGGCCTGCTCGTCCGCCCAGCGCGAGTGGTGCAGCAGGGTGGAGGTGTCGTGTCCGGTGTAGACGTAGTAGCCGAGCAACCCGTCGGCGGGCCACGGCCTGCGCTCCCAGGTCTCGGCGATGGCCTCGACCGTCTGCCGCTGGCGCAAGGGCGTCCCCACGCGCCAGGTGCTGAAGAAGGGCGCCTTGGCCCTGGAGTCCGTGAGGTCCGGGTGGGCGGTGGTACGACGGGTCATCAAAGGCCTCCGTGGTCGGCGCTGTCGTATGCACCGACCACGTTGCGACCTCAACCAAACTTGAGGTCAAGTCCGGTCCCGTGGGCCCGTCTCACCGCGCGGGACCGCCGTTCTCCAGGCGCGCCAGCCGGCTCTGGAACCAGTCGAGCCGGGCCTGGAGCAGGGCCGCCTCGGCGACCAGCTCGGAGACGCCGAGATCCGCGGGCGGGCTCTCGACGCCTGATACGGCCCGTACCCGCAGCCCCTCCCCCGCGAGCCCGGCGAACGCCGTGAGCGACACGGACGTACGGCCGCGCACGCACCCGGCGCACGACGTCTGCAGGACGCGCCAGCCCGGCCGGCCCCAGCCCGCGTCGGCCAGCGCCGCGGCCGACGCTCCGCACGCGCAGGCACCGACCATCATGGTCCGCACCCGCTGGCGCGCGTACCGGAAGCCGCGTTCGAAGCGGATGTACGCGCCGAGGACCGACACCTCGAGCAGCACGGCCGCCCGGTGCTCCCCGGTGCACAGCAGCGCCTCCGCCTCCGCACGGTCGTGGACGCAGTGGAAGCCGCAGTCGCAGCGGCGGTGCGGCGCGCGGTGCCGCAGCCCGTAGACACACCGGGCCTCGTCGAGGACCCCGTAGGGCAGCGCGCCGCCCAGCGACACACCGGTGAACCCGGCCCGGGTGCCGTCCTGGGACAGCACCGGGTGGGCGATCTTGTATCCGGTCGGCGGCTCCGTCGGTCGTTCCTCGGGGAGCCGCAGTCTCATCGCGCGACCGGGACCTCTTCGGGGGCGGGCGCCTCCTCGACGGGCTCCGCGATGCCGGCGATGTCGGCGACCCGGAGGTCGGCCTGTTCCTCGTGCACCTGCGGGCGCTCCTCGGCGACCCCGGTGGCGAGTGCCTTGCCCAGCTTCATGACGCCTCCCGGCTGTTGGTTACCGTCCCGGCCATGGTGACCCACGCCGCCCGATTTGGCACCAGTGCCTGGTGGCCGACGGTCCCGCACCGCACACTCCGCGCGCCCCTGACCGCGCGCCGCGCACACTCCGCGCGCCCTCACCGCGCCCGCCGCGGACGGCCCACCGCACACGCCGCCAACGGCTCGCCGCGCCCCGAGCGCCTCCGCCACCGCATCCCTGACCTGCGGTTCCGAGGGCGCCAGGCGTCCCTGGGCGGCCGCCATCCTCGCGAGCGAGGTCATCGGGACGCGCTCCACATCACCCATAGCGATCACCCATAACGATCACCCGTAGCGATCACCATAGCGCAAGCAGACCTAATCAATACCCTGTAGAAGAATTAAGTGGAGCTTCACTGTCGCGCTGCCGAGACTACTCCCATGACGACCACACCCCGCTCCACCCGCCCCTTCGGCCGCGCGCTGTGCGCCATGATCACACCCTTCACCGAGGAGGGCGCGCTCGACCTCGACGGCGCGCAGCAACTCGCCGACCTGCTCGTGACCGAGGGCTGCGACGGCCTGGTGCTGTCGGGCACCACGGGCGAGTCACCGACCACCACCGACGCCGAGAAGGCGGCACTGGTGCGGGCGGTGCGGGAGGCGGTCGGCGGGCGCGCGTCCATCGTGGCGGGCGTGGGCACCTCGGACACCCGGCACACCGTGGAGCTGGCCTTGGCGGCCGAAAAGGCGGGCGCGGACGGGCTGTTGGTGGTCACTCCGTACTACAGCCGGCCCCCGCAGGACGCGGTCGAGGCCCACTTCCGTGAGATCGCCGATGTCTCGGGGCTGCCGCTCATGCTCTACGACATCCCGGGCCGCACCGGCACCCGCATCGAACCGGAGACCATGATCCGCCTCGCGGACCATCCGCGGATCGTCGCCGTCAAGGACTGCGCGTACGACTTCCTCGGCACCCAGAAGGTCCTGGCGCGGACCGGGTTGGCGTACTACGCGGGCTGCGACGAGCACAACCTCGCCCTGTACGCGGTCGGCGGCGCCGGATACGTCAGCACGGTCGCGAACGCCGTCCCGCGCCGACTCCGTTCGGTTCTGGACGCCTTCGACGCCGGGGACACGGCTGGTGCGGCCCGGCTGCAGCACCAGGCCACCCCGCTCATCGACTTGATGATGTCCGCCGGCCTGCCCGGCACGGTCACCGCCAAGGGCCTGCTCGGGGCGCTCGGTCTGCCCGCGGGCCCGGTCCGCGCGCCGCTGCGGCCCGCCGGCCGGGAGACGGTCGACGGGCTGCTGAGGGCGTACGAGCGGTTCGGGGCCGCCTGAACTCAGCTGGGCAGTCCGGCAGCGGGGCAGGACGGTGATCGAGGAGGCGGCCGCAGGTCACGGCCGCCGTTGATCAGTTGTGGCTGTGCAGGATCTCGTTCAGGCCACCCCAGACCGCGTTGTTCGGGCGGGCCTCGACCTTGCCGGTGACGGAGTTGCGGCGGAAGAGGATGTTGGAGGCGCCGTTGAGCTCGCGGGCCTTGACGATCTGGCCGTCGGGCAGCGTGACCCGGGTGCCGGCGGTGACGTACAGGCCGGCCTCGACGACGCACTCGTCGCCGAGGGCGATGCCCACGCCCGCCTCCGCGCCGATCAGGCAGCGCTCGCCGATGGAGATGATCACGTTGCCGCCGCCGGAGAGGGTGCCCATGGTGGAGGCGCCACCGCCGATGTCCGAGCCGTCGCCGACCACGACGCCCGCGGAGATACGGCCCTCGACCATGGAGGTGCCGAGCGTGCCGGCGTTGAAGTTCACGAAGCCCTCGTGCATGACCGTGGTGCCCTCGGCGAGGTGCGCGCCGAGGCGGACCCGGTCGGCGTCGGCGATGCGGACACCCTTGGGGGCCACGTAGTCCGTCATGCGCGGGAACTTGTCGATGGAGGTCACCTGGAGGTGCAGGCCCTCGGCGCGGGCGTTCAGGCGGACCCTCTCGACGTCGTCGACGGCGACCGGACCGAGCGAGGTCCAGGCCACGTTGGCGAGCAGGCCGAAGATGCCCTCCAGGTTCTGGCCGTGCGGCTTCACCAGCCGGTGGGAGAGCAGGTGGAGGCGCAGATAGACGTCGTGCGTGTCGATCGGCTTCTCGTCGAGCGAGGCGATGACCGTGCGCACCGCGACCACCTCGACGCCCCGGCGGGCGTCCGGGCCGATCGCCTTGGCGGCGCCTTCGCCGAGCAGCTCCACGGCCTTCTCGGCGGACAGCCGCTCGGTGCCGGACGGGCCGGGCTCGGCGGCCAGCTCCGGCGCGGGGAACCAGGTGTCGAGAACGGTGCCGTCGGCGGCGACGGTGGCCAGGCCTGCGGCCACGGCACCGGTGGTACGGGGAGCAGTCGTGTCGGTCATAGGGGAAACCTAACGTGGCCGGGCGCGCGCGGGCGAACCGGTGCGGGGGCGTCTCACCTGCCGGTCGGCCCCGGCGCGGCGCCCGGCCGGGATCAGGGGATCACCCGTGCCAGGACCTCCCGCGCGTACTCCTCGTCGTACGGCGCCCCCGTGAGCAGTACCTGCAGACAGATCCCGTCCAGCAACGCCAGCAGTGCCCGCGCGGTGGCCGGATCCGTACGCCGCGCCAGCGACTCGGCGGTCTGTTCCGTCCACTCGGCCGCGACGGGCCGCAGTGCGGGGCGGCGCAGGGCCGCGAGATAGAGCTCGTACTCCAGCTCCACGCTCGTGCGGTCGCCGTTCAGCCACTCCCCGAGGGCCCGGGCGAGGTCCGCGGCGAGGTCCCGTTCCCTGCCGTCCTCCAGCAGGCCGCTCTCGGCGAGCGCCTTGGCGAAGCCCTCGTTGGCCTGCCGCAGCGCGGCGACCATCAGTTCGTCGAGGGTCTTGAAGTGGTACGTGGTGGAGCCGAGCGGCACGTCGGCCTCGGCGGCGACCGAGCGGTGGCTCAGCCCCGCGATGCCCTTCTCCCCCACGACCCGGATCGCCGCGTCGATGATCCGGCGGCGCCGCTCGGGGTCGTAGCGGCGGGGCATCAGTGCGCACCTCCCAGGTTCAGGACCACCACCCCGCCGACGATCAGCGCGATCCCGGCGATCTTCGCGGCGCCCAGGCCCTCGCCGAACAGCACCAACCCGATCATGGCGACGGTCGCGGTGCCGGCGCCCGACCAGATCGCGTAGGCGGTGCCGATCGACACGGACTTCAGGGTCTGCGCCAGCAGCAGGAAGGAGACGACATAGCCGAGGAGGGTGACCAGCGAGGGCCCGAGCCTGCTGAACCCGTCGCTGTACTTCATGGCGGTCGTGGCGGCGACTTCCGCGGCGATCGCCCCGGCGAGGAACGTGTATCCCATGTGGACAAGTGTACGCATCGATGTGTACGTCCGTACACATCCCGGACGCACCCGGAGCAGGACACCCGAGGACACCCCTGCGAGAAACCGCTCTCGAATGGGTGCTGAAAACCCGTCATGTCCACTACTGTTTCACCGGTCGATCACCCGGTATCCACGGCTCCCCGCCGTTCCGCGTGCCCGTCGCCCGGGTCGGCCCCCGCCTTCCCCGCTTGCTCCCGCTCCGCCACCACCCGCTCTTTTGACGATTCCGCGTCCGCCGTGGCGCGACGCCGAGGAAACCGCGCATGCCAGACAACAACCCCCCACCCGCTCCGGACCAGCCCGCCCCATCCCCGGTGTGGGAGACCGGCAACGTCCCCGGCGAAGCCCGGACGTCCGGATCCCGCAGGCTCTGGGCGGCAGGACTGCTCGCCGTGGCCGTCTTCTCCACCAGCGCGATAGCGATCTCCGTGCTGGGCAAGCCAGGTGACGCCACGTCACCGAAGCGCGCGCAGGACGCCGCCATCGCGCTGGGCGACCCGGATGTGCCCGACCTCTCGCTGCCCCCGTCCCCCGTGGCGGCGCCCAGCGGGAAGAGCGGCATGACCTCCGGCGAGGCGTCCTGGGCGACCAGGGCCAACTCGTCCTCCCCGGAGGCCGGGAAACACACCGCCCCCGCCGAGCCGACGGCTTCCGCCACCGAGGCCTCCTCGGCCAAACCGCCGAAGCCCACGCCCTTCACCGCCTGGAGGTCGGTGCAGTCGGTCAACTATCCCGACCGCTACTGGCACGTCAGCGGCAGCTATGTGAAGTTGGACCCGGTCCGCGGCTCGGAGAGCCGTGCGGACTCCACCATCAGACTGGTCAACGGCCTGGCGGACGCCTCCTGTTACTCCTTCGCCACGGCCGACGGCAGGTACCTGCGCCACCGGAACTTCCTGTTGCGCGCCGAGCCCGACGACGGCTCCTCCCTGTTCCGGCAGGACGCCACCTTCTGCCCCCGCCCCTCGTCGTACTCGGGAGCGGTCATGCTGGAGTCGGTCAACTACCCCGGCCGCTTCCTGCGCCACCAGAACTTCCAGCTCAAGCTGGACCCGTACCAGTCCGGCGATCTGTACCGGGCGGACTCGGCGTTCCGGCTGGTCGACGGCCTGGCCTGAACCGGTCCGGGCATGCGAAACGGCGAGGCCCGTAGGACCTCGCCGTTTCTCCGGCTCGTGGCTCGTGGCTCGATCTCAGACGTTGAACCCGAGCGCCCGCAGCTGCTCGCGGCCATCGTCCGTGATCTTGTCGGGGCCCCACGGCGGCATCCAGACCCAGTTGATGCGCAACTCGTTGACGAGGCCGTCCGTGGCGGACTTGGCCTGGTCCTCGATGACGTCCGTCAGCGGGCAGGCCGCCGAGGTCAGGGTCATGTCGACGGTGGCGATGTTCGCCGCCTCGTCGATGTGGATGCCGTAGATCAGACCCAGGTTGACGACGTCGATGCCCAGCTCGGGGTCGACCACGTCCATCAGGGCCTCGCGGAGCTCCTCCTCCGAGACCGGCTTCATCTCCACGGTGTCGCTCATGCCGTCTTCCTTTCGGCGTCGGCTCCGCCCAGCGCCTGGGCCGTCGCGTCCTTCCACGCCATCCAGCTCAGGAGGGCGCACTTCACCCGCGCCGGGTACTTGGACACCCCGGCGAACGCCACCGCGTCCTCCAGGACGTCCTCCATCGCGTCGTCGGGCTCGATCCTGCCCTTGGACTGCATCAGCTCCAGGAAGGTCTCCTGGATCTTCTGCGCCTCGGACAGCTCCTTGCCGACGAGGAGTTCGTTCAGCACGGAGGCCGAGGCCTGGCTGATGGAGCAGCCCTGGCCCTCGTACGAGACGTCCTTGATCGTCGTGCCGTCGTACTTCACGCGAAGGGTGATCTCGTCGCCGCACGTCGGGTTCACATGGTGCACCTCGGCGTCGCCATCCCTCAGACCACGCCCGTGGGGGTTCTTGTAGTGGTCCAGGATGACTTCCTGGTACATGGAGTCCAGCTTCACCGTCTCAGCTCACGTCCCTCAGCCGAAGAAGTTCCGTACGTGCTCCAGGCCCTCGACCAGAGCGTCGATCTCGGCCGGCGTGGAGTACAGATAGAACGACGCTCGCGTGGTCGCAGGAATTCCGTACCGGAGGCACACAGGGCGGGCGCAGTGGTGCCCGACCCGGACCGCGATGCCCTGCTCGTCGAGGACCTGGCCCACGTCGTGCGGGTGGATGTCGCCGAGCGTGAAGGAGATCGCCGCGCCCCGGTCCTCGGCCGTGGTCGGGCCGATGATCTTCAGGTCGGGGACCTCGCCCAGCCGCTTCACCGCGTACTCGGTGAGCGCGTGCTCATGGGCGAGGATCTTGTCCATGCCGATCGAGTTGAGGTAGTCGATCGCCGCGCCCAGACCGACCGCCTGCGCGATCGGCGGGGTGCCCGCCTCGAACTTGTGCGGTGCGGGGGCGTACGTCGACGAGTGCATCGACACCGTCTCGATCATCTCGCCGCCGCCGAGGAAGGGGGGAAGGTCCTCCAGCAGCTCCTGGCGGCCCCAGAGGACGCCGATACCGGTCGGCCCGCACATCTTGTGGCCGGTGAAGGCCACGAAGTCGGCCTGGAGCGCCTGGACGTCCAGCGGCATGTGCGGCGCGGCCTGGGAGGCGTCGACGCAGACCAGGGCACCGACCTCCTGCGCACGGCGCACGATCGCCTCGACCGGGTTGACCGTGCCCAGGATGTTGGACACCAGCACGAAGGAGACGATCTTCGTCTTCTCCGTGATGATCTCGTCGATGTTGGACAGGTCGAGCCGGCCGTCGTCGGTGAGGCCGAACCACTTCAGCTTCGCGCCCGTGCGCTGCGCCAGCAGCTGCCACGGCACGATGTTGGAGTGGTGCTCCATCTCCGTGATGACGATCTCGGTCTCGGAGTCCACCCGGTAGGGCTCGTCGGCCCAGCCCAGCATGTTCGCCACGAGGTTCAGCGACTCGGAGGCGTTCTTGGTGAAGATCACCTCGTCGCGGCTCGGCGCGTTGATGAACTCCGCGACCTTGTCACGCGCGCCCTCGTACAGCGCCGTGGCCTCCTCGGCGAGCACATGCACACCGCGGTGGACGTTGGCGTTGTAGCGCTCGTAGTACTCGCTCAGGACGTCCAGCACCTGGCGCGGCTTCTGCGACGTCGCCGCGTTGTCCAGGTACACGAGCTTCTTGCCGTCGTGGACCAGCCGGTCCAGGACGGGGAAGTCCTTGCGGATCGCCTCGGTGTCGAGGAGGCCCGGCAGCTGTGTCACGCGGATACGCCACCCTTCGTGTACGCCTCGTAGCCCTCGTCCTCCAGCTTGTCGGCGAGTTCGGCGCCGCCGGACTCGACGATCCGGCCGCCGGAGAAGACGTGGACGAAGTCGGGCTTGATGTAGCGCAGGATGCGCGTGTAGTGCGTGATCAGCAGGGTGCCGACCTCGCCGGTCTCGCGGACGCGGTTGACGCCCTCCGACACGATCCGAAGCGCGTCGACGTCCAGGCCGGAGTCGGTCTCGTCGAGGATCGCGATCTTCGGCCTGAGCAGCTCCAGCTGGAGGATCTCGTGGCGCTTCTTCTCACCGCCGGAGAAGCCCTCGTTCACGTTGCGCTCGGCGAAGGAGGGGTCGATGTTGAGGCGCTCCATGGCCTCCTTGACCTCCTTCACCCAGGTGCGCAGCTTCGGGGCCTCGCCGCGGACCGCGGTGGCGGAGGTGCGCAGGAAGTTGGAGACGGAGACGCCGGGGACCTCGACCGGGTACTGCATCGCCAGGAACACACCGGCGCGGGCCCGCTCGTCGACGGACATCGCAAGGACGTCCTCGCCGTCGAGCAGCACGGTGCCTCCGGTGACCGTGTACTTCGGGTGACCCGCGAGCGAGTAGGCGAGGGTCGACTTGCCCGAGCCGTTGGGGCCCATGATGGCGTGCGTCTCGCCCTGCTTCACGGTGAGGTCGACGCCCTTGAGGATCTCCTTCGTGGCGTTGTCGGCCTCGACGGTGACGTGCAGGTCTCGGATTTCAAGCGTTGCCATGGGTGCCTCAGGACTCCTGGGTGAGGGAGACGAGCACGTCGTCCCCTTCGATCTTTACGGGGTATACGGGGACGGGGCGCGTCGCGGGAAGGGCGTCCGGCTTGCCGGAGCGGAGGTCGAAGCGCGAGCCGTGCAGCCAGCACTCGATGTGGCAGTCGTCGACCTCGCCCTCGGAGAGGGAGACGTTCGCGTGCGAGCAGATGTCGTTGATCGCGAACACCTCGCCCTCGGTCCTGACGACCGAGATGGGCGTGCCGTCGAGCTCCACCCGCTTCGGGGTGTCCTCCTCCAGCTCGCTCAGACCGCAGACACGTACGAAGGCACTGCTCATGCGACCGACGCCTCCAGCTCCTCCTCGATCTTGGCGATCAGCCGCTCCTCGATGTCCGCGACACCGATCTGCTGGACCAGCTCGGCGAAGAAGCCACGGACCACCAGGCGGCGCGCCTCGTGCTCCGGGATGCCGCGGGCCATCAGGTAGAAGAGCTGCTCGTCGTCGAAGCGGCCGGTGGCGCTGGCGTGGCCGGCGCCGACGATCTCGCCGGTCTCGATCTCCAGGTTGGGGACCGAGTCGACGCGGGCGCCGTCCGTCAGGACGAGGTTGCGGTTCATCTCGTACGTGTCCGTGCCCTCGGCCTTGGCCTCGATGAGCACGTCACCGATCCACACGGCGTGCGCGTCGTCGCCCTGGAGCGCGCCCTTGTAGACGACGTTCGACTTGCAGTGCGGGGTGTTGTGGTCGACGAAGAGCCGGTGCTCCTGGTGCTGGCCCCGGTCGGTGAAGTACAGGCCGAACAGCTCGGCCTCACCACCGGTGCCGGCGTAGGTCACGCGCGGGTGCAGACGGACCACGTCGCCGCCGAAGGTGACGACCACGGACTTGAAGCTCGCGTCCCGGCCGACCAGCGCGTTGTGCTGGGCCACGTGCACGGCCTTGTCGTCCCAGTCCTGGACGGAGACGACGGTCAGCTTGGCGCCGTCACCCAGGATGTAGTCGACGTTGGCGGCGAGCACCGCGTCACCGGTGTGGTCGATGACGACGACCGCCTCGGCGAAGGCGCCCAGCTCGATCACCTGGTGGCCGAAGGCGGTCCCGCCCTCGCCGTGCACCGCGATGCGGATCGGCTCGGTGAGGACGGTGTCCTTGGCGACGGTGACGACCGAGGCCTTCTCGAAGGCGGAGTACGCCTGGGCGGCGACACGGTCCACGGGAGTGCCCGCCCTGCGGAGCCGCGCGTCGTCGCGGCCGACGGTCTCGACGGTGACGCCCTCAGGGGCCTCGACGGCCACCTTCACGCCGTCGCCGTTCGCGACGGCGGTGCCGTCGTGCAGCCCGCGCAGCCGCTCCAGCGGCGTGAACCGCCACTCCTCCTCGCGGCCGTGCGGCACCGGGAAGTCCGCCACGTCGAAGGAGGGCGGCGCGCTCATGCGCGTGGCGACGGTCGACTCGGCGGCGACCGCGATCGAGCCCGCGGTGGTGGACCCCACGGGGATGTTCTGGGCCTCAGCCATGGCTGTCGTTGTGCTCGCTTTCTTACGTATCTGGCGTGACGGGGGCTTTGCGGTGGGCGGTCAGCCGACCGCGCCCTCCATCTGCAGCTCGATCAGCCGGTTGAGCTCCAGCGCGTACTCCATGGGCAGCTCCTTGGCGATCGGCTCGACGAAGCCGCGCACGATCATCGCCATGGCCTCGTCCTCGGAGAGGCCGCGGCTCATCAGGTAGAAGAGCTGGTCCTCGGAGACCTTGGAGACGGTCGCCTCGTGGCCCATGGACACGTCGTCCTCGCGGACGTCCACGTACGGGTACGTGTCGGACCGGGAGATGGTGTCGACGAGCAGCGCGTCGCACAGCACGTTCGACTTCGACCCGGCGGCGCCCTCGCCGATCTCGATCAGACCACGGTAGGAGGTCCGGCCGCCACCGCGCGCCACGGACTTCGACACGATGTTCGACGACGTGTTCGGCGCCATGTGGACCATCTTGGCGCCCGCGTCCTGGTGCTGGCCCTCGCCCGCGAAGGCGATGGAGAGGGTCTCGCCCTTGGCGTGCTCGCCCATCAGGTAGACGGCCGGGTACTTCATCGTCACCTTGGAGCCGATGTTGCCGTCGATCCACTCCATGGTCGCGCCCTCGTAGGCCACGGCGCGCTTGGTGACCAGGTTGTAGACGTTGTTCGACCAGTTCTGGATGGTCGTGTAGCGGCAGCGGGCGTTCTTCTTGACGATGATCTCGACGACCGCGCTGTGCAGGGAGTCGCTCTTGTAGATCGGGGCCGTACAACCCTCGACGTAGTGCACGTAGGCGCCCTCGTCGACGATGATCAGGGTCCGCTCGAACTGGCCCATGTTCTCCGTGTTGATGCGGAAGTAGGCCTGGAGCGGGATCTCCACGTGCACGCCCTTCGGCACGTAGATGAAGGAGCCGCCGGACCACACGGCGGTGTTCAGCGCGGCGAACTTGTTGTCACCGGCCGGGATGACCGTGCCGAAGTACTCCTTGAAGAGCTCCGGGTGCTCCTTCAGCGCGGTGTCGGTGTCGAGGAAGATGACGCCCTGCTCCTCCAGGTCCTCGCGGATCTGGTGGTAGACGACCTCCGACTCGTACTGGGCGGCGACACCGGCGACCAGGCGCTGCTTCTCGGCCTCCGGGATGCCCAGCTTGTCGTAGGTGTTCTTGATGTCCTCGGGCAGGTCCTCCCAGGACTCCGCCTGCTTCTCCGTGGAGCGCACGAAGTACTTGATGTTGTCGAAGTCGATGCCCGACAGGTCCGACCCCCAGTTCGGCATCGGCTTCTTCTCGAAGAGCTTCAGGCCCTTCAGGCGCAGCTTGGTCATCCACTCCGGCTCGGACTTCTTGCCGGAGATGTCGCGGACGACTTCCTCGTTGAGGCCGCGCCTGGCGGAGGCACCGGCCACGTCGGAGTCGGCCCAGCCGTATTCGTACTTGCCCAGGCCCTCGAGCTCAGGGTGGGCAGTCTCCGTGGGGAGAGTCATGCGGGGTTCCTCCCGGCCGTGCTGGCAGATGCGTTGTGAGTGGTCTCGGAAATCTTGGAAGCTTTGCGGGGCGCCCGGTGCGCCGCCTTGGGGATGAACGTCGTGCAGACGCCGTCGCCGTGCGCGATCGTGGCCAGTCGCTGGACGTGCGTGCCGAGCAGTTGGGAGAAGACTTCCGTCTCGGCCTCGCACAGCTGCGGGAACTGCTCCGCGACATGGGCGACCGGGCAGTGGTGCTGGCAGAGCTGCTCGCCGACCGGTGCACTGCGTGCCGTAGCAGCGTACCCGTCCGCACTCAAGGCCTTGGCCAGCGCTTCGGTGCGCTGCTCCGGAGCGGCCGCCTCGATCGCCTCGCGGTAGGCGCCTGCCTGGGCGGCGATCCGGGCGCGGGCGAACGCGGCGACGGCCGCCTCACCGCCCTCGTGCTCGGCGATCCAGCGCAGGGCGTCCACGGCCAGCTTGTCGTACGACTGGTCGAAGGCGTCGCGGCCGCAGTCGGTGAGGGCGAAGACCTTGGCGGGTCGCCCGCGCGTGCGCGTGCCGTACACGCGCTGCTCGCGCGCCTCCACGACGTCGTCGGCGACGAGCGCGTCCAGGTGACGACGTACGGCCGCCTGGGTGAGTCCCAGTCGTCCGGCCAGCTCGGCGACGGTCGACGGGCCGTGGTCCAGGATGGACCGCGCGACCCGGTTGCGCGTCGAGCGCTCCCCGGTCGTGAACTCCTCCTGAGGGGCCCCCACCGGGGTCTCCCGAGCCTCGCCGACGTTTTTCACAACGCCATTGTTGCGTAATTCCGCAGAAGCTGACAAGCGTCGTCCGGACGGGCGGCCGGTGCGGTACGTCACTTAGGCATACCTAAGCCGACCTGCGGAAACGCTCGGCGGCCAACCTGCGGCCGATCAAACCGGTGGCGGTCACCGGCCATCCGGACAAGATTCCCAGGCCATGCCCACACCCCTTCCGACCGGCTCTCTTGTCACCAGGGACACTCTGGCGGCACAGCTGCGCGCGCTCGGTGTGACGCCCGGCGAGATCCTCCTCGTGCACTCCTCGCTCAGCTCGCTCGGCTGGGTCGACGGAGGTGCCGTCGCGGTCGTCCAGGGACTTCTCGACGCCCTCGGCCCGGACGGCACGCTGGCGGTGCCGACGCAGTCCGGCGATCTGTCCGACCCTGCGCTGTGGGGAAATCCGCCGGTGCCCGAGGAATGGTGGGAGACCATCCGGGCCACCATGCCCGCCCACGGCCCCCGGACCACGCCCACGCGCGGGGTCGGCGTGATCCCGGAGACCGTACGCACGCGGCCGGGCGCCCTGCGCAGCGCCCACCCCCGGACGTCCTTCGCCGCGGTCGGCCCGCGCGCCGCGGAGATCGTCGAGGCCACTCGCCCGACTGCCGCCTGGGCTGGGGGCACCGCCCACGCCCTCAAGGCAGTGGGGGAGCAGCCCGCTGGCCCGGCTGGAGGCCCTGGGCGCCCGTGTGCTGCTGCCGGGGGCCGGATACGACTCCTGCACCTGCTTCCACCTGGCCGAGTACCGCATACCCTCGCCGCTCGTTCAGGTGGGTCGGCCGGGACCGAAGGGATGGGAAGTGGTGACCGAGGTGTCGATCACTTCCGAGCGCTTCGACGAACTGGGGCACGACTTCGAGCGGGACAGGCCCGTCGTGCGGGGAAGGGTGGGCGCGGCCCAGGTGCGGCTGTTCCCGGTCGCGGACGCGGTGGCTTACGCGGAGCGGTGGCTGACACTGCACAGGCCGCGCGAAGAGTGGTTTCCGGACGCTGTCGTCCTCGGTGCAATCGGTTTCCGGCCCCCCTCGTCCGCTGCCCGGGACGCCTACCTAGACTCTGGACCCATGGGAAGTGAGCCGGTCGTCCAGGTACAGGCCCTGGTGAAGCGGTATGGCACGAAGACCGCGGTGGACGGGCTCGACCTGGTGGCCCGGGCGGGTATCACCGCTGTTCTCGGCCCCAACGGGGCGGGGAAGACGACCACGGTCGAGACCTGCGAGGGGTACCGGAAGCCGGACTCCGGCACGGTGCGCGTCCTGGGCCTCGACCCGGTCGGAGAGGCCGCCGCGCTGCGTCCCCGGATCGGCGTGATGCTCCAGTCCGGCGGCGTGTACTCGGGCGCCCGCGCGGAGGAGATGCTCCGCCACGTGGCCAAGCTGCACGCGCACCCCCTCGACGTGGACGCGCTCATCGAGCGGCTGGGGCTGGGCAGCTGCGGCAGGACGCCGTACCGGCGCCTGTCGGGCGGGCAGCAGCAGCGGCTCGCGCTCGCCATGGCCGTCGTCGGCCGCCCCGAGCTGGTGTTCCTGGACGAGCCGACCGCCGGCCTCGACCCGCAGGCCCGCCGGGCCACCTGGGACCTCGTCCGCGATCTGCGCGCCGACGGCGTCTCCGTGATCCTGACCACCCACCACATGGACGAGGCCGAGCAGCTCGCGGACGACGTGGCGATCATCGACGCGGGCCGCGTGATCGCGCAGGGCGCCCCGGAGGAGCTGTGCCGCGGCGGCGCCGAGAACACGCTCCGCTTCACCGGCCGGCCCGGCCTCGACGTGGGCTCCCTGCTGAAGGCGCTCCCGGCGGACTGTTCGGCGGCGGAGCTGACGCCGGGCGCCTACCGCGTCGTCGGCAAGGTCGATCCGCAGCTGCTGGCGACCGTCACCTCGTGGTGCGCGCAGCACGGGGTGATGCCGGACAGGATCTCGGTCGAACGGCACACCCTGGAGGACGTTTTCCTGGAGCTCACCGGCAAGGAGCTGCGCTCGTGACCACCATCGGCACCTACACGCCCAAGCCCGGCGCCGCCCCCCTGCCCCGCATGATCGCCGCGCAGGCCGCGCTGGAGACGCGGATGCTGCTGCGCAACGGCGAGCAACTGCTCCTGACGGTCGTCATCCCCACGCTGCTGCTGGTCCTCTTCAGCTCGGTCGACATCGTCGACACCGGCGCGGGCAAGGCCGTCGACTTCCTCGCGCCCGGCATCCTGGCACTCGCCGTGATGTCGACCGCGTTCACCGGACAGGCCATCGCGACCGGCTTCGAGCGCCGTTACGGCGTGCTGAAGCGGCTCGCCTCCTCGCCGCTCCCCCGCTGGGGGCTGATGACCGCCAAGACGGCCTCCGTCCTGGTCACCGAGGTCCTCCAGGTGGTGCTGCTGACGGTGATCGCGTTCGCGCTGGGCTGGTCGCCACACGGCAACCCCCTCGCCGTGCTGCTCCTGCTGGTCCTCGGCACGGCCGCCTTCTCCGGGCTCGGCCTGCTGATGGCGGGCACGCTGAAGGCGGAGGCCACCCTGGCCGCCGCCAACCTGGTGTTCCTGCTGCTGCTCGTGGGCGGCGGCGTGATCGTGCCGCTGGACAAGTTCCCCGCGGGCGCCCAGGACGTCCTCGGGCTGCTTCCGATCTCCGCCCTCTCCGACGGTCTGCGGTCCGTGCTGCAGCACGGGGCCGGAACCCCCTGGGGTGACCTGGGCATCCTGGCGGTGTGGGCCGTGGTGGGCCTGGCCGCCGCCGCGAGGTTCTTCCGCTGGGAGTGAGCAGAGCGGGACCCTCGTGAAAGCGTGCACAAGCGGCGGCCTACGATGGTGGGCGTGCCAAAGCTGAACCGCGCCGACGCCACAGCGGCCCTGCGCAACCCGCTCGCCTTCATCGCCGACCGCTGGACCCCCGAGCCCCGGACCGTCCAGCGGGCGGCTCTCGCCGCGCTCGTCATGTCGGTGGTCATCGTCGTCACCGGCGGTGCCGTCCGGCTGACCGCCTCGGGTCTCGGTTGCCCGACCTGGCCCGAGTGCACCGACGGCTCACTGACGCCGACGCACGCGCTGAGCTATCACAGCGCCATCGAGTTCGGCAACCGCATGCTGACGTACGTGCTGTGCGCCGCGGTCGGCTGGGCGATCATCGCCGCCCGCTCCGAGAAGCCGTACCGGCGCAGCCTGACCCGGCTGGGCTGGGCGCAGTTCTGGCTCGTGATGAGCAACGCGATCCTCGGCGGAATCGTCGTGCTCGTGGGCCTCAACCCGTACACGGTCGCGGCCCACTTCCTGCTGGCGACGGCTCTCGTCGCGGTCGCCGCGGTGATGTGGCAGCGCGCCCGCGAGGGCGACGGCGCGCCCCGGCCGCTGGTCGGCAAGGCCGTGCAGCAGTTGGTGTGGTTCCTGGTGGCCGCGTCCCTGCTGCTCATCGCCGTCGGCACGGTGGTGACGGGGGCCGGGCCGCACCCGGGTGACTCCGGCAAGGTCGACCGGATCCACATCAGCTGGGAGACGGTGGCCAAGGTGCACGCGGTGCTCGCCTGGATCGTGGTGACGCTGACGTTCGCGCTGTGGTTCCTCCTCAAGGCCGTCGACGCCCCCAAGGGCCCCCTGGCCCGCACCCGCGACCTGTTCCTGATCCTGCTCGCCCAGGGCGTGATCGGCTACGTCCAGTACTTCACGCACCTGCCCGCGGTCCTGGTCGGCCTCCACATGCTCGGCTCCTGCCTGGTGTGGATCGGGGTGCTCCGGGTGCTGCTGTCGCTGCGCGAACGCGCCGGAGCGGCCACCGGCCTTCCGGGTCCCTCGGCGGAGTCGGCTCTCACCAACGCCTGACGGTCGTACCCCGCAGGGCTCACTGCAGCCCGTACACCCGGCGCGCGTTCCCCGCCGCGATCATCTCCGCCACCCGCTGGGCGTCCGCCAGGGACCAGGCGCCCTCGGAGACCCAGCCGCCCAGCAGCCGGGACAGCGCCTCGCGGAAGAGGCGGGCGCCGATCACATGGAGCTCGGGCAGGCCGTGGGCGCCGCTGGAGAAGAGGAGCTTGCCGAAGGGCGCCAGCTCCAGGATCTCGGCCAGGACGGCGGCGGCCCGGGCGCCGGTGCGGACCAGCGCGGCGCCCAGGTCCGCGTAGACGTGCGGGAAGACCCCGGCCAGATGCGCCGCGTGCCGGTGGTACGGGTAGCCGTGCAACAGGACGAGGTCCGTACCCAGACCGGCCGTGGCGCGCACGAAGTCGGTGAGCAGGACGGGGTCGGTGCGGTCGATGCGCAGGCCCGGTTCGCCGAGGCCCGCATGGAGCTGGAGCGGCCGGCCCGAGGCCACCGCGCTCCACAGCAGATGGCGCAGCAGCACCGGGTCGGACAGGGTGCCTCCGACTCTTCGGCCCGCCAGCCAGCGGCCGGCCGCGCCGCGCACCTCCCCGGGACCCGGCGGCTCCGGCGCGAGGGACAGACCGTGCCGCACGCCGGCGACCGAGGTGAACGCCACCGCGTGCGCCGCCGCCCCGTGGATCGACTCGGCGAGATTGGCGAGGAATCCCTCCACGGTGCCGGAGGTGTCGGCCACCTGTTCGGCGAGCAGCTCAAGGCGCACGATCTCGTGTGCCTCGGCATCCCCCGTGGACGCCATCTCGGCGGGCCCGGTCAGGTCGCCGGGCAGCCCGGTGTCGACGAGGTAGGTGGTGATGCCGCTGCCGCGCAGCAGCCTGCGCCCCGCTTCCAGGACACCGAGCTCACGCCGCCGGGCGAGATAACGGGCGGGCGGGCAGTGCGGCTCCAGACCGAGCAGCGGCGGACACCAGCGGCGTACGGCGAAACCCGTCTGGGTGTCGAACAGGGTGGTACCGGCGGCGGGCGGGCCCTCGGTACGGGCGAGGTGGGCCTCGAAGGTGCCGAGGCCCAGCTCGCTGCGGAGCACGCCGTGGCAGTACTGGTCCACCAGGGACGGCGTTTCGA
Source organism: Streptomyces sp. NPDC001848 (assembly GCF_042891915.1). Taxonomy (NCBI): domain Bacteria; kingdom Bacillati; phylum Actinomycetota; class Actinomycetes; order Kitasatosporales; family Streptomycetaceae; genus Streptomyces; species Streptomyces sp. NPDC001848. Next base: position 547,488 of record NZ_JBIATP010000002.1, on the reverse strand, counting down.
TCATCCGGACTCCCGTGACTGGACCGTGCCTCCTGAAGGTCCTAACGGGTGAACCCGGCATGAGGTGTTGCTACCGGGCGGCGCGCTTGCCGCCCACCTGGATCCCCGCCATGCGCGTCCACTCGTAGGGGCCGGTCTCCACCTTGCCCGCGAACTCGCCGTCGAACGCCTCGTGGACGGTGATGCCGGACTTCTCCACCGCCTTCTCGGCCACGGCGTAGCTGGGCGCCACGAGGTCGCCCCAGGTGCCGTCCTCGCCCACGAGCACGATCCGCGCCCCGCGCTGCCCGATGTACGCGACCTGGCCCTCGGCACCGCCGTGGGCCTTGGAGAAGGAGCTGATCTGCCGGGCGATCCGGGCCACCCTGCGCTCGTCCTTGGGGTCAACCTGCTGCGTGTCTGCCATGGTCAGGATGCTACCGACGGGTAGATCGACTGGCGAGAGCAGTGCCCTGTGACGTACGTCAGCCGACGCGGTGTGCGCGTCGTCAGCGCAGGAACGGGTCGACCGCCACGGCGACGAACAGCAGCGAGACGTAGGTGATCGACCAGTGGAAGAGCCGCATCTCCTTCAGCTTGGCCCCGGTGGCCTCCGCCTTCGCCCGGTTCTGCAGCGCGTGCGCCTCCCACAGCCACCAGCCGCCCGCAGCCAGCGCGACCGCCGTGTAGAACCAGCCGGTGTAGCCGAGCGGGGTCAGCAGCAGGGAGACGGCGACCATGACCCAGCTGTAGAGCACGATCTGCCGGGCGACGACCTTGTTGGAGGCGATGACCGGCAGCATGGGCACGCCCACGCGCGCGTAGTCCTCCCTGACCTTCATGGACAGCGGCCAGTAGTGCGGCGGCGTCCAGAAGAACATCACGAGGAAGAGGATGACCGGGGCCCACGACATGGAGTTGGTGACCGAGGACCACCCGATGAGTACGGGCATGCAGCCGGCGATGCCGCCCCACACGATGTTCTGCGAGGTACGACGCTTGAGGATCATCGTGTAGACGACGACGTAGAAAAGGAGCGCTCCGAGCGACAGCCACGCCGACAGCCAGTTGACCGTGAAACCGAACAGCAGCGTGGAGACGACCGCCAGCGTGATGCCGAAGGCGAGGCACTCGCGGGGGCTGACCATGCCGGTGACCAGCGGGCGCTGGGAGGTGCGGTCCATCAGCGCGTCGATGTCGCGGTCGATGTACATGTTCAGCGCGTTGGCACCGCCCGCGGACAGGTAGCCGCCGAGGCAGGTGAGCAGGACCAGCTTCAGATCCGGCACGCCCCGCTGGGCGAGGAACATCACCGGGACCGTGGTGATCAGCAGCAGCTCGATGATCCGCGGCTTGGTCAGTGCCACGAACGCCTTGACACGGGCCCCGAACGGCCGGTGGCTCGGGCTCTTGCTCGCACCAAGCACCCCCTCCCCCTGTGCCTGAAGGGCCTGGGAGGTGCCCCCAGGACGGGATTCGACGGCCGTCACGCACACCCCTGACAGAGACATCCCAGCGAGCCGTGGCTGTGAACGCCCAGTAAAGGCTCGCGCGTACTCACGCAACTTTAGACGTTGCCCGAAGCGCGCCCTTCGCGGGGGGTGGGTCGTGTTCGCCGGCGGCTGTGCGGCCGGTGAAACGAACGGTGAAAGGAACGGTGGAGCACGAGCCCGTTCCCGCTCGGTTGAGCGATCGGATGAGCGGCTCCGTATTCAGTTGCCGACCACGGATATGGCGGGTCGGGAGGCGGACTTCCGGGACTCCCGGCAGTCTGGAATGACCCGAAAAGACGCACGTACTTACAGGGGTAGGCTCAGCAGCGGCCGGTGGGCGCCCAGTGCACCGGCATTCGACATGTGGAGAGGAGCCCTGACCCAGGGTGAGCACCAAGCCGACCACCACAGACCTCGAGTGGACCGAGTTGGACCAGCGTGCGGTCGACACCGCGCGTGTCCTGGCCGCCGATGCCGTACAGAAGGTCGGAAACGGCCATCCGGGTACGGCGATGAGCCTGGCTCCGGCCGCCTACACCCTCTTCCAGAAGGTGATGCGCCACGATCCGGCCGACGCCGACTGGGTGGGCCGTGACCGCTTCGTGCTGTCCGCCGGCCACTCGTCCCTGACCCTCTACACCCAGCTGTACCTGGCCGGCTTCGGCCTGGAGCTGGACGATCTGAAGGCCTTCCGCACCTGGGGCTCGAAGACCCCCGGCCACCCCGAGTACGGGCACACGGTGGGCGTGGAGACGACGACCGGCCCGCTGGGCCAGGGTGTCGCCAACGCCGTGGGCATGGCGATGGCCGCCCGCTACGAGCGCGGCCTGTTCGACCCGGACGCCCCGCAGGGCGAGTCCCCCTTCGACCACTTCATCTACTGCATCGCCGGCGACGGCTGCCTGCAGGAGGGCATCTCCGCGGAGGCGTCCTCGCTGGCCGGGCACCAGAAGCTCGGCAATCTGATCCTGCTGTGGGACGACAACCACATCTCCATCGAGGGCGACACCGCGACCGCGGTCTCCGAGGACACGGCTCGGCGGTACGAGGCCTACGGCTGGCACGTGCAGCGCGTCGCGCCGAAGCCGGACGGCGACCTGGACCCGCACGCCATCTACAACGCCATCCAGGAAGCGAAGAAGGTCACGGACCGGCCGTCCTTCATCGCGATGCGTTCGATCATCGCCTGGCCCGCGCCGAACGCGCAGAACACCGAGGCCGCGCACGGCTCCGCGCTGGGCGAGGACGAGGTCGCGGCCACCAAGCGGGTCCTGGGCTTCGACCCGGAGAAGTCCTTCGAGGTCACGGACGAGGTCCTGGCGCACACCCGCGAGGCGCTTCGGCGAGGCCGTGAGGCCAAGGCCGAATGGGAGAAGTCCTTCCAGCAGTGGCGGGACAACAACCCCGAGCGCGCCGCCGAGTACGACCGGATCAGCAAGGGCGAGCTGCCCACCGGCTGGGAGGAGAAGCTCCCGGTCTTCGAGGCGGGCAAGGGCGTCGCCACACGTGCCGCCTCCGGCAAGGTGCTACAGGCGCTGGGTGCCGTCATCCCCGAGCTGTGGGGCGGTTCCGCCGACCTCGCCGGGTCGAACAACACCACGATCGACAAGAACAGCTCCTTCCTGCCGGCCGACAACCCGCTGCCGGAGGCGAGCCCCTACGGCCGCACGATCCACTTCGGCATCCGCGAGCACTCCATGGCCGCGGAGATGAACGGCATCGCGCTGCACGGCAACACCCGGATCTACGGCGGCACGTTCCTCGTGTTCTCCGACTACATGCGCAACGCCGTGCGCCTGTCCGCGCTGATGCACCTGCCGGTGACGTACGTGTGGACGCACGACTCCATCGGTCTCGGTGAGGACGGCCCGACCCACCAGCCGATCGAGCACCTGGCCTCGCTGCGCGCCATCCCGGGCCTGAACATCGTGCGCCCGGCCGACGCCAACGAGACCGCGATCGCCTGGCGCGAGATCCTCAAGCGCTGGACGAAGGAGTTCGGCAAGGGCGCCCCGCACGGTCTGGCGCTGACCCGTCAGGGCGTGCCGACGTACGAGCCGAACGAGGACACCGCGCGCGGTGGCTACGTGCTGTTCGAGGCGGACGGTGGCGAACCGCAGGTGATCCTGATCGCCACCGGGTCCGAGGTGCACCTCGCCGTCGAGGCGCGCGAGCAGCTCCAGGCCGAGGGCGTGCCGACGCGGGTGGTGTCGATGCCGTCCGTGGAGTGGTTCGAGGAGCAGGACCAGGGGTACCGGGACAGCGTCCTGCCGCCGTCGGTGAGGGCGCGGGTCGCGGTCGAGGCCGGGATCGGCCTCACCTGGCACAAGTACGTCGGGTATGCGGGACGCATCGTTTCCCTGGAGCACTTCGGTGCTTCGGCCGACGGCAAGGTGCTCTTCCGCGAGTTCGGTTTCACTGCCGAGAACGTCGCATCCGCCGCCCGGGAATCGATCGCCGCAGCCCAGCGCTGACGCTGATACACGACACGTAGGAGATGCAATTTCCATGACAGACGCACTCAAGCGCCTTACCGAGGAAGGCGTCGCGATCTGGCTGGACGACCTGTCGCGCAAGCGGATCACGTCCGGCAACCTCGCCGAACTGATCGACCAGCAGCACGTCGTGGGCGTCACCACCAACCCGACGATCTTCCAGAAGGCGATCTCGTCGGGCGACGGCTACGAGCAGCAGCTCGCCGACCTCGCCGCCCGCAAGGTCACCGTCGAAGAGGCGATCCGCATGATCACCACGGCGGACGTCCGGGACGCGGCGGACATCCTGCGTCCGGTGTTCGACGCCACCGAGGGCCAGGACGGCCGGGTGTCGATCGAGGTCGACCCGCGGCTCGCGCACAACACCCGGGCCACCGTCGCCGAGGCCAAGCAGCTGGCCTGGCTGGTCGACCGGCCGAACACGCTCATCAAGATCCCGGCGACCCGTGCGGGCCTGCCGGCGATCACCGAGACGATCGGCAACGGCATCAGCGTCAACGTCACGCTGATCTTCTCGCTGGAGCGCTACCGCGAGGTCATGGACGCCTACCTCAGCGGCCTGGAGAAGGCCCGTGAGAGGGGCCTGGACCTCTCCCGTATCCACTCGGTGGCGTCCTTCTTCGTCTCCCGCGTCGACACCGAGATCGACAAGCGGATCGACGCGCTCGGCACGCCCGAGGCGAAGGCGCTGCGCGGCAAGGCCGCCGTCGCCAACGCGCGGCTCGCCTACCAGGCGTACGAGGAGGTCTTCTCCTCCGACCGCTGGTCCGCACTGGAGAACGCCGGCGCGAACAAGCAGCGTCCGCTGTGGGCCTCCACCGGCGTGAAGGACAAGGCGTACAAGGACACCCTGTACGTGGACGAGCTGGTGGCGCCGAACACGGTGAACACCATGCCGGAGGCCACCCTGGTGGCCACCGAGGACCACGGCGAGATCAGCGGCAACACCGTCGCCGGCACCTATGAGCAGGCGCGCGCCGACCTGGAGGCGCTCGAGAAGCTCGGGATCTCGTACGACGAAGTGGTCCAGCTCCTGGAGGACGAGGGCGTCGAGAAGTTCGAGGCGTCCTGGAACGACCTCCTCAAGTCGACCGAGGCGGAACTGCAGCGCCTCGCGCCCTCGGAGGGCTGAAATCTTGACATCCGTACACGGAGCGAATCCGCTTCGTGACGCCGCGGACCGGCGGCTCCCGCGTATCGCGGGGCCGTCGGGCCTGGTCATCTTCGGCGTTACGGGCGATTTGTCACGTAAAAAGCTGATGCCAGCCGTTTACGACCTGGCAAACCGGGGTCTGCTGCCCCCGGGCTTCTCGCTCGTCGGCTTCGCCCGCCGCGACTGGGAGCACGAGGACTTCGCCAGGGTGGTCCACGACGCCGTCAAGGAGCACGCCCGTACGCCGTTCCGCGAGGAGGTCTGGCAGCAGCTCATCCAGGGGATGCGCTTCGTCCAGGGCACCTTCGACGACGACGACGCCTTCGAGCGGCTGCGCTCGACGATCGAGGAGCTCGACAAGGCGCAGGGCACGGGCGGCAACTTCGCCTTCTACCTCTCCGTGCCGCCGAAGTCCTTCCCGGTGGTCATCCAGCAGCTGAAGAAGCACGGCCTGGCCGACCAGCAGGCCGGCTCCTGGCGCCGCGCGGTCATCGAAAAGCCGTTCGGTCACGACCTGAAGTCGGCCGAGGAGCTCAACAAGGTCGTGCACGAGGTCTTCGCCCCGGACCAGGTCTTCCGCATCGACCACTACCTGGGCAAGGAGACGGTCCAGAACATTCTGGCGCTGCGGTTCGCCAACACGATGTTCGAGCCGATCTGGAACCGGTCCTTCGTGGACCACGTGCAGATCACCATGGCCGAGGACATCGGCATCGGCGGCCGCGCCGGCTACTACGACGGCATCGGTGCCGCCCGGGACGTCATCCAGAACCACCTGCTCCAGTTGCTGGCGCTGACGGCCATGGAGGAGCCCGCCTCCTTCGACGCCGACGCGCTCGCCGCGGAGAAGACCAAGGTGCTCGGCGCGGTGCGGCTGCCGAAGGACCTGGGCGCCTCGACCGTGTTCGGGCAGTACGCGGCCGGCTGGCAGGGTGGCGAGAAGGTCATCGGGTACCTCGAGGAAGAGGGCATCGACAAGAAGTCGAAGACGGACACCTACGCCGCGGTGAAGCTGGAGATCGACAACCGCCGCTGGGCGGGCGTGCCGTTCTACCTGCGCACCGGCAAGCGGCTGGGCCGCCGGGTGACGGAGATCGCGGTCGTCTTCCAGCGGGCCCCGCACTCCCCCTTCGACACGACGGCCACCGAGGAGCTCGGCCAGAACGCGGTCGTCATCCGCGTCCAGCCGGACGAGGGCGTCACCGTGCGCTTCGGCTCCAAGGTGCCGGGCACCTCGATGGAGATCCGGGACGTGTCCATGGACTTCGCCTACGGCGAGTCCTTCACCGAGTCCAGCCCGGAGGCGTACGAGCGTCTGATCCTGGACGTGCTGCTGGGTGACGCCAACCTCTTCCCCCGGACGGAGGAGGTCGAGCTGTCCTGGAAGATCCTCGACCCGATCGAGGAGTACTGGGACGAGCACGGCAGGCCCGCGCAGTACCCGGCCGGCACCTGGGGGCCCGTCGAGGCGGACGAGATGCTTCAGCGAGACGGACGGAGCTGGCGCCGGCCATGAAGATAGACCTCACGGACACCACGGCCAGCAAGATCAACAAGGCGCTGGTGGAGGGCCGCCGGGCGATCGGCACGCCTGCCGTCGGCATGGTGCTCACGCTGGTCATCGTCACCGACGAGGAGAACGCCTACGACGCGCTGAAGGCCGCCAGCGAGGCCTCGCGCGAGCACCCCTCGCGCACCCTCGTGGTCATCAGGCGCGTCTCGCGTTCGCCGCGCGACCGGACCTCGTCGCGTCTGGACGCCGAGGTGCGGGTGGGCGCGGAAGCGGGCACCGGCGAGACGGTGGTGCTGCGGCTGTACGGCGAGGTGTCCGACCACGCCCAGTCGGTCGTCCTCCCGCTGCTGCTGCCGGACGCCCCGGTCGTCGCCTGGTGGCCGGTGAACGCGCCGCTCGACCCGGCGAACGACCCGCTCGGCGCGCTCGCGCAGCGCCGGGTGACCGACTCCTACACGGCCGAGGCGCCGGTGCGGGAGCTGAGCGCCCGGGCCGATGCCTACACGCCCGGCGACACCGACCTGTCGTGGACCCGTATCACGCCCTGGCGCTCGATGCTGGCCGCGGCCCTCGACCAGGTCACCTGCGAGGTGCGGAAGGTCGAGGTGGAGGGCGAGGAGTTCAACCCGAGCTGCGAACTCCTTGCGATGTGGCTGGCGGACCGCTTGGACGTCCCGGTGAAGCGCTCGATCTCCTCGGGTCCCGGCCTGACCGCGGTCCGCATGGACACCACCTGCGGTCCGATCACCCTGGACCGCGCGGACGGCTCGCTCGCGACCCTGTCCATCCAGGGCCAGCCGGACCGTGCGGTGGCGCTCAAGCGCCGGGAGACGGCGGAGCTGATCGCGGAGGAGCTGCGGCGGCTGGACCCGGACGACACGTACGCGTCGGCGCTGCGGTACGGGGTGGACCGGCTGAACACGGGGGCTGCGGAGGCCGCCGATGCTCCGGCACAGGAGCCGGTGGCGGTGGAGGCCCCCGTGGAGACGGCCGCGAAGGCACCCGCGAAGAAGGCCACCAAGAAGGCCCCGGCGAAGAAGGCGGCCGCCAAGTGACTGCTCCCCAGCTCGTCGTGCACCGCGACAAGGAGTTGATGGCCCAGGCCGCGGCGGCCCGGCTGATCACGAAGATCGTGGACGCGCAGGCCTCGCGCGGCTCCGCGTCGGTCGTGCTCACCGGTGGCCGCAACGGCAACGGCCTGCTCGCCGCACTGGCCGCCGCACCGGCCCGGGACGCCATCGACTGGGGCCGCCTCGACCTGTGGTGGGGCGACGAGCGCTACCTGCCGGAGGGCGACCCCGAGCGCAATGTGACCCAGGCCCGCGAGGCCCTGCTGGACTCCGTGCCGCTGGACCCGAAGCGCGTGCACGCCATGCCCGCGTCGGACGGCCCCTACGGTGCGGACGTGGAGTCGGCGGCCGAGGCGTACGCGGCGGAACTGGCCCGGGCCGCGGGTCCCGAGAACCACGGCCCGGTGCCCACCTTCGACGTGCTGATGCTGGGCGTCGGCCCGGACACCCATGTGGCGTCGCTGTTCCCGGAGCTGCCGGCGGTACGGGAGACGGAACGAACGGTGGTCGCCGTCCATGGCGCACCGAAGCCGCCGCCTACGCGCATCTCCTTGACGCTGCCGGCGATCCGCGCGGCACGCGAGGTGTGGCTGCTGGCGGCGGGCGAGGACAAGGCGCAGGCGGCGGCGATCGCCCTGTCGGGCGCGGGCGAGATCCAGGCCCCGGCGGCGGGCGCCCACGGCCGCTCGCGCACGCTGTGGCTGCTGGACGCGGCGGCGGCCTCGAAGCTGCCGCGCTCCTTGTACCCACCGGCGTCGCCGTGAGGAACGGGGGCGGCAGCAGATGCCCCGACTGCCGCCCCCGTCGCCTCGGTCGACCCCCTCAGGGGGACCTCATGCGTATTCGCTTTGCGCCGGCCGCCGTCACGGCCGCAGCGCTCGCCGTCGTCGTCGCGACCCCGGCCCAGGCCACCGAGTACTCCTCCGCCCCGAAGATCAAGGGCGTCCAGTACGACGCACCGGGGCGGGACTCCAACAACTGCCGTACCCGAAACACCAAGAGCGAGTACCTCACGATCAAGAACTACTCGCGCAGCACCACGGTGAACCTGAAGGGCTACGTCGTCAAGGACGCCGCCGGCAACCGGTTCACCTTCCTGGCCAACCACTACCTCCAGCCCGGCGACCACGTGAACCTGCGCGGGGGGCACGGCACCGACTCGGACGCCGGGAACGTCGTCCACCGCCAGAACTGCAACTTCATCTGGAACAACGACAAGGACACCATCCACCTGTACAAGCCGTCCGGTGCCCACGCGGACACCCATGCCTACACCAGGTCCCGCGACGACCGGAACGGCAACGGTTACATCACCTTCCACGGCTGGGGCCGCTCCGTCCGGTAAGCGTGTGCGGGGGCGGCCGTCTCCCGGCCGTCCCCGCACGAGTCGCCGCGGCGTGGCTCGGTCACTTGACCGAGCCCGCCATCACCCCCTGCACGAAGTGCCGCTGGAACGCGAAGAACACCACCACCGGCACGATCAGCGACAGGAACGCACCCGGGGCCAGCACATCGATGTTGCTGCCGAACTGCCGGATCTGCGACTGCAGTTCCACCGTCAGCGGCTGCGACGAACTGTCCGCGAACAGCAGGGCCACCAGCATGTCGTTCCACACCCACAGGAACTGGAAGATGGCCAGGCTGGCGAGGGCCGGGCGCCCCACGGGCAGGACCAGCCGCGTGAAGATCCGCCACTCGCTGCCCCCGTCCATCCGCGCCGCCTCCAGCATCTCCTTGGGCATCTCCGCGAAGTAGTTCCGCAGCAGGAACACCGCGAACGGCAGACCGTACGCCACGTGGAAGAGGACGACACCGGGGATCGTCCCGAACAAGCCGAGCTGTCCGAAGAGTTTCGCCACCGGCAGCAGACCGATCTGCACCGGCACCACCAGCAGCGCCACCACCAGCAGGAACAGCGGCTCCCGGCCGGGGAAGTCCAGCCACGCGAAGGCGTATCCCGCGAGCGCCGCCAGCACCACCACCAGCACCGTCGCCGGCACCGAGATCAGCACGGTGTTCCAGAACGCCTGCGTGATCCCGGCGTTCTTCAGCAGTGCGGAGTAGTTGTCGAAGGACAACTGCCCGGGGCTGACCAGCGCCGTCCACCAGCCGCCCTTCGCCGTGTCCGACGCCGACCGCAGCGACGACACGAACAGTCCCGCCAGCGGGGTCAGCCAGATCAGGCCGATCACCACCAGGAAGGCCTGCACCAGCCCGTTGCCCAGCCCCCGCCTCACCGCGTTCATCGCTGACTCCTTCGGAAACGCCGGACGTTGAAGACCATCGCGGGGATGACCAGCAGCAGGAGCAGTACGCCCAGCGCGCTGCCCAGCCCCTGGTTGTTGCCGCCGCCGAACGACACCAGCCACATCTGCGTCGCGAGCACGGTCGCGTCCTCCTGCACCGGCCCGGGGGCGATGATGTAGACGAGGTCGAACACCTTCATCACGTTGATGACGAGGGTCACGAAGACGACCGTCAGCACCGGTGCGAGCAGCGGCACCGTGATCCGTCGGAAGATCTGCCATTCGTTCGCCCCGTCGATCCGCGCCGCCTCCAGCGCGTCCCGTGGCAGCGTCGACAGGCCGGCGCCGATCAGCACCATCGCGAAGCCGGTCCAGATCCACAGGTACGCCCCGATGATCGCGGGCGTGACCAGCGTCGGGCCGAGCCAGGACACGCCCTGGTACGGCTGTGCGAAGTTCGACGCCGGCAGCCTCACCGTGTACGAGCCGGGCTTCAGTCCCGGGAAGTGGAAGGAGCCGTCGGCCGCCGTCGTCGTGCTCCCGACCGTCCGGCCGTCGCGCACCGCCTCGACCTTCATTCCCGGCAGCCCGCTCTCCCGCGGGTCGACCTTCCCCTGCCTTCCGCCGCCACCGGGCGAGAAGTCCAGGTACACGACCCCGCGCAGTTCGTCGGAGGCGGCCTTCTTCCCGGCCGCCGCGTACGCGGGCGCGGCACCCTTGGGCAGGTCCTTGGGCAGGACGCCGACCATCGGAAGCGTCACCGAGTCACCGGGGGCGACGCTCGCACGCGTCGCGTACGAGCCGTCACGGCCCTGCGTCAGCCCCTGGCCCTCGCGCGCCCGCGCCGTCGGATACGACGACGTGCCCTCGAAGGCGTCGTGGAGGGAGACCGCTGCCGCGTTCAGCACCCCCTTGTTGGGGTCCTGGTCATAGGCGAGCCGGAAGATGATGCCCGCGGCGAGGAAGGACACCGCCATCGGCATGAAGAGCAGCAGCTTGAAGGCGGTGGCCCAGCGCACCTTCTCCACCAGGACGGCGAGGATCAGGCCGAGCCCCGTCAGCAGCGCCGGAGCCACGACCACCCAGATCGTCGTGTTCCGGATGGCCTTCAGCGTCGCCGGGTCGCGGAACATCTCGGCGTAGTTGGCGCCGCCCACGAACCGAGTCCCGGAGGCGTCGAAGAAGCTGCGCCCGATCGAGAACAGCACGGGGTAGACGACGAGCGCGCCGAGCAGCAGCAGCGCGGGGAACACGAACAGCAGGGCGATGATCCGCCCCCGCCGCCGGGTGCGGCGCCTTTCGGCGGCACCGGCGGCGGTCGGCGGGCTCGCCTCTTTCACGAGCGTGGCGGTCATGGCCGGTCAGCCCTGGTAGGCCTTGGCCGCGGCGTCCTCGAGCTGCGCCGCGGTCGCCTTCGGGTTGGACGGGTCGCGCAGGAAGTCCTGCAGCAGCTTCCACTCGCCCGCGCCCTTGGTGCCGCCGAAGGCCGCCGGCGCCTGGTCGGACATGTCGAAGCGGACGGAATCGCCCGCCGCGATCAGGGACTTGGCCGTCGCCCGCGTCACGTCGTCGGCGTAGGAGGAGAGGTCGAGCTTCTTGTTCGGGGACAGGAAGCCGCCCGCCTTCGCCCACACGGCCGCTGCCTCGGGGGTCGCCAGGTACTCCAGCAGCTTCATGCCGGCCTTGGCGTTCCTGCCGTCCTTGAGGACGACCGCCGCGTCACCGCCGCTGACGACCGGTGCCGTGCCGCCGTCGACCGACGGGAACGGGAAGAAGTCCGCGTCCTTCCCGATCGTCTTGCCGAACTGGTCGTGCGCGACTCCGGCCACGAAGTCGCCCTCGTACACCATGCCGGCCTCGGGCTTGGGCCCGAACACCTTCTCCACCGACCCCGGGAAGTCGGTGTTGAGGGCCTCCTTCTGGCCGCCCGCGATCAGCTGCTTGTCCTTGAACAGCTTGCCCAGCGTGGTGAGCGCCTTGACCACGCTCGCGTCGGTCCACTTCAGCTTGTGCGCGGCGAGCGCGTCGTACTTCTCGGGACCGGCCTGGGAGAGATAGATGTTCTCGAACCAGTCCGTGAGGGTCCAGCCGTCCTCCCCCGCGACCGCGAAGGCGGCGAGGCCCGAGTCGGAGACGGTGTGTCCGGCCTTCAGCATCTCGTCGTACGTCTTCGGCGGCTTGACCCCGGCCTGCTTGAGCGCGTCGGGGCTGTACCAGACGGTCGACTTGTGGGCGGCCTTGAAGTACAGGCCGTACAGGGTGCCGTCGACGCTGCCGTACTTCTTCCACACCGGCGCGTAGTCGTTGTCGACCGACTGCTGGGTGGTCGCGGACAGCGGCTTCAGCCAGCCCTTCTTGGCGAACTGCTGGAGCACGCCGACCTGCGGGACCATCACCACGTCCGGCGCGTTGCCGCCCTCGATCTTGCTGCCGACGACGGTGGAGACGTTGTCGCCGGTGGAGATGAACTGCGTCTTGGCGCCGGTCTTCGCGCTGAACGCGTCCAGCACCTTCTGGAAGTTCTTCTGCTCGCTGCCGGTCCAGACACCGGCCACGGTGACCGTCTGGCCGCTGAGCGCCTTGTCACCGCCGCCCGCGGTGACGGGGCCGCCGCCGCAGGCGGTCGCGCCGAGTGCCAGGGCGAGGGCGGTGCAGCCGGTGAGCAGGGTGGTACGTCGTCGCATCATCGTTGATGTCCCTTCAGGGGGTGGGGAATTGACGGGGTTCAGAGGTCGGTGCCGTCACTGATCCACCAGGCGGCCGTCGAGCCGGGGAGCACCCCGGGCGGGCAGGGGCCGCTGGCCAGCAGGGGGGTGCCGGAGACCGGCGCGGGCGTGGGGGCGGTGCCGAAGTTGACGGCGCAGACCAGGTCGTCGCCGCGTAGGAAGGCGAGGACGCCGGGTGGGGTGTCCAGCCAGCGCAGCGTGCCTTCGCCCAGTTGCGGGAGCGAGGAGCGCAGTTGGAGGCCGTCGCGGTACAGGTGCCAGAAGGAGCGGGTGTCGGCGAGCGCCCGGTCGGTGGCGTACTCGGCGAAGTACGAGGGCTGCGGCAGCCAGGGCCTCGCGCCCTCGGCGCCGGAGGTGAAGCCGAACGGGGATGCCTGACCGGACCACGGCAGCGGCACCCGGCAGCCGTCGCGGATGCGGGCGCGGCTTCCGGTGCGGCGGAAGATCGGGTCGGTGAGCACGTCGTCGGGCAGGTCGACGACCTCGGGCAGGCCCAGTTCCTCACCCTGGTAGATGTACGCGGCTCCGGGCAGCGCCAGCATCAGCAGTGCGGCGGCACGGGCGCGGGCGGCGCCGAGGCCGCTGCCCTGGGGGGTGGGTTCTCCGTAACGGGTGACGGTGCGGACCTGGTCGTGGTTGTTGAGGACCCAGGTGACCGTGGAGCCCGTGCCGGCGATGTCCTGCATGGCCTCGGAGATGACCTTGCGGAAGGCGTCGGGGTCCCAGGGGGCGCTGAGCAGGTCGAAGAAGAACGCCTGGTGCAGCTCGTCCGGGCGGACGTACTGCGCGTGTTCGCGGGCGGTCGGCACCGATACCTCGCCGACGAGCAGGCGTTCACGGCCGTCGCGTGCCGTGTACTCCTCACAGACGGATCGCCAGTGCCGCCACACGTCGTGCACCTCGGGCTGGTTCCAGGCGAGCGGGTTGACCGAGTCGCGGGTGCGGGCGTCGGCCTCCGGGTCCGGGGAGTCGGGCAGCTCCGGGTGCTTGAAGAGGCCCGCGGCGACGTCGATGCGGAAGCCGTCGACGCCCCGGTCCAGCCAGAAGCGCAGCACCCGGTCGAACTCGGCGGGGATCTCGGGGTTGCGCCAGTTCCAGTCGGGCTGCTCGGGCGTGAACATGTGCAGGTACCACTGGCCGGGGCGGCCGTCCGCCTCGGTGATCCGGGTCCAGGCCGGGCCGCCGAACATGGCGTGCCAGTTGTTGGGCGGCTCGGAGCCGTCCGGGCCGCGGCCGTCGACGAAGTGGAAGCGAGCCCGGGCCGGGCTGCCGGGCGGCGAGGCGAGGGCTTCGCGGAACCACGGGTGCTCGCTGGAGCAGTGGTTGGGGACGATGTCCAGGAGCACCTTGATGCCGAGCCGCCGGGCGGCCGCCATCAGCAGGTCGAACTCGGCGAGGTCGCCGAAGAGCGGGTCGACGTCGCAGTAGTCGGAGACGTCGTAGCCGTGGTCGTGCTGCGGGGAGGGGTAGAAGGGGCTCAGCCAGATCCCGTCGACGCCGAGCTTCTTCAGGTACGGCAGCCCGGCCCTGACGCCGGCCAGATCGCCGATGCCGTCGCCGGTGCTGTCGAGGAAGCTGCGGACGTACACCTGGTAGATCACTGCGTCGCGCCACCAGCGATGGGTGTCGATGTGCTTGGGACTCACCCCGTTGACCTGTCTGTGCGTGCTGACGGTTATGCATGCATGTTAAGTAGCGGTTTCACGAGGGTGTCAACGAACAAGACAGAAACTACCGAGGAGTTGACGTGACAAATCCGGACTTATTGGGGCGCAAGCTGGCCAGATGAGATGTCCGCGTTACCTAACAAGTAACTAGCGATGGGAGATGGCGGCCAGCTCGCGGGCCAGGCGTCGTACCGCCGACTCGGGCGTCTCCTGCCCCGTCAGCGCGTCGTGCACCACGGCCTGCACGGCGAGGCTGACCTGGTCGTAGCGCGGGCTCTTGGGGCGCGGTGCGGCCGCCAGCACGGCGGCGCGCAGGGTCGGCAGGTACGGGAACTGCCGTACGAGTTCGGGGTCGTCGTAGAGCGCGGCGCGCACCGGCGGCAGCGCGCCGCGGGTGAGGACCTGGCGCTGGACGCCCTCGCTGGTGAGGTACGCGATCAGGCGCGCGGCCGACTCGGGGTGCCGCGCGTGGGCGTTGACGGCCAGGTTGGAGCCGCCGAGGACACTCGTTCCCGGCCCGTCAGGCCCGGGCAGCGGGACGGCGCCGACCTTCCCGGCCACCTTGGAGCCCGGGGCGGAGGCGGCGACGTACGCGTACGGCCAGTTGCGCAGGAAGAGCAGCCGGCCCTCCTGGAAGGCCTGCTTGGACTCCTCCTCCTTGTACGTCAGCGCCTTCCTCGGGATCCACCCCTCGCGCACCCCGCGGGCGAGGAACCCGATGCCCTCGCGGGCCGCCGCCGAGTTCACGGTGACGCGCTCTCCCTCGTCGCCGAGGATCGTGCCGCCCGCCGAGTACACGGCCTCCGCCGCGTTGACGGTGAGGCCCTCGTACGGCAGGAACTGGCCCGCGTAGCCGTCGAGTCCGTACTTCGGGGCGATGGTCTTCGCGTCGTGCTCCAGTTCGGCCCAGGTGCGCGGCGGCGGCACGCCCTCCTTGGCGAGGATGTCCTTGCGGTACAGGAGCAGACCCGCGTTGGTGACGTACGGGACCGCGTACAGCTGTCCGTCGTAGGTCGCCGTGTCGACGACGGGCGGCAGGAAGCTCTTCAGCGGGAACCGGTCGCGCGGCAGCGGGCGGATCCAGCCGGCCGCCGCGAACTCGGACGTCCAGGCGACGTCGATGTTCAGCACGTCGAACCGGCTGCGGTCGCCGCCGCGCAGGTCGGTGGTCATCTGCGCATGCGTCTCGTCGGCCGAGTCCGGCAGCTCGACCAGGGTGACCTTCTCGTCGGGGTGGGTGCGGTTCCAGCCCTGCAGGAGGGGGCCGAGGTAGCCGGTGAGATCTCCGGCGGTGGCCAGGGTGAGCGGTCCCCGGCCGCCACCGTCGCCTTCGTCGGCGCGGGCGCCGGAGGCGACGTAACCGGTCATGACCACGGCGAGGACGAGGAGGCCCCTACCGGCGGCGCGTATCCACCGCATAGGTTCCTCCCTGTACACCGGCACCGGGCACCCTCGCCCGGGGTCAGAGGCCATGTATACCTGTTAGGTATGCGCGATACTAGGGCCTGGAGCACATCCCGAGGACAGGAGGACAGCACGAGTGCGCCTGCCCCTCCTGGCACTCCTCGCGCGCGGCCCCGCCCACGGCTATGAGCTCAAGCAGGACCTTGAGCAACTGCTGGGCTCCGCGTACCCTCAGCCGAACGTCGGCCAGATCTACGTCACCCTCGGCCGCCTCGAGAAGTCCGGACTGATCGAGGGCGAGGACGTCGAGCAGTCCAGCCGGCCCAACAAGAAGGTCTACCACCTCACCGAGGCCGGGCGGGAGGCGCTGCACGCCTGGTTCGAGGAGACCGAGGACGAGCCGCGGGTACGGGACGAGTTCTTCATGAAACTGGCCCTCGCCCCGCGGACCGGCCTGGCCGACCAGATCGCCCTGATCAACAAGCAGCGGCGCCAGTACCTCAACACCATGCGCGACCTGTCGAGACTGGCCGCCGCCGAAGACCGCGACAACCGTATCGCCCACCTGCTGATCGAGGGCGCGATGCTGCACCTGCAGGCCGACCTCGACTGGCTGGAGCGGTGCCAGGAGGAACTGGAGGAGCTGGAATGAGCGAGCGCCCCACTCCTTTCCTGCGCGCCGAGGGGCTGGTCAAGACCCACTACGGCGAGGGCGCCCCGGCGCACGCCGTGCGCGGCGTGGATCTGCGCCTGTCGCGGGGCGAGTTCGTGGCGGTCACCGGCCCGTCCGGCGCTGGGAAGTCGACGCTGCTGCACCTGCTCGGTGGGTTGCAGCGACCGGACGCCGGCAGCATCTGGCTGGACGGCGAACGCACCGACTCCTACAGCGAGGCCCGCTGGGCCGTCGAACGCAGGAAGCGCATCGGGATCGTCTTCCAGTTCTTCAACCTGGTCTCCGACCTGTCGGTCGCGGACAACGTGGAGCTGCCCGCGCTGCTCGCCGGTGTGCCGCCGAAGCAGGCGCGCGCCGAGCGGGAGGCGCTGCTGGGCGAGCTGGGCCTGACCGGCAAGGAGCGCAGCATGCCGGGTGAGCTGTCCGGCGGCGAGCAGCAGCGGGTGGCGCTGGCCCGGGCCCTGGTCAACCACCCGCCGCTGCTGCTGGCCGACGAGCCCGCGGGCAGCCTCGACAGCAAGGGCACCCGCGAGGTGATGCGCCTGCTGTCCCGCTTCCACCAGCGCGGCCAGAGCATCCTCCTCGTCACCCACGACGCCCGGCTGGCGAGCGCCGCGGACCGGGTCATCTGCTTCTTCGACGGGCGGATCGTCGACGACGCGGAGCTGGACGGTGCGCCGCCCCGCCGGGCCGGGACATCCGGTGTGTCCGGCGTCCTGGAGTTGAAGGACTGAGTGCGGTGTACGACCACCTGACGTGCTCCGGCGCCTTCCCGGGACCGAGGAGCTGAAGCCCGTGCGAGCAACTCTGCGCTGGGCGCACTCCGATCTGCGCACGCATCGCGGCGAGGCACTGTTCATGGTGCTCGCCACCGCCGGCATCGTCGCCTCCCTGCTGCTGGCCACGGCCCTGTTCGGGTACGCCACCAACCCCTGGCAGCGCATCTTCACGCAGGCGCGCGGCGCGCACGTGTGGATCCACACCGCCCGCTCGGCCGACACATCGACCCTCGCCCACCTGGACGGCGTCGAATCCGTGGCCGGCCCCTACCCGACCGAGTACGCGACCCTCGCCTCCCGTGGCACCCGGGCCTCCGTCGAGCTGCGCGCCACCTCCGGGCGGCCCTCCGTCGGCCGCCCGCTGCTCACCTCGGGCCACTGGCTGGATCCCGCCGACCCGGGCGGCGTGGTGCTGGAGAGCCGACTCGCCAGGGCGCTGCTGGCCGAGCCAGGAGACACCCTGACGGTGGCCGGTACGGCCCGGACGCTGACCGTGGTGGGCGTCGCGGACAGCGCCGAACCCCGCTACCGCCCCGGTGAACAGCCGGGACTCGTCTGGGCCCTGCCGTCCGCCGTGCGCGACCCCGGCGGCCAGGTGACCGGGCTGCGACTGTCCGACCCCGACGACACGGACTACACCGTGCAGCGCGCCGTCACCGTCCTGGGAGCCGGCGCGGTCAGCGAGGTCTCGACCTGGCAGCAGGCGCGGGCGGAGGCGCAGGGCGACAACCGGCTGCTGGGGCAGGTCCTCGGCCTGTTCGGTCTGGGGGCGCTGGTGGCGGCCGGGTTCGCCGTGCACGGGGCGATCGGTACCCGGGTGCGGGGGCATCTGCGGGACATCTCGGTGCTGAAGGCGATCGGCTTCACACCCGGCCAGGTCGTCCGCGTCTTCCTGCTCCAGCACGTGGCGTACGCCTTGTGCGGCGCGGTGGCCGCGGCGGCGCTCACCCAGGGGCTGGGCCGCCGACTCCCGGGACGCTTCGGGGACGCGGTCGGCGTGTGGCAGGGGCTGCCGGGACACACCGTGACGCTGTCCGCGGTCCCGGCCGGAGCGGTGCTGTTCATCGCCGCCACCACCGGGCTCGCGGCCTGGCGGGCGGGACGGGTGCCTCCGGTGCCGGTGCCACGGCCCGCGGCGCCGGCCGGGGGACGCCTGACGGTCCTGGCGCGCGGCGCCCTCGGTCTGCGGCTGCCGCCCGCGCTGGTCCTCGGCTGGCACCGGGCGTTCGCCCGCCGTCCCCGGTCGCTGGCCACGGTCGCCCGGCTCGCCCTGCCGCTGCTGCTGATCGTGGTGGCGATGAGCGCGTGGACGACCATCGACCGCTTCCACTCGAAGCCCGGGGAGGTAGGGCTCGCCGCCGCCCTCACCGTGCGCCCCGACAGCGGTCTCGGCGAGGCGGCCACCCGCGCCCTGCTGGAACGCGACCGGCAGGTCGCCGACGCCTACCCGGGCGTCGAGGTGGCCGCCCTGGTGCCGGGCCAGACAGCCACCATCGCCCTGCGCGGCCTGGGCACCCGCCAGAACCCCTACCCCTACGCTCTCGCCGAGGGCCGTCCCGCGCGGGGCCCCGACGAGGCCGTGGCCGGGCAGGGGCTGCTCGACCTGCTGGACGTACGGGTCGGCGACTGGGTGCGGATGACGGTGGGCGACCAGCCGCAGATCCTGCACATCGTGGGTCGCAGCATCGAACCGGAGAACGCCGGCCGGGTCATCTCCACCTCGCTCGACACCCTCCGCGAGAACGACCCGGGACTGCGTCCCACCCTGTACCAGCTCCGGCTGCGCCCGGGCGCCGACCCGCACCAGGTCGCCGACGACCTGGCCAGGGCCGCCCACGGGCACCTGGACGTGCACCCCGTGACCAACCCCGCGGACGGTCTCTCACCGCTGCGGGGAGTCGTCGCCGGACTGATCGCCGTGCTCGCGCTCATCGGTATCGTCGAACTGCTGACCGCGATCGGCGGCACCGTCCGCGAGGGCGAACGGGACCTCTTGGCGCTCAAGGCGATCGGCCTGTCCCCGCGGCAGATCACCGCGATCACGGTCACGGCCACCGCCGGTACCGCCCTGGCCGCGGTGGTCGTCGCCACGGCGCTGGGGCTTCCCCTCGCCCACTGGCTGATCGACGCCCAGGGCCGCTCCAGCGGTATCGGCGCCGGGCTGGCCCGGGGCCCCTCCCCCGTCCTCCTGCTGCTGTTCGGCACCGCGGCCGTGGCGGGAGCCGCCGCGCTGGCCGCCCTGCCCGCGGCCCGTGCGGCCCGCCGCCGGCTCGCGGACACGTTGAGCGCGGTGGCGTGAACGGGTGGCCTGAGCGGGTGGCCTGAGCCGGGCGGTCTGAGCGGGCCATTTTTTGAGCGGGCGGTCCGGGCGCGGTGGCCTCAGCCGGCTGCCGGAGAGCGGACGATCGCGCCGCCCGCCTCCCGCTGCTCTGTCCTGCCCTGTCCCTAACGGCCGCGCCATTCGCGGTACTTGGCGACCAGGGCCTTGCTGGACTCGTCCAGGCCCGGTACTTCCGCGCCCTCGGTCAGCGCCGGCTCGACGCGCTTGGCGAGGACCTTGCCCAGCTCCACACCCCACTGGTCGAAGGAGTCGATGTTCCAGATCGCGCCCTGGACGAACACCTTGTGCTCGTAGAGGGCGATGAGCTGGCCGAGGACCGACGGGGTCAGCTCCTTGGCGAGGATGGTGGTCGTCGGGTGGTTGCCCTTGAACGTCTTGTGGGGCACCAGCTCCTCCGGCACGCCCTCCGCGCGCACCTCCTCCGGGGTCTTGCCGAAGGCGAGCGCCTGGGTCTGGGCGAAGAAGTTCGCCATCAGCAGGTCGTGCTGGGCCTTCAGCTCGTCGGCGAGCTCGGCGACCGGCTCGGCGAAGCCGATGAAGTCGGCCGGGATGAGCTTGGTGCCCTGGTGGATGAGCTGGTAGTAGGCGTGCTGCCCGTTGGTGCCCGGGGTGCCCCAGACGATCGGTCCGGTCTGCCATTCGACCTCGCGCCCGTCCCGGTCGACGTACTTGCCGTTGGACTCCATGTCCAGCTGCTGCAGGTACGCGGTGAACTTGGACAGGTAGTGCGAGTAGGGCAGCACGGCGTGCGACTGGGCGTCGTGGAAGTTGCCGTACCAGACGCCCAGCAGGCCGAGCAGCAGGGGTAGGTTGGACTCGGCGGGCGCGGTGCGGAAGTGCTCGTCGACGAGGCGGAAGCCGTCGAGCATCTCCCTGAAGCGGTCGGGGCCGATGGCGATCATCAGGGACAGGCCGATCGCCGAGTCGTAGGAGTAGCGGCCGCCGACCCAGTCCCAGAACTCGAACATGTTGGCCGTGTCGATGCCGAAGTCCTCGACCTTCTCGGCGTTCGTCGACAGCGCCACGAAGTGCTTGGCGACCGCATCCTGACCTGCCTTCAGCTCGTTCAGCAGCCACTTGCGGGCCGAGGTCGCGTTGGTGATCGTCTCGATCGTGGTGAACGTCTTGGAGGCGATGATGAACAGCGTCTCGGCCGCGTCCAGGTCGCGGGTGGCCTCGTGCAGGTCGGCCCCGTCCACGTTCGACACGAAGCGGACCGTCAGGTCGCGGTCGGTGTAGGCGCGCAGCACCTCGTACGCCATCGCCGGGCCCAGGTCCGAGCCGCCGATGCCGATGTTGACGATGTTCTTGATCCGCTTGCCCGTGTGGCCGGTCCACGCGCCCGAGCGGACCCGGTTCGCGAAGTCGGTCATCTTGTCGAGCACCGCGTGCACCTTGGGCACCACGTTCTCGCCGTCGACCTCGATCACCGCGTCCCGGGAGGCGCGCAGGGCGGTGTGCAGGACCGCGCGGTTCTCGGTGGTGTTGATCTTCTCGCCGCGGAACATGGCGTCCCTGAGGCCGAAGACGTCCCGCGCGGCGGCCAGCTCGCGCAGCAGCCGCAGCGTCTCGTCGGTGACCAGGTGCTTGGAGTAGTCGACGTGCAGATCGCCGACCTGGAGGGTGTACCCGCTGCCACGGCCCGGGTCCGCCGCGAACAGGTCGCGCAGCCGCACCTCGCCGAGCTCCTCGCGGTGCTTGGCCAGAGCGGTCCACTCGGGCGTCTGGTTGAGCCTGGTACGGCTGTCTGCGTTCATATGGGACTTCAGCCTTCTTCCTTGCCTGTACTGCGTACCTCGCCCCCGCTGCCGGGTCCAACCTAGTTGATGCCGGTGCGGCCCGACCTGTTGTCACGCGGTCCTGAGGGGCAACAACAGGTACGTCCGCCTTGCGCGCGCGTGTCAACGAGGTGACGGCGAGCGCGAAGAGCGCAGCGGCGAGCAGCGCGGGCCCGTTCAGCCCGTACGTCCGTGCCACGGCTCCGCCGAGCGGGGCGCCCAGCGGGGCGCCGGAGGTGGAGGCGGTGCGGAAGGCGGCGGCAGTACGGCCCATCATGGCCTCGGGGCTGCGGTGCTGCATGAGCGTGATCTGGTCGACGTTCCACACCATGCCCAGGGCGCCGAGCGGCAGCATGCCCGCGAACAGCGCCCCTGTGTGGCGGACGGTCCCGATGAGCAGCAGGCACGCCGTCTGGACGCCGCCGGCGACGAGCAGGGCGCGCAGGCGTCCGGTGCGGTGCGCGATCCGCTGGGCGGTGAATCCGAACCGTAGAGGGCACCACTGACAATCGGGCTGAGCTGCGAAAAAAGGCCGCTCGTGGCTTCCCCGGCCCGCCGCCGTCGCGCACGGCCGGGCCGCACGGGGACACACCCCGCAAGCCACCGGTCGCGCTCCCGGGGCCGAACCGCACGACGCACCGGCCGACGACCCGCGCGGGGCCGCCCCGGCCGCACGCGGCTCCAGATCGCGACCGCGCAGAGCCGCCCCGGCCGCACGCGGCTCCAGATCGCGACCCATGCAGGGCCGCTCCGGCCGTAGGAGGCATCGGCCCGCAGCGCGTGGCGGGACGCCCCGGCGGCAGGCGGAGCCGGGTACCGAACGCCCACCGGCCAGGTGCCCGCAGGCACCCGGCCGGTTCAACTCCTAGATCTCGCCCCGCAGTTTGGCGAGCGCCTCGGCGAGGATCGCCTCGCCGTCCGCGTCGCTGCGCCGCTCCCGTACATACGCGAGGTGCGTCTTGTACGGCTCGGTGCGCGGCGGGTCCGGCGGGTTGTCGCGGTCCTGTCCGGCCGGAAAGCCGCAGCGGGGGCAGTCCCAGGTTTCGGGAACCTGCGCGTCGCTGGCGAAGCTCGGCTGTGTCTCGTGCCCGTTGGAGCACCAGAAGGAGACGCGCAGACGCGGCGCGGACTCGCCGCGCTCGGCCTCGCCCATCGGCCCCGCCCCGACCCGGCTTCCTCGGATCGCGTTGCCACTTGCCACGGTCGTAACTCCCTGCGTGATGGTGCCGCGAAGCGAGTCGGCGTTTCGCTTCGCTGCGAGCGCCTCAGTCTACGTAAGGCCCAACGCGCGTCCAGTGATGGGAGTTACCCCCGCCCCCAGACGCACGCCCCATGATAGGCCGGGTTCGAAGACCCGTACCGAACATGGGGCGTTACGTGCTTTATGTGCGATATGTGCGGTGCTTTGGGTGCGGCTGCCGATGCCGACCAACGCTAGTGGTTCGTCTTCATCAGGATGCCGAGCACCACGATGCAGGCGAGCCAGAGCAGACCGATCACGATGGTGATCCGGTCGAGGTTGCGCTCGGCGACCGACGAGCCGCCGACGGAGGACTGCATGCCGCCACCGAACATGTCGGACAGGCCGCCGCCCTTCCCCTTGTGCATCAGCACCAGCAGCATCAGCAGCAGGCTGAAGACGATCAGGGCGATCGAGAACCCCAAAACCACGGCTGGACCAACTTCCTCGGATTCGGATGGACGACGGGGGCAGGGTGGCGGACCACCTTGCCCCCGCAAGAGTACGACGGATCGCCCCCGGGAAGCACTTACTGGTCGCGGAAGCGGACGATCTTGACGAACTCGTCGGCGTCGAGCGAGGCGCCACCGACCAGCGCGCCGTCGATGTCCGGCTTCGCCATGATCTCGGCCACGTTGCCGGACTTCACCGAGCCGCCGTACTGGATGCGCACCTTGTCGGCCACTTCCTGGGAGTAGAGCTCGGCGATCTTGCCGCGGATCGCAGAGCAGACCTCCTGGGCGTCGTCGGAGCCGCAGACCTTGCCGGTGCCGATGGCCCAGACGGGCTCGTAGGCGATCACGATGGTCTCGACCTGCTCAGCCGGGAGGTCCTTCAGACCGCCCTCGACCTGGGCGAGCGTGTGGGTGACGTGCTCGCCCGCCTCGCGGACGTCCAGCTCCTCACCGACGCACAGGATCGGGGTCAGACCGTGCTTGAAAGCGGCCTTGACCTTGGCGTTCACCAGCTCGTCGGTCTCGTTGTGATATTGCCGGCGCTCGGAGTGGCCGATCACCACATAGGTGCACTTCAGCTTGGCCAGCATCGAGCCCGAGATCTCACCGGTGTAGGCACCGGAGTCGTGCGCCGAGAGGTCCTGGGCGCCGTACTTGATCTTGAGCTTGTCCCCGTCGACCAGGGTCTGCACGGAGCGCAGGTCGGTGAAGGGCGGCAGGACGGCGACCTCGACGGCCTCGTAGTCCTTGTCCGCCAGGGCGAAGGCGAGCTTCTGGACGTGGGCGATGGCCTCGAGGTGGTTGAGGTTCATCTTCCAGTTGCCCGCCATCAGCGGCGTGCGACCGGGAGAAATCGATGCTGCCAAGGTTCAGTCCTCCAGTGCGGCGAGGCCGGGGAGCGTCTTGCCCTCGAGGTACTCGAGGGAGGCGCCGCCACCGGTCGAGATGTGACCGAATGCCGACTCGTCGAATCCCAGGATGCGGACGGCTGCGGCGGAGTCGCCGCCGCCGACCACGGTGAAGCCCTGGGAGTCGACGAGGGCCTGGGCGACCGCCTTGGTGCCCTCGGCGAAGTCCGGGTGCTCGAAGACGCCCATCGGGCCGTTCCAGAAGACGGTGGCCGCGTCGGCGAGCTTCGAGGCGTACAGCTTGCGGGTCTCCGGACCGATGTCCAGGCCCTCCTGGTCGGCCGGGATCGCGTCCGCGGCGACGGCGGTGGGGTTCGCCGGAGCCTTGGTCTTCAGGTCCGGGAAGTCGGGCGAGACCAGCGCGTCGACCGGCAGGACCAGCTCGACACCGGTCTTCTCGGCGCGCTCGATGTACTCGGTGACGGCCGGGATCTGGTCCTCCTGCAGCAGCGACTTGCCGACCTCGTAGCCCTTGGCCTTGAGGAAGGTGTACGCCATGCCGCCGCCGATGAGGAGCCGGTCGGCCTTACCGAGCAGCTGGTCGATGACGGCCAGCTTGTCGGAGACCTTGGCACCGCCGAGGGCGACCACGTAGGGCCGCCGGACGTCCTCGGTGAGCTTCTTCAGCACGCCGAGCTCGGTGGCGATGAGGTAGCCGGCGTAGTGCGGCAGCCGGGCCGGGAGGTCGTAGACGGAGGCGTGCTTGCGGTGGACCGCGCCGAAGCCGTCGCTCACGTACACATCGGCGAGGGCGGCCAGCTGGTCCGCGAACTCGCCGCGCTCGGTGTCGTCCTTGGACGTCTCACCGGGGTTGAAGCGCAGGTTCTCGATGACCGCCACCTGACCCGGCTGGAGGCCGTTGACCGCGTCGTGGGCGGCGGGCCCGACGGTGTCCTGGGCGAACGCCACGGGCGCGCCGAGGAGTTCCCCGAGGCGCTCGGCGGCCGGCAGCAGGGAGAAGGCCGGGTCCGGGGCGCCCTTGGGGCGGCCCAGGTGGGAGGCCACGACCACCTTGGCGCCCGCCTCGGCGAGGGCCTTGACGGTGGGCAGGACGGCGCGGATACGACCGTCGTCGGTGATGAGGCCGTCGGCGAGCGGCACGTTGAGGTCGGCGCGGACGAAGACCCGCTTGTTGTCCACGCCTTCGGAGAGAAGTTCGTCGATCGTCTTCATGGGTCGGACTCCTGGGAAAGCTCTTGATCGTACGAGGGCTGATCGATCCGGACGACCGATCCGGCCGATCGGTCCGTGGGCGCGCCGGGGCTCGCCGCACGTGCGTCAGGGCTCGGGCGGCGCGACCGTGCGCTGCCCGAGCCCTGCTACCGCATGAGATGCCTGCTGGAAGCGATCAGAGCTGGTTGCCGACGAAGACCGTCAGGTCGACGAGGCGGTTGGAGTAGCCCCACTCGTTGTCGTACCAACCGATGACCTTCACGTTCTTGCCCTCCTGGACCATGGTCAGGGAGGAGTCGAAGGTGCAGGACGCCGGGGCGTTGACGATGTCGGAGGAGACGATCGGGTCCTCGGTGTACTCGAGGAGGCCCTTGAGCTCGCCCTCGGCGGCCTTCTGGAAGGCGGCGTTGACCTCTTCCTTGGTGACCTCGCGGGAGAGCTCGACGACCAGGTCGGTGACCGAGCCGGTCGGGACCGGGACGCGCATGGCGATGCCGTCCAGCTTGCCCTTGAGCTGCGGCAGGACCAGGGCGGTGGCCTTGGCGGCACCGGTGGTGGTCGGGATGATGTTCTCGGCGGCGGCACGGGCGCGGCGCAGGTCCTTGTGCGGGAAGTCCAGGATGCGCTGGTCGTTCGTGTACGCGTGCACCGTGGTCATCAGGCCCTTGACGATGCCGAAGTTCTCGTCGAGGACCTTCGCCATCGGCGCCACACAGTTGGTGGTGCAGGAGGCGTTGGAGATGACGTGGTGGTTCGCCGCGTCGTAGGTGTCCTGGTTGACGCCCATCACGATGGTGACGTCCTCGTTCTTGGCCGGAGCCGAGATGATGACCTTCTTGGCGCCACCGGCGATGTGCTTCTCGGCGTCTTCCTTCTTGGTGAAGATGCCGGTCGACTCGATGACGATGTCGACGCCCAGCTCACCCCACGGGATGTCGGCGGGGTTGCGCTCGGAGAGGACCTTGATGGTCTTGCCGCCGACGGTGATGGTGTCCTCGGTGTGGGACACCTCCTCCTTGAGGCGGCCGAGGATGGTGTCGTACTTCAGCAGGTGAGCGGTGGTCGCGGTGTCACCCAGGTCGTTGACAGCCACGATCTCGATGTCTGCACCCTGCTCCAGCAGCGCGCGGAAGTAGTTACGACCGATGCGGCCAAAGCCGTTGATGCCTACGCGGATCGTCACGAACCGATCTCCTCGTTGGTACGCCGGGTTCGACGCCGGCGAGCTGTATGGGATGTCCCCGACCGCCTACGACCCTACCTCCCTGAGGCCGCCGGAGTGACATCGAGATGCCCCATACACGGCAGGGCGGTCCGTACCCGCCAGTAGGGGTACGGACCGCCCCGGCAGGAAGGCCCCGCCACTCGTTCCGGCGACATGGGACCAACTGCCGTTGACCACCTGCCGTCAGAGGCCGAGCGCGTTGAGCGCCTTGCCGATCAGGACCGTCCGGCCGGCCGCGGAGGTCACGTGCTCGAGACCGAAGCCGAGCAGTACGGTGCGGTCCGTGGTGACCGCTCCGTAGGTGCTGAACAGCGTTTCGGTGCGCGCCCAGTCCTTCAGGACGGCCGGGCTGCCCGCGGGCGGTCCGGCCACGTGCCAGGCTCCGAGGGACGTCTCGAAGCCCTCCGTCTCGACGGCCGTGCCGCCGACGACGAGCGAGGCCTCGTCGGCGAGGACGCCGTGGCCGCCGGTGCCCGGGTCGGTGATGTAGCTCAGCGAGACCTCGACCGTCCTGCCCGCGTACGCGCTCAGGTCGAAGCTCACCTGCTGCCAGCCGTTGGACGCGCCGGTCAGGCTGTGCCACGCGCCGGTGGTGCCGCTCGCGCCGCAGCCGCCCGACGCCACGGTCAGATAGTGCTTGAGCCAGGGGTGCCCGGCCACGAGGAACCCGTCCGCGCAGTCCGTCGGCACGGCGTCGCTCGTGGCGCCGCCGGCCTCCGGCAGCGTGGTCCAGTCGTCGGCCCCCACGGTGTGCACCTCGACCACGGCGTGGTCGTAGCCCGGTTCGGTGTCCCACAGCAGCCGGGTGCGCAGGGCGGGTGTGTCGGCCGCGCTCACCTTCGTCAGATCGATGGTGCGGGTGAGCCGCTTGTAGGCGTTGTCCGTGTGGGCGGCCGCGGCCATGTAGGAGCCGGCGTAGGGCTGGTACGGGTTCGCCGTCCCGGTGAACAGGCCCGCCCCCGCACTGGCGAACCGGGGGTACTTGTCCGCGGGCAGTTCCTCGGACGTCACGCCGTACGCCCCGGCCTTGTCCAGCGGGTTGCCGGGCGCGTCGCCGAGGCCCGCGCTGACGCCGCCGAGCTTGCCGGAGCCGGCGAATCCGGTGACCCCCGGCGTCGCCGTACGCGAGTAGGCGCCGAGGTAGTACTGGCTGAAGTCGTCCGAGAGGTTGCCGCCGCCGAGGTCGACGGCGCCGCCCGCCTGCTCCCCCGCCTCGATCAGCTTGCCGCCCTCGTTGAGGAAGGCACGCAGTTGGACCTGGGTGGCGCTGCCCGGGACACTCGCGCCCGTGTAGTGGACGACCGCCTTGAAGTGGTCGAGCACGCCGAGCGCGTCGGGCGCGCCCTGACCGGCGACGTCCCAGACGATCGTCTTGCGGCCTGCTGCCCTCAGGGCATCGACGTAGGTCGCCGCCCGGGGGGCCTTGGCGCCCTCCTCGGCGACGACGAGGACGTCCGCCGTGGGCCGCTCGGCCACGGTGTAGGTGAAGTGCTTGCCGGCCGTCTTCCGTCCGTTGAGGGTCTCGCCGGTGAACCAGACCTCGACCTTGTCGCCCGGGTGGCCGCCTCGCACCTTGGCCCGGTACTCGTCGAAGTAGAGGTTGTCGTCGCCGCCGTAGGTCTCGCCGCCCTTCCAGGGCCGGAGCGCCCTGCTCTCGACGCGGCCGCCGTTGACGCGGTACTTCAGCTCCTTGTCGCGTACGGACTTCCGTACGACCACGGAGACCTCCTGGTCGGCGCCGCGCGCGTAGGAGGTGGAGAACGTCGCGGGGGTGAAGTCGGGTGCGTCGATGCCGACCGAGGAGGACGGCCGGTCGGGGTGGGCGGCGGTCTCGGCGACGGAGAGCGCGAAGGGGACGTTCTTCTCGAACTCCTGTTGGATCAGCTTCTCGTCGTCGGGGAAGTTGAACACGGATTTGCAGTCGGAGGCGTTCCAGGCGTCGTTCGGGTCGATGTCGGACGCGGTCTGGCAGGTGGACATCTCAGGGGTGAACATCGCCATGCCGTTGACGTTCGACGCGTGGCCGTCCGCCTCGCCGTTGGTGGTGTAGAGCTCCGAGGAGACCTGCGATCGGTAGCCGGGGATGGCCGGGTTGTCCGGAGTGCCGGCCAGCGCCTTGTAGAGGACGTCGTCGGGGGTCGGCGTCGCCACCTGCCAGCCGACGCCGTAGAGGAGCAGTTCGGCCGCGGAGTGGTAGTTGATGCCGTACCTGAATCCGATGCGCTTCTCGAAGCTGTCGAGCGCCCGGGTCTCGGGCTCGGACTGGGGGCTCGCGCCGCGGTAGGTCTCGCTGGTGGGCAGGGGGGACGAGCCCTCGTCGTCGTAGCCCCACTTGTAGGCGAAGTTGCGGTTGAGGTCGACGCCGTCGCCGACGCCGATGACGCCGTCGCCGTTGTTGTCCCGCAGGTTCTTGCGCCACAGACGGGTGCCGGCGTCCTTGAACGTGTAGTCGTAACCGTCCGGGTTGGCCGAGAGGACGAACCACAGCTCGGTGGAGTCGACGATCTTCTTGATGCGCCTGTCCGTGGCGTAGTGGTCCAGGTAGTGGTGCATCAGCCGGCGGGTCATCTCCGGGGTGATCCACTCACGTGCGTGCTGGTTCGACATGTACAGCACGGAGGGCTTGGAGCCGTCCCTGGACTTCCTCGCGTTCTTGGTCAGTTTGAGCGCGAGAATGTCCTGCCCGTTGATCGTCTTGCCGATGGAGACGACCTTGGTGAGTCCGGGGTGGGCCTGCCCCGTTCTGACGATCTCTTCCTTCAGACCGCCGCTTCCGCTGTACGGGCGGAACACCCCCTGGGCCGCGTTCTCGACCCGCGTCTCGGCCTTCGCCGACAGGGTGTGTTCGGTGAGGCGGACGCCCTGTTTCCGGAGCTTTTCGGCCTGCTGGTCGGTGAGGTAGAGCTCGACGGCGCTTCTGCCGCTGCCGGTCACCTGCTCGCCGAGTTCATGACCGTCCTGACCTGCCTCGAGCAACAGGCGTATCTGCTTCTCGGTGACCTCGGCGCGGAACACCCTGACCTGGTCCGGGCCGGATGGGGAGGAGGTCCCGCTCTGTGCGTGGGCGAGGGGTGCGAGGCCCGCTCCGCCGAGCAGGAGTGTGCCGACAGCGAGGATCGATCTCGCTCTGCGTCTCATGGATCCCCCTAGCGATGGTTCGCCACAGCGGCGAATCAGATGCCAGGCTCATGACAATCAATGATCGAGTCAAGGGCGCCTCAAAGACAAACAAAGGCCGGCGCCGGGAACCCGAACTGGGCGCCGACACCGGCCTGTTGGCCTTACGGGAGTCACCCCGCCAGGTTGTCCGCCATCTCCTCGGTGAGGTTGGACTCGGTGCCCGGGATGCCGAGGTCCGCGGCGCGCTTGTCGGCCATCGCCAGCAGCCGGCGGATACGGCCCGCGACCGCGTCCTTGGTCAGCGGCGGGTCGGCGAGGGCGCCCAGCTCCTCCAGGGAGGCCTGCTTGTGCTCCATGCGCAGCCGGCCCGCGGCGGCGAGGTGCTCGGGGACCTCGTCGCCGAGGATCTCCAGGGCGCGGGCCACCCGTGCGCCGGCGGCGACCGCGGCGCGCGCCGAGCGGCGCAGGTTGGCGTCGTCGAAGTTGGCGAGGCGGTTGGCCGTGGCGCGGACCTCGCGGCGCATCCGCCGCTCCTCCCAGGCCAGCACGGACTCGTGCGCGCCGAGGCGGGTGAGCAGGGCACCGATCGCGTCGCCGTCCCGGACGACCACCCGGTCCACGCCCCGCACCTCGCGGGCCTTCGCGGCGATCGACAGCCGTCGGGCGGCACCCACCAGGGCGAGCGCGGCCTCGGGGCCCGGGCAGGTGACCTCCAGGGACGAGGAGCGGCCGGGCTCCGTCAGCGAGCCGTGCGCCAGGAACGCGCCGCGCCAGGCCGCCTCGGCGTCACACGTGGCACCGGAGACCACCTGCGGGGGCAGGCCACGGATCGGGCGGCCCCGGCCGTCGACGAGTCCGGTCTGCCGGGCCAGCTGGTCACCGCCCGCCACCACGCGCACCACATAACGGGAGCCGCGGCGCAGTCCGCCGGGCGCCATCACGATCAGCTCGGAACTGTGGCCGAAGATCTCCAGGATGTCCCGCTTGAGCCTCCGGGCCGCCATCGCGGTGTCCAACTCCGCCTCGATCACGATGCGGCCGCTGACCAGGTGGAGTCCGCCCGCGAAGCGCAGGATCGCCGAGACCTCCGCTTTCCTGCAGCAGGTCCGGGTGACGGGAAGCCGGGAGATCTCGTCCTTCACCGCTGCCGTCATCGCCATGGGCCGATCCTTCCATGCATCCGAAAAATACGGTCGTACGCGGCGGCCAACAGCTCCGGGTCGTGCCGCGGGGTTCCGTCGGTCCGGGCCACCGGGGCCAGCTCGACCGCGGCACCGAACCGCTGGGCGGCCTCGGTCAGCAAGGCGCGGTCGGGCACGGCGGCCTGGTCGGCCAGCACCACATCCAGGGCGAGTTTAGGGGCGTGTCGTCCCAAAACCTCCAAATGACGCTGCGGGGAGAAACCCTCGGTCTCTCCGGGCTGCGGGGCGAGGTTCAGGGAGAGCACCCGGCGCGCCTTCGTCTCGACGAGGGCGTTAAGGAGCTCGGGCACGAGCAGATGGGGGATCACCGAGGAGAACCAGGACCCGGGCCCGAGCACCACCCAGTCGGCGTCCAGGACCGCTTCGACGGCCTCGGGGACGGCGGGCGGGTCGTTCGGCACCAGGTGCACGGACTGCACCTCGCCGGGGGTGAGCGCGACGGTCGCCTGGCCCCGTACGGTGTCGATCTCGTCCGGGCGCTCCGGGTCGTGGCCCTTGACCAGCGCCTGGAGCTCCAGCGGCACGGCGGACATGGGCAGCACCCGGCCATGGGCGCCCAGCAGCTTGCCGACCAGGTCCAGGGCCTGGACGTGGTCGCCGAGCTGCTCCCACAGGGCCACGATCAGCAGGTTGCCGACCGCGTGGTCGTGCAGGTCGCCCTTGGACTGGAAGCGGTGCTGGATGACGCGGGCCCAGGTCTGGCCCCAGTCGTCGTCGCCGCACAGCGCGGCCAGCGCCTTGCGCAGGTCCCCGGGCGGGAGCACGCCCAGCTCGTCGCGCAGACGCCCGCTGGAACCGCCGTCGTCGGCGACGGTGACGACGGCGGTGAGGTCGCCGGTGATCCGGCGCAGCGCGGCGAGCGAGGCCGAAAGGCCCATGCCACCGCCGAGGGCGACCACCTTCGGCTGGGTGCCGCGGCGGCGCGCCCGGCCGCCACGGCCCTCGGGCACCACTCGGCGCAGTCTGCTCAGCCGCGGAGTACGTCCGGTCACTCGCGCCCCATGTCCCGGTGCACGACCACGGTCTCCACGCCCTCGGCGGCCAGGCGGGCGGCCAGCTTCTCCGACATGGCGACGGAGCGGTGCTTGCCGCCGGTGCAGCCGATGGCGATGGTCACGTAGCGCTTGCCCTCGCGGCGGTACCCGGCCGCGATGAGCCGCAGCAGCTCGGCGTAGCGGTCGAGGAACTCCTTGGCGCCGGGCTGGTTGAAGACGTACGCGGCCACCTCCTCGTTGAGGCCGGTGTACGGGCGCAGCTCCGGGACCCAGTGCGGGTTGGGCAGGAAGCGCATGTCCGCGACCAGGTCGGCGTCGACCGGGAGGCCGTACTTGAAGCCGAAGGACATGACG
The DNA here is from genome assembly GCF_042891915.1 of Streptomyces sp. NPDC001848. Classification (NCBI taxonomy): domain Bacteria; kingdom Bacillati; phylum Actinomycetota; class Actinomycetes; order Kitasatosporales; family Streptomycetaceae; genus Streptomyces; species Streptomyces sp. NPDC001848. Next base: position 515,499 of record NZ_JBIATP010000002.1, on the reverse strand, counting down.
GTGGCCCTCAGCTCGGGCTCCTCCTCGCCCGCGAACTGGGCGTCCATCTTGGCGCGCAGCTCGTGCACGTTCAGACTGGAGGTGTCGATCACCAGGTCGGCGTCACCGCGCAGCTCGCGCAGCAGCTCGCGCTCGGCGGCGATGCCGTCGACGATGCGGCCGTCGCCCTGGAGGGGGTGCGGACGGCGCACGGACTCGAACCGGCGCACCAGCGCCTCGTCGGAGGACTCCAGGAAGACGATCCTCCGGGTGACGTTCTTCGCCTCCAGGTCGGCCAGGGACTCACGGAGGTTGTCGAAGAAACGGCGGCCGCGGACGTCGACGACGACCGCGATCCTCGCCACGTTGCCCTGGGAGCGGGCGCCCAGCTCCACCATGGTGGGGATCAGCGCCGGTGGCAGGTTGTCGACGACGAACCAGCCGAGGTCCTCCAGACACTTGGCGGCCGTCGAACGGCCGGCGCCGGACATGCCGGAGATGATCACCAGCTCGGGGATGGCTGCGTCGGGGATCCCCGCTGTTTCGCTGCCCGTACTCACCTGTGCTCCGTTGTCCTGGGCGGCCTGCTGCCGCCCCTGGTCAGCGCCCGATTCGCTACGATCCGGCCGGTTCAGCGCCGGTCGTTCTTCCGCGTACTGGTCGTGTTCGTGCTCGGTCATGTCTCCTGCCCCCGTCGCTCGTGCGGGGCGCCCGTGGACACGGGTTCCCCGGAGGAAGCCGCCGTCGTACCGGGTTCCTCCTCTTCCATGATCTCTCCAGTCGCCGTGTTCACGGCGGGTGCGGCCGGGGCCGCCCGGGCGAGGGCCACGGCGATGGTCTCGGCCGTCTTGCGGCCGATGCCGGGGACCTCCTGAATCTGGTCGACCGTGGCGGAACGCAGTCTCTTCACCGAGCCGAAGTGCTTGATCAGCGCCTGCTTGCGGGTCTCACCGAGGCCCGGCACGTCGTCCAGGGGGCTCGACCTGAGGCGCTTCGTCCGCTTGCTGCGCTGGTAGGTGATCGCGAAGCGGTGCGCCTCGTCCCGGACCCGCTGGAGCAGGTACAGGCCCTCGCTGGTGCGGGGCAGGACCACCGGATCCTCCTCGTCCGGCAGCCACACCTCCTCCAGGCGCTTGGCGAGGCCGCACACGGCGATGTCGTCGATGCCGAGCTCGTCGAGGGCCCGCTTGGCGGCGGCGACCTGCGGCTGCCCGCCGTCGACGACGACGAGCTGCGGCGGGTACGCGAACCGCTTGGGCCGCCCGTCGTCCTCCGTGAGCGCCTCCCCCTCCGTCCACTCCCCCGTCTTCTCCTTCTCGGCGAGGTAGCGGCGGAAGCGGCGGGTGATCACCTCGTGCATGGACCGCACGTCGTCCTGGCCGGCGAAGCCTCTGATCTGGAAGCGGCGGTACTCACTCTTGCGCTGCAGCCCGTCCTCGAAGACGACCATGGAGGCCACCACGTCCTCGCCCTGCAGGTGCGAGATGTCGTAGCACTCGATCCTGAGCGGGGCGCTGTCCAGGTCGAGGGCCTCGGCGATCTCCTCCAGGGCGCGCGAGCGGGTGGTCAGGTCGGAGGCGCGCTTGGTCTTGTGCAGCGCGAGTGCCTGCTGGGCGTTGCGCTGCACGGTCTCCATCAGTGCCTTCTTGTCGCCGCGCTGCGGGATGCGCAGCGACACGTTCGACCCGCGGCGGCCGGTGAGCCAGTCCTGGACGGGCTCTATGGGGTCGGGCAGCGCCGGGACGAGGACCTCCTTGGGCACCGAGTCGCCCGTCTCGTCGCCGTAGAGCTGCTGGAGGGCGTGCTCGACGAGGGCGCCGGTGGTGATCTCCTCGACCTTGTCGGTGACCCATCCGCGCTGGCCGCGCACCCGCCCGCCGCGCACGTGGAAGATCTGCACGGCTGCTTCGAGCTCGTCCTCGGCGACCGCGATGAGGTCGGCGTCGGTCGCGTCCGTGAGCACGACCGCGTTCTTCTCCATGGCCTTCTTCAGGGCCTCTATGTCGTCGCGCAGCCGGGCGGCCCGCTCGTACTCCATCTCCTCGGCCGCCTCCATCATCTGCTTCTCCAGACGACGGAGGTACGTCCCCGTGCGGCCCGCCATGAAGTCGCAGAACTCCTCGGCCAGTTCCCGGTGGTCCTCCGGGGAGATCCGGTCGACGCAGGGTGCGGAGCACTTGCCGATGTAGCCGAGCAGGCAGGGGCGGCCGGTGCGGGCCGCGTTCTTGAAGACACCGGCCGAGCAGGTGCGCACGGGAAAGACGCGCAGCAACAGGTCCACGGTGTCGCGGATCGCCCACGCGTGCGAATACGGCCCGAAGTACCGCACGCCCTTGCGCTTCTGGCCGCGCATCACCTGCACGCGCGGGAACTCCTCGTTCATCGTCACCGCGAGGTACGGGTAGCTCTTGTCGTCGCGGTACTTGACGTTGAACCGGGGGTCGAACTCCTTGATCCAGGTGTACTCCAGCTGCAGGGCCTCGACCTCCGTGGACACCACGGTCCACTCCACTGACGCGGCCGTGGTGACCATGGTGCGGGTGCGCGGGTGGAGGTTCGCCAGGTCCTGGAAGTAGTTCGCCAGGCGCTGACGCAGGCTTTTCGCCTTTCCGACGTAGATCACCCGGCGGTGCTCGTCACGGAACCTGTAGACCCCGGGAGAGTCCGGGATCTCTCCTGGCTTGGGGCGGTAGCTGGAGGGGTCGGCCATGTCTCACACCCTACTGGCGGGGGCCGACAGCGCGGCGCCCCTGTGGACAGCGGCCGGGGTGACGGAGCGCCCGCTCGGCCGAGACGTCTCGGCCGACGGCCACCCCACCGCCGGCGGCCCGCCCCGCTGCCCACCAGGGCTACCCGCGGCCGTCGGCGGGTGGCGCCCGGGTCGCCGGGAAAGCCGGTCGCACATCGGGCACCCTCCGCTGCCGCGCAGCCACCCACGGTCCCGCGAGCCGGGTTTGGCCCCCACCCCGCCGAACGCGTTCCGGACACTGCCCGACGAGGGGCCGGCATCAGGTGTTGTCGGGGCTTGGTCAACACGCTTCAATGCGGGGAAACTTCGGGCGCGAACGGAGAGGTTCGCTTGTGAACGGGCCGCGCACGCCCCGGGCGCCCCGGCACGACCCCTGCGCACGGTCTGACCAGCCGTCGCACACATTCACAGAAAGGCCCCCCTGTATGCGGCACGGCACACAGCACGCGGACGTCGTCCCGGCGGAGTTGGAGGCGGCCCTGCGCGGCGGCCCCTTCCATGTCGCACTGCGCGCCGCGATCGCCGCCCGAGGACTGCCGCTGCAGCGCGTGCAGCACCACCTGTCGCGGCACGGGGTAAGGGTCGGGGTGACGAGCCTGAGCTACTGGCAGCAGGGTGCGCGCCGCCCCCAGCGGCCCGAGTCCCTGCGTGCGGTGCGTGCCCTGGAGGAGATCCTGCAGCTGCCGGACGAGTCCCTGATCCGGCTGCTCGCCACCTCCGCCGAGCGGCCCGGTCCCGACCGTCCCGCGGGCCGTTCGTACCGCGCTCTGGTGGAGGCCTCCGGCATCCTGGAACACCTCCTCGCCGAGTTGGAGGCGCCGATCGACGACGGGCTGCTCACCATCGGCCTCCACGACCGCGTGCGCATGGGGTCGCGCCGGGAACTGCTGGCGCGCGAGTCGCACCACATCGTGCGCGCCCACCGGGACGGCGTGGACCGCTACATCGCCGTCCACCACGGCGATCCGGGGTGCGCCCCGGAGCGGATCGCGGTGCACGCCCTGGAGAACTGCCGCCCGGGACGTGTGCGCCGGCACCACGACACGGGCCTGCTGGTCGCCGAGCTGCTCTTCGACACGCGACTCCACTCCGGCGATACGTTTCTCTTCCGCTACGCCTTCGAGGACGGCACCGCGGGCACCTCCCGCGAACACGTGCGCGGGTTCCGCGTGCCGGGCGGACAGTACGCGCTCCAGGTGCGCTTCGACGAGACGGCGCTGCCGGTGCGCTGCCACCGGTTCACCCAGCAGTCCGCGGCCGCCCCGCGCAGTGGCCGCCAGGAGCTGCGGCTGAGCGGGCACCACCACTCGGTACACCTGGTGGAGCCGCGGGTGCGGTCGGGAATCGTGGGGATCTGCTGGGACTGGGACTGACCCGGGCCGGGTGAGCGGTCAGGCCGCCGGGCCCGCCACGATCCTGCCGCCCCTCACCTGAACGGGCAGCTCGTGCAGCGGCTCGGTGGCCGGGGCCTGCACCACCTTGCCGGTCAGGGCGTCGAACTCGCTCCCGTGGCAAGGGCAGACGAGCGTCGTCCCGGAGAGTTTGTTGATGGGGCACCCGGCGTGCGTGCAGATCGTGCTGTACGCCTTCAGGGAGCCGTCCGCCGCGCGGCTGACCACCACGTTCTCGTCCCGGTACAGCTTCGCGCCGCCCTTGGGGACGTCGTTCTCGGCACCCAGCGCGACCGGCGCGGTCCGGGTCGCGTCCGGCGTCGCGCCATCCTCGCCGCCCGCCGAACAGGCCGCCAGACCGAGCCCGACGACCGGGGTGAGTGCCGCCCCGCGCAGGACGGTGCGACGGGTCGCGGAGGGACGGGCGGGCATGGCATCTCCACTGGTCAGGGCCTGCCCCACCGGGACGACGGGGCCACACCGACGATAGCGGCACCGACCATTCCGCTTTCGGCCGGGTCGCAGACCTCTGAACGCGCGGCCTGCAGCGCCGGGCGACAGCCGCAGGTGGAGGCCACGAGCCCCAACGAGCCCCACCCGGACCTGCCCCACCCACCCCGAGGTGACGTAAACGCTTGCGCAAGCGTTTACGTCAGCCGCCGAATGGGATACGTTCACGGCCGGACGGCCCGAGGAGGGAAGACGGCCGAGGAGGGGACCCGATGGCAACCATGGCCGATGTCGCACGCAGTGCGGGCGTATCCGTCGCAACCGTCTCGCACGTCCTGAACGGCACCCGCCCGGTACTGCCCCACACCCGCCAGGCGGTGCTGAACGCCATCGACGAACTGGGCTACACCCCGAACACCCTCGCCCGTTCCCTGGTGACCTCGCGCACCCGGTCGATCGGGCTCGCCGTGTCGGCGATCAGCAACCCGTACTTCACGGAGATCCTCCAAGGCGTGGAGGCCGCCGCGCTGGAACACGGCTACAGCCTGCTCATCGCCGATCCGCACGACGACCCGGAGCACGAGCGCAAGGTGGTCCAGCTGCTGCACGAGCGCCGCGTCGACGGTTTGATCGTCGCGCCCTCGCCGGACCCGGGCGGCCTCCTCGCCCTCCTGGGACGGCACGGTGTACCGACCGTGTTCCTGGACCGGCTGGTCGACGGCATCCCCGACGTCACGGTCACGCACCGGCATGACGCGGCCATCCCAGATCGCGCCCATGATGACGCGGCTGCCGGCCCCGCAGTCAAGGCCGGGGACGCCGCTGGGGCCACAGCCGCCGCCGAGCCGGGCGAGCCCTCCGCTGCGGCCTTCCGCTTCGACCAGGTCTGTGCCGAGAACGCCGAACCCATGGCCCACCTCGTCACCCACCTCGTCGAGCTCGGCCACCGGCGCATCGGCCTGGTCGCGGGCCTGCCCGGCCTCAGCACCACCTCCGAGCGGATCAGCGGCTACCGGCACGCCCTCGCGGCCACCGGGCTGCCGTACGACGAGCGGCTGGTGGTCCACGGCGACTCCGCGGCCGAGGGCGCCGAACGCGCCACCGCCGCCCTGCTGGCGCTCGCGGCGCCGCCCACCGCCCTGGTCACCGCCAACAACGCGATGACCATCGGGGCGCTGCGCACCCTGCGCACGCGGGGCCTGTCCGTACCGGACGACCTGGCGCTCGCCTGCTTCGACGACTTCCCCTGGGCGGATCTGTTCTCGCCCCGGCTGACCGCGGTCTCCCAGCCGAGCCGGGAGATCGGCGCCCAGGCCGTACGGCTCCTGCTGGACCGGCTCCAGGCCCCGGACCGCCCGTCCCGCACCCTGCGCCTGCCCTGTGCGTTCGTCCACCGCACGTCGTGCGGCTGTCCCGACACCCCGTCCCAGAAGGGAACCCTCTCGTGATCGTCGTCGCCGGTGAGGCCTTGATCGACCTGGTCCCGCAGGGCCGGGGCGCGCTCGCACCGTTGCAGCCGGCCCTGGGCGGCGGCCCGTACAACACCGCCGTCGCGCTCGGCCGGCTCGGCTCCCCCACCGCCTTCTGCTCCCGTACCTCGTACGACGCCTTCGGTGAGGCCCTGCTGGACGGGCTGCGCCAGGCGGGCGTGGACGTGTCGGCCGTACAACGCGGCACCGAGCCGACCACGCTGGCGGCCGCCACGATCGACGAGCACGGCTCGGCCAGCTACTCGTTCTACGTCGAGGGCACCGCCGACCGGCTCTTCACGGCACCGGCGCGCCTTCCCGAGGGCACGCGGGCCGTGTCGTTCGGTACCTGTTCGCTGGTCCTCGAACCGGGGGCGAGCGCGTACGAGGAGCTGATGCGCAGCGCCGCGGCGCAGGGCGTGTTCACCACGCTCGACCCGAACATCCGCGCGGGCCTGATCCCGGATCCCGACGCCTATCGGGCCCGTTTCAAGAGCTGGCTGCCGTCGGTGTCGCTGCTCAAGCTCTCCGCGGAGGACGCCGCGTGGCTGGGCGGCAGCCCGCGGGAGTGGCTCGCCTCCGGCCCCTCCGCCGTGGTGATCACCCATGGCGGCGCCGGGATCACGGCCTACACCAGGGAGGGGACGGAGCACTCCGTGCCGGGGGTACGGGTCGACGTGGTGGACACGATCGGCGCGGGCGACACCGTCAACGCGGCTCTGCTGCACGGCCTGGCCGCCCGCGACGCCCTCTCCCCCGCCGCCCTGGCGAGCCTGGGCCCCGACGGGTGGCAGGAACTGCTGGGCTTCGCGGCCCGCGCCGCGGCGATCACCTGCTCCCGGGCGGGCGCGGAGCCGCCTTATGCGTCCGAACTCGCGGGCGCTTAGGGCCTGTTGCGAGAGTTGAACGGCGGCCGGCTGTGTGACGTGCGGTGCCCCACCGGGTTCCCGGCGGGGCACCGCACGTTCGAAGCACTCAGGCCTTGCGCGCCCGCGTGGTCTTCTTCGCGGGTGTTGCCTTCTTCGTGGCGGCGGCCTTCTTGGTCGCCGTGTTGTTGGCGGTCGTCACCACCTTGGCCGTCGCCGTCTTCTTCGCCGCCGAGCCGGCCGCGACCGCCTTCTTGGCCGCGGTCTTGCGCGGTGCCTTCACCGAGGCCGCGTCGCTGATGCGCTCGGCGCCGAGGATCTCGCGCAGGAACTTGCCGGTGTGGCTGGCCGGGATGCCGGCCACCTCCTCCGGCGTGCCCTCGGCGACCACGAGGCCGCCACCCGCGCCGCCCTCGGGACCCATGTCGACGACCCAGTCGGCGGTCTTGATCACGTCGAGGTTGTGCTCGATGACGATGACCGTGTTGCCCTTGTCGACCAGGCCGCCGAGCACCTTGAGCAGCTTGCTGATGTCCTCGAAGTGCAGGCCGGTGGTCGGCTCGTCCAGAACGTAGACGGTGCGTCCGGTGGACCGCTTCTGCAGCTCGCTGGCCAGCTTCACGCGCTGGGCCTCACCGCCGGACAGGGTGGTCGCGGACTGCCCGAGCCGGACGTAGCCGAGGCCGACGTCGTTCAGCGTCCTGAGGTGACGGGAGATCGCCGGGACCGCCTCGAAGAAGTGCATGGCCTCCTCGATCGGCATGTTCAGGACGTCGGCGATGGACTTGCCCTTGTAGTGGACCTCCAGGGTCTCCCGGTTGTAGCGGGCGCCGTGGCAGACCTCGCACGGGACGTAGACGTCCGGGAGGAAGTTCATCTCGATCTTGATGGTGCCGTCGCCCGCGCAGTTCTCGCAGCGGCCGCCCTTGACGTTGAAGGAGAAGCGGCCGGGCTGGTAGCCGCGGACCTTCGCCTCGGTGGTCTCGGCGAACAGCTTGCGGATGTGGTCGAAGACGCCCGTGTACGTCGCCGGGTTGGAGCGGGGGGTGCGGCCGATGGGCGACTGGTCGACGTGCACGACCTTGTCGACAAGGTCGTCGCCGTCCACGCGCGTGTGCCGTCCGGGGACGTTCCGCGCGCCGTTCAGCTCGCGGGCCAGGTGCGTGTACAGGATGTCGTTGACCAGCGTCGACTTGCCGGATCCGGACACGCCCGTGACCGCGGTGAACACGCCGAGCGGGAAGGACACGTCGATGTCCTGGAGGTTGTTCTCCCGGGCGCCGTGGACCGTCAGCTGCCGCGAGGGGTCGCGGGGACGCCGGATGTCGGGCACCGGGATCGCCTTCTTGCCCGACAGGTACTGGCCGGTCTGCGATTCCTCGTTGGTGAGCAGCTCCTTCAGGGAGCCGCTGTGCACGACCTTGCCGCCGTGCTCGCCCGCGCCGGGGCCGATGTCGACGACCCAGTCGGCGGTCTTGATGGTGTCCTCGTCGTGCTCGACGACGATGAGCGTGTTGCCCATGTCGCGCAGCCGGACCAGGGTCTCGATCAGCCGGTGGTTGTCGCGCTGGTGCAGGCCGATGGACGGCTCGTCGAGCACGTACAGCACACCGACGAGGCCGGAACCGATCTGGGTGGCGAGCCGGATGCGCTGGGCCTCGCCGCCGGAGAGGGTGCCGGCCGCGCGGTTGAGCGACAGGTAGTCCAGGCCGACGTCGACCAGGAACCGCAGCCGCTCGTTGACCTCCTTCAGGACCCGCTCGGCGATCTTCTTGTCCCGGGCGTCGAGCTTCAGTTCGCGCAGGAAGTCCGCGCAGTCGCTGATCGACATCGCGGAGACCTCGGCGATCGACTTGCCCATGATCGTGACCGCGAGGACGACCGGCTTCAGGCGGGTGCCCTGACAGCTCGGGCAGGGCACCTCGCGCATGTAGCCCTCGAAGCGCTCGCGGCTCGCGTCGCTCTCGGCCTCGCTGTGCCGACGGCGCACGAAGGGCACCGCGCCCTCGAAGGGCGTCGTGTACACGCGCTCACGCCCGTAGCGGTTGCGGTAGCGGACCTCGATCTGCGTCTTGTGGCCGTAGAGCAGGGCCTTCTTGGCGCGCTGCGGCAGGCCCGCGAAGGGGATGTCCGTCCGGAAACCCAGCGCGTCCGCGAGGGCGCCGATGAGGCGGCCGAAGTAGTCCTTGGTGTGCCCGTGCGACCAGGGATGGATGGCGCCCTCGTCGAGCGTCTTCTCCTCGTCGGGGACGATCAGCTCGGGATCGACCTCCATGCGCGTGCCGATGCCGGTGCACTCGGGGCAGGCGCCGAAAGGCGAGTTGAAGGAGAAGGAGCGGGGCTCGAGCTCCTCGAAGGACAGGTCGTCGTACGGGCAGTACAGGTGCTCCGAGTACATGCGCTCGCGCTCGGGGTCGTCCTCGGGGAGGTCGACGAAGTCGAGCACGACCATGCCGCCCGACAGGCCGAGCGCGGTCTCCACGGAGTCGGTGAGCCGGCGCTTGGCGGAGTCCTTGACCGTGAGGCGGTCGACGACCACCTCGATGGTGTGTTTCTCCTGCTTCTTCAGCGTGGGCGGGCTGGACAGCTGGATCGTCTCGCCGTCCACCCGGGCACGGCTGTAGCCCTTCGTCTGGAGATCGGCGAAGAGGTCGACGAACTCGCCCTTGCGCTCGCGCACCAGCGGCGAGAGCACCTGGAAGCGGCTCCCCTCCGGCAGCTCCAGGACCTTGTCGACGATGGCCTGCGGGGACTGGCGCGAGATCGGGCGGCCGCACTCGGGGCAGTGCGGCTTGCCGATCCGCGCGAAGAGCAGCCGCAGGTAGTCGTAGACCTCGGTGATCGTGCCGACCGTCGAGCGGGGGTTGCGCGAGGTCGACTTCTGGTCGATCGAGACGGCCGGCGAGAGGCCCTCGATGAAGTCGACATCCGGCTTGTCCATCTGCCCGAGGAACTGCCGGGCGTACGAGGACAGCGACTCCACGTAACGGCGCTGGCCCTCGGCGAAGATGGTGTCGAAGGCCAGCGAGGACTTGCCCGACCCCGACAGGCCCGTGAAGACGATGAGCGCGTCGCGTGGCAGGTCGAGCGAGACATTCTTCAGGTTGTGCTCGCGCGCGCCACGGACGATGAGACGGTCGGCCACGCCGGTCCGCACCTTTCTTGAGAGAAGCGACAGGGGCGAGGCCCCCGCTTTCCCAGACTAGGGGGAGCCACTGACAACGCCGGTCGGATTCCAGGGTTCACAACAATCCCGGGCCATCCAGCATGCCCGACGCCGGACTCGACCATATAGCACGTGCATTCGATTTGCGGGCCGGGGCCGCCTCCTTCACCCGAAGGAGTGGCGGGGCTAGGGTCGGCGTCATGATGGATCACGCCCGCGACCTGGCGTCTGTACATGACGCGACCGAGCGACTGCTCACCGCAGCCGCCGAACTGGACAACGCCGCTGTGGCCGAACCGTCACGGCTGCCCGGCTGGAGCCGCGGCCATGTCCTCGCCCACCTCGCCCGCAACGCGGACGCCCTCGTGAACGTGCTGCAGGGGCGTCCCATGTACGCCTCGGCCGAGGCCCGGGACGCCGACATCGAACGGGACGCCCCGCGGCCTGTGGACGTCCAGCTCGCCGACCTGCGTGCGGGCGAGGCGCGTTTCCAGGAGGCGGGGGCAGCGCCCGCGGACTGGTCGCGCACGGTCGAGCTGCGCAACGGGGTCACCGACTCCGCGGCCCGGGTGCCGTTCAGGCGCTGGGTCGAGGTGGAACTGCACCATGTCGATCTCGGAATCGGGTACGAGCTGGAGAACCTGCCGGCGGAGTTCGTCGAGCGGGAGATCGACTTCCTCACGGAGCGGTTCACACGGCACCCCGAGGTACCGCCCACGCGTGTCACCGACGGCACGCGCGCGTGGAGCACGGGCCGGGAGGCGGCCGAGCCCGAGGTCACCGTACGGGGCCCCGCACCCGACCTGCTCGGCTGGCTCTCCGGCCGTCGCGACGGGTCCTCTCTCACCGCCGAGGGAGGACCGCTGCCGACGCTTCCGCCGCTGTAGGTCTCGGACGGCCACCGGCCCGCTCGCCGCTATAGGCTGCGGACATGACGTACAGCGGAGAGGTGACGGTCGGCGGCCCGGCGGATGTGCACGAGCTGAAGGACCTGATGATCACCAAGATCGCGGTCGGCCCGATGGACAACAACGCCTATCTGCTGCGCTGCCGCGCCACCGACGAGCAGTTGCTGATCGACGCGGCCAGCGACGCCAGGACGCTCCTCGGCATGATCGGTGACGACGGCATCGCGTCCGTCGTCACCACCCACCGGCACGCCGACCACTGGCAGGCGCTGGCCGAGGTCGTGGCGGCCACGGGTGCGCGCACGTACGCGGGCCGGGACGACGCCGAGGGCATCCCCGTGCCGACGGACGTCCTGGTCGACGACGGCGACACGATCCGGGTAGGGCGCGTGGAACTCACCGCGCGCCACCTGGTGGGCCACACGCCCGGCTCGATCGCCCTGGTCTACGACGACCCACACGGTCACCCGCACGTGTTCACCGGTGACTGCCTCTTCCCTGGCGGTGTGGGCAACACACACAAGGACCCGAAGGCCTTCGCCAGCCTGATCCACGATGTCGAGACGAAGATCTTCGACGCGCTGCCGGACGAGACCTGGGTCTACCCCGGACACGGAAACGACACCACGCTGGGCGACGAGCGCCCGCACCTGCCGGAGTGGCACGCGCGGGGATGGTGAACGGCGCAGCCTACTGTGCGCCGGGCGTGACAGCCGGGCGCACGCGCCCCGTGTGAACCGTTCGCACACGCTGGTCCCCCGCGCGCGCTCCCCGCGCGCGTGCTGGTGCAGTCCACTGGAAGCAGCCCCGCACAGGATGACGGCTCCTGCGCGGTGACGGGCCGCCGGTCCCCCGATCCCCGCCCTCGACCGGCGGCCCCGCCCGCACTCCGCCCGAGTGTTCACAGAAACGCAACACCCGTTCCCACTATGCGGACAGTTGCTGATCTGACCTCGACAAGCAGGCGTTGCGCTGCCAGTCTCCCGCCATGCACCTCGCCCAACGCGCCCTGCGCCGCGCCGTGTCCGGCGCCACCGTCGCCCTGCTCGCCCTCGCCGTGGGCTGTGCCCCGCAGCCGGAGGAGAGCGCTACCGCCAAGGCTTCCGGGACGAGTGCCGCGACCTGCGCGAAGGGCAAGTTGGCCACGAAGGCGTCCGGAAAGCTGACGATCGCGACCGACGAGCCCGCCTACGAGCCCTGGTTCAAGGACGACAAGCCGTCCAACGGCAAGGGGTTCGAGTCCTCGGTCGCCTACGCCGTGGCGCAGCAGCTGGGTTACGGCAAGAGCGCCGTCGTGTGGCAGGCCGTTCCCTTCAACAAGGCCTTCGCGCCGGGGGAGAAGACCTTCGACTTCGACATCAACCAGGTGTCGATCAGTGCCGAGCGCAAGAAGGCCGTGGACTTCTCCTCCGGCTACTACGACGTCCGCCAGGCCGTCATCGCCCTTAAGGGTTCCAAGGCCGCGAAGGCGAGGAGCATCGCGGACCTGAAGGACGTCAAGCTGGGTGCCCAGGTGGGGACGACCAGCCTCGACTACATCACCAACGTGGTGAAGCCGAAGCAGCAGCCGGCCGCGTACGCCAAGAACGACCAGGCCAAGTCCGCCCTGAAGAACGGTCAGGTGGACGCCATCGTCACCGACCTGCCCACCGCCTTCTACATCACCGCGGCCGAGGTGACCGACGCGAAGATCGTCGGCCAGTTCGAGAACCAGGGTGGCACGCCCGAGCAGTTCGGGCTCGTCCTGGACAAGGGCAGCGCCCTCACGCCGTGCGTGAGCTCCGCAGTGAACGCCCTGCGCAAGGACGGCACCCTGGCGAAGCTGGAGAAGCAGTGGCTGTCCGACGCCGTCGACGCGCCGGTGCTCAAGTGAGCGTCATCAGGGAGGAGTCCGGAGAGAGCTCCGGCGAAGCCGACATGCCGGAAACGGGCGTCCGGCCCGGCGGGGACGACGCGTACGTCCCCTCGCGGCGGCGGATCGAGCGCGAGCGCCACAAGCGCGCCCGTGCCCGGCGCGCCACCGCGATCGCGGCGCTCTCGACGCTCGTCACCGCGGCCGTCGTCTACCTGATCGTCGTCAACGCGCCCGGCTGGCCGCGCACCAAGGAGACGTTTTTCAACGCGCAGTACGCGCGCGAGGCGCTCCCGAAGGTGCTGGACGGGCTGTGGCTCAACGTGCGTCTGCTGCTGGTGTGCGGCGTCGCGGTCCTCGTCCTCGGCATGCTGATCGCCGTCGCCCGCACGCTGCGCGGGCCGGTGTTCTTCCCGCTGCGCGTCCTTTCCGCCGCGTACACGGACTTCTTCCGCGGGCTGCCCCTGATCATCAACCTGATGATCGTGGTCCTGGGCGTGCCCGCGCTACGGCTGCAGGGCGTGACCGTCGACCCGGTGCTGCTCGGTGGGACGGCGCTCACGCTCACCTACTCGGCGTACGTGGCCGAGGTGTTCCGAGCCGGCATCGAGTCCGTCCACCCCTCGCAGCGCGCCGCGGCCCGCTCCCTCGGCCTGACGAACCGGCAGGCGCTGCGCCACGTGGTGCTCCCGCAGGCCGTACGCCGCCAGGTGCCGCCCCTGCTCAACGATCTGGTGTCGCTCCAGAAGGACACCGGGCTGGTCTCGATCGGCGGTGCGGTGGACGCCGTCCGGGCCTCCGACATCATCGTGGGCCGGAGCCTCAACTACACGCCGTACATCGTCGCGGGGCTGGTCTTCGTGGCGCTGACCATCCCGATGACCCGCTTCACGGACTGGGTGACCGCCCGGATGGACCGGCAGCGGGCGCAGGGAGGGAACCTGTGAGCGAGACACTCGAGAAGTCCGACGCCGCACCTGGTACGCCGGGTGGCACCCCCGTGCTGCGCATGGAGTCCGTCCGCAAGACCTTCGGCGACGCGGTCGTGCTGCGGAATGTGGATCTGGAGGTCGCCCCGCACACGGTGACGGCCCTGATCGGCGCGTCCGGCTCGGGCAAGTCGACGCTGCTGCGCTGCGCGAACCTCCTGGAGGAGATCGACGACGGCGCCATCTGGCTGGATGGCGAGGAGATCACCGACCCGCGCGTCGACCAGGACGCCGTACGCCGCCGGATCGGTGTCGTCTTCCAGGCGTACAACCTCTTTCCGCACATGACCGTGCTGGAGAACATCACGCTTGCCCCGCGCCGGGTGCACGGCGTGGGCCGGGCGACCGCCGAGGAGCATGCCCACGAGTTGCTGGAACGGCTGGGACTCGCTGCCAAGGCGACCGAGTACCCGGACCGGCTCAGCGGCGGCCAGCAGCAGCGCGTCGCGATCGTGCGGGCGCTCGCCGTACGCCCCCGGCTGCTGCTCCTGGACGAGATCACCGCGGCCCTCGACCCGGAACTCGTCGGCGAGGTCCTCAGCGTCGTGCGGGACTTGAAGGACGACGGCATGACCATGGTGCTCGCCACCCACGAGATGGGCTTCGCCCGCGAGGTGGCCGACCAGGTCTGTTTCCTGGACGGCGGCGTGGTCCTGGAGCGCGGGACGGCCGAGCAGGTCTTCGGCGATCCGCGGCAGGAGCGCACACGGCGCTTCCTGCACCGGATCGTGGAGGCGGGGCGGCTCTGACGCAGCCCCACCACACCTGCGTCACACCTGGGTCCGCCCCGCCCCCGCGAGCGTCGCGACCCGCTCCACCGCGAACGCGTACCCCTGCACCCCGCATCCGGCGATGACCCCGTCGGCCCTCAGGGACACGTAGGAGTGGTGCCGGAACTGCTCACGCTGGTGGATGTTGGAGATGTGGACCTCCACCACCGGCAGCCCGTCACAGGTGTTGAGGGCATCGAGGATCGCGACGGAGGTGTGCGAGTAGGCGGCCGGGTTGATCACGATCCCGGCGTGGTTCAGGCGTGCCTCGTGGATCCACTCCACCAGCTCGCCCTCGTGGTTGGACTGCCGGAAGTCGACCGTGCCGCCGTAGGCGGCCGCCGCCTTCACGCACAGCGCCTCGACGTCCGCGAGCGTGTCGGAGCCGTAGATCTCCGGCTGGCGCTGCCCGAGCAGGTTCAGGTTGGGGCCGTTGAGGATCATGATCGGGGCGTCGGCGAGGGTGCGGGGCACGGTTCCTCCGGTCCGTTCGGGGCTTCCGGTCCTTGGCGGACCGCTGATCAGCCCCCGGTCTATCACGACGCTTCGAGCGCATGCCCGGCCCGGTGCGGGGTGAGCCGGCCAGGAACCGTGCGCGCGGAGGGTCCCGCCTGGCGCATCACCGTCACCGGCTGACCGCGCCGTTCGCTCGGGCGTACGCCCGCCCCATCCGTCGCGGCGCCGAGCCCCCGCGCGCCCCCGTAGCCGAAGGTCACGGTGGGTAGTTGACCAAGCATGCACGATGCACGCAACGTAAGCGCTCCGTCCATGCTCCGGCTCGCGGCCGCCTCGCTCGCCGGAACCGCCGTCGAGTTCTACGACTTCTTCGTCTACGGGACCGCGGCCGCCCTGGTCCTCGGCCCTCTGTTCTTCCCGACGTTCTCACCGGTGGCGGGCACACTGGCGGCCTTCGGGACCTTCGGGGCCGGCTTCGTGGCGCGGCCGCTGGGCTCGGTGCTGTTCGGGCACATCGGGGACCGGCGCGGGAGGCGGCCGGTGCTCATCGCCTCCCTGATGCTGACCGGCACGGCGACGGTGGCGGTCGGATGTCTTCCGACGTACGAGGCCATCGGCACGGCCGCTCCCGTGCTCCTCCTGGTGCTGCGCTTCCTCCAGGGACTCGGGCTGGGCGGGGAGTGGGGCGGTGCGGTGCTGCTGACCGCGGAGCACGCGCCCGCCGGGCGGCGCGTGCTGTGGTCCAGCTTTCCGCAGATCGGCCCGTCGCTGGGCTTCGTGCTGGCCAATGGCGTGATGCTGGGGCTGTCGGCGACACTGTCGGACGCGCAGTTCGCCTCCTGGGGGTGGCGGATTCCCTTCTGGGCCGCCGGGGTGCTCGCGACGGCAGGTCTGTGGCTGCGGGGCGCGCTCACCGAGAGCCCCCTCTTCCTGGGCATCGACGACCACGCGCGCGTGCCGCTCGTCGAGGTCGTGCGCCGCCACTGGCGGCTCGTCCTGCTGACGGCCGGCGCACTCGCGATCGGGTTCGCGGTCTTCTACACCATGACGACCTGGTCCCTGGCGTATGCGACGGTGCGGCTCGGCGTGAGCCGCACCGTCATGCTGGTCTGCGTCATGGCCACCGTCGTGGTGCAGGGGATCCTGACCCCTCTGTTCGCTCTCCTGGGTGACCGCTACGGGCGGCGTCCACTGTGTCTGACGGGCTGTGCCGGCACCGCGCTGTGGATGTTCCCCATGGTCGCGTTGCTCGCCACGGGCGAGCCGCTGCTGATGTTCCTGGGTTTCCTGGGGGCGGCGCTCGCCCTCATCACCATGCTCGCCGTGATCGCCGCGTATCTGCCGGAGTTGTTCGAGCCCCGGGTGCGCTGTACGGGCGCGGCCGTGGGCTACAACCTGGGCGGCGTGCTCGGCGGCGCCCTCACCCCGATCGTGGCCACCACGCTGGCCGAGCGCGGGGGCCGGGTGCCCTGGGGTGTCGGCGCCTACCTGACGGCCGTGGCCCTCCTCAGCCTGGGGTGCTTCGCGCTGCTCCCGGAGACCCGCCCGGTTCCGCTCGCCGTGACGGAACCCGCGACGGGCTGATCGCCAACTCCAGGAACGCCGCGAAGAGCACCAGACGGACGCCTCCCGCGCATTCCGGCGCCTGCCTGTCCGAGGGGTGCCCGGCAAGGTGCCGGGCACCCCTGCCGGCCGTGTCGGCCGTGTCGGCCGTGTCGGCCGTGTCGGCCGGGGCGCGTCAGGCGTCGACGCTGTCCTCTGCAGTGCTCTGAGTGGCCTTGTGCGTCGTGTCAGCCGCCGCCTCCTGCTTCCGGGAGGCCATCAGGCTGGTGACCGTGGTGACGATCAGGACGGTACAGATCACGCCGAGGGAGACCGGGATGGAGATCTCGGGGACGTGGACCCCGGACTCGTGGAGCGCGTGCAGCACCAGCTTGACGCCGATGAAGCCCAGGATGATCGACAGGCCGTAGGACAGGTGGACCAGCTTCTTGAGCAGGCCACCGATGAGGAAGTACAGCTGCCTGAGACCCATCAGCGCGAACGCGTTGGCCGTGAAGACGATGTACGGGTCCTGCGTCAGGCCGAAGATCGCCGGGATGGAGTCGAGGGCGAACAGTACGTCGGTGGTGCCGATCGCGAGCATCACGACGAGCATCGGCGTCATGACCCGCTTGCCGTTCTGCCGTATCCACAGCTGGGTGCCGTGGTACCGGTCGGCTACGCCGAAGCGGCGCTCGGCGGCCTTCAGCAGCTTGTTCTCCTCATACTCCTCGTCCTCCTCGTCGGCCCTGGCCTCCTGGATCAGCTTCCAGGCGGTCCATATCAGGAACGCGCCGAAGAGGTAGAAGACCCAGGAGAAGGACGCGATGATCGCGGCACCCGCGGCGATGAAGACCGCCCGCAGGACCAGGGCTATGAGCACACCGACAAGGAGTACACGCTGCTGGTAGCGCGACGGGACCGCGAACTTCGCCATGATCAGGACGAAGACGAAGAGGTTGTCGACACTCAGCGACTTCTCGGTGATGAAGCCGGCGAAGAACTCTCCGGCGGGCCGGCCACCACCGAAGACGAGCAGGCCGAGCCCGAACAGACACGCGAGAGCGATCCAGACGACCGTCCAGATCCCGGCTTCCTTGATCGATACGTCGTGCGGCTTGCGGCCGATGAAGAAGTCGGCGGCGATCAGGGCGGCAAGGCCCAGGACCGTCAGGACCCACAGGGTCATCGAAACATCCACTGCGCCTCCGGCAGTACGTACGTCACGGCTCATGTCGGCGTCGTCGCCACCGGAGGTCTCTTCCACCCACGAGCAGAGGCACGTGATACGGCCTGTGCAGTGGGCCGACGCCCCGGGATCCGGCCTGATCCGTACTGACGGGTGCGCCGCAGCAGAGAAGGAGTACTCCCCTCCGTGTCACCAACAGTACCCGAATCACCAAGGAAAGGTAAAGCGATTGGCAAAAGAAAGGTCAAAGCCACTGGTCAAGCGCCCCCCACGCACGGCGGAGGGGGACGCCTCAGCCGTTCCAGGAGCGACGGGCCTCGGCGACCTGGGTGAGCACTCGACCGAGCACCTGGCTGCCCTTCGGCAGACGAGGCGGCTCGTAGGTCCAGGCGTGGCCGACCCAGGGGTCCGCGAGGTGGTCGTCGGGCGCGGGGGTGACTCGCAGCAGTGAACGCCAGAGCGGGTCGAGCAGCGGCCCGTAGGCGGCGGCGTCCTCCCGGTCGGCCACCATCATCAGATGGACACCGACGTCGGGACCTTCGTCCGCCAGGTAGCGCAGCTGGTTCACGGCCCGGTCGTCGAAGCCGTGCGGGAAGTCGTTGACGACCAGCAGTTGCCGGGCCGTGTCGACCCCGGGCGGCAGGGAGTCGGACGCGCCGCCCCGTACCGCCATCTGCACCAGGTCGACGCGTTGGGTGAGCCGGGTCAGCGCGTCGGCCACCCCCGCGGCGCCGACCGCGGGCGCCGTGGCGAGCACCCCGGAGCGGACGAGGGGCGCGAGCGCCGGAGCGCCCGAGCCCGCCGGGTCGATGACGTGCACCGCGAACGCTCCAGGCGGATACACGGCAAGCAGTCGGGAGGCGTGTGCGACCGCCACGTCCATGGCGAGGCGGCGCAGCTCGTCCGGGTCCACGAGCGGGTCGGGGGATCCGGAACGTCCACTGTCGATCCACAGGCCGCGTTCCAGAGGCAGCCTGACGAGCATGGGGATGTGGAGGCTCTCGCTCTCCGGCAGGTGCAGGTCGCCGAGGCGCACGGCCATGGGGATCTCTGTAGGTACCCGGTAGCCCTGCCAGACCGGGCTGTCCCAGCGTGCGAACGCCGGAGGCAGCGCGGGTTCGACGACGTCGGACTCGGCGATGAGCTGGGTGAGGTCCCGATCGAGCGCGGCTCTCGCCTGGTTGACGAGGTGGGCGTGCCTGGCCTGCGCCGCGTCGCGTGCGGCGTCGCCCTGTCGGCCGAGGCGGGCGCGCGGATCGGCCAGGGCCTCGTCCAGCTCCTTCTCCAGGCGCGAGTCGGCGAAGTCGACGGCGCTTCGGTAGGCGGCCACCGTACGCGCCAGGTCCTCGAACATGCCCCACACCTGGTTGTACAGGCGCTCCTCCATGGACCAGCCGGTCGCGTCGCCGGCGATCGGCTGCGCGGCCTGGCCGGCCGGCGCGGCGGGCGGGGGTGCCGTATGCCGACCGGGGTGCTGGTCGACGGGCCCGCCGAGGGCGGGTTGTGCGACGGGAACCGGTGCGTCGGTGATGTCGTACGGGCGCCCTTGCTGCGGTAGGCCGGGAGGCCCCTGGTGCTGCGCCGGCGCCATGGTGCCGGGCGGCCCCTGGGGAGGCGCCGGGGCGGTCGTCCGCCGTGCGCGGTCGCCCCCCGGCGGACGCGGCGGAGGCGGGGCCACCGAGCGGGCCAGGCCCCGGACCACCGCTTCGTTGATGCTGTCCGCGAGCTGCCGGGCCTCGGGCAGGCCCTGGTCCATGAAGAGTGCGGCGAGCCCGCCCGCGTATCCCTGGCCGACCGCACGCACCTTCCAGCTCCCCTGCCTGCGGTAGAGCTCCAGTGCGATGACGGCGGACTCGGAGTCCAGGCCGGTGATGCTGTAGGTGGCGACCTGGGAGCCGTCGAGGCCGGTAACCGCGACGAAGGGGGCGGCGACGGCGCCGAACCGCACTGGGCCGCCGATGCCGGTCGGCAGGGCCAGCAGCACGGTGACCCGGTGCACGCTCTCCGGCAGGGCATCCAGGTCGAAGGCGAGGCGGTGGTCGGCTGCCGCCTGCCCGGAAACCTCCAGGCCCCGCAGGACGGGCTTGCCCGGATGGGCCACCCACTCGGTGCCGGGCACCCTGCCCTGCTCGTCGCTGAGCGTCGCCCCGGCCACGATCGGCGTGCCGGCCGACACCCGAACCTCAAGTCGGACCTGGGGAAGTTGACGGTTCTGCCCCCGGACCAGCTCGGCCGTCATCGCCTCGTCCCCCTGCGTCGCTTCGTGTGCCGGGCGTCCGGCCGCCTACAGGTGGGGCAGGATCGTCGGCATGAGGTCCTGGAAGGTCCGGCCGTTGGCCGGGGTGCCGAGAGCCGTCATCGTCCACCCCCCGCCCGCACGGTGCACCTTCGCCATGATCTGCGCGGTGTAGGCACCGCCGCCAGCGAGCGTGTAACGCGCCAGTTCCTGGCCGTTGGTCTCGTCGACGAGACGGCAGAACGCGTTCTGCACTTCCTGGAACGTCTGGCCCGTGAAGGAGTTCACGGTGAAGACGATCTGGTCGATGTGGACCGGGACGCGTTGCAGGTCGACGAGGATCGCCTCGTCGTCGCCACCCTGGCCCGCACCGCCCACGAGGTTGTCGCCGGTGTGCCGGACGGATCCGTCGTCGCTCACGAGGTGGCGGAAGAAGACCACGTCCACCGGCTGCTTGTCCGCGAACAGGACCGCGGACGCGTCGAGGTCGATCTCCCGGGTGCGCGAACCGAACAGCCCGCGCCGGGGTGCGGCCTGCCAGCCGAGCCCCATGCGCACCGCGGTCAGCGTGCCTCCGTCGTTCTTCTGCAGACTGATGGCCTGACCCTTGGTCAAGTTGACGGTCACGCGCTGTTCCCCTCTCGAGCGTCCCCTGTTGGCCGCGGACTTGGCGGATGTCAAAACCCTACGCAGCGGCACTGACAGTGCCGAGCCCCGGCTCGCGCTTTGTGTCGGTCTTGCAACACACCGCGCGTGTGCCGGGACCGGCACGGTGGCGGGGACGTCAGGCCAGGCCCGCCTCCCTCATCTGACGCAGTTCCTTCTTCATCTCGGACACTTCGTCGCGCAGCCGGGCCGCGATCTCGAACTGCAGATCCGCGGCGGCGGCCCGCATCCGTTCGGTCAGCTCCTCGATCTGCCCGGCGAGTTCGGCGGCCGGGCGGTCGGTGGGGACCGTCTCCTTGGCCTTCGCCTTGCCCTTGGCCGGCTTGGCCCCCTTGACGGCGTGGTTGGCGAGTGCGGGCACCGGGCTCTTGGTGCCCTTGCCGTCCTTCGTCCTGCGGTAGCCCGTGCCCAGCAGCTGTTCCGTGTCGACATCCTCGCGGGCGATCTGCGCCACGATGTCGTTGATCTTCTTGCGGAGCGGCTGCGGGTCGATGCCGTTCGCCGTGTTGTACGCGATCTGCTTCTCCCGGCGGCGGTTGGTCTCCTCGATGGCCTTCTCCATCGCCGGTGTGATCTTGTCGGCGTACATGTGGACCTGGCCGGAGACGTTGCGCGCCGCGCGGCCGATGGTCTGGATGAGCGAGGTGCCCGAGCGCAGGAAGCCCTCCTTGTCGGCGTCGAGGATCGCCACCAGGGAGACCTCCGGGAGGTCGAGGCCCTCCCTGAGCAGGTTGATGCCGACGAGGACGTCGAACTCGCCCGACCGCAGCTCCCGCAGCAGTTCGACGCGGCGCAGGGTGTCGACGTCGCTGTGCAGGTAGCGCACCTGGATGCCGAGCTCCAGGAAGTAGTCGGTGAGGTCCTCGGCCATCTTCTTGGTGAGCGTGGTGACGAGGACGCGCTCGTCCTTCTCGGTGCGCTGGCGGATCTCGTGCACCAGGTCGTCGATCTGGCCCTCGGTGGGCTTGACCACCACTTCGGGGTCGACGAGGCCGGTGGGGCGGATGATCTGCTCCACGACGCCGTCCGAGCGGGAGAGCTCGTACGGTCCCGGGGTCGCCGACAGGTACACGGTCTGGCCGATGCGCTCCTGGAACTCCTCCCACTTGAGCGGTCGGTTGTCCAGGGCGGAGGGCAGCCGGAAGCCGTGCTCGACGAGAGTGCGCTTGCGGGAGGCGTCGCCCTCGTACATGGCGCCGATCTGCGGCACGGTGACGTGCGACTCGTCGATGACGAGGAGGAAGTCCTCCGGGAAGTAGTCCAGCAGGGTGTTCGGCGGGGAACCGGGCTCGCGGGCGTCGAAGTGCATCGAGTAGTTCTCGACGCCGGAGCAGGTGCCGATCTGGCGGAGCATCTCGATGTCGTACGTCGTGCGCATGCGCAGCCGCTGGGCTTCCAGGAGCTTGCCCTGCTTCTCCAGCTCGGCCAGGCGCTCCTCCAGCTCCTTCTCGATGCCTCTGATGGCCCGCTCCATACGCTCGGGGCCGGCGATGTAGTGGGAGGCCGGAAACACGTACAGCTGCTGGTCGTCGCTGATGACCTCGCCGGTCAGCGGGTGGAGGGTGGACAGGGCCTCGATCTCGTCGCCGAACATCTCGATCCGGACGGCCAGCTCCTCGTACACCGGGAAGATCTCGATGGTGTCGCCGCGCACCCGGAAGGTGCCGCGTGCGAACGCCATGTCGTTGCGCGTGTACTGGATGTCCACGAAACGGCGCAGCAGTTCGTCGCGGTCGATCTCGTCGCCGACCCGCAGACTGACCATGCGGTCCACGTACTCCTGCGGAGTACCCAGACCGTAGATGCAGGAGACGGAGGCGACCACGACGACGTCACGGCGGGTGAGCAGCGAGTTGGTGGCGGAGTGGCGCAGGCGCTCCACCTCCTCGTTGATCGAGGAGTCCTTCTCGATGTAGGTGTCCGACTGCGGGACGTACGCCTCGGGCTGGTAGTAGTCGTAGTACGAGACGAAGTACTCGACCGCGTTGTTCGGCAACAGCTCGCGGAACTCGTTGGCCAGCTGGGCGGCCAGCGTCTTGTTCGGCGCCATCACCAGGGTGGGGCGCTGGAGCCGCTCGATCATCCACGCGGTGGTGGCGGACTTGCCGGTGCCGGTCGCGCCCAGCAGGACGACGTCCTTCTCACCTGCGCGAATGCGCTTTTCCAGGTCGGCGATGGCCGTGGGCTGGTCACCGCTCGGCCGGTAGGGGCTGACGACCTCGAAGGGCGCCACCGTGCGTTCGATCTTTGAAACGGGCCGCATGGAATCCACCGTACGACCCCGCACTGACAACGGGGGCCGGTCACCAGTCCTGCGGGGTACGGGAGCCCCGGTGTCCGACGCGCGGGCCGGAGCGGGACAGCGGACTGCGTCCCGTGCCCGTGGGCGCGAGCTCGGGGTGGGCCGGTACGCCGGGCTTGCGCTCGACGGGGATCCAGTGGGGCCGGCCCATGACCATCAGGGGGTCGAAGAGGACGATGACGCCGGCCAGGGCCAGGAAGACGAGCGGGCCGATCAGCATGGGGGCGAGCAGGGCCGCGGGCGAGTCGCCGCCCGGGCTGCCGGCGGCGCCGTGCAGATGGACGCTGACGGCGGCCATTCCGGTGTAGTGCATGCCGCTGACGGCGAGTCCCATGACGAGGCTCGCGCCGATGCTCCAGAGGAATCCGCGGATCTGTCCGGCGGCCCACAGAGCGGCGGTCGCGGCGACGACGGCTATGACGACGGACGCGGCGACGGTGAGGGTGTTGTACTGGAGTACGCCGTGCAGGCGCATCCCGGCCATGCCCAGATAGTGCATCGAGGCGATGCCCAGGCCGGTGATCGTGCCGCCGGTGAAGAGCGCCACTCCGGTCGCGCCCCGGTAGCCCACGATGAAGACGCCGATCCCCACCATGACGATGGCGACGCCGAGGCTCGCGAAGGTGATCACCTTGTCGTAGTGGATCGGGGTCTCCTTCACGGTGAACCCCATCATGGCGACGAAGTGCATGGTCCAAATGCCGGACCCGATGGCGGCCGATCCCAGGGCGAGCCAGCCGGCCCGCCAGGACTGGGCGACCAGCATCGATCTGGTGGTGCAGCGCAGACCGAGCGCGCCGCCGAGGCAGGCCATGAGGTACGCCACCACCGGTGTGACGAGTCCGTAGCTGAAGCCGTCGACGGTGCCCTGCATGCGCGGCTGCCCTTCCCACCCTGATGGTTCATGAATTCCGGAAAAAGCCCCCATCCCCAGGCCGTGACGACGGTCAGGGCTGAGGCAGAGAGTATGACCCTCACCGGGACGGTCGAACGATTTTCCGGCAAAGAATCACGGCGCTCCCGCACTTGTGCGGCGCCTGTGACCAGTGTCGGGCAATCCTGGTCCATCCGTGTCCTTCGTGCGGCCGAGCCACGGGCCCAGTACTGCCATCCTGGTGCTGTTCGTAATCGAACCGGCACAAGGAGTGAACATGCACACGCGCGTCGCCGCCGCCGCGATCATGGCCCTCTTCGGACTCGGCGTCGCCATACTGCCCACCCCGCACGCCCGCGCCACCAGCGATCACAGCCCGGTCGTCATCGCTCACCGCGGCGCCTCGGCGTACGCACCGGAGAACACGCTGGCCGCCGTCGACAAGGCGGCCGACATGGGCTTCAGCTGGGTCGAGAACGATGTGCAGCGCACCAGGGACGGCCGGCTCGTCGTCATCCACGACGCCACGCTGGAGCGCACCACGAACGTCAGGCAGCTGTTTCCTGGCCGGTCGCCCTGGCGGGTGAAGGACTTCACCGCCGAGGAGATCGCACACCTGGACGCGGGAAGCTGGTTCGGCGCCCGGTACGCGGGCGTGCGCGTGCCGATGCTGCGGCAGTACATGGAGCGGGTCTCGCTCAACCAGCAGAACCTGCTCCTGGAGATCAAGAACCCGGAGCTGTACCCGGGACTGGAGCGGCAGATCCTCAAGCTGCTCGGCAACGAGGGGTGGCTCGATGCGGACCACCTCAGGAACCGCCTGATCGTCCAGAGTTTCAGCGCGGACAGTGTGCGGATGGTCCACGACCTGCGCCCAGGGATCACCACCGCCTACCTGGGCACGCCGCCGCTGACGGAACTGCCGCTGTACGCGCGGTTCGCCGACCAGATCAACTCCACGCAGACGAAGCTCTCCGCCCGCTACGTCTCCGCGGTCCACGCCGTCAAGGGACCACACGACCGGCCGATGAAGGTCTTCGCCTGGGACGTCAACACGGCGGAGGCGGCCCGGCGGGTGTCCGGCTTCGGCGTGGACGGCATCATCACGAACGCGCCCGACGTGGTGCAGACCGCGATCAGCGCCCAGTGAGCGGCGATGCACCCGCGCACCGGCGCCGCCCGGGCCGCGATCCGGGGCCGTTGTCAGTGCGGCGCCGTACGGTGAGCGCATGGACAGTCATGGGCAGTACGAGCAGCAGCTGGTGTGGACCGTCCTCACCACCGACATCGGCCCCCTGCTGCTGGCGGCCACACGCGAGGGCCTGGTGAACGTGGTGTTGCACGCCACGGACGCCGTGCGTGAGAAGGCACTGGAGCGGCTCGCGGCCCGGCTGGGGACCCAGCCCGTGGAGGACGCCCGCTCACCGCTGCTGGCGGAGGCGATACGCCAGGTGACGGCGTACTTCGCAGGCGAGCTGCAGGACTTCGCGCTGCCCCTGGACTGGTCGCTGATCACCGGCTTCAACCGTCAGGTGCTG
The DNA here is from genome assembly GCF_042891915.1 of Streptomyces sp. NPDC001848. NCBI lineage: Bacteria > Bacillati > Actinomycetota > Actinomycetes > Kitasatosporales > Streptomycetaceae > Streptomyces > Streptomyces sp. NPDC001848. The sequence goes on along the minus strand of NZ_JBIATP010000002.1, from coordinate 490,107 downwards.
CGCGAGCTGGCGTCCGGCGTGCCCTACGGCACGGTGGTGGGGTACGGCGACCTGGCCGGCCGCGTCGGTCAGCCGGGCGCCGCCCAGGCCGTGGGTGTGGCGATGGGATCGAACCCGCTGCCGGTGGTGGTGCCGTGCCACCGCGTGGTCGAGAGCGGGGGCGGCATCGGTGGGTTCGGAGGGGGTCTGGAGACCAAGCGGAAGCTGCTGGCGCTGGAGGGGGTCCTTCCGGAACCGCTGTTCTGATTCCTGTGGTTCCGCCCCCGGTCGACGCCGCAGGCTCCCGCACCTCCCAGGGGTTTGACCGGGTGCGCCGCCCGCCAGAGATGAGGGAAGACCCGGAGACAGGAGGCAGGCGCGTGCTGGTGGTGTCGGAAGAGGTACGGGAGGCGCTCGCCGCCCGTCGGCCGGTGGTGGCTCTGGAGTCCACGATCATCGCGCACGGGCTGCCACGCCCGCGCAATCTCCAGGTCGCGCTGGAGTTGGAGGACGTGGTCCGACAGGAGGGCGCCGTACCGGCGACGATCGCGGTGCTGGACGGGCGGGCTCGTGTCGGCCTGGGCAAGGACCAGGTGGAGCGGGTCGCGAACGAGGACGGGATCCGCAAACTGGGCCACCGTGATCTTCCCCTTGCGGTCGCGGCGGGCGTCAGCGGGGCGACGACCGTGTCCGCCACGGCACTGCTGGCCTCTCTCGCGGGCGTACGGGTGTTCGCCACGGGCGGGCTCGGCGGCGTCCACCGGGAGTGGACCGTGACCCAGGACGAGTCCGCCGACCTGGGCCTGCTGGCGGGGACCAGGATCACCGTGGTGTGCGCGGGCGTGAAGTCGATCCTGGACGTGCCTGCCACACTCCAGCGTCTGGAGACATTGGGTGTGGCGGTCGCCGGATATCGCACGGACCGCTTCCCGGGCTTCTACCTGTCCGACTCCGGCCATCCGGTCGACTGGACGCTTCACACGCCCGGGCAGGTCGCGGAGGTCATGCGGGCGCAGGACGCGCTCGGTGCCCCCCGGTCGGCGCTCATCGTCGCCAATCCGGTACCGGAGGAGGAGCAGCTGGATCCGGAGCTTCACGCACGCGTGCTCGCCGAGGCGCTGACCGCGTGCCGCGAGGAAGGGGTCACCGGTCAGGCGGTCACACCGTTCCTGCTGGACTATCTCGTCCGGCACACCGGCGGCGCGTCGCTCAGCGCCAATCTGGCGGCGGTGCGCGGGAACGTGCGGCTTGCGGCACGGATCGCGGCGGCCTGGGCGGGGGCGTGAGCGGGTCTCTGCTGGTCGTCGGGGACGTCGTCACGGACGTCGTCGCACGGCACCTCGGACCGCTGGCATCGGGTACGGACACGGCCGCCGTCATCCGGACGCTGCCCGGTGGCGCAGGCGCGAACGTGGCGTGCTGGGCGGCTCGGTGGGGTTGTGCGGATGTGCGGCTGCTCGCACGCGTCGGGGCCGAGTCCGCCGCCTGGCACGAGCGGGAGCTGACGGAGTCGGGCGTACGGCCGCTTCTGGTCGTCGACCCCCAGGCCCCTACGGGCACGGTGATCTGTCTGGTGGACACGGGCGCCTCGGCGGAGCGGACGTTCCTCACGGACAGCGGGGCGTCGCTGCGGCTGGCCCCCGGTGACTGGTCGGACGAACTGCTCGACGGTGTCGTACGGCTGCATCTGTCGGGCTATCTGCTGTTCTCCGAGCCGAGCCGGGCGCTGGCGACGTTGGTCCTCGAAGCGGCACGCGCGCGTGGAGTGCCGGTGAGCCTCGATCCGGCGTCGGTGGGGTTCCTCACCGAGCTGGGTGTGGACCGGTTCCTGGCGTTCGCCGAGGGGGTCGACGTGCTGCTGCCGAACCGGGACGAGGCGTGTCTGCTGACCGGACTGCCCGACCCGGCGGACGCGGCGGCCAAGCTGAGCCGCCATGTTCCCCTGGTGGTCACCAAGCAGGGAGCGAAAGGTGCGCTGGTGGCCTCGTCGGGGGCGATCGCCGCCCGGATCCCGGCGGCCCCGGCCACGCCTCGGGACACGACGGGAGCGGGCGACGCGTTCACCGGAGCGTTCCTCGCGGCCCTGCTCGCGGGAGCCGAGCCGGAGGAGGCGGCGACGGCAGGGTGCGAGGCGGGGACGATGGCGGTGCAGACAGTGGGAGCGAGACCGGTGAGGGGTGAGCGGTAGCCTCCGGCACGTTCCGCGGTACCGGGTGACGCTCCCTTCCCCCTCGCGCTCACTCCTTGCGGCCCCACGCCGAGATCATCGGGGCGGTCGCCAGGTCCATCATGCCGGAGGCGACGTTGGTCAGGTGACGATCGATGTCCTCGTCCGTGGCGAGGCCGGCGGAGACGAGCTGGTCGCGGATCTGACGGATCGTCGCGGATTCGAGCGCGGCGCAGGCCGGCGAGGTGAGGGGGAAGTAGGCGTCGGCCTCGACACGGCTGAGGCCCGCCTCCCGCAGCAGACGCGGGAGCCCGCGGCCGTAGGAGAGGTCGGCGCCGCGTTCGGCGAGCAACGCGCGGAAGCCCTCGCGCAGGCGGTTGGCGAGCCGCTGCTCGGGGCCGTACTCGTCCGGGCAGCTCAGGGGCTGCAGCGCCGGGTCGGCGTCCTCCACCAGGAGACGTCCGCCGGGGCGCAGCGCCTTGATCATGGAGTGCAACGCCCTGTCCCTGTCCGGGACATGAACGAGGACAAGCCGGGCGTGCACCAGGTCGAAGTCCTCGCCAGGGGGTTCTTCGCCGCCCACGTCGTGAGTACGGACCTCGATCGGAGGCTGCGCGGCCTGGGCGGCCCACGAGGTGTCGATGTCGGTCGCGATGACCTGCCCGGTCGGGCCGACCCTCTTGGCGAGCCAGGAGATCACGGAGGTACCGCCGGCGCCGACCTCCCAGCACCGCCAGCCGAGTCCGATGCCGAACCCCTCGATGTGGCGGAAGGTCGTGGGGTCGAAGAGGGTGGACAACGCCTCGAAACGCAGGCCGGCCTCGGTCTGCCGGTTGTCGAGGAGGTACCCGTCGTTGTGCGTCATGCGGAGATCATGACAGTCGACGTACTGGTCGGTGCGGGGCGACGCTCCGCAGGGCCCACCCTGACCGGCCCAAAGCGGCGGGCAACCCGGGCGGTGAAGCGGAATGTTCTGCTTCCACAGGCTTCTCCGGCGATCGCGGCGGACTGGCAGACTGGCTCGCGACGGCGCAGAGTGCGGCGCGAGGAGATCCACGCAAGGAGATCCAGATGTCCATGGCAGGGAATCTGCGGAAGGTCACCGGTCTCGGCAAGGTCGGCGGCCTCCGCAAGGTGGCACGGTTGGGGCGGCGCCGTACGCGTGTCGATCTGAGCCACCCCGCCCGGTCGCCGCTGGGCTCCGCGGTGGTCAACTGCGTGACCTATCAGGACGGCGTGCGCGTTCCCGGAGCCGGCGATCTGGTCGAGGCCGTGGAGCGGGTCCGGAAGAGGGACGACGGTTTCGTGTGGCTGGGGTTGCACGAGCCGACGGACCAGGAGTTCGCGGGCATCGCCGAACTCTTCGACCTGCACCCGCTGGCGGTCGAGGACGCCGTGGAGGCGCATCAGCGTCCGAAGCTCGAGTGGTACGGGGACACGCTGTTCGCGGTGTTCAAGACCGTCTGCTACGTGGAGCACCAGGAGTTGACGGCGACGAGCGAGGTGGTGAACACCGGCGAGATCATGGTGTTCATCGGTCCCGCCTTCGTCATCACGGTGCGGCACGGCAGGCACGGTTCGCTCGGTCCGCTGCGCGAGGAACTGGAGGCCAATCCCCAGCAGCTCGCGAAAGGGCCGGCCGCGGTGCTGCACGCGATCGCGGACCATGTGGTGGACGACTACCTCAGCGTGACGGACGCCGTCCAAAAGGACATCGACCAGGTCGAGACGTACGTGTTCGCGGAGAACGGCGCGCGGCTGGATCCGGGACGCGTCTACCAGCTCAAACGTGAACTTCTGGAGCTGAAGCGTGCGGTGGCACCGTTGGACCGTCCCATCCAGGAGCTGGCCACCCGGCCGATCGGGGTGATCGCCCCCGAGATACAGGCGTACTTCCGGGACGTCTCCGACCATCTGCTGCGTGCCACCGAGCAGATAGCCGCGTTCGACGAGCTGCTCAACTCGATCCTGCAGGCCCATCTCGCCCAGGTGAGCGTCGCGCAGAACGAGGACATGCGAAAGATCACGGCTTGGGCCGCACTGATCGCGGTGCCCACCATGGTCACCGGGGTCTACGGCATGAACTTCGCGTACATGCCTGAGCTGCACTGGAAATTCGGCTATCCGCTGGTCCTCGTCGTGATAGCCGTGGCCTGCCTGGTGCTGTACCGGGGGTTCAAGCGCAACGACTGGCTGTGACCCCGGAGTGGCTCCGGCCGGGTTGCCGGGTCAACGCGAGGTCGTCCTCGCGTAGACGCTCTCGACCCAGGTGGCGAGCTGGTCATCCGTCAGATGCTCCGCCAGGTCGGACTCGCTGATCATGCCGACGAGGCGCTTGTTGTGGATGACGGGAAGCCGGCGGATCTGGTGCTCCTCCATCTCGTGGAGCACTTCGCCGACATCGGCGTCCGCGTCGATCCAGCGCGGCGTGCCCTTGGCCAGGTCGCCCGCGGTCACGTGTGAGGGGTCGTGGCCCATGGCCACGCAGCCGACGACGATGTCGCGATCGGTGAGAATGCCGCAGAGCCGCTCGTTCTCGTCGCTGATGGGCAGGGCACCGACGTTGAGTTCGCGCATCAGTTGGGCGGCGCGATCCAGGGTCTCGTGGGCGGGGATCCATTGGGCACCACGGTGCATGATGTCTCCGGCGGTGGTCATGGGTACCTCCCGGTGCCGGACGGCCGGCGCGGCACGGGACGCACCGCAGGTCCCGGCGCAGTTCAATTCTCGCCGGGCCTGCGGGAACACGCACCTGGAGCGACCGGTCGGCAGGGGCGCGCCGGCGGTTCGGGCGGGGAACGGTGCCGACGGCACCCGCGGTCAGATCGAGAAGCCCACGACCGTCCTTCCTCGACCGTCCGTCCTCAGCCGTTCCAGGCCGGGTGGCGTGGATCGTCCGCGCGGATCAGCACGTCGGCGACTGCGCCCGGGTCCGTCTCCGCCTCGTAGCGCTCGAAGGCGGGCAGGGTCCAGTGGTCCGACTCGGGCGTGCGGCGGCGGAGCGCGCCCGGTGAGAGGAGCAGGTGGACGGTGAGATCGAAGGGGAACCAGTGCCGAAGGAGGAGGGGGCCGTGGAGCAGCAGCAGGCCACTGGGCGGGAGGCGGACGTAGGGACTGCGGGTCGCGCGGTCGGTGACCGGATCCCAGAGGTCGGGCAGGACGCGGCCGTCGCCGCCGGGCTCGAGGGGGCCGAAGACCTCGCGCCACAGGGCGCCGGTGTCGAGCCAGCCGTCATAGTAGGAGTCCAGGTCCCGGCGGCCGTGCTCGAGGCGGACCGACGCGGGCCGCAGAAAGCCCTCCGCACCGACGACGAGCGAAGGCCGGCCACGTATACGCAGGGCGTCGGACACGCGCTGGGCGAGGTCACCGGGGTGCGCGGCCGGGGCCCCGTCGAACGCGATGCGCGGCCAGGGGCTGCCGTCGCCGGGCGTCAGGTCGAGCAGCCGGTCGGCGAGGATGTCGCCGAGCCGTTCCCAGGTGATCGCTTCGAGTCGCACAGGGCCCATGATGCCGCGCCACGCCGGCGAGCCCTCTTCACGGCTCGTCGTAGGCGGACGGTACCGCCCCCGGCCGGGAGCGGAGCGCGGAAGCCGGGCCGGAGCCGACGGTGCCACCGCGGGAGCGGGGCGGGAGAAAGCCGGGGGGGCGAACGGTGCCCCTTGCGGTCGGCGTCCGGACGGGAGGGGAAGGAAACGGATATGGCATCGACCCCAACTCCCCCGCCATACCGCGCACTTCTGGTCTTCCAGCCGCTCAGGCGGCGGCACTGTGCCGAGTGCCGGAAGGGACCGTTGCCGCTGCTGGTGCTGGAGGAGGGGACGCCGCGGTGCCTGGAGTGCGCGGATCTCGGCCATCTGGTGTTCCTGCCGCGGGGTGATACGGCGCTGACCCGGCGGGCGCGGGAGGCGAGCGGCCTGTCGGCGGTGGTGGTGCGGTTCAACCGGCGCCATGGCCGGTACGAGCGCCAGGGTCTGCTCGTCGAGGAGGCGGCGCTCACCCTGGCCGAGGAACGGTGCCTGGCGGACGCGGAGGCGCGGCGCAGACGGCGGGCGCGGGATACGCGGCGGCGGGCGGCGGAGGACGCACGGTTCGCGGAGGCGTTCGCGGCGGAGATCCGGCGGCTGTTTCCTGGCTGCCCGGCCGAGCGGGCGCGGGCCATCGCGGGGCATGCGTCGGTGCGCGGCAGCGGACGGGTCGGGCGTAGTGCGGCGGGGCGGGCCCTGTCACCGGAGGCGGTCACGGCAGCGGTGCGGGCGTCCGTACGGCACCTGGAGACGCCGTACGACCAGCTGCTGATGGACGGCGTGGCGCGGTCCGAGGCGCGGCGGCGCATCGCGGGGCGTGTGGAGACGGTACTGCGGGAATGGAGGCTCCGGGAGGCTGCGTGATCGGTGTGGGCTTCGCAGGATGCTGCCGGACGGGCTGAGCGCCTGGCCGATGGTGCGGCTGGGGTGGCTGCGTGGGGGAAGGAATGCGGGGAGTTGACATGATCGATGGGCCTTACTTCGTGCTGATCATGGTCGGAGTGCTCGCGGCCGGGCTGGTGGCGGGGGTGTGCTGTGCGTTCTCCACCTTCGTGATGAAGGGGCTCGGCTCACTGCCGCCGGCGCAGGGGGTCGCCGCGATGAACGCGATCAACCGAGCCGCGATGACACCGGCGTTCATGATCGTTTTCCTGGGGGCGGCGGTGCTGTGCACCGTGCTCGCCGTGGTGACGTTCGTGCTCTGGCCGGACGACGGCAAGGCGGCGCTGCTGGTGGGCAGCGCCTTGTATCTCATAGGTGTCTTCGGAGTGACCGCCGTGGCGAACGTTCCCCGCAACGGCACGCTGCTGCGGATGGACCCCGGCTCCCCCGAGACGGCCGTGTACTGGCGTACGTACCTCAGGGAGTGGACGTTGTGGAACCACGTCCGGGTGGTCGCCGCGGCCGGCGCGGCGATGTCGTACGTCCTGGCCCTCACCTGAGGCATCGGCCGTCGCGGCGGGCCCGGACGGCGGGGGCGCGCACGGGACTGTGGCGTCGTATCGTGGCACGAAACGATCCCGTATGGACGCAAGGGGGACGGCGATGGCCGATCCCAAGGGTTTCATGACCACACCTCGCGAGGAATGGCCCCGGAGGCCGGTCGAGGAACGGGTGCGGGACTGGAACGAGGTGTACGTCCCCGGTGCGCTGCTGCCGATCATCAGCCGGCAGGCGAACCGCTGCATGGACTGCGGGATCCCGTTCTGCCACGACGCCTGCCCGCTCGGGAACCTGATCCCCGAGTGGAACGACCTCGTCTCGCGCGAGGACTGGCGAGCGGCGAGCGAGCGACTGCACGCCACGAACAACTTCCCCGAGTTCACGGGGCGGTTGTGCCCGGCTCCCTGCGAAGCGGGCTGCGTGCTCGCCATCAACCAGCCCGCGGTCACGATCAAGAACGTGGAGGTGGCCATCGCCGACCGGGCCTGGGAGGAGGGGTTCGCGCCACCGCGCCCGCCGGAGCGGCTGTCGGGGCGCACCGTCGCGGTCGTCGGGTCCGGGCCCGCGGGACTCGCCGCGGCCCAGCAGCTCACCCGGGCCGGACACACGGTGGCTGTCTACGAGCGGGCGGACCGGATCGGCGGGCTGCTCCGGTACGGGATACCAGCGTTCAAGATGGAGAAGCGGCATCTGGACCGTCGGCTGGAGCAGATGCGTGCGGAGGGGACGAAGTTCCGTACGTCCACGGTCATAGGGAAGGACATAGGGGCGGCGGAGCTGCGGTCGCGGTACGACGCCGTGGTGATCGCGACCGGTGCGACGGCGTGGCGTGAACTGGATGTGCCTGGGCGCGAGTTGGCCGGAATCCATCAGGCCATGGAGTATCTGCCGCTGGCGGACCGGGTGTGCGAGGGGGATCTGGAGGTCTCACCGCTGTCGGCGGCCGGGAAGCATGTGGTGATCGTGGGAGGTGGGGACACCGGGGCGGACTGTCTGGGAACGGCGGTGCGCGAACGGGCCGCGTCCGTGACCCAGCTCGACATCTATCCGCAGCCGGAGCCGGAGCGGAACCAGGACGCCGAGCCGTGGCCGACGTATCCGAAGATCTACCGGTTGTCCGCGGCGCACGAGGAGGCACGCGATCTGCGCACGGCGCCGGCGGCGGACGCGGACGCACGGCTGTTCGCGGCGTCCACGCTCCGCTTCACGGGAGACGCGGACGGGCATGTCCGGGCGCTGCACCTGGTCGAGGTGGACGAGCGTCGGCGCCCGCTGCCGGACTCGGAGCGGACGCTCCCCGCCGACCTGGTGCTGCTCGCTCTGGGGTTCTCGGGACCCGACCGGAAGGACGGGCTCATCGAGCAGCTCGGACTCGCGCTCGACGCACGTGGCACGATCGCGCGGAACGAGGACTTCGAGACGAGCGTTGCTGGTGTGTACGCCGCCGGGGACGCGGCGCGCGGGCAGTCGCTGATCGTATGGGCGATCGCGGAGGGACGGGCCGTGGCCGCGGCGGTGGACCGACGGCTGTCCGGCGGGACGTCACGCCTGCCGGCGCCGATCGGGCCGTACGACCGCCCGATGACGGCGTGAGCCCGAGCGGGCACCCGGTGAGGGCCCTGCCGGGCGCCCACCGGTCGTGGCCGCTGCGGCGCCGGCGGGCCGCGCCGTGTGCCCCGGCCCTGCCGTCGGCCTATCCCTTGCGCCCCACCGCCCCGTACCCGGGGATGACCCCGTCG